>CAWCER010000023.1:0-50690 GCA_963794595.1 Bryobacterales bacterium | reverse complement strand
GCTGCATGACGTGTTTGATAACTCCCTCGCGATCGCTACTTTCGACGGCGAAACCTGCGAACTGCGCTTCGACAGCTCCGTCACGCTGGAGCATTTCGAAATTCCGCTGCCGGATTATCCGCTCGAAGAGTACGCGCGAACTTATCCTTTCCGATATGACGATGACGAGCTGCCCGACCTGGCGCAAGGACTGCGCTGCCACTATCCGAGCCACGACGTTGCCGGCTGGGCGGAGCAGTTCCTGAATCCATCCGGGAGCATCGGAACCATCGAGCTGCTGCGCTCGATGACTTCGGCGATCAAGCAGGATTTTCGCTATCAGCGGCGCAGCGAGAAGGGCATACGGAGTCCCGGCGAAACGCTACAGTGCCGCCGAGGCAGTTGCCGGGATTTCGCGCTGCTGATGATGGAAGCGGTGCGCTGCCTGGGATTCGCCGCCCGCTTCGTCAGCGGCTACATCTTCGTTCCGGAAATGGACGACGAGCGAGATAGCCTGCGGTGGCGCGACCCACGCCTGGATGCAGGTGTACCTGCCTGGCGCGGGATGGGTGGACTTCGACCCCACCAATAACATCATCGGCAATCGCAATCTGATCCGCGTGGCGGTGGCCTGGGATCCCAAGCAGGTTCTGCCGCTGTGGGGCACTTATGCGGGTCCCGCTTCCGCGTTCCTGGGGATGGATGTTTCGGTGAGCGTGACGCAGGGGACGCCGAGTTGAAGCCCAAAGTCCTTCGGCCCGAGGGCAACGAGCCAATTTGTGATCCTCTGCGATCACGCCAGCAGACACATCCCGGCGGAACTCGGCGATCTCGGTTTGCCGCCCCCCGAACTCGCTCGCCATATCGCATGGGACATCGGCGCGGCTGGGGTGGCCGAGGCGCTGTCGGAGATCTTCGAGGCGCCTGCTGTGCTGAGCCCGGTATCGCGGCTGGCAATCGATTGCAATCGTCACCTGGATGCGGCCGATCTTATTCCCGAGAGGAGCGACGGCACCATGATTCCGGGCAACCTGAACCTTTCGGCGTCCGCCCGGGCGCAGCGCATCGAACGCTGGTTTCACCCGTACCACGCAGCGGTCGAAACCATTCTTGACCAGCGCGTGTTGCGCGGAGCGTCCTCGATCGTGCTCTCGATTCATTCCATGACGGACAATCTTGCGGGGAGCCGCCGGCCCTGGCAGATCGCGTTCTCGAGCCACGAGGATCGCAGCCTGGTGGAGCCGGTTATGGATATTCTGCGCCGGTCGAAGGATATGAACGATGTCCAGGTGGGAGACAACCAGCCGTATTCGATGGAGCCGGCCATCGACTACAGCATCCCGTTCCATGCACTGCGGCGAGACTTGCCGTATCTGCAGGTCGAGTTTCGACAGGACGAAGTGCAGGACGCGCAGGCTCAAGTCCGCTGGGCGAAGCGTTTCGCGAGCGCGCTGGCAGAGGCGCTTCCGCTTCGGGGTTCAGAGCGGCCGCCCGCCCCCTCCATTTCTTTGTAAAATGTAAATGGCCATGTTTGCCCCGCACGAAAACTTGAGCGATCGGATTAACGGGAACATCATCCGCAGCGAAATCGAAGGCGGAGTGGATTTGCGGCAATTGCCGCCGGAGAGCAAGCTGAAGGTTGAGACGCGGAATCGCGCCTATACCATCGTCATGAAGTGCGATTGCAACGCCCTGATTTCCGGGCATCCGGAGTTTTGCCCGTTCCCCGTGCTGGTGCGCATCCATGGATCGAACTGGGGTGGTTCGATGCTCAGAACCGCGTATTTAGGGCGCGGAATGCATTTGGAGTTCCGTCACCCGATGTTTGAAGGGTTGATCGTCACTTCGCCCATCTGCGATATTCAGCTCTTGCCGCAAGCGGCGTGAAGGTGCCGGCCGCGGTTTTTTCGGAACCTCACTGAGGCAGCAGCGGAAGCTCGTAATAAAAGTAATCCTGCCCGCTTGCCGCGTCGCGAATCCCCGTCAAATACAGGCGCGAACCCGGCTCATGCTCGACGTTGAAATAGAAAAAGCCGAAAGCGCGCTCGCCGATGGGCAGCATCTTTGCCGAAAAAGAGCGCCCGTCGATCTCCTCGACATTCAGCGGGCCCTTCTTCTCGCGATGCGGCAAAGGCACGGGCAATCGCGTGCCCCCGCCAATCTTGGGCGCCTTCGCCCCTCCGTTCAGGTGCTGCACGTCGTCGGGCGAAAGGGCGATCACGTGCTTGCCGTCGGCGGTGACGAACTCGGCGCGCAGATCCAGGCGCAGCGCTTTCCCGGTTCCGTTTTCCAGCACCACCAGCACCGGCAGGACTCCGTATTTGTTGGGATTCAGTTTGCCGAAAGCAGTGGACGTCTCGGCATCGGTGAGATAGGGCACTGCCGCAATCGTGATTTTGTCCAGCGTCTGATGCGACGGATAGCTCGCGGCAGGACCAGGAGCGAACCGCGGCTTGTCCTTGTCGGCAGCCGCCACCGCCGTTATACTCAATAGAACGATTACGGCCACGCGTCTCATATTCTTCCTGTACCAACTTCTGCAGATCGCCCTCACGCCTGCGATCGCTCTGTATCTACTTTACCGGGGATTGCGTGACCGCAGGTACTTCTCGCGTATCGGCGAGCGCCTGGGGTTTTTGCCGGACTCCCTTCAAACGACGGGCAGCGGAGCCATCTGGTTTCATGCGGTTTCGGTGGGCGAGGTGCTCTCGATCGTGGAATTGCTGCGCCGTCTGCGTGCCGAGCGCCCGTCGGTGCAGTTGTTCGTCTCCACAACGACGCTTGCGGGGCGCGCTACCGCCGAGCAGAAACTCGCAGACTTGGCCGATGGTGTTTTCTACGCGCCGATTGACTATCGCTCGACTGTGCGCCGCGTGCTGCGGCAGTTGAGACCGTCGCTGGTGGTGGTGCTGGAGACCGAGATCTGGCCGAATCTCTACCGCGAAGCGAAGCGCTCAGGCGCGTCATTGCTGATCGTCAACGGACGCATCTCGGACCGCGCGCTGCCGCGTTACCAGCGCCGGAGTTGGTTCTTTCGCCATGTTCTCGCGCAGCCCGATGTGATTCTGGTGCAGACCGAAGAAGACGCCGGGCGCTACGTGATTGCGGGAGCGCCGCCGGAGCGCGTGAGGATCGGCGGGAACTTGAAGTATGATTTCACGCCGCCGGCTTCCGGAATCGCGCCGGATATCGTCGAGTTTTTGAACGAGACCGGTGCTGAGCAGGTATGCATCGCCGCCAGCACCATGCCACCGGCGGCTGCGGGCGATGTGGATGAAGACGACGCCGTGATCGAAGCCTTTCGGGAAGTTTCTGGCTGCGCGTCCAGGATTGCTGTTGATCCTGGCGCCGCGCAAGCCCGAGCGCTTCGATATCGTTGCCGAGAAACTTTCGCGTGCGGGCGTCGTGTTCACGCGACGGACAATGCTTAAGCCGTTAGCTTTGCCAGGAGTCCTGCTGCTCGACACCATCGGCGAACTGGCTGCTCTTTTCGATGCTGCCGATGTTGTCTTCATGGGAGGCACGCTGGCGCAGCGCGGCGGCCACAACATCCTGGAGCCAGCCTATTTCGGCAAACCAATTATCGTTGGTCCGCACATGGAAAACTTCGCGGCCATCGCGGAAGAGTTTCACCGGGCGAAGGCGCTTACCCTCATTCAGCATCCGTCCGAATTGGCAGGCGCCATTACCCAGCTTCTTGCAGATGGCTCTGCCTCGGGGAATCGCGCACGCGAGATTGCACAATCAAAACGCGGCGTGACGGCGCGCATCGCGGGCGAAATCTGGGAAGCCTTCTCCGAAGGGGTCCCGAGCCCGCTGCACAAACTTCCGGCGCGCGTGGTTCTCACGCCGCTCTCGTGGGTCTGGCGCGCCGGCCATCGCATCGACGTCGCGGCGAGTCTCGCCGCGCAGCGGTCACTCGAAACGCCTGTAATCAGCATCGGCGGATTAACCATGGGCGGCGTCGGCAAGTCGCCCATGGTGGCGCATCTCGCGGCGCGCCTGCGTGAGGCCGCCCGCAACCCCGCCATCCTCACTCGCGGCTATAAGCGCAAATCCGCCGAGCCTATTGTTCTGATCCCGCGCGGCGAGACCGCCAGCTTGGATTTGACCGGCGACGAAGCCCAGATGTTCCTGCGCGCTGGAGACGCCCACGTCGGAATCGGGTGTAATCGTTATGATGTGGGCTTGCTGATGGAGCAGCGCTTCGCGCCCGGCGTGTTTCTGCTGGACGACGGTTTCCAGCACCTCCGGCTTGGCCGCCAGCAGGATATTGTCCTGATCGACGGGCTGAATCCCTTCGGCGGCGGTTTGTTTCCGCTTGGGCGCAGCCGCGAACCGGCGCACGGTCTCAGCCGCGCCACCGCCCTGGTCGTGACGCGTGCCGAGCCCGGCCAGCACAACACCGGCCTGGAGCGCCAACTGCGGCGATATAGCTCCGCGCCCATCTTCCGCTGCCGCGTGACACCGCGCAATTGGGTGGATGTCAACTCCGCCCTCAACATTTCGGTGGCGGGCGCCGGTTTTCAAAAGGCGGCGGCCTTTTGCGGCTTGGGGAATCCGCGCTCGTTTTGGAGTACTCTCGAAGAATTGAAACTAGACTTGGTGTTTCATTGGGCCTTCGGCGATCATCATTCCTATCGTCCCGAGGAGTTGCAGCGGCTGCGCGCGCAAGCCTTGGCCTGCGGCGCGGAAGCTTTGGTCACGACCGAGAAGGACGCCTTGAACCTGTGTGATGGAGCAACCGAAATCGTGTCGCCGCTGAAATTGTACTGGTTGGAGATTGGCATCGAGATCGAGAGGGAAGAAGAATTGCTGCAGCAGATCCTCCAGCCACTGGAACAGTCACCCCGATGAGGGTCGCCATTTTCGGCGGGACTTTCGACCCGATTCACTCCGCCCACCTTGAAATGGCGCGCCACGCCGCGGATCAGTACCGGTTCGACCGCGTGCTGTTCATTCCCGCGGGGAATCCGCCGCACAAGCGCGCCGATGCGTCCTTCGAGCACCGTTATCGCATGGTGGAATTGGCGTGCGCGGCGGATCCACGGTTCGTTGCGTCGCGGCTCGAAGAGGGAACGGCGAAGAGCTACACGATTGACACCATTGAGCGCGTGAAGGCCGCGAGCGCGGCGGCCCCATATGCCGACGCCCCGAACGCCGCCGCAAATACGGATGCAAATAGCGCCCTTTTCTTCATCATCGGCTCCGATGCATTTGCGGAAATCCAAACCTGGCGCCGCTGGCAGGACGTCATTCGAGCGGTGGAATTTATTGTGGTGGCGCGGCCGGGGCATGAGATTACCGGCCCGTCGGGCGCGCGCGTGCATCGACTGGAGAGCGTGGAACTGCCGGTTTCGTCTTCAGATATTCGCGACGCACTGGCGCGGGGAGAATCGCCTGCGGAGTTACCGCCCGCGATCGCGGACTATATTCGCGATCACCGGCTATACGGGTCGGTTTGGGACGTCTGAACCCGGACGCCGGGGGAGTTCAGCCGGCGGTCCGCCACCACCGTGACCTGGCGGTCCTTCGCCATGCGCACCACATCCATGACGAAGTTGCGTCTGCCGAGGACGGAAGCGGCCGCTTTGGATGGCTTGGACAGAAAGATTTGCGTCACACCATTGCGGCGCGTGAAGTCGAGCAGAGTTTCCGCGGGATTTTCGCCTTCAAGAATACGGGTCTCGATGCGCATGCCGCGGGCGAACTCCAAGTGACGCTGAATGGCCGCGCGCACCGTCTTGGATAGATCGTCTTCGGCAGTCGGAGGCAGCACGCAGACGGCGAAGCACTCCGCCTTGAGGTAATCCGCAACCCGGCGGCCGCGGCGGATCAGCGCGGCGGTGGCCGGCGATTCAGTGATATGGATCAAGATGCGTTCCGCGGGTTCGGCCTCGGGGATGGCTTCGGAAACCGAGTCGCCGGCGGCGGCAGCATTCTCGCTCGCGGAGTCGCCCTGGCGTACATCCACTTCATGCGCGGCCTGGCGGAGCGCCATTTCGCGGAGGGCGCTCAGCGTCGATTCCTTGAAGAAGTTCTCCAACGCCTGTTGCGCTTTCTCGCGGCCATAAATCACGCCCCGCTGTAAGCGATTCAACAGCGCTCGCGGTGGCAGATCCGCCAGAACCACTTCGTCGGCCTGCTTCACCACCCAATCGGGAATGGTTTCACGCACCTGCACATTGGCGATCTCGCGCACCTGATCGTTGAGGCTCTCCAGATGCTGGATGTTCATGGTGGTGAGCACGCCGATGCCGGCATCCAGCAGAGCGATGACATCTTCCCAGCGCTTCCCGCGTTCCGTGCCGGGCACATTGGTGTGCGGGAATTCATCCACCGCACACAGCTCGGGATTGCGGGCGAGAATCGCGGGAGTATCCATTTCTTCCAGCTCCAGACCGCGGTAGGCAACGCGGCGGCGCGGAATCAGCTCCAGTTCCTCGATCTTCGCGATGGTATCCTGGCGTCCGTGAGGCTCGAAGTAACCCACCACGATATCGTGGCCCTCGCGCTTGAGACGCTGGCTTTCTTCGAGCATCTTGTAGGTCTTGCCGACCCCCGCCGCGTATCCCAAAAAGATAGTCAGGCGGCCGCGCGGGC
This sequence comes from Bryobacterales bacterium, assembly GCA_963794595.1. Lineage (GTDB taxonomy): Bacteria > Acidobacteriota > Terriglobia > Bryobacterales > Bryobacteraceae > Palsa-187. Next base: position 44,108 of record CAWCER010000023.1, on the reverse strand, counting down.
GTTTGGACGGCGAAGGGCGGGGCGGCTGTGAGGCGGCGCTCATTGCGCCGCGGCCTCAGCTGGGAAGATGCGCACGTCAATGCTGTCGGATTCCATAATCAGCCGCTCCACCGGATTCACTTTCCAGCGGCTCAGCCATCCGCCGCCCTGCTGACTGTGGCCGGCGAAGATTTGTGTGATGCCGTGGCGATGGGCGAATTGGAGAATGCATTCGATGGGATCGTCGCCATGCAGGATCTCAACGTGGGCGTTAGCGGCGTGGGCAGCGGCCAGATTCTGCTCGATGGTCTGCTGATCGGCTGCGTTGAGGACGCCCTGCTGCACGTAAATCGCATACAAGTCGCCATAAAACAAGTCCGCCTGGCGGCGTCCGCGGCGGATCATCAGCGATGCGTTCGAGCGCGGCGTCAGGCACACCAGAATGCGCTCCTGCGCGCCAAAAGTTTGTTCGATACCCTGGCGCTTGAGGTAGGCTTCCAGTTGGTGATCGACCACGTCGGCCGCCAGCACGAGCGCCACCTCGCGCAACTGCGAGAGCTGATGTTGTTGTTGGCTTAGGGTCGCGGAATCCGCTCCAGCGCTTCCCGGAGTGCAGTACTCCGGCGGCGTGTCCACTAGCTCAATCTCATCGGCCGCGCGGATGAAAGATTCGGGGACCGAATCCTGCACCACCTTGCCGCGAATCGCTTCTACCTGCGCTTGCCGCTCCTTCACATATTGAAGATTGATGGAAGTGACCACGGAAATGCCGGCGGCGAGCAGTTCTTCCACATCCTGCCAGCGTTCCGTGTGCTTGCTGCCGGGAGGATTGCGGTACGCCAAGCCGTCGATCAGGCAAATCTGCGGGTGCCGGCGCAACACTTGTTCGACATCGATGGCCGGGACCCCGTCCACGACGCGCGGTGGAATCACCTCCAGGTCGCGGAGCAACTCCTGGACCACGGCAGGCTCGGTCGTTTGCGTCGCGGCCACCACCACATCCGCGCCACGAGACCTGCGGCGGCGGCCCTCGTCGAACATGCGGAAGGACTTGCCGACACCGCTGGCATAACCTAGAAAAATCTTGAGGCGGCCTCGCGCGGCCCGGCTCGCTTCGTCCTCCACCTGCTGAAGAAGTTGCTCCGGATTGGGCCGCCGCTGCTCAATATCTGCCATTTCGTTGCGCTGAACTTATTATCCTCCCGTTCCGGCGGGGGCCGATGCGACGGCAACGAAAAGGGGCGGTGGGAGGCCCACCGCCGGTCGAGCAGTCATAGCAGACTATGTCGTCAGGACCGCGAGTCGTCGGAGGAGAAACTCGCCCTCTAATCCTTTAGACGCCGCATCCCGTCAAACGTTGCGACAGCAGCAAGGGCCGGTTAGAAAGTGGGCTGCAGGAAGATTTCCTGGCGAACGCCTTGCGCCAGCGCAGCTTCCTTGGTGCAGATCCAATATTCCGGCTGCCAGTGCTCTTCGCGATCGTACGGCGGCTTGTACACGTAGAAATCCGCCGTTCGCCGGCTCACGCGCGGCTCGATGCGAGTTTCCTTACCTAGATAGCGCGCTTCCTGGAGCGCCTCTTCATAGGTGTCGAACGGACCATCAATATAGTCCCGATGATTGATAATGTGCCACTTCATATATCTCTTAGGAGCGTCTGCGCCATCGCCTACCACTTAGATGAGCGGGGGCGCCAACTGGTTGCAAGCATAAAGCTGCAGGCCTGAAAGGTTCCCTCGCCGCACTTCGGCGCAGCCGGCGAATGTCCGCTAAATATGGGCCGCCTTGGACTTAGCTTTGGGCTCGACCTTCACTTCGGGCTCCGCCTTGCCACTCGCTCCCGCCCGGCCGGCGCCCCCGCGGCTAGGGGGCGCGGCCCGGGCAACCTTCTGCTTAGCCAGATCCCTTTCGAGCTTGGGAGTCATGCGTTCCATGACGGTGCGGCAAGTGCTGGCGCCGCAGGAGCAGGAGTTCTGGTCCCCTACGTATTCGAAATTGTAATCCACCGTAATCTCTTCGCCGGGTTCGATGGTCCGCAGGCTCATGTAAATGACGTGGCCTTTCATGATGCGGGACACCACGTTAGCCTCGCAGCTATGGTTGATGATTTCCGCGCCGCTGCCTCCAAAGGCGCCATCGAGCGTCCAGTATTTGTCGAGCGTAAACAGATAGGTGTACTCGCCTTCGCCGCGGCGCTTGGTTTCGCGGCGGTTGAGGCGCTCGCCGGTGTACTCGATCACTTTCCGGTTGGCGGGGATCCGCTCCTCGGCGTAAACGCCGTAGCGATGAATCTTCGACTTGCGAATCGACATCTTGAATGCGGCGAATTTGGGATCAATGCGCGGGCGGCGAACCGGAGTATCCATATTTGAGGGAAGCCAGAGTGAACGTCGGGCTAACTTGCATTGTAGCGAAGAGAGACGGCTCGGCGGAACAGGGAATCGCCGCTGCTCACGATTTTATTGCGCGGGCGGCGGAAGGCGCAGGTTGAGGTGGTGGGTCTGGTTCAATTCCCGGGTAGCTGTCCGGTCCACATCGGCTAGCAGCACGCGGTGGCCCTGGCCGTCGCCATCGACGTAGCGGGCATCGTTGCCTTGTACCCATACCGCGGAAGCCGAAACGCGGGATCCGTTTTTCAGCACAATGACGAAAAAAACAGGTGGCGTGTCCGCATCGGCGGCGGTCTGCTCAGAATCGCCCTTCACGTTCTGTATGGAAGAATGAATCGGCTCGGGAGGCGCGGCCGGAACGGCGGGTTGCTGAACCAGCACCACGTTGTTCACGACCGGAGCGGCATAGGGATACGGCGCGGCATATCCGTACCCTCCAAAGCCATAACCATATCCGTAGGCAGCGCCCATCGGGAACCCGCTGCGGTGCGGTCTCGGCGGGGGCCCTGAGGAACGCAGCCGCGGCAGACCGGAGCCCAAAGCGGACGGAAAATTACGATCCTGCGTGAAGGTGGAAATCGCCAGCAGACAGACGAGATTCAGTCCGAGGATCGTGCGCATTCGCTTTCCCTTAGTATCATAGCTCGATTAGAGGCGCAGTGATTCTAGGGTACAATCGCCGCCGTTCGCGCTGAGCGGAATTCGCAATAGTGTGGCCCCCGAGTTGCAATTCATTTTGCGTGGTTATCGGAGCCATCATTGCCGGGTTAGTCATCCTAGCGCTATTGCTGGAAACGATTTCCTCATCTCCAAAGCTGCCGGAATCCGAGAGCCTCGAACCGGCTCCCGATCCCACCACTGTGCCGCAATGACGCACTGCTGAGTCAAATTGGCTCAGTCGCAGTAGCGAAGCACTTAGTACCCGCTTCCAAGTTTTAGACAATGCTCAAACAGTTTGATATTGGATCAGGATCAGATCTACGGCGAATTGCTTACCTTGCGGCTGGCACTTCACTACCTCTGCGACGTAAGCGTTCTCTGGAAGAAAAAGCGTGACGGCGCGTTCCAACTCAATCGCCTGATCGACCAGGGCCGAGACTCGGCCATGATCGCGCTCCAGCAGGCGGCCGACCGACGAGTAATATTTTCCTTCCATCGGAGAAATGATTACTGGAGTGTCGATATCCGGCTGGTTGCTGCGCAGCAGGCGTTGAACCAACTGGTGAAGTTGGGTATCGGGAATTCTTTTTGACGAACGTGTCTTCATCCAAACTCCAAAAAGGGGTGGGGGGAGATACCGCTATTCTTTTTGTACCCCGATTCGTGACCGATTGAAAACGGAATCGTGAGCTTGGGCGCGTTTTTGAATCCGCAAATGGAATGGTTCCAGTACCCAGTGGTGCCTACGTACCTCTGCCTCGGTGCGCAGCCTTAAGCCCTGCCGCCGACTCGGGCCGCCGGTTTCACTCTGCAGTGGCGCAAGCCCCACGCCATCGGCGATAATGCTAGGTTTACCCGCCAAACCTAGGAGCTTTCACCGTTAATGGCCAAGATCAAGGTCAAGAACCCCGTCGTCGAAATGGACGGCGACGAGATGACGCGCATCATCTGGCAATGGATCCGCGAACGGCTCATCCTGCCGTACCTGGATGTCGACCTCAAGTATTTTGACCTTTCGGTCCAGAAGCGCGACGAAACCGGCGACCAGATCACCATCGATTCGGCTAACGCCACGCGGCAATACGGCGTCGCCGTCAAGTGCGCCACCATCACGCCGGACGAAGCCCGCGTCAAGGAATTCGGGCTCAAGAAGATGTGGAAGAGCCCCAACGGCACCATCCGCAACATTCTCGACGGCACCATTTTCCGCGAGCCCATTGTTTGCCGGAATGTGCCGCGTTTAGTGGCGCATTGGGATAAGCCAGTGGTGGTCGCGCGTCATGGCTTCGGCGACCAGTACCGCGCCACCGACTTTCAGTTCCCCAGCGCGGGCACGCTCAAGCTCAGCTTCACGCCTGCCGATGGCGGGGCCGCGATCGAGCACGAAATCATAAAGGCCCCTGGCGCGGGCGTGGTGCTGGGTATGTTCAATCTGGACACGTCTATTTCGGGCTTCGCGCGCGCCTGCTTCACCTATGGGCTGGACCGCCGCTATCCGGTGTATCTGTCGACGAAGAACACGATTCTGAAGGTCTACGACGGCCGCTTCAAGAATCTGTTTCAGGAGATCTTCGACCGCGAGTTCAAGAGCAGGTTCGATGCGGCGGGCCTCACGTACGAGCACCGCTTGATCGACGACATGGTGGCGGCCTGCCTTAAATGGAGCGGCGGTTATCTGTGGGCTTGCAAGAATTATGATGGCGATGTGCAGTCCGATACCGTCGCGCAGGGTTATGGTTCGCTCGGACTAATGACCTCCGTGCTGATGTCGCCCGATGGCAAGACCATCGAATCGGAAGCCGCCCACGGCACCGTGACCCGCCACTATCGCCTGCATCAGCAGGGCAAGCCGACGTCCACCAATCCCATCGCGTCGATCTATGCCTGGACCCGCGGCCTGCAATACCGCGGCAAGATGGACGGCACGCCCGACGTGGTTGAGTTCGCCCGGACGCTCGAAAAGGTTTGCGTCGACGTGGTGGAATCCGGCAGGATGACCAAGGATCTGGCGGTTCTCATCCGCGCCGACCATCCATACTTGACTACCGAAGCGTTTATGGATGCGGTGGACGGCGAACTCAAGCAACGCCTGGCGTAAAAGGGGACAGACGACATTTCCGCACCACTTGTTATGAAACCCGCTCGACTGTCGGCGGAAATGTCGTCTGTCCCGCTTTTACGCGGGTATCCGCCGAAAACCCAATCCGGCATGTTCAAAATGGGCATCGCCGCTGATCACGCTGATGAGGCCGATTTCCCTCATCACCACAAAACTTGTGAGGTCGGTAAACGAGATTCGCGGTTTGTCGCGATAGCGCAGGCGAAGTTGCCAGGCAGCCTGGAATCGCTCGGGCGTGATCCGCTCGATCTCGACCAGCCCTGATTCCGAAGCCTCGAATATCGCCTCAGCGAAGCGCCGGGCTTGGAGAAACGGAACCGCCGCAAATAACCGGGTAAGAGTCTCGTCAAGTACGTAGTCGGTCGTGACCCAGGCACCGAGGCGGCCGGCCGCATCTGCCCGCAGAGTGGAGACGGCGCCGAACGCCGGATCGCGTTCGTTGCCTAATACTAGCCAGGCCCAAGTATCGATGAAACATGGCGCCGAAGAGCCACGCGCTGAACTAACTTCCTTCGCCATAAAGTTCGTCGTCAATGTTGGCCGAGATCACTGGGCCGCTGCAGATGCCGGCGACTTTCAGCAGGGGATCGGCGACGGTTTTGCGTTTGCCCGGAGCTTTCCTGGGCGTCTGGATACGAAGACGAATCACCTCGGCCATGCTGACCCGCGCGCGAAAGGCTTCGCCGCGCAATTCTTCGTGGAGCTCGTCAGGCAGGAAAATGGTGGTCCGCTTCATATATGCATCGTAACATATATATGTTCCCATTCGCCGCCGGAGCCGATTTGCGTCCGCAACTGCAACCACTCACAATAGAGAATTCGCTATGAGCTCATCCACTTCGCAACCTCTCGTCGCCGTCATTATGGGCAGCAAATCGGATTGGGAAACCATGAAGAACGCCAGCGACACGCTGGGCCGTTTCGGGGTTCCGCATGAAAGCCGCGTGCTCTCCGCGCATCGCACTCCGCAGGCGGCCACTGAGTTCGCTTCGGGCGCCAGCGGGCGCGGGCTGCAGGTGATCATTGCCGCAGCCGGCGGAGCCGCGCATCTGGCGGGAGTCCTGGCCGCTCACACCATCTTGCCGGTGCTCGGCGTGCCCATGGAGAGCCAGATGCTTCGCGGGATGGATTCGCTGCTTTCCACCGTGCAGATGCCCGCCGGGATTCCGGTAGGCACGCTCGCGATCGGCAAACCGGGCGCCATCAATGCCGCGCTGCTGGCCGTCGCCATTCTGGCTTTGCAGAGACCGGACCTGCACCAGAAACTAGAAGCCTTCCGCAAGGAACAGGCCGAAAAGATTCTCAATGAAACGCTGTGAGGCGTGGGTTGCGTTAAGCTGATTCATACGCGATGACCCTCCAGCCCGGGACCAAGCTCGGCCCCTATGAAATCGTTGCGGTACTTGGCGCGGGCGGCATGGGTGAGGTGTATTCGGCCACCGACACGCGGCTCGGCCGAACTGTCGCGATCAAGACCCTGAACGGCGAACACAGCGACCGCTTCGAACGTGAAGCGCGTGCGATAGCGGCGCTGAATCATCCCAATATCTGCGCCCTATATGACGTGGGCACTTTGCCCACCGGCGCGGGCTACCTGGTGATGGAGTTCATTGAAGGCGCGCCCGCCAGCGGTCCGCTGCCGCCGGATGTGGCGTTGCGCCACGCGCTGCAGATCGCCGACGCGCTTTCGGACGCGCATGCGAAGGGCATCATCCATCGCGATCTGAAGCCGGCCAATATTCTGCTGACGGCATCCGGCATCAAGCTGCTCGATTTCGGACTCGCGCTCTTGAGCCGTGACGCGAACGGCCTGCCGGAGAAGGCAGCGGATGCAACTGCTACGATCGGCCTCACTCAGGCGGGCACCATCCTGGGCACGGCCGCCTACATGTCTCCCGAGCAGGCCGAGGCCAAAGCTGTCGATGCGCGCTCCGATATTTTCTCGTTCGGCCTGGTGCTCTATGAATTGCTGAGCGGACGGCGTGCCTTCACCGGCGGTTCCACCATCGCCATCATGGCCGCCATTTTGCACAAGGAACCACAACCCCTCGCAGCGCCGCCGTCAATACAGACTATCATTCAGCGCTGCCTTCGAAAGTCGCCCGCGGACCGTTTCCAATCGATGGCGCAGGTGAAAGAGGCTCTGCTCGCGGCAGTCGGCGGTTCGAGTTTGTCTGTGCCGTCATCGGCTGCGGGCCAGCCCGCGTCCGAGGAGCGCGCGCCATCGATCGCGGTGCTGCCCTTCGCCAACAGTAGCCGCGACGCGGAAGACGAATACTTTTCCGACGGTCTGGCCGAGGAGATCATCAACGCCCTTACGCAAGTGGCCGGATTGAAGGTGATCGCGCGTACCTCCGCCTTCGCGTTCAAGGGCAAGAACGAAGACATCCGCAAAATCGCCGAGACTCTGGGCGTCTCCTGCATTCTGGAAGGCAGCGTACGCCGCGCAGGGCCGCGCCTTCGCGTTACAGCGCAGTTGATTCGCGCCGAGGACGGAACGCATCTGTGGTCCCAGCGCTACGAAAGCCAACTGACGGATGTGTTTGCCATCCAGGATGAGATTTCGGCCGCCATTGTTAAAGAGATGCGCGTGAACCTGATCGGCCACTCGCTGGTCAAGTGCGCCGTTACCAATGCCGCCGCCTACGACGCCACGCTCGAAGGCCGCCATCATCTGAATAACTTCACGCCGGCTTCGGCCGACCGCGCCCGGCAGTGCTTCGAGCGCGCCATTGCGCTCGATCCCGAGTACGCTCCAGCCCATGCCGGCCTCGCTGAGTATTACGTGATACAGGCCGCCGTAGCGGTGGTGGATCCGCGGGAGGCGATGGCGGTCGGCGACCAAGCTGCCCGGCGCGCGCTTGAACTCGATCCGCAACTGGCCGAGGCGCACGCCATCGCGGGCCAGATTCGCGCGCAACTCGACTACGATTGGAAGGCGTCAGAGCAGCACTATCTGCGTGCGATTGCGTCGAATCCCGCGGCGGCGAGCGCGCATTTCTCCTATGGATATTGGTGTCTGCGCCCGACCGGGAGACTCGCGGAGGCGTTGACGGAAATTGAGAGAGCATTAGAGCTCGACCCGCTGGCGCTGTATTTCCGCTTCGGCCATGCCTATCTACTGATTTTCGTGGGGCGTGACGAGGAAGCGGCGCAGGAGGCGCGCCAAGCCTTCGCCCGTGATCCGGAATATTTCCTGGCGCAGTTCATTCTTAGCTTTGTCTTGATTCGCCAAGGTCAATTCGACGAGGCCGTCGTGCTGGCGGAACGCGCACTCCAAGTACACGGACGCTTTCCCATGTCGCTGCTGGTAGCCGGCGCGGTATTTGCGATGGCCGGGCACCGGGAGGACGCGCTCAAAATTCTCGCGGAGCTCGAAGCGATCGCCGCCAAGTCGTATTCTTCAGCCGGACCCGTTACACTGCTGCATTGCCTACTCGGTAATCTGGATGAAACTGTCCGTTGGGCGGAACGGGCGATTGAGCAGCGAGATCCGCAAGTGCTGAGCATCAAGACCACGCCAGCCTACGCGAATTTGCGCTCTGATCCCCGCTACCCGGCGTTGCTCGCGAAGATGAATCTGGCGTAAGCTGCGCGGCTACTGTTCCATAGCGCAAGTCTCGACGTCCTGCCCGAGCTCGCGTTCAAAAAACGCATCCACCATCCCCAGAATCTCCGCAGTGTTGTGCGCGTGGTAAATGCTCGCGCGGAGCTGCGAGCCGTTGCGGACGCCATGCGTGAAATAGGTGGCGAACTGCTTCATCTTGCCCACCGCATCCATCGCGCGGTGCTCTTCAAGCATTCCGTAGTAGCGCCGCATGATTTCATAACGGGCGCTCTCCGGCGGCGTTTCATAGCTGCCGGTGGTCGCGTAGTCCTCAATCTGGCGAAATATCCAAGGATTGGACGACGCGGTGCGGCCGATCATCACCGCATCGCAACCGGTTTCGCGCACCATACGGACGGCATCTTCGGGAGTCAGGATGTCGCCGTTGCCGATCACCGGAATCTTGACCGCCGCTTTCATTTCGGCGATGCGGGTCCAATCGGCGTGCCCGCTGTAGCCTTGTTCCCGGGTGCGGGGATGCAGCGCGATGGCCTGCAATCCGCAATCTTCGGCCAGCCGCGCCATGCGCACCGTCACCAGCTCGCGGTCATTCCAGCCCGCGCGGAATTTCATGGTCAGCGGAATCGAGATGGCGGCGCGCACAGTGCTCAGGATCTTTTCCACCAGCGGCAGGTCGCGCAGCAAGCCGGAGCCGCCGTTGCACGTCACTACTTTCTTCACCGGGCATCCGAAGTTGATATCGACGATGTCGAAGCCCATGTCTTGACAATGGCGCGCGGCGTCCGCCATTACCGCCGCATCGGAACCGAACAACTGCGCCGAAATGGGGTGCTCCTCGAAATCGAAATACAGGTAGCGGAAGGTCCGCGTGGGCTTGGTCGCGCGCGCCGCCGCCACGATACCGTGCGAGCTGGTGAACTCCGTCATGATGAGCCCGCAGCCACCCTGGTTGCGAATCAGGCGGCGGAAAACCGTGTCGGTGACGCCGGCCATCGGCGCGAGGACGGTAGCCGGAGCGATCTTCACGGGGCCGATCTGGAGGGTGCGCGGAATCACTTGTACCATTTTAAGGCACGATCACCCGGCGGCGACGCCCCCAAGCTTTTCCCAATCCGCGGCCTCACCGAATTTGAAGCTGGCAACAGCAGGATCGATGTTGCGCAGCAGCCCGGCAAGCACTCCGCCAGCGCCGACTTCAATGCACCGCGTGACGCCTGCGGCGGCCAGCGCACGCATGGAATCCGCCCACAGCACGGGATTGGGTACTTGATGATACAGCCCTTCGCGGGCCTCAGCTCCGCTACGGATTTCGCGCGCCTGCCAGTTGTTGATGAGCGGCACGGTCAGGTCGCGGAACGTGGTGGCGTCGAGATCGGCCTTGAGACGCTCCTGCGCCGGCTTCATCAGCCCGCAATGGAAAGGCGCACTTACCGGAAGCATCACTGCGCGCTTCGCGCCGGCGGTCTTAGCCAGCTCAGCGGTACGTTCCACAGCTCCCGCGTGGCCCGCGATCACGACCTGATCCGGCGAATTCAGATTGGCGGCGGATACTACTTCGCCTTGCGCGGCTTCAGCGAGAATTCGGTCGAGCGCCCCCTCCGGCAGCTTCAGCAGCGCCGCCATTGCACCCACGCCGGACGGCACCGCCTCCTGCATATAGCGGCCGCGCTTGTGAACCAAGCGTACCGCATCCCCGAAGTCGAGCGATCCGGCGGCAACGAGCGCCGAGTATTCCCCCAAACTGTGCCCCGCCACGTAATCCGGCGTGAGACCCTTCGCCTGCAGCACTCGAAATGCCGCGATGCTGACGGTGACTAGCGCCGGCTGCGTGATTTCGGTACGCTTCAATTCCTCGTCGGGGCCTTCAAAACACAGTTTAGAGAGGGAGAATCCGAGCGCCGCATCGGCCTCCGCGAACGCCGCAGCGGCCTGCGGAAACGATTGCGCAAGGGATTTGCCCATGCCGGCATACTGTGAGCCCTGCCCGGGGAAAAGGAATGCTGTCTTGAACATGACTGTCTTGAACACGAATAGGGAGGTTAGTACTAAGAGTCTTTCTGTAATCTTACAACGCCGTCCGTCTGCTGATATAGTAAGGATGTGAGACGTAAGCGTCCCCTAGTTCCTGAAGTGCTGCCGGAGTCTCCGGTGATTCCACCGGCCCTGATCGAAGAGGCCAAGCGCGCCATCGAGTCCGACCGCATGAAAGCGCCCGCGCGCTGCAATGTCTGCGGCGAGGAATGCGCTCCCAATTCGACCGAAGGCCTGTGCTGGGTGTGCCGCCGCCTGAAGCTGAGCGCGTGGCGCGATTCCGACACGCAAATGCCAGTTCAGGAATAGGCGCTCAGGAATAGCGCGCGCCGTCGCACCGCCTATTTTTTCCGCAGCCGCTCCAGATCCACCGTCAGTTGCTTTGTGATCTTGTCGGCCACGTCTGCGCTGGCACCCCGAAATTTTGCGCCGTTGCTCTCCTGCGTGGTGGACCACATCACATCGCCATCCTTGTTCACCAGCCGCACGGTCGCCATCGCTTTGTGCTTGCGCTCTTTGATATTGCTGGATTCGTTCTCGCCCACTCCCGCGCTGAGCGACCGCGCGACGCTGCGGCTCACGCTCCCGCCGCTTCCATTGAACCTGGTGCCGCTGCTGTTTGAGCTTCGGTCCGAATCGCCCACATGGGCGTTGACGCCCTCGGAAGACTGAAAATCATCGGTGTAGACCAGGTCTTCCGCCGCTCCACGCAAAAAAGCGTCGGCGCGGTCGCTGTTTTCCGTCAGTACGAATAACTTCGAACCCTGCAAACTGCTGATGATCAGGTCGCGCATCTGCGCCGCGGTCTCGCCCCCGGTAAGCCTGTCGACATACACCCGCTTTACGCCGGCGATCTGCGCCGTGACGTCGTCGGGAGCTTGCGCCAGTAACAGCGCCAGGATCAAAGCGGTCATCTTATATCCCTAGCCTTTCCCGGCCTTGCGGGCCTCCGGGTCCTGATACTGCACTTTTTGTCCGGTACGCGCCTCCAGGCCCACCAGCGCGGCGCGGATTCCGTTCTTGTCGACGCGGAACACCATGGCTTGTTGCTTGCCATCATCGTCGGTGTATCCCACCGTCAGGAAATGTTTGCGCGATTTTGCCAGCAGAAACATCGGCGAAATCACCACCGCCATCAGCAGCCGGCGGTCCACTTTCTGGCCGTATTCGAGCAGGTTGATGCGGTCATACGGTACTCGCACCTGCGTGCCCTTGGTGTAAAACGCGAAAAACCGGCTGTCGGAGAACTCTATTGACCCGCTTCGGCCGCTCGCCACCGCCGGCAGCGTCCCGCCGACGTATTCGACACGGCTTTGGGCCAGCAGGAGCACCAACGCAAGAAGCGGCACAAGAATTAGTTCCGCTGCGGCACGGAACTTCTCACGAAGATTACCCTCAGAAAAGACGCAACGCCCACGCCCATTCGCTACACTCGACGAATGCTCCTCTGCACGGTCCGCGACTGCCATCTTCCGCTGGCCCGTGCGGCGGATGAAGGCGGCCGGCGGCTAGTTTGCCCGCGCGGACATTCCTTCGACGTGGCGCGCAGTGGCTACATTAATCTGCTGCAGCCGCAAGACCGCCGTTCCAAGCGGCCGGGTGACACGCCCGAGGCAGTGGCCGCGCGCCGCCGATTGCACGATCTCGGAGTGACCGGGCCGCTGCTCGGCGGGATCGCCGACTTGGCGCAAGCCGCGCCGGGCGACATCGTTCTCGACGCCGGTTGCGGTGACGGCTTCTATCTTGGTTCCCTGGCGCTGCAGGGCGGCTGCGCGGGGCATGGCGTCGATATCTCGATCCCGGCCGTGGAGGCAGCGGCGCGGCGCTATCCGCCGGCCGAGTCCAGATGCGACCCGGGAGTTGCCAGTTATCAGTGGATCGTCGCCAACGCAGACCGTTTCGTGCCCTACGCCGGGCGCTCGTTTTCCCTTGTCTTATCCATCACGGGGCGGATGAATGCCGCTGAGTTCCGCCGCGTGCTGCGCGACGATGGACGTCTTTTGGTCGCGCTTTCCGCGCCGGACGACCTGATCGAACTGCGCAGCCGCGCGGGAAAGCCCGGCCGCGACCGAGTGCCTCAGGCTCTGGAAACTTTCGCGCCTGAGTTCAGGCTCATGGGCCAGAGTCAAGTTACGACGGCCGCCGATCTGGACGCCGCCGCCGCCCAGGATGTCCTGCTTTCCATCTATCGCCCTCTGCGAGCGCAGCCGGTGGAGGCGATGCGCGTCACTTTTAGTCTTGACTTGCTGCTGTTTCGGCCCGCGTAATAATAGGAGGGTCATGGACGATCAACCAGAGCCATGGCTCCGCGGGCCGATCCCGGGAGTCGACACTATCGTCGCGCCTCTGCTCTATTCCTTTCAGATGGCCCGCGAGGATCTCGCCAAATACACCGCCGGCCTCACTACCGAGCAGATTTGGGCGACGCCCCACGGCTTCGGTTCCGTCGGTTTCCATCTGCGCCACATAGCCGGCTCAACCGATCGCTTGATGACTTACGTCAGCGGTGGCCAGCTCGATGGCGCTCAGATGGCTGCGCTCAAGACGGAAAAAGAACCCGGCGCTACGCGTGTAGAGCTGCTTTCAGGCCTCGACCAGGCGTTCGCAAGCGCGGAAGCCGTCGCACGCGCTCTCGATCCCGCGGGCCTCACCGATCCCCGCGGCGTCGGCCGCAAGCAACTGCCCACCACCGTCATCGGCCTTCTGGTCCACATCGCCGAACACACCCAGCGCCACGTCGGCCAGGCGATTAGCGCCGCAAAACTTGCCAAGGCAGGATGACGCTCAGATCGCCAATGGAGCGCCACCTAACCCCAGATGCCTATCGGTGGACCAGCACGCGCTCGGCTTCCTCGCCTGCATGATCGCCAATCCGTGTGCGTCGGCCAGCGTCAGCTTCTGGTTCCCGTACTTTTTCACGATGCGGCTCGCGCGACCCAGTGCGTCGGCGTCGAAAGCCTCGATCGCAATTCCCGGCAATGTCCCTATGAACGCCATGAACTGCACGGCCCGGCGCTGATCGTAACGTCTCAGGAACCATCCGTGACCCTCCGCAATCACCAATGCGGATGTGACCAGCGGCGGAGGTTCCGAAAACAGCCGGCGATAGAGCGAGTGATAACTATCCGACTTGTCGAGAAACGCGATGAAGCCCGAAGTGTCGACGTAGCATTCAGTCTTTTGCGCCATAAACGATGTCGTCAATCGACTGGCTGGAACGACGATTGCCGGACTCGACGAAACCGGCGTAGCGCATCCATGGACCGGCGCCGTTCGCGGGCAAGGTCTCGCGGATCGCGCGGCGCACGTATTCGGCAACCGGAATGCCTAAAGCTTTCGCTTCCTTTCTTGCAAGCGCGTATTCCCGCTATCGTCCGCACCGTTCGCACCAAGCTCGGCAGCCCGCTAAATGTTGCTCGATCAGAAAAACGGAAGCGCTAAAGCGGCCTTGGGACTTTTCATGCGGCTTTGGGACTGAAGTCCTATTGTCGCCAAATCGGCTCCACATGTATCGTCAGTCATGCAAAACATCACCCTGAAAATAAAAGCTTTAAAAGACACGCGCGGCCAGGATCTGGTTGAATACGCACTGATGGCCGGCTTCGTGGCGGTTACCGCCGGCGCTATTATGCCGGGAGTCGCAAGCAGCATCAGCACGATCTTCTCGCAGGTCGGTTCCCTGATGACGATTGCGTCCACGCAGGGTTAAAAAGGCGCTCCAAGTCCATCTCTCGGGCTTGCCGCGGCCAAGGCTCGCGCTAAATCCGCGCGCACCGCTTGGCGCCGCTTCCAAGGGCGTCAACTAGGCTTCGTGGCTGCCGAGATTTGCCACCTTTTGGCCCACCACCGTCAGCTCCCAGCGGACCTCTGAGCTATCCTGAAAGCTACCCATGCAACAGGAAGTCGTTGAGGCCGAAGGCCATCTGATCGATTCGCACCTGATGGAGCGAATCTTCGACACCGTGGTCGAATACAATGGCCGATTTGAAGTGGAGCAGTTCGAGATCGGCCGTACCAATGCCGATAACTCGCACTTGCGTCTGAAGATTGAAACCGAGAGCGGCGCCGACATGGAGCAGCTCCTCAGCCAGCTCCTGGATCTGGGCTGCACGCCCGCCGATTCAGGCTCGGCCGAGTTGGTTGCCGTCGAGCGCGATTGCTGCGCGCCCGAGGATTTCTATTCCACCACCAATCACAAGACGCTGGTCCGTTACAAAGGCGATTGGCTCGAAGTGGAAAACCAGCGCATGGACGCCATGATTGTCGTCGCCGGCAAGCGCGCTTTCTGCCGCCGCTTGCGCGATCTGAAGACTGGTGACCAGGTGGTGGTCGGCATGCGCGGCATCCGCGTGGTGCCCGAATCGAAGGAGCGCGACCGTCTCGCCTTCGCGTTCATGAGCAACGGCATTTCCTCGGAGCGGCAGGTCGAAACCGCCATGCGCCAGACCGCCAATTTGATGCGACAGTGTCGCGAATTGGGGCAGAGGATCGTTGTCGTGGCCGGACCCGTTACTGTGCACACTGGGGGCGCGGGACCTCTTGCCAAGCTAATTCGGGGAGGGTGGGTGCAGGCATTGCTGGCCGGCAACGCGCTGGGTGTGCACGATATCGAGGCGTCGTTGCTTGGCACATCGCTAGGCGTGCGCCAAAGTGACGGCCGCCAGGAAGAGCATGGCCACCGCAATCACATGCGCGCCATTAACGCCGTCTATCATGCCGGCAGCATCGCCCAAGCGGTTGCGTCTGGGCGTCTCAAAAGCGGTGTGATGTACGAATGCGTGAAGGCGAAAGTGCCTTTTGTGCTCGCGGGCAGCCTGCGCGATGACGGCCCGCTGCCCGACACCATCACGGATATGAACCTTGCCCAAGATGCTTACGCCGAGCAGTTGAAGGGCGCCGGATTGGTGCTGTGCCTGGGCTCCATGCTGCACTCGATCGCCACCGGCAACATGCTGCCGAGTTGGGTGAAGATCGTGTGCGTAGATATCAACCCGGCCGTCGCCACCAAAGTGAGCGACCGCGGCACTGGGCAAGCCGTGGGAGTGGTCACCGACGTGGGCCTGTTCCTGGACTTGCTTGCGCGCAATCTGGAAACGCCCGCATGAAACGCCAATACACAGACCAGCACGCGGCCGCCGGCGTTGACGCCAAGCTTCCTGAAATCGAGGTATGGCCGAATCAATATGAAACTGGCTACGAAATCGAAATCGAGATGCCGGAGTTCACGTCCATCTGCCCCAAGACCGGACTGCCGGATCACGGCATCCTGATCCTCCGCTACATTCCGGCCAAGTTTTGTTTGGAGCTGAAATCGCTCAAGATGTATACGCTGGCGTACCGCAATCTCGGCATCTTTCAGGAGAACGTCGTGAACCGCATGCTGGCCGACATCGTGAAATACGCCAAGCCCATCGAAGCCACGCTCATCGGCGATTTCCTGCCGCGCGGAGGCGTGCATACCAAGATCACCGCCAGCTATTCGCGGAAGCCCAAGCGCGTCACCTCAAGAACCTAAGAAACTTGGCGCGCAGCGCATCGGCAGTCTTCACGTCGGGCGCGACTACCAACACGGTATCGTCGCCCGCGATCGTGCCTGTGACCTCGGGCCAATCGGCGTGATCCAGCGCGGCGGCGAGCGCATTGGCGTTCGCCGGAGGTGTTCGCAGCACCAGCAAATTCTGAGCCTGCCGAACATCGCGCAGGACTTCACGCGCGAGGGTGGCGACATCCGGACCGGCGGACGCAACCGGCGCGTCAGTGGCTCCGGGAGAATAACCGGCCGGCGTTTTCACCAATCCCAACTCGCGAATATCGCGCGAGAGCGTCACCTGCGTAGCGGGAATTTTGAGCGTCCGCAGAGCGCGCGCGAGTTCATCCTGCGTGTGCAGATTTCGCCCGCGAATCAGCTTGAGGATCTGGCTCTGGCGATAATTCTTGTTCATGCGTGAAGCTGCTTCAGGCGCAACGCCGCGGCGGCGAGAGCGGCCTTGACGTGATCCGGCCCGGTGCCCCCGGCGATCTCGCGCGTCTTCATCCCTTCGATCGGATTCAGCGCCGCAGCGCACGCGGGCGTAAACTCCGACGCAAAGGCTTTAAGCGATTCCGCGTTCCAATCCGACGGCTTCTTGCCGCTTTGGACGCTTTCGAACACCAGCCGTCCCGCGATCTTGTGGGCCTGATGAAACGGCGTCCCACTGCGCGCCAACGCCTCGGCCAAATCAGTCGCAACCACCCAGCTTTCCTCGGCCGCCTGCGCTGGACGCTCGGGCTTCAGCTTCGCTGTGGCGACAACTTGCGCCGCCATTTCGAGCGATCCGCATAGCTGATGCGCCGCGTCGAACAGAGGTTCTTTGTCTTCCTGCATGTCGCGGTTATAGGTCATGGGCAGGCCCTTCATGGTCATGAAGAGCGAGCTCAAGTCTCCGAACACGCGGCCGAACTTGCCGCGAATCAGCTCCAGCGAATCCGGATTCTTCTTCTGCGGCATCAGACTGGAGCCGCTGGTCACGCCGTCACCGAGTTCCAGCCAGCCGAACTCTTCGCTGGAGTATAAGATCCAGTCTTCGGAAAGGCGGCTCAGATGCAACATCGTGGTAGACGCCGCGTACAGAAAATCCAGCGCGAAATCGCGGTCGCCGGAAACGTCCATGCTGTTATTCGTAATCGCTGCGAAGCCCAGATCGCGCGCGATGGCTTCACGATCGAAGGGGAAGCCACTGCCCGCCAGCGCGCCGCTCCCGAGCGGCATCACATTCACGCGAGCGCGCGCCTGTTGCAGGCGCTCGAAATCGCGCGCGAACATCTCGAAGTAGGCGAGCAAATAGTGCGCCCACAGGACCGGCTGGGCGCGGCGCAAGTGCGTATAGCCCGGAACCACCGCAACAGGATCGCGCTGCGCACAATCGAGGACCACCGTCATGAGCCCAGCGAGCAATCCGAGCGCGCGGTCGATCTCTCCGCGCAGCCATAAGCGCACGTCGAGCGATACCTGTTCGTTGCGGCTGCGGCCGGTGTGGATCTTCTCCGCCAGCGCGCCCACCTTCTCGCCCAGCTTGCGAATCACCAGGGTATGAACGTCTTCGTCGGGTGGGCCCGCATAAAACTCCGGAGTGTCGGCGGCGCGGCTCATCTCATCGAAAGCCGCCACTAGTTGCGCCCGTTCCGACGCGGTCAAAATCCCCACGCTTTCCAGCGCCCGCGCGAACGCCTGCGAGCCCTGAATATCCGCGTAAATCAGGCGCCGGTCGAAATCGAGCGATCCGGAGAAGCGCTCGAAAACTTCCGAAGGCCCTTCCTCGAATCGGCCGCCCCAGAGTTTCATTTCCGCTTGGCCTTCTTAGCTTTGCTCTTGTGCCGGTTCTTCAATAGCGCGCGTACCTGCATGGGCAGCCCAATCAGGTTGATGAAGCCGCGAGCGTCTTTCTGATCGTACTCGGCGCCCATGGTAAAGCTGGCGATGTCCAGCGAATAGAGGGAATTCGGCGACTTGCGGCTGACGGGTTGGAAACCACCCTTGTAGAGCCGCAACGTCACTTCGCCGGTATTGGCCTCCGTGGCCTTAGTAAAGAACGCGTCGAGCGACTCGCGCAACGGCGTGAACCACAGGCCCGCGTAAACCAGATCGGCGTAATCCAGAGCCAGCGCTTGTTTATAATGCGACAGGCTCCGGTCGAGCGTCAGCCCTTCGATCTCGCGGTGCGCCGCCATGATCAGCGTGCCGCCCGGCGTTTCGTAGCAGCCGCGCGACTTCATACCGACGAAGCGGTTCTCCACCAGATCGACGCGCCCCACGCCGTGCTTGCCGCCGATGCGGTTCAGTTCTTCGAGCAGCGCCACGGCGGACATCGCCTTGCCATTAACGGAAACCGGGCGCCCCGCTCTGAATCCGATGGTCACGTCTTCGGGCTTGTTGGGTGCGTCCTGCGGGCTGCGCGTCAGCATCCAGATTTCTTCGGGCGCGGCGTTCTTGGGATCTTCCAGCGCGCCGCCTTCATGAGAGATGTGCCAAATGTTGCGATCGCGGCTATAAATCTTTTTCGTCGTCTGCGCGATCGGCACCTTGTGCTTCGCGGCGTACTCGATGGCATCTTCGCGCGAAACGATGTCCCACTCGCGCCAGGGAGCGATCACCGGCAGTTGCGGAGCCAGCGCTTTATAGGTCAGCTCGAAACGCACCTGATCGTTGCCCTTGCCGGTGCAGCCGTGCGCCAGCGCATCGCAGCCGGTTTTGAGCGCGACTTCTACCTGCTTCTTGGCCAGCAGCGGTCGCGCAATCGAGGTGCCGAGCAGATACTTGTATTCGTATTCCGCGCCGGCGCGCACCATGGGCCACACGTAATCCGTGAGGAACTCTTCGCGCATGTCGGCGACATAAACTTCGGACGCACCGGTCTTGCGAGCTTTGGCCTCCAGGCCCTTCAGTTCACTGCCGCCCTGTCCGATGTCGCCGCAAACCGCGACCACTTCGCAGCCGTAGTTTTCCTTCAGCCACGGAATGATGATGGATGTATCGAGCCCGCCCGAGTAGGCGAGAGCTACTTTTTTAGGTGTGTTCATATTAGAAATTGTAAGAGCCGCCGGACGTGCTATCCCAGCAGCATCACCAGCAGCGCCTTCTGCGCATGCAGGCGATTTTCAGCTTGATCGAAGACCGCCGACCGCGGCGATTCCATAACTTCATCCGTGACTTCTTCGCCGCGCTTGGCCGGCAGGCAATGCAGAAAGATCGCGTCGGGTTTGGCCAGTGCCAATAGATTCCTATTAACTTGATAGGGCGCGAACGCGCGCTGACGCTCGGCCGATTCCGCTTCCTGACCCATGCTGGTCCAGACATCCGTATAGACGGCGTCCGCCCCAGCCAACGCCTCGGCCAGATCCTCAGTCACGGTAATCGATCCCATGGCGGCGGCCTGCGCAACGATTCCGGCATCCGGCTGATAGCCCGCCGGCGTCGCCACCGCGACGTGAACGCCCAGCCGCCCGGCCGTCAACATAAGCGAGTTCGCCACATTATTCCCATCGCCGACGAACGCCAGCTTAATGCCGTCGAGGCGTCCGAAGCGTTCCTGGAGCGTGAGCATGTCGGCCAGAATCTGGCACGGATGAAAGCGATCACTGAGCGCGTTGATCACCGGCACGTGCGACCATCTGGCTAGTTCCTCAATGGTCGACTGGGCGAACACGCGCGCTACGATGCACTGGGTCCAGCGCTCCAGGTTGCGGGTGACGTCTTTGATTGGCTCGCGCTCGCCAATGGGGCCGGCATAATTGACGGCATCGCCGCCCAATTGCTTGATGGCCAGCTCGAAGGTGAGCCGGGTGCGCAGCGACGGCTTTTCGAACAGCAGGCTTAGGTAGCGCCCCGCGAGGCTCTTGGAGAAACGCACGGGCGTACGCTTGATCTGCTCTGCAAGTCCCAGCACATGCGTCAGCGCCTCGACCGGCAGATCCATATCGGAAAGCAGGTGCCGGGCAAGCGGTTGAGCGAATTTACGAAGGGGCGCGGCCATGGGCGTTCTCCTCCCGACTGAATGTTTATTCAACAGTATGAATAATAATACATTCGCGGGAAGGGCGCAAGGGGGAGAGGGTAGTGCGCTAAGCGCACTACCAGGGGAGAGTCAACGCCGTTCAGCCAGCTTTAGTCAGCCGCATCGCGGGCTGCGCGCCTGACACGGGTCTGCCGCTGGCTTGACTAGCAGCCCGTGGCGGAAATGCCTCTATTGAGGAAGGTCCTGCCGGCCGGGGGCGGTGGTGATTTGTAGAAAAAGATCGCGAGCGGAGTTGTGCAACCAGTTTTGAGCGGCGCTGTATGCGTCCTGGACGACGGATACAGCGAATAGGAGTGCAGTCAATGCGATTCTCCGTCCCTGAGCTTGCCGCGGCTTGCCCCATCCGCTCAGCTTCCGCAGCAGCAATCCTATGTTGAACGCCGCCGCCTGCACCAGCACCCGCTTCAACACATTGTCGGAACCCCGCACATAGACCTGCCTCATGCCGCCCGTTTCGTAGCAGTGCGCGAAGCTCCGCTCGCACAACTCGCCCCGCAGTTTCTGTAATCGCTTCGACCGCGCCGCCCGTACCCGCTGCCGATTCGCGTACACACAACGTTGCTCTATGCGCTTGCCCGACCAGTGGCGCTGGCCGCGCTCCGGTTCCGGCACATAACTGCGAATCTCTCGCTCCGCTAAGTCCACCAACACCGCGCCGCTGTGATAGCCCTTGTCCATCACGACTTCCTCGATGCCCGCCGGATGCGCCTTCCCGGCTTCGCGCTGCGCGGCGTCGAGCGTCTCCACGTAACTCGCCGTATCGCCGCGATCGGCCGGCTGCACCGTCACCGCCAACACCGCGCCCGAGGCCAGATCCACCGCATGCTCGGCCTTGTGCGCCAGCTTCGTGCGTCCATCTTTCATCTTGGTAATGCGCGCCGACGGGTCGTTGGGATTGGTCCAATCGTCATTCGACGCCTTCTTCTTGCGCTTGCGGTCCAGCCGCGCCAACTGCTCTTTGCTGGCATTCTCCACGCCTTCGGCCGCGGCCAACTGCCGCAGGTAGTCGTCGTAGGTCTGGCCCGTATCGCGCCGCACCAGACTCTTCATCGACGCGTTGGCCTGCAAGGTGGTGGCGTCGATACACACGCTCTGCCCATCCGCCAGGCCGTGCTTACGCAGAATCTTCAGCACCCACTTCATCACCGCGCGATGCGTCTCAACCGAGTACAGACGCCTGGTCCGCGACACTGTCGAGTGGTCCGGTGTCGGCTCGCTCAGATCGTAACCCAGGAACTTGCGGTAGCTCAGCGAATCGGCTGCGCGCCACGCCATCCCGCGCTCGGATTCGATGCCTTCGAAGTAGCCCAACAGCAGCATCCGGAAATAGGTTCCCGGCGTGATCGATGGGCGCCCGGAGTTGCTCTTGTAATACTTCCGGCAGATCGCTTCGATGCGCTGGTCAAACTTCTCTGCGTTCAAGACCGTGTTCAGTTGCTCGTAAAACACGTGCCCCGGCGTAGTCGCAATCTCGCTCGCCGCCACCCACAACCCCTGTTGTTTTTCCCGATCCTTCTTCCGCCCCATCCCCATATATCTAAAGACGACGCAGGTAGATTCAAGGTCACTCGTTCACAAAAGATTTACCACGGGCTGCTAGCGCCGGGCGGTGACAGTGATCTCGATGCGTGCCCCCGGCGCGGCGAGTTTGACAACCCCTACTGCCGTGCGCGCGGGACGGTCGGTCTTGAAGTACGTAGTATAGATGGCGTTCATGCGTGGAAAGAGTTCCATGTCCGTCAAATAGACCTGAACGGAGACTACGTCCGGATAGTTCATCTTGGCTTCGCGGAGAATGATGCCGACGTTATCCAGCACCTGCCGCACTTCAGCTTCAAAGTCCTCGGGCACCTTCTGGGTTTTCAGATTCCGCCCGATCTGGCCGGACACGTATAGGGTGCCATCCACCAGAACTGCCGGACTAAAGGGTCCGCCAGCCGCGAATTCCTTGGGTTGAATGATCTTCTTCTCGGCGAGCACAGGCGTAGTCAAACCGAGACATACCAGGACAAATGCAAGAGCGAGTTTCATAGTAGTAGTGGATCACACTTCCGCCCCGGCATCGGTGGAGGCATTCCACAGCGCCGCGCCTCAACCGATCCGGACTTTGCGCGGGAACTGGCCGTTGTCTTCGAGGAACGTCTTCTTCCGTTTCAGGTCGTCAGCGGTGGGCTGCACGTTACCGTCTTCATCGGTTACGCGCGATACGATGGTATGCTCCCCAGGCATGGCGCCCTCCCACGTGTAGGAGAACAGCTTCCACGAGTACTTGGTGTTGGCCGGATCGAGGGTCGCCTTCTGCCAGGGCCCGTCGTCGATTTTCACTTCCACCGAGCGGATGGGGGTTCCGTCATTCAGGACGAATCCCAGAATCCGATGGCTGTCGCCGATCTTCCTCACGCGCGAGATGGACGATTTCAGATGGATACGGGTGATTTCAGTTTCGATCCATTGCGTGTTGAGGTCGAGATCCTCGCCTGTGCCGCCTACTCCGACTACCGAACGATACCAGCGGCCCTGAAAGTTGCCGAGGTAGCGGTCTTCCTGCAAATGAATCTCCGAGAGCCACTTCACATTGCAGACTCCGTAATAACCCGGCATCAGCAGACGCACCGGGGCCCCTTGCGGGACCGTCAGCGGATCGCCGTTGAGCGCGTATACGATCATCGGGTCCGGCTTCATCGCGTTTTCGAGCGTAAGGCTGCGGCCGAATTGTTGGTTGAGCTTATAAGTCTGCTGACGGAAGATGACTTCCTGCTCTCCGCGATCCGTCCCGAAAAACACCACTTCGCGCGCTTTCGGGCCAACCCGGGCCTGGTTCAGAACCTCGCGCAATGGTACGCCGGTAAAGCGTCCGCAGGAGGACAAGCCCTGGAACGAGGCGGGGCGATTGCCGGAGCACTCATAGCCCACGACCATCTCGGTCGGGCGCATCTTGCGCAGGTCGGCCAGGGACAACTCCAATGGCTTTGTCACCATGCCCGTCAACTTTAGCCGGTAGGCGTTGGGATCGATCTCCGGTTGGTTGTAGTGCTGAGTGACAAAGAACTTGTCCTTGGGCACGATCAAGCCGTCGAGGGTCCGCTGGTCGAAGGTGCGCCGCGGGAAACCGTTGCCGCCGACGGTAAAGTTCGGCGGATAATCGATGAACGGAACGTCCGTTTCTCCCTGCGCCAAAGCAGGCGCGGCCCGGTCCGCGATGGCCAGTATTCCGGCCGCTGTCAGGCCTCGCCTCAGAGTCTCCCGCCGTGTGATCTGTACCGGCATAAGCGCCCTCCTCGTAGCATTCTAGATCATACATCCAATCTGAGGCGGGCTACCGCCGGCATGGCCGCGCGTTTGAACAAAAAAAGACGCGGCGTCAAGGAATATAGGAAAATGTGAATTGCCTCGATCCAAACTGCCGCGAGGGCTGCCCGGCATGAAACTTAGGCTCTTACTCCCACTGCTGATCAGTGCAGCTTTTGCGATCGCTGCGACGATCACGATCCCGCTCACTCCTTCTCTCTGGAGGCTGGAACACGTTTCTGGGAATATTACACATCCGAATCTTGTTAACGGCGCTCTTAGCTTCGACTTTCCCCAGTACCCCGGCGGCGATTGGGTGAACTATTTGGACGTGCAGTATGGAAGCAAACTCGACATCTCAACTTCCAGCTACCTGAGCATGACGATTCAGATCACCACCACCGGTACCCCCAACTTCCGCTACGATTCCAATCCGGATAACACCTGTACTGTTCCTGCGCACGTTCGGCCGTACTTTGCCGTGAGCGAATCGAATCCCGAGTACAACACCACCGGACGCTGGTGGTCAAACCCTGTCGCCTACCAACTCGCCGCGGGCTCCATCACGCTTACGATCCCCCTCACTCCCGAATCCTGGAGCGATGTGAATGGTGAATTTGGAAACTCAAATGCTACCACGCTTAACCGGTTCGCAGCCACCAAGGCAGCGGTACAAGAAATTGGAATGACTTTCGGTGGCGGGTGTTTTTTCGGCCACGGAGTCAGTGTAGAGAACGGGACCGCGACGTTTCAATTGTTGAGCTACAGCATCACGGATTCACCGGTAGCGCAGTGCAGTTATGCGCTCGACTCAGGCGGCCGGGCATTCCCAGTGGCAGGCGGCAACGCGACCATCTACGTGACCTCGCCTGCGGGTTGCAATTGGAGCGTCTCGAGCGCCCCGGACTGGGTCACGTTCGCGGGTGCGATTAATGGCACCGGCAACGGAACCCTCAGCTATCAAGTGGCAGCGAATTCGGGGCCTGACCGCTCCGCAACCATCACAGTCGGGGGCGCTCCCTTCATTGTGGAGCAAGAAGCCGTCATCACCGGTTTAAGCTTCATCGGCTCGATGCCGCAACTCGCGGCCGAGGAAAACTGGACGACAGAGTTTACCCTGGTCAACAAAAGCGCCGCTGCCGCGCAGGCGCGCCTGAGCCTGTTCGGTGACGCTGTCGACCCCACAGGTAACGGTCCGCTCACTCTGCCCCTTGAGTTTCCCCAGGAACCTCCGGCTGCGGGACCACTGCTAGCCGCATCGTTCGACCGCGGGCTGGCAGGGAACGCTTCGTTACTTGTAAGCACCGCGGATCTGCAAACGCCACCGGTGCTGGTTGGCGCGGCGCCAACTGGAGGCCACCGGCTCAGTGGACGGGTTCGCTATTTTTCACTTGGATTCGAGTGCACAAGAAGCCGCTGTGCCGCTGGAAACCCGCAATGCGAACTCATATCTGCTGGCCTTTGACAATACCAACGGCCTGGCCTTGGGCGTGGCCGTGTACAACGCCTCGACACAATACGCCAATATTGGAATCGTCATTCGCGACGACACGGGCGTGCAGATTGGTTCCGCTGGAGCCACCATCCCGCTCTTGGGCAACGGCCACACCGCCTTCGTGTTGTCTAGCCAGTACCCGGTAACGGCCAATCTGCGCGGCACCATCGAATTCGATACACCCGCCGGGGGCCAGATCAGCGTGCTGGGCATCCGCACTACGCCCAACGGCTCGAACAACACGCTCACCACCATTCCCGCGCTGGCGAACGTGGGGACGAGCGGGGGCTCAGTAGCCCACATCGCAACCGGCAACGGTTGGCAGACCACCTTCGTGCTGGTCAACGCGGGTACCAGCGCTGCGCAAGTGAATCTGGGTTTCTTCGCCGATAGCGGTGCACCTTTGTCCCTGCCGCTCTCGTTCCCGCAACCCGGCGGCGGCGCCACTACCGTAGCTCCGGTGGTGAACCATCTGCTTCCCGCGGGGGCTACGCTGATCGTCGAGAGTGTCGCTCCGCCGTCCGATCCGGCGCCCACCATCGGCTCGGCCCAGCTCACCACCACCGGGAACGTGGGAGGTTTTGTGATCTTCCGTTACAATCCCAACGGGCAGGAAGCCGTGGCGCCGATCGAGACCCGCCACACCAACGCCTATCTGTTGGCCTTCGATGGCACCAACGGGACCGCGACGGGCATCGCGATCAACAGTGTCTCCAATCAAACCGTGAATATTCCCGTGGTGGTTCGCGACGACACGGGGGCGCAAATCGCAGCCGACACCATTTCCCTGGCCGCCAACGGGCACCTTGCCTTCACCCTGGCGGCCGATAGATATCCCGTTGCCGCGAATATCCGCGGCACCATTGAGTTCGATACGCCCGCGAACGCTCAGATCGGCGCGCTCGGGATCCGCATGCCAGCAGGCGCGCATACCTTTACGACCTTGCCGGCGCTGGCAAGGTAGCTGGACGCACCTGTGCCGAACCGCATGGCTTCAGGATCGCGGGCGGAGAACTGATACGCGAATAAAGCGGCGATACGCCGCCGGGACGCCAGCCCCCTGTCCGGCGTGTGCACGTGATCGCGGACGTCTGGTCGTGACGGGTCAGCATCTCGGCGCGCGCCGTACGATCAAGGCTCCGCCCGACAAGTTCTGCATCCGAGTGCTGCGGATCGGGGGCTACCACGCGCTGGTGGCTAGGCACGTCGAATATAGCGACGCACCCGGCGGGCCTAACGAGCGTTTGCTCCTTGGGAGCGGCGGGGAATCTGTCTTGAGCGCAGGAAATGGGGTGTTCAAATCACCCCCGCGCCGCACCCCGGCGGGGCGCTCGGAGTCAAAATCCGGTGAAGGGCGTCAGACGTCTCTGGAAGGTTCGACTCGCACTTTGTTCCACCAATCTACATTCGCTCCGCCACGTAGAGCAGGCTCGGGGTGTTGCTGTCGTCTTCGGCTCCCGGCGCCACGCGGCCATCCACGCCGAACGCCTCGATTAGACGCATTCCGGCGCATGCAAGCTGAGAAATCACTTTCGATCGTGCCACGTAATAATGCAGGCAAGCATAGAAGTGCCCAGGGTCATTGAGGAGCGCGTATTCCGGCGTGGTTCGCCGCAGGGGACCAACGCGAAGATGGTTCCGCCAGCTAATCGCATATTTGACGCAGTTGGCCGCAAACTTGACTGGGTTCGAAGACCACTCCAGTTGAGGTCCAGAAAACGCCTTCTTGTAGTGAATGTTGTGGGAAGAAAGCGCCAGGATCCCTCCCGGACGAAGGACGCGGTTGGCCTCATGCAGTGCCCGCAATCGATCCTCATGCGAGAGTGCGTCGATCACGTTGTCGGTAGCAAAGACGAAGTCGAACGACAGGTTCTCGAAGGCGCCCAAATCGCGAAAATCTGCTTGACGGACGCTGATTTCGGGCATCGCCTGTTTAACGTAGCCGACCATCACGGGTGAGTAATCCACGGCTTCATAGCGCCGCGCCAGCGGCGCGAGGTAGCGGGCGGTTCGTCCGGCTCCCACGCCAATATCCAGAACGTCCCGGCCTGCAATATGCGGTTGGTACTTCAACAGGCAGGCGGTCTCGGGCGGCGTCAGGACCTTGGATAAATAGTACCGATGGATACCGGGCGAGTTATAGACTGCGCGATTGACTTCGTCCTGCCGCGGCGACATAGTGACGCTTTCAATAGTCAGCGGGATCACTTTGAAGAAGGCTGCAGCATAGTTTTTGGAACCGAAACCGGCTGGGACTGGCGAAAGATCGCATCGAGCTCGCCATCGATGAGTTCGTGAGCCATTTTCTGGGCCCACAATGGGCGGAACGTGTGCCCGGAATTCGCAACCCGGATGCATCGAAGACGGGAGCTGATTGGGCTCGAAAGATGCCCCTCTTCTTCCATCTCGCGCAAGAGTGGCTCGCCTTCCGTGAAGATTAGAGTAATCCGGTTTTGGTTACGCTCCAGCGCCGCGCTTGCATGGGCCATCTCTTCGGGACAAATCTGAAAGTGCCGGCCGGCATTGGCATCAATCGTGCGAAACCGGTCGAGCACGATTCGCGCCACTCGCTTGAAAGTCTTGCGCGATACGTTGCCACGAGCCAGCCGACGCCAGTCGGTAGCGTCTGCCAATAGTCCCGCGGCGCGCCGCAGTACCCGGCGCCGATCCACTTCCGGATCCCAGAAGAACAGGCGTGGGTTCAGGAGAATGGCCGTATGAACGTCACGGCTGCGGAGTGCTGCATGGAACGCCCAGAACGCACCGGAACAGAGACCGATAATCGCAAATCGGCGCGCGCCGATGCGAGAGCGCAAGGAGTCCATGACGGCTTCGACCTGTTCCACCAAGCGCTCCTGATAGAGAGCGGCGATGTCCAGGCTCGGTTCCCCATCGCTTTCGCCAATCCCCGGGAGGTCCAGCCGCAGCGAAGTTACGCCGCGCTCTGCCCAGCGCCGCGCCGCCTCCACCCACATGCGATTGGGTCCGATGTGGCGAACCGCGCCCGCATTCAAAAATAATACGCAGCATTCGCTAGGCCGTATCTCTATCTCCGGACCGGGCTCCGAGAGGATCCCGAAAATCGAACCGGACTCGCGTTCGACGGTATAGATAGTTTCGAACGAGACGCCGGGCCCTTGGTTGATGGCTGTCGCGGCCTGGGCCGCCAGGGCGTTCCTACCAGGATTTGTCAAACCTTGCGGTTTTTCCGAAGACTCTTTCGTGAGGAAGTCGACCATCGCGCGGGCTGTCGCGATGGGAGGAACGGCTTCGTCCGGGATGGCCATCATGGTTGCATAGCCGCTCCCGTTTCCCACCTCGACTGTGCAGCCCGACGATTCGAGCGCGGATACCAGCTTTTGGTCCGCGCGCAGATCGTCGCGCGGCAAGATCAGGACGCGGCGCCCCTGCAACGGCAGCGGCTTCGATAGATCGAGTGTCTCCAAGTCACGTTGCGTCTCGGGAGTGACCAGAAAACCGCCGACTTCGAGACCTGCGATGGGCTGCGGCGGAGGGGGATCGCTGTTGGCATATTCCGCACACGCCAGTTTGCTGAAAGCTTGGAACTCGCGCAGCACTGCGCGCCCGGTCGCTGCGGGTCCCCAAAGTATCAGGTCTTGTAGATTCGCTCCACGAGCTGCGGCGGTCACAGCGAGCATCGCCCCTGTCCGAACGCCCACCACGGCGACGTCTTCCACGCCGGTCGCGGCCCGCAGCTCATCGGCCGCGTGGCCCACCGATTGGATCCACGCATCCAACAATCCGGAGTCCAGCGCGCTACCCGAGCTATCGCCACTCCCGGGAAGATCAAAACGCAGAACCGGAATCCCGCTCTCCGCGATGGTGCGAGCCACGAAGCGCAGCGGCCGATAGGAGCATACGTCCTCCCAGCCGAACGATGTCACGATGAGAACGCCCAGCGAACCGCAGCTCGTTTGGGGAAGATCGATGTGGCCCAAAAGCGAATAGTCGCCTGAACGGAACCAGCGGTGGACCGTGCTCATGCGCGCCTCTCGATGGCCACCGGGAAACGGCCCTCCGCATTGATCGCGGTCACGGCTAGGTTCGTCGGCGTATCGCCGGCACGGATGGGAGTTAGCAACATTCGGTGTTTGACGCCCGGCTCAATGCCGAAATAGGCATCGTCCGGTAAGAAGCCGGGAACCGCTACGCGCACGCCCCAAGCGAATCGTCGCGAGCTGAGATGAAGCTCGATGGTTCCGTCGACATGCACTATTGATTCGCCGGCCAGGCCCAGCTCTGAGATGGGCAGCCGTTCCATTGTGCGCCCCGCTCGAAAGCGGAAGGACTGGGCAAACGGAACATCACCCGGGTTCCTGTGAAGGCTCACGGCGATGACGTCATGACCGGGAGCACCGAAGCGATAAGCGTACGAGGCGTCGGCAAAACGGCCAAGAATGTATTCCACGCCGAAGGTCCGGGCCGTACGTCCCGGAATCTTGATCGGGAGATCGGACTCCTGGCCCCGCTGCTCGCCCATCCGGTAGAGCGCCACGCGGAGCGACGCCTCCAGCGGCGCCGAGCCGTCATTGGCGACGTGAATATCGATGCCGTTCAGCCCCTCATCCGTGGTCCAAACCGCGCACTTGGCCAGGGCGCGTTTCAAGAACCAATAAGCGCACTTGGGCCGGCCTTCAGAGTCGAGAACGCCCCAGCCTGCCCCTGGCTCGAGATCCGCGCCCCACAAAATAATCCCGCCGCCGCAGGGAGACGCGGAGCGGCGCCATTCGCCGAAAACTTCCGCCATCACTTCGCCCGACACCATGCGCGATAACTCCCAATAGCGGTTTGTATCGGCATAGCGCAGCATGACCGGATCGGCGGAATAGAGCAGTTTCAAATAATGGTCGCGAACGTCTTCAAAATCCCAGCCCACGCCCGCGTCGCGTGGCGCCGCCCGCTTCCATGCCGGGTGCGTGGGCGAGATTCCTCCCGGCGTCGCGAGAGCCATTTTGTCGATCATTTCGGGTTCGGGGACGTTGGCGAAAGCGAGGCACTCCGATGCAAATCGAACTTCGGCCCGCCGCGTGTCTTCGAGCGGGCGCAGGTAGGCGCCCACGCCGAAATAGTTGGCCACGCCGCTTCGGCTGCGGAACGGCAGATCGCCACCACAGGGAGCCGAGGGAAGATACGGAACGCTGGGACAGCATCGCGCAGCAATGCGCGGCAGCTCGTCACCAAAGAATGGGCCCCGGCCCAATGCGGGGTCGAGCCCTAGCATGCCCACCTGTTGTTCGATCTCAGAATTCCCGCAAATGACCGCCGTGCTGGGGTGCCTGCTGAGGCGCGACAGCTCGGCTTCCGCTTCCCTAGACACGGTCTCCCGAAAGCTCGGATCTTCAAACGGATAATCCATGTTGGCGAACATCATGTCCTGCCAAACCATTAAACCCAGTTCGTCGCAAAGGCGGTGAAAGATCTCACTTTCGTAGACCATGGTGGCCGCCAGACGGACAAGATTGAAGCCGCCGTCACGGAGCAATTGCAAGCGCTCGCGCACTACAGCGGAAGACGCGGCTAACCCGACCACATCGGGCGGTGTCCAAACCACGCCGCGGCAAAAAATCGAGACGCCATTGATTTTTAAGTCAAGCCCCTGCTCGCCAGGATCGGCGCCGGTCTCGATGGAGCGAAACCCTGCCGGAATGTCTTCAAACGTCGCCGTCGATCCATCGATCAGTTGCAATTCCGCCCGAAGCGGATACAAGGCTGGTTCGCCGTGAGTGTGCGGCAACCAGCCCCGCACGTTCGGGATGCGAACAGCCGCGCGCGCGTGATATCGATCCTCGGATTCTTCCAACTCAAGCGGCGTATCCGTGTCTCCCACCAGCAGCCGCCCCGATACTGGCTTGGCGCGCGGATCGAGAGTCCGTAAACGAAGATCAACGCCGATCAGCCCGTCTGAGCCATCGACGTCTACCTGACGTGACCAACCGTCGAGAACAATTTGGCGGCGCCGAACCAGAGTCACCGGACGCCATGGCCCTACGGGCTCCGGCTCGGGCGCGAATCCGGGTGCTCTGCCGAGTAGAGTGGTGCGAAACCAGCGCAACTGTTGCTCGGCGACTACGCGTGTCCGCCAGCGGGCCGTTGGCGGTTGGCGCCTCCGTTCGCGGAGTGACGCCGAAAGCGACCGGCACACAATCAAAAGCTCGTTGCGCTCCTGAACCAGCTTAGTCACATCGACATCATGGGAAGCGAACATCGAGCTGCTGATCAGAATCTCCTCACCATTTAGCCAGACCTCGGCCACCGTCGCGATCCCGCCGAGTCGCAGAATGATTTCTTCGCCCGGCTCAACAGGCACAGCATCGAACCGGCAACGGAACCAGTGCTCGGAGGTATCGAAACGAGCTCCATTCCCAAATTTCCAAGCCTTCTGCTCGCGCAGCGCGGAAGCCACGGTGCCGGGCACGCGGGCAGGAACAAAACGCAGGCCACTCAAATTCGCGGCCATCGCCGGTTCGGCCGTCGACGCCATCTCCCATCCCGTATCGAATGGAATGCTGAGCGACAGATCTTCGCGTTGAGTGGAAAGGAGGGCGGTCATGCTGCTCCGCGGCGGGCAACGACTGACAGATGATCGAGCGCGTCCATGGCGGCTTCCCAGTTTTCCGCCAACTGTTTGATGGCTGGAGTAGGATCAAAAGCCCGCCGCCGTGCGAGTCTGAACAACAGGGCTTTCGCGCCGTCCACTTGGCGGCCGAGCGCTTCCGCTGCAGCGCCCGCGTGGGCGGACGATGGATCCGCCAGCCATTCGACGAAGCTCCGGGCCACTTCAAATGCCGCCCCGCACTGGCGAACCGTGGCGAAGGCATAGGCGTGATAGCTGGTATCGGTGCCGGCCAGCAGTTCCGGAAGATCTTTCGAAAGCCGCTCGCCGAACGCCAGCCATGGGTTGCGCTCCGGCCTGAGCGCCAGTTGCCGTCCGAGCATTTCATGCGCCGCTCGCCGGAGGTCGCCTCCCTTCAGCCGGGGGCCGGCATCGAAACGCACCAACTCTGTGTATGGCGGCAAAACATCTTCGGAAAACGCGCGGCCTAATCGAAACACGCCACGGTAATCCTCCCCGGAAAGTTCGTAATAACCGAGGCCGTGGAAATAGCGCAAACGCTCCCCGGCGGCGTCGATCGCCTCAATGGCGATGGAGGACTTGACGTGTTCGCGGCGATAGGATGTCGCGATCCGATCCGGCATATAGAAAGAATCGGCCTCAATAATTATCGTCCTGCCTGCCTGAAGTTGTTCGATGACGTGGTCGACCATCGGACGATAGAGCTGCATCTCGTGGACGTCGATTCCGTAGAGCCGAATTAGATCTTCCGGCGGCGGCTTGAAGAAGGTCCACTGATCGCCCTCGAAGTCGACGGTGCATGCGAATGCCATGGCGCTGGCCGGATCGATGCCGGCGGCGTGCAGCAATTCAATCCAGAGATCCACGTAACAATTGGTTTCTGGGAACGTGCGGTCCGGACTGTGCAAGGCGCTAGGCGTGTACGCCGTGGGATCAAGACCGAGCAGGCCGACCATCGTAATCGTTACCCCCGCCTCGCAGAGCCATTGGCCGCGGGCCACAGGAAGTTGCGGACTCCCGGAGGCCAATCGCCGATGTCCATGCCGTGTGCGCGAAACAAGGCCAGAGTAATTCGTTCCAACCCGAAACCGAGGCAGGCACTATTGGCTACCGTTCCGTCATGCAATTGAATTCCAAACGCCGACCCGAAGTGGTCCTGATGGAAATTGAACGACGAGACAGCGGTGGGTTCCGGCGACGCAATGGGAACCAAAGCTTCAAACTTCAGGCCCTGCTGGCGCTGGTTATTCGCCAGCAGCTTCCCTCCGCGACCGAAAAACGGATCGGATGCCAAGTCGAAGGTCGCGTTGAGGCCGCATTGTTCAAAAATATTCTTCGCGCGAGCCATCCAAGTTTCGCGCCACGCGAGTATGTCTTCGGCTTCACCGATACGCACCATTTCGCGCTGGTGAAACATCTGCAGCCGCGCGGGATCTCCGGAAGGCTCATTGCGGAACACGTAGGAGCCGCCGAGATCGAGCGTAACGCCTCCCTTGGGCAGCGGTCCGCGCAGCGCCATCGCGGGATAAGCGGGATAGCAGGCGGCCGGGACCATCACCACGTCCGTCATCGAGAGGTGCATGCTCCAATCCTGGCCATGAGCAGCACGTTCGGCCAGATCGAGAGCCGCCGCGTCCTTTCCGGCGAAGCTATAGATCACGCCGCATAATTGCGGAAACGATTTCAGGTACCCGGCTTTTTCGAGAGTGCGCCGTGGAATGATGGGTGGAAATCGCGGCCGTTCAGGTTTATCTTCGGCGCCGGTGCGAGTGACAAATTCGTCGAAGCGGTTCCGAACCTCCTCGAAGATCATGCCCCGGCCATAGACTCCCATTTCCCCGCTGGGAAGAAAATGTCCATGGCGAACAAGCTCATCGAGAAACTGCTGTTGCACACCGGTATCGGTCGCGGCCGTCATTTTCCCTCCCGGTGGACCAGCAATAGGGCGGAATTGGTCGCAAGGAGACGATCGTTGGCGATCATCAGCGCCGCGGAATGAGCGTCGCGCAAATGGCGGCCAACCGAATACGGACCGGCGTTCCCGTATCCCAAAAAGCCGCAAATCCGAAGGGCTCCCTGACAAGCCTCCACCGCCGCTTCGGAGGCTCCGATTTTCAGATTGTTAATGCGTACGGCGTAACCGATGGTGGAGAGACCGGCGCGGTCCCCATCCGCGAGTGTCCTATATTCGTTGGTCGCGGTTTGAATCAGAGCGCGGAACTGCGCCATGCGAGCCGACAGTTCAGACAGCCGCAGGGCGGTGGGCGGAGTGGTTCCAGGATTCTGCCGGGCCTGTGCTCTCACGAAGTTTTGCGCCCGGCTAAACGCCTCCGTGGAAAGTCCCAACCACACATGCGCCCACAAAATATGGGAGAAGGGAACCATCGTCTCTGCTGCAATCGTCGCGAACGGGGCGGCCAGAACCTGATCCGCGCTGCATTTGGCGCCCACGAGAAAGCCGGGACTGCAAGTGCCACGCATACCTAGCGTGTCCCACTGGCTGGTCTGCTTTACGTCCATCTCGGAGAGATGCGTAAGAACCATTACCTGATCTCCCGGATCAGCGTTGGGGCCGCGGCGGACGGTTGTGAGCAAGTCCTCCGCGTGTGCGCCGTAAGAGATGGTGGAGGCCTTCTTTTCGAATTGGATGAGATCGCAGGAAGAATCCGTTGCCGGTTGAATGGCAGCGATGCTTCGGCGCACGTCGCCTCCCACACCCACTTCCGAGGTTGCCGACGCGATCAATCGTTGCTCCCGGACCATGCGCCGCAGGTAGTTCTCAAACCAGACCGAGTTGTCCGCGTGCCGAACGATGCAGGCGACCTGGATTTGGTGCATCGCGAAGACCATACCGGTAGCCGCGCAGTGGCGCGATAGCTCAAAGGTCGCCTCGGCGAGTTCACCGATCTGGGCGCCGGCTCCGCCAAAGTCACGCGGCGCAAGCCAGCCGAGCGCGCCGGCAGCACGAAGCGCATCGACTGCCTCCGATGGAAATCGAGCGTGGCGGTCGACATCCTCGGCGTTTTGGGCAGCGATTTCCAGGGCTCGATGGAACCCTTCGGAGGCGGTTAAATCCTTTGGGACAATCGCTTCCGCTTGGGAGCTCATTGCTCCACCTGCTGGAGACTCTCGATCGCATTTGCAATAGAGTCAATGCTTTCAAATACGCTCCGGCTTAGCATGCCGTCCGGAAATTCGAGTCCAAACTCGTTTTCGAGCGCGATCATGAGGACCACGCTGGCATAAGACGTCATGCCCGCTCGATAAAGATTCATCGAGTAGTCAATGTCTTCGAAGCCTGCTCCCAGCCCGGCATTGTCTTTGACGATTTTTTGGATTCTTTCTTTCATGGGTCCTCCAGTTTGCGCCGCAGGCATTTGCATGATCCTTCATTCATCTAAACACCTGCGGATCAGGCACCTGCATACAGCACGCTCCTATTTTAATTGATATAGAGATATTGGCGACTCAAAACAAGTACTGCTGATACTAGGCGTGGAACGCAAAAACCTGCTCGGGAAACTGATCATCGTGGCAAAAGAGGCAGAGAACAAGCTCGGCCCAAAGCACTTTATTGTTAGGAAGGTGAGCGCGAAAGGTCGTCCGCTTGCAGCTTGCTAAAAACTCTTCATCCGGGCCTCTTCGGCGGCAGCCATCGCACGATATGTAACCGTGTGCCTGAAGTACAGGCTAGATAAACCAGGAGCGAAATGGCGTTGGATGTTTCGTACTCCCAAAGACTTAGGCCGTTCTTAAGGCTAGTTTCAACTCGCGCTAAGGTCGCTTCCGAATAGTTAGGACTCAATCGCTGAAAGTACCATGAACTAACTTGAAACGTTCGACCGTGGCCGGACTCATTACTTTTCTGGCGCGACGCGGGTTCGCTCTGTCCGGTAACGGAAGAGCCGTAGCGGACGGCGCAATTGATTTTCGATGTTTAGGTAGGAGAACTGAATGAAAAAGAGTGCTTTACTGTTGCTCTCATCGATTGGTCTTTATGGGCAATGGATTACGGGTTTTTACTCGGCTCAAAATGGAGTGCTACCCATCTCGGGCATTCCGTGGGATAAATACACCCACGTCATCCACTTCGCCGCAGCGCCGAATAGCGACGGCACGGTGGACCTGCACTATCTCACGCAGAGTGAGATCGGCTCCATCACAGCCTCCCGTCCCGCGGGCAAAAAAGTGATTGTCTGCATCAAGGACAACGATTCGAATTTGAACGCCTTCTCAGCAGCGACCTCTCCCGCGACGATCGCTACGTTTACCAATAACATCGTCAACTTCGTAAACACCAATGGGTACGACGGCGTGGATATCGACTGGGAGGACAATGTCAACACTGCGCAGTATCAGAATCTGCTGACGCGCCTCCGAAGCGCCATGCCCACGAAAGTCATTGCCATGGATGCGGGCAACTTCGGCGGCTTGCAAACTGTGGCTGCCGGTGCGGCTTCCTCGCTCGACCAGGTGAACGTCATGTGCTATGACATGGACAGCCCCAGTAATGGGTACTCCTGGTTCAACGATGCGCTGCTTCAAAACGGGAACACCGCGCTAGCTACATGTGACTGGCGGGTCCGGTCGCTGACGAGTGCCGGTCTGCCGGCGAGCAAAGTCGGAATTGGCATCCCCTACTACGGCCGGAGGTGGGCCGGGGTCACCCAGCCACTGGTATCCGGCAGCTTCAATGCAAGTTGGTTTCCATATAGGGATCTGGTCACCGATGGGACCCGTTGGCAACCGCAGTATCAGTTTTACGACACCGGGCACAAAGCCAACTATCTGAGCATTCCTGGTCTCAACGAGTTTGATTCTTACAACGGAGCCGAGTTCATTCAGGACGCCGTCGCATGGCAGAAAGCCCAGGGCTTCGGCGGCTTCATGACCTTCACCCTCGAATACGAATACCTCGCCAATCAAACCGGCGATGCGCGCTACCCACTATCGACGGCCCTCTCTGCCGCTGTTTCCGGCACCAGCATCCCTCCCCCGAGCAGTCCTGGCCCAGTGCTCTCCTCGGGTTCCCCCACCGGAACGCTCAACACCTTGACCACCTCGGCGACGCTCTCTGTTGTCTCAAACGTGAACGCGACTTGTCGGTATTCAACGACTGCGGGAACGCCGTACTCCGCCATGCCATATCCGTTCTCGGTAGACGGAGGCACCGCGCATTCCACGACAATGGTTGGTCTCCAAAGTGGCACCACCTACCATTACTACTCAAGGTGTCAGGATACCTCCGGAAACCAGGACACCACCGACTATCCAATCTCGTTCTCAATTGCCTCTCCAGCCGTAAGTTCCGGGCCCATTCCTCTATCCATCACGCCGAGCTCCGGATCCGCCTCCACCCAGGCATTCACTTTCCAGGTTTTTGACCCCAGCGGGTACGCCGACGTTACGCAACTGGACCTCGTCGTCGGCACGGCCGTCGGCCAAACAAACAGTTGCAGGGTGGAATACTGGGCGCCCACAAATACACTCTTTCTCCAATCCGATGACACGACCAGCTGGGCTCAGGCGACACTCGGTAGCTCCACAATCCTCAGCAACAGTCAATGCAGCATCAATCCAGCCGCGTCTTCCGTTTCCGGGACAGGAACAACCTGGAATGCCACATTCGCCATGACCTTTATGCCCGATTACGCCGGCGCCAAAAGCACTTTCGCTTTCGTAGGCGGAGCATCTTTGAGCAGCGGTTGGTTAACTCTGGGCACTTGGACAGTACCCGCAGCGGTCGTGGCCGGGACCCCACCCCTCGTGTACTTGACCCCCAACGCAGGTTCTGGCTCCAGCGCGACATTCACACTTGGGATCACCGACAACGGCGGTTATAGTAACGTCACACAAGGTGCTCTCATCATCGGCAACGCGGTAGGTGGAACCCATAGCTGCTACCTTAGCTACTGGGCACCTGCAAACACTCTTTCGCTGCTCTCCGACGACAACACCACCTGGTCTACTGCGACGGTGGGAGCATCCGGCTTTTTGCAAAACGGACAATGCTCGGTGAACGCGGCATTGGCGACCGCAACCGGATCCGGCAAAACCATGACAGTGAAACTCCCTGTGACATTCACTACGAACTATAAAGGCGCGCGGGCGCTCTATATTTGGGGAGCGAACAAAGCCAGTCAGACCACTGGCTGGCAGTACAGCGGAACGTGGACGGTTAACGTTAAGAAGCATTAGTCTCAAACGAGTGCTAGATTGGCGGCTCCCGATGGAGTTCTGTTTTACTCGCGAAGTTACGACTTATGCGACGTAGGCTGGCAGCCAGCGCCAGCGCTATTAGCAGCGCGCCGACCAGATAGAATAGGACCATCTTTGCTGTCTTGAGCTCTCCAAGCGTCCCGGTGGGGGAACCCGAGGAGAGCACTGGGCTCGGACTGCTCGGGGGAGGGATGCTGGTGCCGGAAACAGCGGCAGAGAGGGCCGTCGATAGTGGGTAGCGCGCATCGCCGGTTTGATTGGCGAGGTATTCGTATTCGAGGGTGAAGGTCATGAAGCCGCCGAAGCCCTGGGCTTTCTGCCATGCGACGGCGTCCTGAATGAACTCGGCTCCGTTGTAAGAATCAAACTCGTTGAGACCAGGAATGCTCAGATAGTTGGCTTTGTGCCCGGTGTCGTAAAACTGATACTGCGGTTGCCAACGGGTCCCATCGGTGACCAGATCCCTATATGGAAACCAACTTGCATTGAAGCTGCCGGATACCAGTGGCTGGGTGACCCCGGCCCACCTCCGGCCGTAGTAGGGGATGCCAATTCCGACTTTGCTCGCCGGCAGACCGGCACTCGTCAGCGACCGGATCCGCCAGTCACATGTCGCTAGACTGGCGTTTCCGTTTTGAAGCAGCGCATCGTTGAACCAGGAGTACCCATTACTGGGACTGTCCATGTCATAGCACATGACGTTCACCTGGTCGAGAGAGGAAGCCGCACCGGCAGCTACAGTTTGCAGGCCGCCGAAGTTGCCTGCATCCATGGCAATTACTTTCGCCGGCATGGCGTTTCGGAGGCGCTTTAGCAGATTCTGGTACTGAGCAGTGTTGATATTCGCCTCCCAGTCGATGTCTACACCGTCGTAGCCATTGGTGTTCACGAAGTTGACGATGTTGTTGGTAAACGTAGCGATCGTCGCCGGAGAGGTCGCTGCGGAGAAGGCGCTCCTATCCGAATCGTTGTCCTTAATGGCGACCATAACTTTTTTGCCTGCGGGGCGGGACGCCGTGATGGAACTAATCTCATTCTGCGTGAGATAGTGCAGATCCACTGTACCGTTGCTATTGGGCGCCGCTGCGAAGT
Source organism: Bryobacterales bacterium (assembly GCA_963794595.1). Classification (GTDB taxonomy): domain Bacteria; phylum Acidobacteriota; class Terriglobia; order Bryobacterales; family Bryobacteraceae; genus Palsa-187. The sequence continues at coordinate 5,121 of CAWCER010000023.1, read as the reverse complement.
GGATGACGTGGGTGTATTTATCCCACGGAATACTCGAGACGGGTAATACTCCATTTTGAGCCGAGTAAAAGCCCGTAATCCATTGCCCATAGAGACCGCCGCCGAGAAGTGCCCCCAAAGCCAGAATCTTCATTTGTTACGCACGATGTTTTCAGACGATGCGAGTCTCAGGCCTGGGCTGCGGTCGCATACTGATCCGTTCGCCTGTCCTGACCCAGGTACTCAGCCATCCAGTAGTACACACTCAAAAGTAAGAAGATATGCCGTTCTCGGTTGAGACCCGCGGAGTGCTCTTCGAGAATTGCCCGTACCGCAGCCAGGTCAAAGTAGGTCGAAAACTGGGACGTTGGGTCCAGAAGAATATCGCGGATCAAATCGGTGGATTTCCACCAGCTTCCCATTGGCGTTAAAAAACCGTTTTTCTTACGATGAACCACCGCGGATGGCAGCATTCGTTTTGCAAAACGCTTGTGGAGCACTTTTCCCCGGAAGATCCCCAAACGATAGCTGCAAGGCAAAGATTCCACAAAACGGACCAGATCCAGATCCAGAAATGGAACTCGGCATTCAATGGAGTGATGCATCGTGATTTTGTCGGTGTAGAGCAATAGGTCGTCGGCGAGATTCATCCGCAGATCAAGACTCATGAGGCGTTGTGCGCTTTTGCGTTGCTGAGAACACTCCAGAAGTTCAAAGAAATAGCGAATACGCTCGGTTGCCCGGCTGGCCTGCCCGCCGATGAGGTGTTCGATCTGTGTATTCCCAAAAACAGCGTAAATCGCCTCAAAACGGCGAACGTCTTCAGTTTCTCCGATGGACTCGAGTCCTCGCAAAACTGCGTCGTTCCGCACCCGCATGAACCGGACTCCCGCTTTCAAGAGCGGAAGTGCCTGACGTGGCACGAACCCTTTCAATAACTCCGCCTGATACCGGCGATACCCACCCATGGCCTCATCTGCACCCTGACCCGACAGGACCACCTTCACCTGTCGGGAAGCCAGCCTCGACAGGTAGTACATGGGGACGACGGAAGCTGTGGCCAACGGTTCCTCTAGGATCGCGTTGACGCGCGGCAGAATGTCGAGGAAGTCCGGGAAGCCCATCCGCACCACGTGGTGGTCTAGGCCCATAATCTTGGCCGTTTCTCGTGCCTCCGCGATCTCGTCGACTTTTTCGTCTCCAGAATATCCGACTGTGAAGGCTTTCATCCTGTAGTTCGAAAGCCGCTGCGCGATGCAGGCAATCAACGCGGAATCGACGCCACCGCTGAGAAAAATTCCTATCTCCACATCGGACATCAGTTGTCGCTTGATCGCCTGCTCAAGCAACGAGCCGTATCGCTCCAGTGCTTGGGCGCGAGTCCTTACGGCCGGATCGCGAGCGGGAGGGGTGATGCACGGGTATTCGCGGAACGATAACTGTGGGTGACTAAGATCCACCTCGATGACATGACCTGGCCGGACCTTTCGAATGTTCTTGAAGAGTGTGCCGGGCGACGGCACATACCTTAACCGCAAAAGCTCCGCTAGGCTGGCGGGATCCAGGGACCTGTCCACAAACTCCAGCAGCGGGCGCATCTCGGACGAAAACGAGAAAGAGCCCTTGTCCGCAGAATAATAGAGCGGCTTGACGCCAAACTGGTCGCGGGCCAGGAACAGCTTTTGTTGAGCCACATCCAAGAAACCGAATGAGAATATTCCATTGAATTTCCTAACCGATGGGATGCCGCGCTGGGCCAGAAAATTGAGGATAGTTTCGGTATCGGAGTGGCCCCTATACTCCGCCGGGCGCATTTCGCGCCTGAGCTCCAGATGGTTGTAGATCTCGCCGTTGAATACAATCGCATGCTTTCCCTCCGGCGTCCACATGGGCTGGCGACCGGCTGGCGAGAGGTCGACGATCGACAATCTGCGATGACCCAGTGTCAGAAGATGAGCGCCGACGGAAACCTGCGAGATAGCCGCATCATCCGGTCCCCGATGCCGGATGAGATCCAAGGCCGCTTCACGGAACGGCCGGTTTACAGTTCCCAGGATTCCACACATGTACGATTCGCCTCGTTTAGCGCGCCACCGGCTCTTTCCTCAGCACCAGGATCACCCCGCTCGCGGTGTTCATTCGCATGTCCTTCCGGCTGACTGGGTAGGATCGGTAGGAGAGGAAGGTTTTTGCCAGCCACGGCTTATTCCATGCGTACAGGAGCAGTAACGGCTTGGGCCACTGCAAAACCGTTTCGAAACACTGAAATTCATAGTCGCCGAAGTAGACCCGGTTTTCCTCGATTAAGCCCGAAGGTCCGATCAGCCGTTCTGCAATGTTCTTGACATCGTAGTGACGCTGGTAAAAAAGGGGTGAGCCGTCATACTTGACCCCATACACCGTGCTTTTCAAATAGAACTCTGCGAAAAAAGGCTCATTGACCAGCGTAGTTAGTATCAATGTTCCTCCGGGTCGCAGCAGCCGAGCGATAGCCTTCATCGCCTCGGAGTCGGAGCCGCCCTCAAAGTGCTCAATCACGGAGACGCTGGTGATCAAGTCAAAGGATTCGGCTGGCAGATTCGCTTTCAGCAAGTCTGCTTCGATTACCCGAAAGCGAGTGGGAGGGGGCGCCGCCCCATTCAATAACCGCAGAAACCTATGCTGTTTCTGGACCCACGGGCACTTGTCAACGCAAGTGATGTCCCAAGGGGTATGCGCGCACAGAAAAGTTGGAAGGGGCGACTCTCCCGTTCCAACGTCCAGATACCGGAGCTCCTGCGGGAAACGGGGCGCCAGATGATCGATCACCCACGAAAGCTCAGCACATCTTTCATACCCCAGAGGGTTCGCCCAGTATTTTACGCCGGAGCGCCGCCGATGTGAAACTATTTGCTTGAGGACATTACTATTAATGGTTGCATGCATGAGCTGCGCTCGGCAGAATTTGGGAGATCGCATAGAGGAATGGCATCACGGCCCATCGTAAGGTGTTCTTGTTTCTCCTGCCGCCTATGGAATCGATTTGAGAATAGACTTCCAGCCCGTGGCAAAAATGCTTGAGAATGGATCCGAGCAAGCTCACGGCGAAACCAGAGTCCCCAAGCAGAAGGGCCAGATTCAGCACTTCGGCGTTATCGTAGAGATCGAATCGCACCAACCCAGGTTTGTTCTTCACGGAAAATCGCTTGAAGAGAAAATTACGTTCGTCCAAAAACGAGTCTTTCAGGTAATTGTATCCGGCCACAACCACGTCAGCCGAATGATCCAGGGACACCAGCCGGGCGGTTTTGATCAGGTTTTTGAGAACGATACAAGAATGAAAACAGTCGATAAAAGAACCAGCTTGGGGTGAGTAAAACCACGAGCCATCGTCCCTTTGATTTCGGCAAATGAACGTGTATAGTTTTCGTATCCTGGCTTCGACGCGACTTTTCTCCTGCTTCGGTATATATGGCAGACACGCTGCGTACGAATACATCGTGTAAGACGCAGCGTTAATTACCGTTCTGTCCCGAAATGGCCCATAGGATGTCGCTAGCACTTCGTCATCCTCATACATCACCTGAATGTCGCGATCGAAAAAACGGAATATGCTTTCGACCCCGGAATGGTACTGTGCATCTGCCGACGCTCGCGAAAAACCGACGAACGCTTCAAGGGCATACGGAGTGATGGTGGAGTACGGAGTGGAACTGGAATAGACCAACTCCTTCACCGCATTTGGAACGCCCAGTCCCCAGCAGAAGCCGCTATAGCCCTGACAACTGTTCTCCAGCAGCCAGTCGAGATGCCGCCGAGCTCTATCCAGGTGGCGCGTCTGGCCATCGTAACGATGGAGATTCAACAGGCAAAGGGCGGCCAGGGCCCTCACAATCGGATATTCATTCCGGACATAGAATAACCGACGCTTGTTGTTCACCAGATTATCGAAACCAGCAAAGACGGCCGCTGGTAACAGCCCCCAGCGAGGCTGGCGATTGTACAGCTTCTTGACACGAAAGCCCAGAGACGTGTTCCAGATGTCGTAAGGATCGTAAGTCAGCAGGTCGTCCCGGTCACAGAAGTGTTCAATGAGCGCTTCGCAGTAGGAAGCGGTACACTTCTGCAAGCTCGGCGGCGATGCTGGCAGCTCTAAAATGCTCTCTGGCATAGGCGTAGTTAAAATTACTGATTCGTAAGCTCAGACTTGGATCATAGACCAACTGGCTTAACAACGAGGCCAGAATGTCCGGATCCCGGCTTCCCGTCATGAAGCCCATTCGTCCGTCCTGGAAGAAATCACGCAGGCCCCCGACGGCACTGGTCACGATGGGAAGACCACTCGCCATGGCTTCGAGGACCGATAGAGGGAGTCCCTCGCTGTGAGATGGAAACAAATATGCGTCGGCCTCGCTAAAGACCGCGTATTTCGCAGCACCTTCAACAGCGCCAAGAAACGATACGTCAGCCAGTTGTCGGGTGCGCGCATACTCGATGGCGTTGTCCAACTGAGAACCGGATCCGGCAACGACCAGCGAAACGAAGGGATGCTGTCGTTTCAGGATCTGGTAAGCCTTCAGCGCCTCAAAGATTCCCTTTCCCGTTTCAACTCGTGCAAGGAAAAGGATGTTGAATTTGGGGCTGCCGCTGCTAGCGGATCTGCGGGGCCGCCGCTGCTCACAGTATTCAAAAAGTTGATCCTCGACTGGGGCGCCATGGATGAAGATGGTTCCGTCGAATCCCAGCGTCCGTAGTCTGCTCTTGAACTCGCCCCCGAGCACGATGAACGCGTCGGCGCGGCTGTAAACCAATCGGAATAGCCCGGACAAATGCGTCGACAACGCCCGCACGCACGCGGGTTCCCATCCATGAGCGAACACCACCACCGTTTTCCGAAGAGCCTTCGCAATCACCAGAAGTACACCGTCACGCAGGAGCGCCTTGGGGCCGATTGAAGGATTCAGGTGGACGATATCGTAGCCGCCACGCCGTAGAGTCTTGGCGAACCGCCACGAGTCCTGGATCAACCGCAAAACGCTAGCGCCGACGCGCTCTCCGTCGCGACGCGATCCAACTATGAAATACTGCACCTGACTCCCAAGATGCGGCTGAAGAACCCGGAGGTAGTGAGCCACTCCTCCCGGCACGCTAGTAGAGGGCGAA
>CAWCER010000022.1:0-126769 GCA_963794595.1 Bryobacterales bacterium | reverse complement strand
ACGATTCTCGCGCCAGGAAATCGCAATGCACTGCCTTCGCCGTGGGAAGACAGAAGGCCATGATCGAAAAGAGTCTACTGCGGCTTGCTGGCTGCAGGCCATAGCCAGATTCTGCGAACCGTGGTCGCCAACCCGAACTCCCAGGTTTCACGCCTAACCCCGCCTCACCCCCCTTACTCCTTCGGCGCGAAGTATCCCGCCATGGCCCGCACCGTGTAGCGCCGGTCAAGGCAGAACAAATAGATCGGCCGGAAGGCTCCATTCAGTTTGAAGTCAGCGGGCTTGTAGACCAGAGCGACTGGCTCCGCAACTCGTCCTGAATCTGCGCAAAGCTGTCCGGCATGTCGTCCAGGCTCGAGGGGAAAAATGCCTTCCCACCCGTGGCGATTTAGGGTATTCTAACTAGCACTTCATGGCACAACAAGAAACTGAGCAACTCACCCGCATCATGACCAGCGCCGCCCTCAGCCGTGCGGTCAGCGCAATCGCCGAGCTCGGTCTCGCCGATCTCATCCAAGGCGGTCAGCCGCAGCCGGTCGAACATCTCGCCAACGCCACCAAGACGCATGAGCCGACGCTCTATAGAATTCTCCGCTTTATGGCCGGCCACGGCCTTTTTCAGGAGACCGGGAATCGCCGCTTCGACCACACGCCGCTTTCGGCCGCTTTGCGCACCGACGCTCCGGGCTCCTACTGCGCCGCCGCGCGACTGTTCTACCCGGTATCTGCCGCCTGGGACGGTCTGCATCACTCCCTTCAAACCGGGGAACCCGGCTTCAACAAGGTTTTCGGTGCACCGATTTTTGAATATATTCCCACGCACCCTGAATTGGGCCCAGTCTTCGACGCCGGCATGACCTCCATGAATTTTTATGAAACGGATGCCATGTTGGACGCCTGCGATTTCACCGGCATCAGCGTATTGGCCGATATAGGCGGAGGGAACGGCTCACTTATCTCGGCCGTGCTCGCGCGCCATCCCAACATGACGGGGATCTTGTTCGATCTCGGCCACGTCGTAGGGAGAGCGAAGGAGAACCTGAAGGCCGCGGGCCTCGGCAGCCGCTGCAACGTCATCGAAGGCAGCTTTTTCGAAACCATCCCTGCCGGAGCCGACGCTTATCTCTTCCGCCACATCATTCACGATTGGACCGACGAGCAGTGTATCCAGATCCTCGGCCACTGCCGCAAAGTGATTCCCGCCGATGGCAAGCTGCTGATCGTCGACTGCGTGGTTCCCGCCGGCAACGCCCCGTCCTTGTCCAAAAACATGGACATCACCATGCTCACTTTCACCGGCGGCCAGGAACGCACCGAAACACAGTTCCGATCGCTCCTGAAGGCATCGGGATTCGAGCTCAAGTCCATCACGCCGACAACATCGATCATCAGTGTGGTGGAAGGAAAACCAGTCTAAGCGTAGATTCGCATCCGCAAATGTTGCTCTATGCGTCGACGATTTTCCTGAGCGCCTTCCTCCTGTTTCAGATTCAACCGATGGTTGCCAAGTGGCTGCTGCCTTCGGTGGGCGGCTCGGCTGCAGTCTGGACCACCTGCATGCTGTTCTTCCAGGCGTTCCTGCTGCTCGGCTATCTCTACTCCGACTGGTTGGCACGGCGGCTCGCCTTTAAAATCCAGGCAACGCTCCATACTTGCCTGTTGGCCGCCAGCGCGCTGTTGCTGGGGTTGGGCCTGGGCCCACATTCTGGAGCGGTCTGGAGCCCGGCTGGCACCCGCCACCCGATCATCGGAATATTGACGGCACTGGGGCGGTCGATAGGGATTCCCTATTTCGTTCTTGCGACGACGACGCCACTGATCCAGGCGTGGTATGCAAGGGGACACGAAAGGGCTTTGCCTTACCGGCTCTTCGCGCTTTCGAATCTCGCTTCCATACTTGGGCTGCTCGCTTACCCGGTGCTGATCGAGCCGTACCTTTCGCTCCGGCATCAGTTCCAAGGCTGGTCCTGGGGATACCTGCTGTTTGTGCTGGTGTGCCTGGTGTCGGCGCTCCACAGCTGGCAATCCGCGCGCGGAACCGGCGCGTCCCCGGCGCCCGATGTCGACGCGATGGCGCCGGAGCCAAGCGGGGATCTGAAACTTCTCTGGATGTTGTTCGCCGCCTGCTCGTGCATATTGCTGCTGGCGATTACCAATTACTTGACCCAGAACATCGCGCCGGTCCCGTTCCTGTGGGTGTTGCCGCTGGGCGTCTATTTGCTGACCTTCGTCATCTGCTTCAATGACGACCGTTCATCCAACACGAACTGGTGGAGGTGGCTGGCGGCCCCGACGTTGGCCGGGCTTGGCCTGGTTCTTTTCGAAGGCCGCATCGGCGGCCTGATCCTTACCGTCTCGATCTTCGTCGTGGGGCTGTTCATCTGCTGCATGTTCTGCCACAGCGAGCTGGCAAGGCGGAAACCGCACCCGCATTTTTTAACATCCTTTTATCTGATGATCGCCCTCGGCGGTGCGTTGGGCGGAGTCTTCGTGGGGTTGATCGCTCCGCTGGTTTTCAATGCGTACTTCGAATTGCCCGCCGGGATGGCATTTTGCGCGCTTCTGGTGCTACACGTCCGGCGGGAATCGACCTCCACGCGGCACCTGGTGAATCTGGCGCTAGTGGCGTTTGCGGGTTTCCTGGTATGCACGCGCGTCTTCTCATACACCTCCGGGACCCGTCTGCTGGCGCGCAATTTCTATGGCAGCCTGCGCGTCAGCGATATGGCGATCCCCGGTCCAAAGCAGTCGCTCCGCCTGCTCTATCACGGCTCGATCGTGCATGGGGTCCAGTTCCTATTGCCGCAATTCCAGCACCAGGCTACTGCATACTACGGACCTGGCTCGGGCGTTGCGCTGGCGATCGAAAGCTCGCGCCGCAATGGCGCGCGAGTGAGCGTCATCGGCCTGGGCGCCGGCACCCTCGCTACTTACGGCAGAAGCGGCGACTACTACAGGTTTTACGAGATCAACCCTCTGGTCATCCAAGTGGCCAACACTGAGTTCGACTTCCTGCGTGACTCGCAGGCCAAGGTGGATGTGGTCGAAGGGGACGCACGGCTGGCGCTCGACCGCGAACCGGATCAGCAGTTCGATGTCCTGGTGCTCGACGCCTTCTCAGGCGATTCGATTCCGATTCATCTGCTGACCCGCGAGGCGTTCACCACCTATTTCCGCCACCTGAAGCCGGATGGGTTGCTGGTGGCTCATGTTTCGAATCAGTATCTGGATATCGGGTCGGTAGTGGAACGGATGGGGCTTGAGTTCGCCAAAGAAGCGATTGTCGTCGAGAGCCCCGGCGACATCGACGGCCGGACCCTCCCGGCGATCTGGGTGCTGCTTACCAGCAGCCGCGGATTGCTTGAAAATCCACGCCTGAAGGCGCTGGCCGCCGCCACGACATCCAAGGCCGCTGCGCCCGCCGCGGATGTCTGGACCGACGATTACAGCAACTTGTTCCGGATATTGAAGTAGCTTGCTCCGCTAAAATCGTAATAGACTCCTCCTCGAAATGATTCAACTCCAAGGCGCCGGAAAACGTTTCGGCCACAAACTCCTCTTTGAAAATTGCGACTGGCTGATCACGCCCGCGCGAACGCACGGGCCTGGTGGGCGGCAACGGCACCGGCAAATCCACGCTGCTGAAGATCCTCTGCGGGATGGAGACGCTCGATTACGGGTCGTCAGCATGACGCAAGGGATCGACCATCGGCTACCTGCCGCAGGATGGGCTGTCGCTTTCCGGGCGGACCGTGTTTGCCGAAGTGCATGACCGTGTTCGCCGACCTGCACGAGATGGAGAAGGAGCTGGAATCGCTGCATCACAGCCTAGGCGAACTGGATCCGGCGAGCGCTGAGTATGCGGCGGCCGCCGATCGCGCTGCATCACATCGACAGCGAATTTCGCAATCGCGACGGGTATGCGATTGAGGCGCAGGTGGGCACGGTGCTGGACGGGCTTGGGTTCCGCAAGGACGACTGGGAGCGGCGCACGGAGGAGTTCTCCGGCGGCTGGCAGATGCGCATCGCGCTGGCGAAACTGCTGCTCGAAAAACCCAACCTGCTGTTGCTCGACGAGCCGACCAATCACCTGGATCTGGAAGCCCGCAACTGGCTGGAATCGTATCTGACGAATTATCCGGGCGCGTACGTGCTGATTTCGCACGACCGCTATTTTCTGGACGTGACGGTGAATCGCACCGTCGAGATCTGGAACAAGCGAGTCCAGTTCTATAGCGGCAACTACGATAAGTATCTGCTGCAGAAGACCGAGCGGCAGCGACCAGCTCGAGGCGGCGTATCGCAATCAGCGCGAGCGCATCGAGCAACTGGAAGCGTTCATCAACCGCTTCCGCGCGCAGGCGACCAAGGCCAAGCAGGTGCAGTCGCGCATCAAAGAGCTCGACAAGATCGAGCGCATCGAAATTCCGCCGGAAGAGCAGACCATCCACTTCAAGTTTCCGCAGCCCAAGCCGAGCGGGCGCATTGTGGCCGAGTTCAAGGACGTGTCGAAAAGCTACGGGCCGAAGCTCGTGTTCAGCGACGCGAACTTCGTCATCGAGCGCGGCGACCGCATCGCGCTGGTGGGCGTGAACGGCGCGGGGAAGTCGACCATGATCAAGCTGCTGGCTGGCGCGGAGCCGCTGACGTCGGGCTCCTACACGCTGGGGCACAACGTGATCCCGGATTATTTCGCGCAGGATCAATACAAGGAACTCGACACCGACGCGCGCCTGTTGGACGATCTGAGCGCGTCCGCGCCGCGGCATTCGCAGACCGAACTGCGCACGCTGCTGGGATGCTTTCTGTTCAGCGACGACGATGTGTTCAAGAAGATCGGCGTGCTGTCGGGCGGCGAGCGCAACCGCTACGCGCTGGCGCGGATGCTGCTGGCGCCGTCGAATTTCCTGCTGCTCGACGAGCCCACCAATCACCTGGATATGCGCGCCAAGGACGTGCTGCTGGAAGCGCTCAAGGAATACAACGGCACGGTGGTGTTCGTCTCGCACGACCGGTACTTCATCGACAACCTGGCGACGCGGATGTTCGAAATTCGAAGACGGCCACGTGCACGTTTATCCCGGGAATTACGAAGATTATCTGTGGCGCAAGGCCGGAGGTCCGGAGGCGATGCTGGCGGAAGCAGCCGTCGCAGCCCGACGGACCGAAGCGCCTGCGGCGGTGGTTAAAAAAGACAAGCCGCGAGTGAATCCGATGAAGGCGCAGAAGATGCGCGAGCGCCTGCGGGAAGTGGAGCAGGAAGTGGCCGCGCTCGAATCGGATATCCAGCAGCACGAGGCGGCGCTGGGCGATTTCAAGAGCGTGGAAGAAACGATGCGCCTGACGGAGCAGCTTACTGCGCGTCGGAGCGAGCTCGAAGCAAGAGTAGCCGAGTGGGAAGAACTGACAGCGGAGCTGGAAGAGCAAAAATAGGGACGGAGCCTATTTATCGCGCACGCCGACTTGCGGACTGAAGGGCGGGAGCAGCGCATAAATAGGCTCCGTCCCGATTTTTGCCACGTAATCCACCGCATGCCAGATTCTTATAAACGTTCCCCGCGACACCGGCGGCGGCCGGGCCGCTTACGCCGCGTCCGCCGGTCAGCAGCACTGTGACCGCGATCTTGCCGCGGCTGGTTTCAGAGAACGATCCGAACCAGCCCAAGTGCGTGGGCGAGCGTTCATCGGTGCAGGTTCCGGTCTTGCCAAAGATGGGTTCCTGGGGATCGAAACCAATACGCCGGGCAGTGCCATACTCGACTGCGCCCACCATTCCGGGCTTGATCTCCGGGATCAGGTCTTCGATATCCAGGCGGCGCTTCACGCGCGGCAGAATGGTCTGCGCTTCCTCTTGGGTGCGCGGGTACTGGAGATAATACAGCGTGCCGCCGTTGGCCACGGCACTCACCAAGGCAGTGAGCTCAAGCGGAGTCAGCGCAATGCCGTCGCCGAAGCTGGTCATCATGCCCATGCCATTTTTGGGCGGGGCCGGGGGCAGCAGGCCGGCTTGTTCGCCTTCGATATCGAGTCCCGCCTTCTCGCCCAAGCCGAACAGGTGCGCATAGTAGCTGACGCGCTCGAAGCCGAGCTTTTGGCCCAGGCTCGCGAAGTATTGATTGCTGGATCTCGCCAGGGCGTCGGTGAGCGTCATCGTGGTGCGTCCGTAGATTCGAATCCGCGTGTCGCGTTCGACAACCGATTCGCTCAACGCCGCCAGCGCCACCGGCACTTTCACGGTGGAGCACGGCTGGAAGCCGTCGCGGAGCGCCAGGCGCTGGTTCACGATGGTCAGGATGCGGCCGGTTTGCGGATCGGCCACCACCACGGTTCCGTTCAATTTTCCCAGAGCGTCCAGGGCGGCGCGGCGCACCGTGGGGTCTTCGCCCTCGATGCGGTCGCCCTCAGAAGAATCGGCGTAAGTGGGGACACGCCAGGGCCCGCTCGAAGTCTTGGCGTTGCTAGATCTCACGGAGGTCTTTTTCGACGTAGTTTTGATTACGGGAGCCACGGTCGCGGAGGACTTATGAGCGCGGACGGCCTTATGCTTGGCGGATTTCTTGGTGATCGCGGCGGAGGGCAGGCTCAGGAGCAGCAGGATGCTAGTGCCGCATAGAACTCTAATTGCTAAGAAGGACAAGACTTTTCCTCAAGGTACCGCAACACATGCTTGAACTGTCAGTTTGCAGGATAAGGCAGGGTTAGGTCAAGCAAATTCCACCTTAGATATCGATCAAGTCGACCTTAGAGCGCCCCGATCCCGGATTGACCGGCCCTCGCGGGGACAAAAGGGGCGGCAAGGGAGTCGGCCAATCGGCCGTTTCCCACCCATGGTCAAATTGATATCCTGTAGCGTATGCAACAAGGAATCATTCGTTCTATTTTGCTGGCTCTGACGATATCGGCGACCTCAGCTCCCCTACTGGCTCACCACTCGTTCGCGGCGGAATATGACGACACCAAGCCCATTAAGGTGACCGGCGTTATCACCAAGGTGGAATGGCAGAACCCCCACGTCTGGTTTTACGTGGACGTGAAGGGTGAGGACGGCAAGATCACCAACTACGCCTTTTCGGGCGGCGCTCCGGGGCAGTTGATGCGGCGCGGCATTATGAAGAGCGCGCTGATCATTGGCTCGACGATCACCGTCGACGGATTCAAGGCCAAGGACGGATCCACGAATGGCTACGGCTCGAAGGTCACGTTCCCCGATGGCCGCATGGTTTTTACTTCCAATCAGGGCGCGGAAGAAAAGCATTAGCGGCTCGCAGGTTCGATAGCGGCTTGCAGGTTCGGTGAGGAAAGGGTCATGAAGAAAATATTTCGGTACGTTTCAATAAGCGGCTTGATCATTGTTTCCGCGGCCCTGGCGTTCGCTCCCGCTGGCGGCGCCCAATCCGGCGCGATGCCGGCGGCAAAGGGATCCTTCACCATTCCGCGAACGCCCGACGGCAAACCCGATTTCACCGGGATCTATCAATGGCCCACTTACATGCCCGGCGACGTACACGGCAAGGCCTCGGCAAGCATCTTCGACCGGAAATATTTTGCGCCGCTCAAGCCCGGCGGCGAAGCATTTCTGGAACCGCGAACCGGCGACATGCGGCACGACGAGCCGCGCGATTTCTGTATGCCCGCTGGCTTGACGGCCGGAATGCTCTCCGCCAACGCCATGCAATTCTTCCAGACTAAAAACTACCTGACCATCGTGCACGAGTTCCAGCGTATGTCGCGGATCATTCCGCTCGACGGGCGGCCGTTCCGCAAGGATATCGAGCCGACCTATTACGGCGATTCGGTGGGGCATTGGGAAGGCGACGCGCTGGTGATCGTCAGTACCAACTTCAAGCGCTGGATGTTGGACGACTATTACTACACCGATCCCAAGGAATACCGCATGCACAGCGATGCGCTGACGACCACCGAGCGCCTGGAGTGGAAGGATAAAGACACCATTTCCTATCTGCTGACCATTGACGACCCCAAGATCTTCACAAAGCCTTGGTCTCAGCTCTTCCAGATCAAGGCCAAGCCAGAGTGGGACAAGATGGGGCTGTTCGAATACGTATGCGAGGAAAACAATCGCTGCCCAGGCGGCAAGTGCGGCGGGAACTGAGGTCGGAATTCACGGCCCCATCCTGCCGGGTTACGGCAGCAGTTTCAGGCTGGCGACCTTCATTTTATCGCCGTCGATTTGGCCGGTGACTTCGACACGCATATTATCGTCCTTTTTCGAAGCCTCAATCAGGGCTAGGGCCTTGCGGTTCCCGGCAGCGTCAAAAAGCAGAAACTTATTGGTTTCATTGGTGAAAACTCCGTAGCCGCTACGCCGGCAGGCGGGCATCAGCAGGCAGCTTTTTGTGTGGTTGTAAGCCCACAAAATGCCTCCCTCTAAGTGCGGAGTGGGGTCGGGCACCATCCGGGTATCGGCTTGGGCCGAGCAATGTTGATCGATCAGAACTCCGTGTACCGTGGCGGAAGTTGCGGGCGTGCCAGCACTCTGGATCTTGAGACAAGTGAACAGAATGAGAACGACACACCCGGGAATAAGGGGCCATTTGAAGGGCCGTCGAATGAACATTGGTCTCCAGCCTTCGGGAAGACGAGATTATTCGGCTCCCTTACCGACTTCTACCATGCTGGGTTCGATGTGACAATACAGGGTCTAAGGGATGGCCACGTGAGCCAAGACTTGCGGCTCCGTCAGTTGACCGCATACTTCGCTTTGAGCGCGAAGGGTGCGATCTCGATATCGAACTGATTGCCGTCGGCGCGCGCCATTTGATAGGTGCCGTGCATCCTGCCGGTGGGGGTCTTGAGCGGACACCAGGATGAGTATTGGAAGGACTCACCCGGCGCCAGCACCGGCTGTTCTCCGACGACGCCCGGACCTCTCACCTCTTCCGTGTGGCCCAAGCCGTCGGTGATGATCCAGTGGCGGCTGACCAGTTGCACCGTTTCGCCTCCCTGATTGGTGATGCGGACCGTGTATTGGAAGATCCAATTATCCTCTAACGGACGCGAGTTCTCGGCCGAGTAGCGCGACAAAACCTCGACCCGAATATCGTTGGTGACGGCTTCGGAAACAGGCGACGGCTGGGGCCGCGGATCAGGCATGGTGGAATGCTCATGATAGCAAGGCAGCGGATGTGGGAAGTCCGGCCCTGCAGCGAAAACGAGACTCGGAGTCTGCCGCCTGGCACGTCCAGCTCTTGCAAATTGCAAGAGCAAAGCGCGGCTCGGGGTGGAGTGCGAACGCCTTAGAGAAATGCTGTCAATGCCCGGGTGGTCTGGTCCGGCTGCTCTTCCATTAGCCAGTGACCGCTGCCCTCGACCACGACAGCGGTCACATTCGAAGCCGCCAACTTCATCTGGCGGCCCAGAAACTCGCCCAGGGATTTGTCGCCGCCGATGGCCAGAACCGGCATGGTGAGCTTGGTCTCGGTGAGCCGCGCGAAATCCTTCGCCGTCTGGGGAAACGAAACAAAGTAAGCCCAGCCGGCGCGCATGCGTTCGGGTCGCGAGTAGGAGTCGGCGTAAACCTCCCGCTCGGCTTCCGGAATGGATCGCCATTTATTCGCGGCTAAATCGTTCCATAAATATTCGAAGTAGATGCGCTCGCGTCCACGGACCAGTGCTTCCGGGGTGGACCCGTGGAAGCGAAAATGCCAGAAGCCGGGGTCGTTATATATTGCTTCCCATTCGCCGACACCCGGCAGAAAGGCGTCCATAACCACCAGTTTTTCCACTTCGTCCGGAAACAGCGCCGCGTAGGCATAGGCAACCATCAAGCCGATGTCGTGCCCCACCACGCGCCCCTTTTCGATGCCGAGTGAGCGGGCAAGTTGGTGTATGCGAATCGCCGCGCTCTGCATGTCCAGACCGTCCGCCGGGATGTCAGAATCTCCAATGCCCGGCAGATCCGGCGCCACCACCATGAAGCGCTCCGCGACCGCGGGCAGCAGCGATCGCCACATCGACGAGGTCTCCGCGTAGCCATGCAAGAGCAGAAGCGGCGGCCCGCTCCCAGCCATCAGGTAATGCAGCTTCGTGCCATCGATTTCCGCCGTACGCGATTCAAATACAGCTTCGCTCACAGGGAACTCCGGGAGAATTTCGCAAAACGCATGACCCAGTATAGGCCCGATCGCAGCCACGGCTTTTTAACCCATTTTTAACTTGCTTCCGCTCTGCTCGCCCCTCTACTCTCAATAAGTACGCATGCGTGGCGACGTCACAACTTCGCGGCCGGTGGTTCGCAAGAGGGCCAATCTCTCGCTGGTCAAATTCCGGCTGATGGCGTTTCTGGCGATCCTCGGCCCGGGCTTTATCACGGCCAACGTCGATAACGATCCGGGCGGCATCCTCACGTATTCACAGGCCGGCGCAAAATACGGCTACACGCTGCTATGGACGCTGATCCCTACCACCATCGCGCTGATCGTAGTGCAGGAGATGGCGGCGCGCATGGGCGCGGTTACCGGCAAGGGACTCTCCGATCTTATTCGCGAAGAGTTCGGGCTACGCGCCACCTTTATCACGATGGCGATTCTTGCGGTGGCCGACTTCGGCAACATTGCCGCGGAATTTGCCGGCATCGCCTCTGGCATGGGAGTCTTCGGAGTCAGTAAATACTTCGCGGTGCCGGTGGGCGCCGCTCTGGTATGGGTCGTCATTGTCAAAGGCCGCTACAAGCCGGTGGAGCGGATGCTGATTTTGTTTTCGCTGATTTACTTCACGTATCCGATCTCGGCGTATCTCGCCAAGCCCGATTGGAAAATCGCGCTGCACGATACGCTGATCCCGCAATTCCACGGCGATTCGCAATACCTGCTGATGATTGTAGGACTGGTAGGCACCACCATCACGCCATGGATGCAGTTCTACCTGCAGGCGTCCATCGTCGAAAAAGGCGTCGACCGGCGGCATTACGCGCTCACCCGTTTGGACGTCATCCTGGGCTGCGTGGTCACCGACGTCATCGCTTTCTTCATCGTGGTTGCCTGCGCTGCCACCATTTACAAGGCCGGAGGCGGGACCTTCGGAGGCACAGAAATCCGGGACGCGGCCGACGCCGCCCTGGCGCTCAAGCCCTTCGCGGGGCAGTTCGCCAGTGCGCTGTTTGCGGTGGGTTTGGTCAATGCGGGCCTGCTGGCCGCCGCCATCCTCCCGCTGGCCACTGCTTTTAATGTCTGCGAAGGTCTGGGATTCGAGGCCGGCGTCGACCGGCGTTTTTCTGAGGCACCCATCTTTTACTGGCTCTATACGCTACTGATCGTGGGGGGCGCCGGTTTCGTGCTGATTCCCCGGCTACCTCTGCTGAAAGTGATTCTGTTTTCGCAGGTGGCCAACGGCATTCTGCTGCCGTTCGTGCTGTTCTACATGCTGACGCTGATCAACCGCAAACGCATCATGCAGGAGTATGTCAACAACTGGTGGCAGAACGTGGTGGCGTGGTCGACCGCGGTGGTGATGGTGGCGCTGACGGCGGCGCTAGTGTGGACTTCGCTGCCTATAAGCGGCGCGCCACAACTACCGTAATATCGTCGGCGGGCGGCGCGCCTTGCGTGAAGCGCGCGACCTCAGCGTGGACCGCTTTCACGATTTCTCGGGCCGGCCGGTCGTGCAGCGAGGCCACCAGTTCCGCCAGCCTTTGCTCGCCGAAATCTTCGTCCGACGGGTTCACGGCTTCGGTGACGCCGTCGCTGAACAGCACCAGCGTGTCACCGCGCTCCATTTTTGCGCGCACCTCGGTGTATTCCGCCATGGGCAGAATGCCCAGAATCATGCCGCCGCCCGCGAGCAACTCGAAACCGCCTTTCGCGCGCACCAGCACTGGCGGATTGTGGCCGGCGTTCGTAAACACCAGTTCGCCGGTGGCCGGGTCCGCTACCGTCATGAAGAAGGTGATGAAGCGGTTGTCGGGAGTGTGAGCGGTAGTAGCCTTATTCAGGCGCGTAATTTTTTCGGCCAGACGATCGCCATCTTCAAACAGCACCTTGACGCGAGCCTGCAGGCTAGACATTAGCAGGGACGCTGGCATGCCTTTGCCCGCCACGTCGCCCACCAGCATGCCGATCCGGCCGTCGGGGAATTCCAGGTAGTCGTAGTAGTCGCCGCCCACCGTGCGGCAGGGCGCGGTGCTGCCGAAGATGTCCATGCCGGCGACCTTGGGCGGTTCCGATGGCAGCAGGCCCATCTGGATGTGCGCCGCCTGATCCAGCTCCTTGGACATGGCGCGCTCCACCAGCTCGATTTCATTCAGCCGGGCGTGCTCTATGCGAATGGCGGCCACGTTTGCCATCACGGTGAGCAGGCCCAGGTCCTCGCGCGTGAACTCGCGGATCAGGTCGGGCGAGTCAACGTAGATCAGTCCGATAACGCGATCATTGGTTTGGAGCGGCACCGCGATCATGCTGCGCACCGATTGTTGCACGATGCTCATCTGCGCCTTGAGGGCGTTGTCCATCTGCGCGTCGCGCACCAGCAGCGATGACTTTTGTTTGATCACGCGGTCGCGCACGGTGTTGGAAATCTTGAAGCCCGCGCCGCGCGCCGCCCGCGCCTTCAACTCGTCGCCTTCGAGCGTCATCAGCACGCCGCGCCCCGCCAGCACCGCTTCCATGGAGAGGTCCATGATGACTTCGAACAACTCATTGAGCGGCCGGTGCCCGGCCAGCTCGCGCCCGGCGCGGATCAGCGCCTGCATCTGCGGATTGCCGCGGATGATGGAAGTCTGGTCCATTTCACCGGATTGCGTTCCCAGCATCTCGTCGAGGCTGGCGACCAAGGTGGTGGAACCGGCGGCGGAGCTCTCGGGCGCCTCCACGAATTCCACTTTTTGGATTGCAGCGCCCGGAAGCGCGGCCGACAACTCCAGTTCCAGGTGGCCGGCGACGATCTTGTCGCCCACGCCGACGGGGGTGGCGCCTTCGATCCTGCGGTCATTGACCAGGGTTCCGTTCTTGCTGCCCAGGTCTTCGGCGATCCACTGGCCGTTTACTTTGGAGAGCGCCATGTGCTGGCGGGAAAGTCCGGAGTCGTCGGGATAGCACAACTGGCATGCACTTGAACGCCCCAGCATGATGCGGTCGCGGTCGAGAGGCAGGTAGGTGATCTTGCCTTCAAAGTCGCGTATGAGAAGTTCCTTGGGAACAGCGGATGAACTTTGCAGGGAAGGCGCCACCAATTTAGCCTAACATTCGCGGGGGCCTGCCGGAATCGCGGCCGCCGCGGAGGAGCAAATCGACCAGCAGCGGCGAGAGGCAGCGGCGGTGAGCAGAAACACGATTCATTCGAATTGTTTGCGTGAACCGACTGCTAGAATAAAGTCGGATGATCAAATCCGAGCGGCGGAGCGCCCTCCAGGAAAAAACATGCCGACTTATGTGCTAGTGGGCATTCCCGCCGCAATCATCTTCATCCTAGGCGGGCTGGTAGTGTATGAGCGCTACACCGAAAAGGCGGAAGAACGCAAGCGCTCGGAGAGCCTCAAACGCTGGGTTGAATCTCAAGATGCTCTGCCACCTCCCGGCGAGCCCCCGGGATCCTAAGGATCCCCGTAGGACAGGCCCATGGTCTGTTGCGAAAAAACTGAAGACCGGCCAGGGCCCGTCCTGCTTACCTTATGCAGATCTGGGCGCGGCCGGGGCGGGAGCGATGTGGTCCACCAGTTTGCGATAAGCTCGCGGGTCTCCGTAGGGAATAAATGCCGGGTAATGCGAGTGCGGCCGGAGCGGCGGCCGGGCATGCTTGATGGGACAGAAATGCTGTTCGGTACGGGCAGCGATTTCGACGATATAGGCCAGCAATCCGTTGGCGTACGAACAATAGACGCATCCAACTTTCTCGATGGCGTTGAGATACCCCAGCCTGCCGCGGTCGAAGACCAGGTAGTCATGCCGCGGCACTTTGGCGATTCCGTAGACCGGAAAGCAGATCGCCTGATAGATGGTTACCGCGAGATCCAGCGCGAGAAACGGAATGGCGCACAGGTAAATGATGGGTGAGGTCAGGATCACCAGCGGGTGCACGCCCCGAAGGTAAGCCCATAGAGGCTTCTTGAAGAGGCGGTGTTCCAAGTGCTCAAGCAGGCCTTCAGAAGCGGCGGGATGTGGCGCACCGGAATCCATATGGTTCACCTCAGATATTCCTCTGCACGGGGAGGGCCATTTCTGCCCAAAAAACGTTGAAGCGGCCGATCGCAGGTCGCATGTTTGCGCACGGGGTTACAATGAGATTGCCACTCAATGCCGGCCCAACCCGATCTCTCCAAGCTGAGCGTTACCCAATTCGCCGAGCGCTTTCGCGGCGAGATGATTCCGCTGAGTAACACTTTTTCCTACTTCTGCGCTTCAGTTCCGATGTCTGAGGAGGACCTGAAGGAATACCTGGAAGAGCCGGTGGCGGCGCTGCCTCCGACGATTGCCGGGGCATTGCCTAAGATTTCCATCCTGCTGGTGCCTTACCTGGAGCGCGGCGACGGCCACGAAAAGCGCAAGGCGGCGCCACCCGCGGCGGATTATGTCTCAATCGAGCGGCCCCCGGAAGGGCGCTTATCCCCCTACACGCAACTGAAGCTGGGTGAGGAGACGGTGCTGGCCTTCGCGCTGAAGGATCAGGAAGTAGCGGAATATCACTACCGTTTCTATCATCTGCTGGCCACGCTGATGGCCGAGCATTGGAGCGACGATGTCGAGACCAGATACATCCGCGTGCTGCGCGATGAACTGAGCGCCGACGTGCATGGCGAAGTGGACGAGCCTAGTTGGCGGCTCAAGCAGGCCATGCGCCGGTCACAGAATGTGCGCAATGGCAAGGCGTTTCGCGAATACGCGCGGCAGTCATTCGCCGACACGCTGACGCTTTATCTGCACGGCATTTGCTGCGACATCGATGTGGACACGGGTCCGCGCCAGTTGCCTAGCCGGTATCTGCGGAAGCGGCTGCTGTTGCTCGAAGAACTATTCGCGCCGCCGCAGGGTTACGCGGTGTTTCCCGAACAGCTCGAAGCGTAATTTCTATTTTGCGTCGATCGTGAAATCCCAGATTTGGGGGTCCAGTTTGCCTTCGGCATACTGGACAAGGGCGTATTCGCCTGGTTCGAGCGGCTTCTCCGGCCAGATCCGGAAGAGCAGATCGGCTTCCTGCTTTTTGAAGGACTCGATCTTGTCGGGTTTTTCATCCACGATTCGGTCATTTTTCAACTGGAGGATGGATACGTTTTCCACTACGCGCACGCTCTTTTTGGGCGTCAGCCTGACGATGTCGACGCCTTCATAATCGGAAAGCCGGAAATAAAACTCCGGACGAACATCCGTGAGACGCAAGGGCGCGTGCTCGCCATCCAGCTCCACGGTGGACTTGCCGGGCACGGTGGGAATCGGCGACAACACCCTCAAGACCGTGCGCTTCTTGTTGCTGACGATCTTCGATTCCGCCTGCTTCATTGGCTCGATCGCATCGCCGCGGATGTAGTAGGCGCCCGCCTGGGTCGGAATGCTGGCCACTTGCTTCTTTGCCAGCTTCTCGGCCGCGCGTTCCTCGGCTTCAGCCTTGGCGTCGGCCGCCAATTGCGATTCACGCTCCGCCACTTCGGCTTTGGTACGGTCGAGGTCCACCATTTCGAGCGGAATTTCTTCCCACTCGCCGCGCTCGGTGCTGTAGTAACGCACGCGATCCGTCTTCACTTCGTACTGATTGGTGAGCTGGTAGGTGCCGTCTTTGAGGTACAGCCGATCGGCGGCGGAGGCAACCGCGGAGGCCAGTACGAGGAAAACTACGGCGCGGAGAAACACCTTGCTTCTATTATGAAGGAATCTCATGCGCATCGGCCTGCATACGTCTATCGCCAAATCCCTGGAGGGCGCTGCTATGCGGGCCGCGGAGCTGGGCGCCAATACTTTCCAGATTTTCTCGGCGAGCCCGAGGCAGTGGAAAGCGTCGTCACCCAGCGCCGCGTCGATCGCGCTGCTGAACCGGGCGCGCGATAAGCACGACCTGACGCCGCTGGTGATCCATGACAACTACTTGATCAATCTCGCCGCCGCGGACGAAGTCGTCTGGGCAAAGTCGGTGGAGGCGTTCCGCGGCGAACTGGAACGCGCCATCGCCATCGGCGCGGAGTATCTGGTGGCGCATCCCGGGAATTACAAGGGACAGACCGTCGAACAGGGGATCTTCAAATTTCTAGAAGGAATCTCCCAGGCCGCGGCCGGCTTGAAGTTCGGCAAGCTGATGCTGCTGGCCGAGTGCACGGTGGGCGCGGGCGCGCAGATCGGCGGCCGCTTCGAAGAGCTGGCGGCCATCCGCGAATTCGCGCCGCGCATGACCGATCTGCCGGTGGGATTTTGTCTCGACACCTGTCACCTGCTGGCGTCGGGCCATGACATTGCGACCGCGGCCGGTCTGAAGGAAACCGTCGCGCAAGCTGCCGCCATCCTGGGGCTCGACAACGTGCACGTGATCCACGCCAACGATTCGAAAGCGCCGCTCGGTTCGCACATCGACCGGCATCAGCACATCGGCCAAGGTTATATTGGATTAGACGGGTTTCGTCGCATTCTCACCCACCCGCAGCTTCGTTCCAAAGCTTTTATTCTTGAGACGCCGGTGGATCAGGACGGCGACGAACAGCGCAACCTGGACACACTAAAGAGCCTATGCCGGAAAGCTTCCACGACCAAAGCCAGTACGACCACAACCAGATCGAGTTGAAGTGGGAGCAGCGCTGGAATAGCGACCCTGCGCTCTACGCCGCGGACCCCGCTTCGAGCGCGCCGAAATATTACGTGGTCGAGATGCTGCCCTATCCGAGCGGCCGCCTGCACATGGGCCACGTGCGCAATTATTCGATCGGCGATGCGCTGGCGCGCTATATGTGGATGCGCGGCTATAACGTGCAGCACCCGATGGGCTGGGACGCGTTCGGATTGCCCGCCGAGAACGCGGCCATCAAGCGCGGCATGCATCCGCGCGATTGGACTGTCTCCAACATCGCCGAGATGAAGCGCCAGATGCATCGCATGGGCTTCGCCTATGACTGGAATCTGGAGATCGCCACCTGCGAGCCGGAATACTACAAGTGGAACCAGTGGTTCTTCCTGAAGATGTTCGAGCGCGGCCTCGCGTATCGCAAGAAGGCGCATGGTCAACTGGTGCCCGGAGTGCGCCACGGTGCTCGCGAACGAGCAGGTGGTGAATGGCTGCTGCTGGCGTCACGAAACCACGCCGGTCGAGCAGCGCGCGCTGGAGCAATGGTTCTGGAAGATCACCGATTACGCCGACGAGCTGCTGCGCGACACCTACGAAAAGCTCGAAGGCGGATGGCCGGAGCGCGTGCTCTCCATGCAGCGCAACTGGATCGGGCGCTCGGAGGGATCGGAGATCGATTTCACGCTCGAAGGCGGCAGCGAAAAAATCCGCGTGTTCACTACGCGCGTCGATACCATCTACGGCGCGACCTGCTTGATCCTGGCGCCCGAGCATCCGTTGGCGCAGAAGCTGCTCGACGATGCGGGACGCGCCAAGGCCCGGCAGATGATCGATGCGCGCAAGCAGATGGGTCCCGGCGATATCGTCAAGGACGGCGCGTTCACGGGCCACTACGCGATCAATCCGTATAGCGGCGAGAAGATCCCCATCTGGATCGGGAATTTCGTGCTGATCGACTACGGCACCGGCGCGATCATGGCCGTGCCCGCGCACGACGAGCGCGATTTCGATTTCGCGAAGACCTTTGGCATTGCCGATCCGTCCGGTGATTCGTCCGGTGGACGGCGTCGCTCGACGTCAACCCGCAAGGCAGCCTTCACTGACGACGGCATTGACAGAAAACACCGGCGAGTTTTCGGGCTTAGCGAGCGCGGAAGCTCGCCGCAGAATGAACGCCTACGCCGAGCAGCACGGTTTCGGCAAGGCCGCCATCACCTATCGCATCAAGGACTGGGGCATCTCGCGCCAGCGCTACTGGGGCACGCCGATCCCGATGATCCACTGCCCGAAATGCGGCGTCGTGCCGGTTCCCGAAAAAGATCTGCCGGTGATCCTGCCCTACGACGTGAAGTTCACCGGCAAGGGCCGTTCGCCGCTGGCCGAGGTCGCGTCGTTCATGAACGTGAAGTGCCCGCAGTGCGGCGCGGACGGGCAGCGCGAGAGCGACACCATGGATACCTTCGTCGATTCGTCCTGGTATTTCTATCGCTATTGCGATCCCAAGAACGACGCCGCGCCGTTCGACTCCGCCAAGGTCAACAAGTGGTTTCCGATCGATCAATACATCGGCGGCGTCACGCACGCGATTCTGCATTTGATCTATTCGCGCTTCTTCACGAAGGTGATGCGCGATCTGGGAATGATCGCGAACGACGAGCCCGCGACGAATCTGTTCACGCAGGGGATGGTGCTGGGCGCGGACGGCTCGGCGATGTCGAAGTCGAAAGGCAATGTGGTCGATCCCGAAGAGATGGTGGGCAAGTACGGCGCCGATACCTGCCGCCTGTTCGTGCTGTTCGCCAACGCTCCCGAAAAGGACATGCCGTGGATCGAATCGAGCGTGGGCGGACCGCGGAAGTTCGTCGAACGCATTTACCGTTTCGTCACGCGGAATCTGGACCGTGACGCCGCGGGCGATGCGGCGGCCGACAAGCGAGCGCTGCGCAAGCTGCACCAGACCATTCAAAAAGTCACCGAAGACTTCAACAATCGCTGGCACTTCAATACATCGATCGCGGCGCTGATGGAGTTGCTGAACACGCTCAACGACGAAGATGCAAACTTGTCGCGAGCGGCGCTGGATCAGATCCTGCCGGCGCTGGTGCTGCTGCTCGGGCCGTTCGCTCCCTATCTCGCCGAGGAACTATGGGAGCAACTCGGGCGCACGGGCCCAGTGTTCCGCCAGTCGTGGCCGGTTTTCGATCCGGCGCTCGCGAAAGAGGACGCTGCCGACGTCGTGCTGCAAGTCAACGGAAAGGTGCGCGGACGCTTGTCGGTGCCCTTCGGCACTCCGCAGGCGGAGATCGAAAAACTGGCGCTGGCCGACCCCAAGGTCCAGCCGTTCATCGCCGGCAAACAGGTGGTGAAGATCATCGTGGTGCCGGACAAATTGGTGAACATTGTCGTCCGATGAATTGTCCGTTGAAAGGTGCTAGGTTGAAGGCATGCCCACAGGGACGCTGATCTCCGTAGAACAGTATCTGGCGACGAGCTATCGGCCGGATTGCGACTACGTGGACGGGCGCATCGAGGAGCGTAACTTGGGCGAACTGGATCACAGTAGTCTGCAAACCGCCGTCGCGGCCTATTTCTTTGCGAGACGCAAACAATGGGACATCAGCGTGGTAGTAGAGCAGCGCGTTCAAGTCTCGAAGACGCGTTTCCGCATTCCCGATGTTTGCGTCGTGCTGGGCAAAGCCACCGAGCAGATATTCCGCACGCCTCCGTTCCTATGTGTCGAAATCCTCTCTCCAGAGGACCGCATGAAGCGCGTGAAAGAACGCATCGACGATTACCTGGCGATGGGCGTGAGCTACGTTTGGGTGCTCGATCCATCCGGCCGGCAAGTGTACGTCGCGACTTCCGCCGCCGGCTTCCACGAATTCAAAGGTGATGTTCTACGCACCGAGAATCCGGTGCTGGAACTCCCTCTCGCCGAAGTTTTCGCCTAGCCAGAAAGGGCGTCATGTTCGAGCGCTATACCGAAAAAGCTCGCCGCGTCGTGTTTTTTGCCCGCTATGAAGCCAGTAATTTCGGCGCTCCTTGCATTGAGACCGAACATTTCCTCCTCGGACTCCTCAGAGAAGACAAAGCGCTTGTGAACCGCTTCCTGCCTTCGAACGATTCCGTCGCAGCAATTCGCCAGAACATCCGCGACCTGACGCCCGTTCGAGAGAAGATTTCGACTTCCGTCGATCTTCCGTTGAGCCACGAGTCCAAGCGCGTGCTCGCCTATTCCGCTGAAGAGGCGGAGAAGCTCAAGCAAGTGTACATCGGCCCCGAGCACATGCTGCTGGGCCTCCTGCGAGAGGAAAAAAGTCTGGCCGCAAACCTGTTGCAGGAACGCGGGCTATCGATCGCAAAAGTTCGCGAGGAGCTTCGGGCTAGCGGCGCCGATTCGCCGGTGAGTCCCGGCAATGCTCTGCAAACCAGGTTGCTGAAATACCTGGAATCCCACCGCAATGAATTGCGCGTCTCCGCAGCCGGGCCGCATGTATACGTCGGTCTTCCGACGACGGCGCCATTTTTGTTAATCGAAATTCTTTCGCCTACCGACCGCTTCACTGAAGTGCGCCAGGGCATCGACGAACATCTCGCCGTGGGACTCCGTTACGTTTGGCTGTTCGAATCCGGCGCCGGCCACGTCTACATCGCAACACACGAAGCCGGTCTCCACGAATTCAAGGGAACCGTTCTACGCACCGAAGACCCGGTACTGGAACTCCCTCTTACCAAAGTTTTCGCGTAATTCAACCTTAGTACGGCGTCCCGAGTTGCGCTTAACGATAAGATAGGTGTATAGGTTATGTCCGCTACGCAAGAACCCGCGGTCCGCGCCGTAGGCCTATCCAAGGTCTACCGCTCCGGCGATGCCGATCTGGTGGTTTTCGCGGGGCTCAACCTGGAAGTCGCGCAGGGCGAAAAGCTCGCGCTGGTGGGCGAGTCGGGCAGCGGCAAGAGTACGCTATTACACCTACTTGGAGGTCTGGACAGGCCAACGGAGGGTGCGATATACTTCGGGCAGAATGACATTTGCCAGCTACCGGCCAATGAGCTTGCGGATTTCCGCAACCGGGAGTTGGGCTTTGTCTGGCAGATTCACTCCCTGCTGGCCGAATTCACGGCGCTCGAGAACGTGATGATGCCCCTGCTGATACGCGGCCAAAGCCAGCAGCAGGCGGAACCCGTATCGATGGCGAGTTTGGATGAGGTCGGGTTGCGCAACCGCGCCACCCACCGCGCGGGCGAACTTTCCGGCGGCGAACAGCAGCGAGTGGTCCTGGCGCGCGCCCTGGCTGGCAATCCCAGCGTGCTGCTGGCCGATGAACCCACCGGCAGTCTCGATTTTCGAACCGGCGAGATGATCATGGACCTGATCGACGAGCTGCATCGCTCGCGCCGACTAACTTCCATTCACGTTACTCACAATTTGAACTTCGCGCATCGTGCGGACCGTGTTGTCGCGCTCGAAAGAGGGCAGTTGGTCGCGGCCAGCCAGCTGCTTGAATCCGTGGCCCTGGGGAATCCGTCTAATACTAACGAGGGCACTCAACATGTTTGAACGTTATACCGAAAAAGCCCGCCGTGTCATCTTTTTCGCCCGTTATGAGGCCAGCCAGTTCGGCAGCCCTTGTATCGAAACCGAGCACCTGCTGCTGGGTCTCCTGCGCGAAGATAAGGCGCTCGCCAACCGCTTTCTGCGCTCCAGCGCGTCGGTGGAATCCATTCGCAAGCAGATTGAGGCGCACACCACGCTGCGCGAAAAGGTTTCGACCTCGGTCGATCTGCCGTTGAGCCATGAGTGCAAGCGCGTCCTGGCTTATGGCGCGGAAGAAGCCGAGCGGCTGAACCACAAGCATATCGGCACGGAGCATCTGCTACTGGGACTGCTGCGGGAAGAGAAGTGCTTCGCCGCCGATATCCTGCATGAGCGCGGCCTGCGCCTGACGCAAGTGCGCGATGAGATCCAGCGTTCGAGTTCGGAAAAAATGTCCTCCAATCGCCCCAAGGAAAGCTCGTTGCTGAGCGAGTTCAGCCGCGATCTTACGCAGGCCGCCATGGACGGCCTGCTCGATCCGCTGATCGGCCGCGATACCGAACTCGATCGCGTGATCCAGATCCTGTGCCGCCGGACGAAAAACAACCCGGTACTGATTGGCGAGCCGGGCGTCGGCAAGACCGCCATCGTCGAGGGCCTGGCCCAGAAAGTCGCGGATGGCGACGTGCCGTCTTTCCTCGCCGACAAGCGCATTCTGGCGCTGGATCTTTCGTTGATCGTCGCCGGCACCAAGTATCGCGGCCAGTTTGAAGAGCGCCTGAAGACCATCATGAAGGAACTGATGGAAAATCAGAACGCCATCATCTTCATTGACGAGCTGCACACGCTGGTGGGCGCGGGATCGGCCGAAGGGTCGCTCGACGCCGCCAATATCCTGAAGCCGGCTCTGTCGCGCGGCGAGATTCAGTGCATCGGCGCGACCACGCCTTCCGAATATCGCAAGTCCATCGAAAAGGACCGTTCGCTCGAACGCCGCTTCCAGGCCGTGAAAGTTCCGCCTCCGAACGAAGAAGACGCTACCCGCATTCTGTTCGGCATCAAGGAGCGCTACGAGAAATTCCACGCCGTGGCCTACACCGACGAAGCCATCGAGAACGCCGTCCACACTTCGGTGCGCTTCATTCCCGACCGCTTCCTGCCCGACAAGGCGATCGATCTGATCGACGAAGCCGGCGCGCGCGTGAAGCTGCGCCAGACCACGCTGCCCGGCGAAGTGGCCGACATCCAGAAGCGCATCAAGTTCATCGTGCACCGCATGGAGAACGCCATCGCCAACCACGAGTTCGAAAAGGCGCGCTTCTACTCCGACGAAGAGCGCAAGGAACGCGAGAACCTGCGGATCCTGCGCGAAAAATACAACCTGGATGACACGTCCACCGGCGTCGTGACCAAAGACGACATCGAAGACGTGGTGGCGCGCTGGACCGGCGTCCCCATGACGGCGATCCGCGAAGAAGAAGTTTCGAAGCTCCTGCGCATTGAAGAAGAGCTGCACCATCGCGTCATCAGCCAGGAGAAAGCCATCTCCGCGCTGGCGCGCGCCATCCGCCGTTCGCGCGCGGGCCTGAAATCGCCCAAGCGTCCGGCTGGATCGTTCCTGTTCCTGGGGCCCACCGGCGTCGGCAAAACCGAAGTCGCGCGGGCGCTGGCCGAGTTCCTGTTCGGCAGCGAGAAATCGCTGATCCGCTTCGATATGTCCGAGTTCATGGAAAAGCACTCGGTGTCGAAGCTGATCGGTTCGCCTCCCGGCTACGTGGGTTACGAAGAGGGCGGCCAGTTGACCGAGCGCGTGAAGCGCGCGCCCTATTCCATCATCCTGCTGGATGAAATCGAGAAGGCGCACCCGGATGTTTATAACATCCTGCTGCAGGTGTTTGAAGACGGCCAGTTGACCGATGGGCTCGGCAACACGGTGGATTTCAAGAACACCATCATCATCATGACTTCCAACCTGGGAGCGCGTTTCCTCGACAAGCGCAGCCCCATGGGCTTCTCCGCCCCCAGCGGCGTACCAGCCAAGGTGGAGGATCAGGTGATGAGCGAAGTGAAGAAGGCCTTCAATCCGGAATTCCTGAACCGCCTGGATGAAACCATCCTGTTCACGTCGCTCACCGACGAGGATCTGCTGAAGATCATGCATCTGCTGGCCGACCAGATCAACAAGAACCTGGTTGCCAAGCAGATCAAGCTGAGACTCAACGACGACGCGGCGAAATACATTATCGAAAAGACTCTTACCGACCGCAGCTATGGCGCCCGTCCGCTGCGGCGCGCGTTGCAGAAGTACATCGAAGATCCGCTCAGCGAAGCGCTGATTCAAGGCTCGCTGCCGCGCCCCTCCGAGCTGGAGGTTTACCTCGGCGAAGGCGGTATCTACGTGCGCCAGTTGCAGGAGGAGCCGGTGGGCGTCGCCGAGGGTGGCGTCGCCGAAGCACCGCTTCCGCTTCCAGGCACTGCGCTGTATTTGTTCAACTAAGACTCGGGGCGGCCGTCCGCCGTCCCGCTACTTGCGGCGATTCGCTCTCAGCGCCCTCGCGGCTGCCGCGTCTTCGACCACCGCCGTAACCGTCATTTCGAGCACATCGCTCCACTGTGCCACCCACTGGTATACCGCCGCCGGGTCCTTCGACTGGACCAAAATAAATCCTTGTGAGCCCAGCCCGTGCCAGCGTCCCAGCATCTTCGCCGGCGCCGGTGGCAATCCGCCGGTTTTCAGAAAGCGGTCCACTGCCGCTTGAAAAGTACCCGGCACGATAGTGTACACAACGATGTATTTCATGCTGCCTCCTCTTCGTAATGCAGTTGGATGGGCGCAGGGACAGCCGCCAATCGGGTAAACCAACATATCACTTTGGCGACCCGCTATTTTTGGGGCCAATATCCTGGGCGCACGCGAATCACAGCATTGGGACGCGAAGGAATTGCCACCTGAATCTGATGGAAGCCTTCCTTCGTGCTGGACGTTGGCGTGAAGCTCAGCAGGTATTGGCTGTGAATTTCTTCGCCAGCGCGTGAAATCGCCTTCTCCAGAGATGCGAGTGTGAGGAAAGCCAAATGGTGTCCGCCGGTGGAGCGCGCCAACGCGGCAGCCACGTTGGCTTTGCCAATTCGTCCCAATTCAATTGCCCCGCCGATCAGATCCACGTTATTGTCGCCGCCCGGCATCGGCGGGCTGTCGGCGGGCTTGGAGACAAACGAGGAACCCTGCACCGAATAGGTCGCCGGGTACACCACGACGCCCGCACGCTGCGCGAGTTCGATGGCTTCGCCGAGTTTGCTCTTGCTGCCGCGGTCGCGCGACTCGCTCAAGATCAGCATCACGCGGCGGTTATTGGCAGGCCGCGTGTCGAGCATCTTCACGCCCTCGATCACCGCGTCGATCAGCCGCGCCGTGCGGATGCTACGGCTGCGGGTTCCTTCAAACGCCGTGCGAATGATGCTCGAATCCGCCGTAAAATCGGTGCGCACCCGGATCTCATCGTCAAACTCAATCACCGCCGCCTGGCCGCGGTCGCCGACTACCAGCGGCTTGATCATGCCGCCCACCTGCTGGGTCCGCGCTAGCACGGGAGCGGAGATTCCACTGGCTTGAATCAGAACCATCAGCGACACCGGCGCCAGCACCGTGTCGGACGTGTCCATCCTTATTTGCTGCAGCACGCCGTCGTCGGTTAGACGGAAGTCTTCGACCTTAAGGCCGTCGATGAAGTTACCCTTCTTGTCCGTCACCGTAACCGGCGCCAGCACCAGTGGAACGTTGGCACGGATGGTGGCGGAGCTTTCCGGCTCCTGTGCAAGTAAGGGGAACAGAAGAAGTGCGGTGAGAAAAACGCAATACCAACGCAGCACGTATCTATGGGACGCCCCCAGCGCCTTCGCCGTTACGTTATGCAACCGTCACCCTCATCCATTATCCTGGGCGCGGACAGTTTGCTAGTCTACAACTTGTAATGTCAGACCGCATGGAAGAATTGCAGCGCCGCCACGCGGCCGCCGAAGCGGGCGGTGGGGATGAGCGCCGCGCCCGCCAGCACGCCGAAGGCAAGCTCGCCGCCCGCGAACGTATCGATCTGCTGCTCGACGAAGGCACCTTCGAGGAAACCGACAAGCTTGTCCGTCATCATTGCCACGACTTCGGCATGGA
Source organism: Bryobacterales bacterium (assembly GCA_963794595.1). Lineage (GTDB taxonomy): Bacteria > Acidobacteriota > Terriglobia > Bryobacterales > Bryobacteraceae > Palsa-187. The sequence continues at coordinate 101,357 of CAWCER010000022.1, read as the reverse complement.
GGAACAAGTGATCGACGGCGACGGCTTCGTCACCGGCTACGGCCTGATCCATGGCCGACCAGCGTACGTCTTCGCGCAGGATTTCACGGTCTTCGGCGGTTCACTCTCGGAAGCCAACGCGAAGAAGATCGTCAAAATCATGGACCTGGCGCTCAAGACCGGTGCGCCCGTCATCGGCCTGAACGATTCGGGCGGCGCGCGCATCCAGGAAGGCGTGCTGTCGCTCGCGGGCTACGCCGATATCTTTCTGCGCAATACGCTTTCGAGCGGCGTGATCCCGCAGATCTCCGCCATCATGGGGCCGTGCGCGGGCGGCGCGGTCTATTCTCCGGCGCTCACCGATTTCGTTTTCATGGTGGATAAGACCAGCTACATGTTCGTCACCGGCCCCGACGTCATCAAGACGGTGACGCATGAGGACGTTACTAAAGAGGCGCTAGGCGGCGCGGCTACGCACAACTCCACCAGCGGCGTGGCGCATTTTCAATCGCATGACGACGCCGAGTGTCTGCGCACGATTCGCGAATTGATGAGCTACCTGCCGCAGAACAATCGCGACGAAGCTCCGCGCGGCGACACCGGCGACCCCGCCGATCGCCAGGACCCGCAGCTCGATACCATCGTTCCAGCGGCCTCGAATCAGCCCTACGACATCAAGGATGTGATTCGCCGGGTAGCCGATCACGGAGAGTTTCTCGAAGTCCACGAGCACTGGGCGCGCAACATCGTGATCGGATTCGTGCGCATGGACGGCCGCAGCGTAGGCGTGGTCGCCAATCAGCCTGCCTATTTGGCCGGATGCCTGGACATCGATTCGTCCACCAAGGGCGCGCGCTTCGTGCGCTTCTGCGACGCGTTTAATATTCCGATCCTGACGTTCGAAGACGTGCCCGGCTTTTTGCCCGGCACCGCGCAGGAGTTCGGCGGCATCATCCGCCATGGCGCAAAACTGCTCTACGCGTATGCCGAAGCCACCGTGCCCAAGATCACCGTCATCACGCGCAAGGCTTATGGCGGGGCATATTGCGTGATGGGATCGAAGCATCTGCGCACCGATGTGAACCTGGCGTGGCCCAGCGCCGAGATCGCCGTCATGGGAGCCGAAGGCGCGGTGAACATCGTTTACCGCCGCGAAATTGCGTCCGCCGAAAACCCCGACGCGGTGCGCACCGCCAAGCTCGACGAATTCCGCGAACGCTTCGCCAGCCCCTTCGTCGCCGCGGAAAACGGCTTTGTCGACGATGTGATCGAGCCGCGTCTCACGCGTCCGCGCGTGATCCGCGCACTGCGCATGCTCGAAACCAAAGTGGATACCATGCCGCGCAAGAAGCACGGCAACATTCCGCTGTAGACGCGTGCGAAGTCAGCTCGCCGCTTCGGCGGCCAGCTTGTCGAAGAACTTCTTGATCATCATCTTGGCGGTGCCGTCGATCAGCCGCTGCCCTACCGCCGCGATGGTGCCGCCCACCTGCGCGTCGCCTTCGTACGCGACTTCGGTGCCGCCAGCCTCCGCGGCACTCAGCTTCAGCAGCCCGTCGCCCTTCACGAATCCGATGCGCCCGGTCCCTTCCACCACCAGACGAAAGCTATTCGGCGGCGTCTGCTCCGTAATCCGCACTTTGCCTTCGAAAGCGCCCGACAGGCTCGCCAGCGCCATCTTCATTTTCATGCGGTATTCGTCGGGGCCGATTTTCTCCAGGCTCTCGCAGCCGGGAATAGCGCGCGCCAGCACCTCCGGGTCCTGCATCACCGCATAGGCGCGCTCTTGCGGAGCGGCAGAGTGTACGTTCCGGAAATCTTCACCCGTTACGTCCCGCTAAGCCTTCGCCGCCGCTAGCGCCGCGTTGATCGCGCGCGCCGCGTATACCGTTGCCAGGTGCTTGCGATAATCGCTCGAAGCGTGCAGATCGGAGTTGGCATCGGCGCCTTCCGACACCAGCGCCGCAGCCTTCGCGACATCCTCCGGCGTTCCCGCGGTTCCCTCCAGCGCCTTCTCCGCCGCCGTTGCGCGATAGCCGATGTTGGACAGGCCCGTGACGCCGATGCGCGCCAGTGTGATCTTTCCGCCGCCGCGCTTGACCCGCGCGGCGATGCCGACGATCGCAAATCCGCTGGCCGGCTGCACGTTCTTTTGATAGCTGGTGCCAGTCCCCGCCTCTTCCACCGGGACCACGATTTCGCGAATGATCTCGCCGGGTTCGAGCGTGGTTGTGAAGGAGTCCACAAAGAAATCCGCCGTGCTCACCGTCCGCTCGCCCTTCGCGCCGCGGATCACCACCTTCGCCTCCAGCGCCTGCAGCGCCGCCGGATAATCCGCCGAAGGATCGGCATGCGCCACGCTTCCGCCGATCGTGCCCATGTTGCGAACCTGCACATCGCCGATGGCGGCAGCGGTTTCCGCCAGCAGCGGGCACTTGGCGCGCACCAGCGCCGAACTCTCCACCGCGTAATGCGTCGTGGTGGCGCCGATATGCAGCGCGCCGCCCTCTTCGCGAATGTAGTTGAGGTCCTTGATGCGGCCCAGGTCCACCAGATGTTCCGGCGCGGCCAGCCGCAGCTTCATCATCGGGATCAGGCTCATGCCGCCGGCCAGCAGCTTGGCGCCGCTTCCGGCCAGCGCTCACAGCTTCGTCCAGCGTTTTCGGCGCGGTGTATTCGAACGTCTGCGGAATCATTTTAGCTCTTGCCTCCCGCCATTACTTTCCAGATCTTCTCCGGCGTCAGCGGCATGTCGAGATGCCGGACGCCCAAGGGCGACAGCGCATCCACCACCGAATTCACCACCGCCGGCGAGCAGCCGATGGTGCCGGCTTCGCCGACGCCTTTCACGCCCAGCGGATTCACCGGCGAGGGCGTGATGGTGTGGTCGCTCTCGATCCACGGCATCATGTGCGCGCGCGGCATGGCGTAATCCATGTACTCGCCCGTGATCAAGCTGGCCGTTGTCGTCATAGACGGCCTGCTCCCACAGCGCCTGCCCCAATCCCTGCGCGACGCCGCCGTGCACCTGCCCGTCGACGATCAGCGGATTCAAAATGTTGCCGCAATCGTCCACCGCGACGTAACGCCGGATTTTGATTTGCCCGGTTTCGCTGCTCGATATCCGTCACCACAATGTGCGCGCCGAAGCCGAAACGTGAAGTTCGGCGGCTCCCAGAAATGCGTCGGATTGCAGCCCCGGCTCGGTGTTCGGAGGCAGTTTCATCGCGCGATAAGTCGCGCCCGCGATCTCCGCGAACGACTTTGATTGGCCGGTCTTGTTGCACGTCACACTGGCCGTCGGCGAAAGTGACGTCGTCCGATTCGAGCATCATCGCGCCGAACTTCTTGACCTTCTCTTTCAGTTCCTGCAGGGCGAAATACAGCGCCGTGCCGCCGATCGCCGTGGCGCGGCTGCCGAACGTGCCGATGCCGTAGTGCACGATGGCGGTATCGCCGTGCAGCACCAGAACGTCGTCGATGTCGACGCCCAGTTCGTCGGCGGCGATCTGCGCGAACGTGGTTTCCTCGCCCTGGCCGTGCGGAGCAGGTGCCGGTCAGCACCGTCACTTTGCCCGACGGCTCGATCTTCACCGTGGCGCTTTCCCAACCGCCGGCAGGCGTCGCGGGCGACGGACCGAAGCGCGCAGATCTCGCCATAGGTGCAGATGCCGATGCCCATGAACTTGCCCTGCTTGCGCGCCTCGGCTTGCTCCGCGCGCAGTTTTTCGTAGTCCACCATGGCCATCGCCTTCTTGAGCGGGGCCGCATAATTGCCCGAGTCGTACATCAGGCCGGTCGCGGTCGGGAACGGAAACTCTTCGCGATGGACGAAATTCTTGAGGCGGATCTCGGCCGGGTCCATCTTCAGCTCGGCGGCGAGAATATCCACCATGCGCTCGATGCCGTGGGTGGCTTCGGGACGGCCCGCGCCGCGATACGCATCGGTGGGAACGCAGTTGGTGAACGCGCCGATGATATCGGCACGCATGTTCTGGGTGCGATAGAGGCCCGGCATCATCAGCACGCTCAGCGTCGGAATGGCCGGCGTCAGCAACTGGTGATACGCGCCCAGATCCTGGATCAGCTTGAGCTTGATGCCCAGGATGGTGCCGTCGTTCTTCGCCGCGAGCTCGTAATAATCCACGTGCCCGCGCCCGTGAATGGTGCGTCAGGAAATTTTCGCGCCGCGATTCGATCCACTTCACCGGCTTGCCGATCTTCATCGCCACGAAGCCCATCAGCGCCTCTTCGGCGTAGATGTTCAGCTTGCTGCCGAAGCCGCCGCCGACCTCCGGCGCAATCACGCGCATGCGATTCTCTTCCAGGCCCAGCATGCCGCGCCACCAGCGTGCGCACCAGATGCGGAACCTGCGTCGACGTATAGAGATTCAACTGGCGGTCCGCCGCGCGCCACTCCGCCACCACGCCGCGCGTCTCCATGGCCGTCGGAATCAGGCGCTGGCTGGTGATGCGCTGCTTCACCACCACCTCCGCTTCGGCGAAGGCCTTGTCGACGTCGCCGCCTTCCTGGTGATAGTTGAACGCGATGTTATCGGGCCACTCCGGATGCACCGCGCGGCGCGCCTGCGGCAATCGCCTTCTCGGGATCGGCCACGGCCGGCAGCACGTCCCAGTCGATTTCGATCTTCTCGGCGGCGTCGCGCGCGAGGTATTTGTCGGTCGCGACGACCACCGCCACCGGATGGCCCACGAAGTAAACGCGATCGGTCGCCAGAATGTAATGATGCGGGACGCGCAGCCCGGGCAGCGATGCGCCGCACGGCACCGGGCCCCACTTTCGCCGTGTCCTTGCCGGTGTAAATCGCCGCGACGCTGGGAGTTTCCGCCGCCGCCTTAGTATCGATCGAACGAATCCGCGCCGCCGCGTGCGGACTGCGCACAATCGCCGCGTAGTGCATCCCCGGCATCTGGATGTCGTCGACGTAGGTGGCCGTGCCGGTGATCAGCCGCGGATCCTCGCGCCTGCGAATGCGCTTGCCGACCAGTTTTTCAACCTGTGTAATTGTGCTCGCCATGCTGTCTCCCGATACTCCGCTTACTTGCCCGCCGCCGCGGCCGCCGCTCTCACCGCGTTGACGATGTGCTGATACCCGGTGCACCGGCAAATGTTGCCTTCGATGCCATGGCGGATCTCTTCGTCAGTCGGATTCGCGATTGCGGTCCAGAATCTGTTTGGACGCCATGATCATGCCGGGCGTACAGAAACCGCATTGCGCGCCGTGCTCGTTCCAGAACGCCTCCTGCATCCCGTGCAGCTTTCCGTTCTCGGCCAGCCCTTCGATGGTAGTCAGGCTCGCGCCGTCCGCCTGCACCGCGAACATGGTGCAGCTCTTCACCGCCTTGCCGTCGAGCTCAACCGTGCATGCGCCGCACAGCGACGTTTCGCAGCCGATGTGCGACCCGGTGAGTCCGGCCACGTCGCGCAGGTAATGGATCAGAAGCAGCCTGGGCTCTACGTCCGGTGAATATTTTTTCCCGTTGATCGTCAGATTGATCTTCATGAGCGGACTCCAAGAAGGTTTAGGTTTCGCGGCCTTGCGCCGAAGCAGGCCGATACGAAGATATCAAACTTGACCCGGAAAAACAAAACGGTTCGTGACGGGGGCAGCGCAGGCCATGTTTCCGCTATACTTGCCCTACCCTATGGCTCAATTACTCGCCCTCTACAATCAGCCCGCCGATCCGGCGGCATTCGATCGATACTACTTCGGGACCCACGTCCCGATCGCCAAGAAAGTTCCAGCCCTGCGATCCTACATCGTGAATACCGGGCCGCTGAACGTGATCGCCGGGAGTCCAGCGCCTTATTTGATCGCCGAGCTGTCTTTCGACACCATGGCGGACCTGCAGTCGGCTCTATCCTCGGCCGAGGGCCAGGCAGCCGCCGCGGATCTGAGCAATTTCGCGCAAGCCGGCGTGACACTTATCGTTTTCGATACGAAAAGCGCCTGAGGCATCTCGCCACTTAGCGGATCGAAGCGATTGACAACCTCGCTGCCGTTTTGCAAGAATGATGCGGCACTATAAGGGAGCACTCATGCGCACGATGTTCGCCGGATTTTGCGTCATAGCCGCTGGATCGATTCTGGTTCAGCCTTCGTTGGGCCAAACGCCCGCTCCGGAGGTGTGGAAGTTCGAGCGTCTGGATAAGATCCACGGCATGCCGATTACGGTTGTCGGCCACCCGCACGTCATAAAGACGCCGCTCGGAAAGGCCATCCACTTTAACGGCGTCGACGACGCGCTGTTCATCCCGGAACACCCGCTGGCCGGAGCCAAGACATTTACCTTCGAGGCCATATTTCGCCCCGAGACCGGCGGCGCGCCGGAACAGCGCTGGTTTCATCTGGCCGAGCAGGATCCCAAGACCGGCAAGGATACCGATACCCGTTTCCTGTTCGAGATCCGCGTGATCAATGGCCAATGGTGCCTAGATGCGTTTGTGCACACGCCGATCGTCGATAAAGCGCTGCTGTTTCGCGATAAGCTGCACTCGCTGGATGTCTGGCACCGCGTAGCCATGGTTTACGACGGGCAGGAATTCAGGAGCTACGTTGACGGCGAACTACAGGGCAAAGCGACGATTCACTTTGAGCCGGAAGGGCCGGGGCATTCTTCCGTGGGTGTCCGGATAAACAAGGTGAATTACTTCAAAGGGTCAGTCCGCGAAGCGCGTTTTACGCGGCGCGCTCTGCCGCCCGAGGAATTCCTGAAATTGCCTGCCGACAAGGCCAAGCAATAATTCCCAAGCGCTGCTGCCGCGCAGCGCGGTTACGGTACAATCAGTCATTCTATTTATGTCTTTGCCCAGCGGAACGCGTTTGGGGCCGTACGAAATTCTTGCGCCGATCGGCGCCGGCGGCATGGGCGAAGTCTACCGTGCGCGCGACAGGCGTCTCGACCGCATTGTCGCCATCAAGACTTCCAAAGAGCAATTTTCCGAACGCTTCGAGCGCGAGGCCCGCGCCGTGGCCGCGCTAAATCATCCCAATATCTGCCAGGTTTACGACGTCGGGCCGGACTACCTGGTGATGGAGCTGGTCGAAGGCCCCACCCTCGCCGACCGCATTCACGAAGGGCCGCTGCCACTCGATGAAGCGCTGGCGATCGCGCGCCAGATCGCGGATGCGCTCGAAGCCGCGCACGATAAAGGCATCGTCCATCGCGATTTGAAACCGGCGAACGTCAAGCTCAAGCCGGAAGGCTCCGGCCATTCGGTAAAGGTGCTGGATTTCGGCCTGGCGAAGATCACCGGCCCTGCCGCGCATAGCAGTTCAGGCGGCAACCCCGCGCATTCGCCCACGCTCACCCTCGGCATGACCGCGGCGGGAATGATTCTGGGCACGGCTGCCTATATGTCTCCGGAACAAGCACGCGGCAAAGAGAACGTCGATAAGCGAGCCGACATCTGGGCCTTTGGCGTGGTGCTGTACGAGATGCTCACCGCGCGGCGCCTATTCGAGGGAGAAGACGTCGGCGAAACGCTGGCGTCGGTGATTAAGGCGGAGCCTAAATGGGACGGCATTCCGCCGCAGGTGCGCAGGCTGCTTGAAAAGTGCCTGCAGAAAGATCCGCGCAAGCGGCTCCGCGATATCGGCGACATGCTGCTGCTGCTGGAGCAAACGGAGCCGTCGGCCGTCGCTACGGCGCCTCCGCAACCGGTGACTCGCCGCTTCCCGTGGGCTTGGGGAGCTGCGGCATTGCTGGCTCTCAGCACCTTGGTGCTGGGGTTCGTGCATGGGCGCGAGAAGTCGCCGCCCGCGCCGAATCCGATGCGCTTCGAGATCGCACCGCCGCAAAAAGGCACCATCGAATTCGTGGCGCTCTCGCCGGATGGGCGCAAGCTGGCGATGACCGTGATTGGATCGGACGGCCGGGAGGCAGTGTGGCTTCGCTCCCTGGACGCAACCGAAATGCAGAAGCTGCCCGGCACCGAGGGAGCGTACATTCCGTTGGCATGGTCCCCCGACAGCCGCTATATTGCTTTCGGGGTGCAGGGAAAACTATCTAAGATCGACCCGTCGGGCGGACCGCCCGAGACCATTTGCGCGGTAGATGGCAACTTCATCGGTTTGAGCTGGAACCAGCAGGATACGATCCTGTTCTCATCCAAACGCGTGCTTGCCCGGGTGGCCGCCACCGGCGGCGACCCAGTGGTCGTCACCGCGCTAGACCCGCAGCGCAAGGAAATCGGCCAGGGCTGGCCCGCGTTCCTCCCCGACGGGAAGCACTTTCTGTACTTCCGGTTATTTGGCAGCGAGGAGGGAAGCGGAATTTTCCTGGGCTCCCTCGATTCCAAGCCTGAAGCGCAGGATGCGAAGCGCCTGCTCGAAACCAACAGCGACGCGCTGTATGCAGGCTCGGCCGACGCCGGTATGATGGTTTATCTGCGCGGCGACGCGCTGATGGCGCGGCCGTTTGCCCCCGCCCGCGGTGAGCTCGCCGGAGAACCCGTGCGCCTGGCGGATCGCGTGGGAAGTACCGGGAACTATGGAGGCCTGTTTACGGTCTCTGCGAATGGCATGCTCGCGCTTTCGTCCGGTGGAAGCCCGCAGCGGCAGCTCACCTGGTATGATCGCCAGGGCAAGATTCTGAGCCATCCCGGAGATGTGGCGACCCGCGACGAAATCGCGCTTTCGCCCGACGGCACGCGCTTAATGGAGGGGCGCACCGACTCCGCCGGGACCTGGGTGGTATGGCAACTGGATCTGGCGCGGGGAACCAATGCGCGCTTCACGTTTGAACCAGGCGGCGCGGGCAACGGCACCTGGTCGCCGGACGGAACCCAGGTCATTTATGCTCCCGGCGGTGGCACCTCGCCAGAGCTCTATCGGAAGCCGGCCAGCGGCGCAGGCAAGGAACAATTGATTCTGCGTTCCGACGCCGGAATGACGCCGCTTGACTGGTCCCGTGACGGCCGGTTCCTCTTGTACGTGACGCGCGGCAAGGATACCGGCCTGGATCTATGGGTGCTGCCGGACCCTGGAAAGGCGGCTGGAGATACCAAGCCAATCCCCTATCTGGTGACTCCGCAAGCGGAGGCTCAGGCCAGATTTTCGCCGGACGGGCAGTTCGTGTCTTATACCTCTAATGAGTCCGGAGCTCCGGAAGTTTACGTGCGGCCGTTTCCCACATCGAGTGGCGGAAAGTGGCTGATCTCAAATGGCGGCGGAACGCAGGCCCGCTGGCGTCCCGACGGCAAGGAATTGTTTTACGTTACGCCGGACAGCATGCTGATGGCGGTGGAAATATCTACTAAGCCGGTGTTCCAGGCCGGTGTCGCCAAGCCTTTGTTTCGTGTGCCGGTAGCGGGCGGCGAAGGAGGGGCGCCCGCCATTTCCTGGCGCTGGGATATTTCTCCCGATGGCAAGCGGTTCCTGGTGAACGCGGCGCCGGAGGATCGCAGCTCGACTCCTGTTACGGTGATCGCGAACTGGAATGCGCTGCTACGGAAATAGATGTCGAAAAAACTTCTAGCGATCACTGCGCTTTTGCTGAGCGCATCCCTGGGCGCAGCCGAACTGACGGTGGATCATGTCAGCGTCGCCGGTCGCGACCTGAAGCAAATGCAGGCTCGCCTCGCTGCGTTGGGAATCCCGACCGAATTTGGCGGACCTCACAGCAATCACGCCACGCAGATGGCGCTGACCAGTTTTCCCGATGGCTCCTATCTGGAACTGATCGCGCTGCAGGACAAGCCTGACGAGAAGGCGGTCACGGCGCATTATTGGTCCCGGCAGATCCGGGGCAATGCAGGTCCAACGGCGTGGGCGGTTCGGGCAGCCGACACCGGGGCTGAAGTCAAACGACTGCGGGCGGCGGGCATTCAGGTGACACTCCAGCGCAGCGGGCGCGAGCGTCCCGACGGCACGCGGCTCGAATGGGAAGCGTCGCCGGTGGGGCCGGGTCCGAACGGCGTGTTCTTCCCCTTCCTGATTCACGATTTCACGCCGCGCGAAGCGCGCGCGTTTCCCAACGGTCGACCGGCGACGCGAGATTTCAGCGGCGTGAAGCGCGTGGTGATCGCGGTGCGCGATCTCAAAGCCTCGATCGCACGTTACCGGCAGGCTTATGGATTGCCGGAGCCGATGGAGCAGGAAGACGCCAGCTTCGGCGCGCGCCTGGCTTGGTTTAAAGGCACGCCGGTGATGCTGGCGGAGCCGACTAACCCACAGTCCTGGGTAGCGCGGCGCATCCAGCAATTCGGCGAAGGTCCATGCGCGTTTGTGCTGGGCAAGCCCGAAAACGGCACACCGCGAAGAGCCGCGTATCAGACGGCGTCGAAGTCGCGCTGGTTCGGCGTGCCGATCTCCTGGTTCGACAGCGCAAGGCTAGGCTGGCACCTGGGATTCGAGGATTGAGCGTAGGTGCAACCCGCGAAGCCGATCGAATCAACCAAAAGCGAACTCGCGCGCACTCTAGGACTTTTCGATTCCACCATGCTGGTGGCCGGGTCGATGATCGGCTCCGGCATCTTCATCGTGTCGGCGGAGATGGCGCGCAACCTCGGCAGCCCGGGCTGGCTGCTGGCTTCGTGGATCATCACCGGCATTCTGACGCTGACCGCGGCGCTCTCCTATGGCGAGCTGGCGGCGATGATGCCGCGCGCCGGCGGCCAATACGTTTACCTGCGCGAGGCGTTCTCGCCCATGTGGGGATTCCTCTACGGCTGGACTCTGTTCGGCGTGATCCAGACCGGAACCATCGCGGCGGTGGGCGTCGCCTTCGCGCGCTATCTGGGCGTGCTGTGGCCGATCATCTCGGAAGACCATTACCTGATTGCGCCGATTCACGTATCGAGCGGCTACGCGCTATCGCTTTCCACCGCGCAACTGGTAGCGATTCTGGTGATCCTGTTCCTCACCTACACCAATACGCTGGGTATTCAATACGGCAAGCGCGTCCAGAATGTTTTCACGGTGGCGAAGATCGGCTCGCTGCTGGGGCTGATCGGGCTCGGCATTTTCTTCGGATGGAATCGCGCGGCGGTGGCGGGAAACTTCGGCGATCTATGGACGCCGCGCGGGTTCACGCCCATCGCCCCTGGATTGACGCCGGAAACTTCGTTCGGACTATCTGGTGGCCTTGTGCGTGGCGCAGACCGGGTCGCTGTTTTCCGCAGACGCTTGGAACAACATCACGTTCACCGCTGGTGAGGTGCGGACGCCGCGCCGCAATGTGCCGCTGTCGCTGGCCTTCGGAACGGCGATTGTGATCGGTCTGTATGTGCTGGCGAACGTGGCCTACCTGGTGGTGCTTCCGTTGGACAAAGTGCAGACGGCGCCGCTCGATCGCGTCGCCAGCGCCATGGTGGGCGCGGTGTTCCCCAGCGCCGGCGCGGAGATCATGGCCATCGCCATCATGATCTCGACCTTCGGCTGCATCAACGGCATGGTGCTGGCGGGAGCGCGCGCTTGCTTCGCCATGGCCGAGGACAATCTGTTTTTCAAGGCCGCGAAGAAGCTGAATCGGGCCCGGGTTCCAGGCGTTGCGCTGATCCTGCAGGCGGTATGGACCACGCTGCTGGTGCTGGCGCGCACCTACGATACGGCCACGGGCAAGTTCGGAAATCTCTACGGCAACCTGCTGGATTACGTGATCTCCGCCGCGCTGATCTTCTACATCCTGACCATCGCCGCCGTCTTTGTGCTGCGCCGCCGCCGCCCCAATGACGAGCGCCCTTACCGCGCGTTCGGCTATCCCTTCGTGCCCGCGCTCTACATCGCCGGCGCGTCGGTGATTCTGATTCTGCTGTTCGCCTACCGCACCTCGACCACCGTGCCGGGACTGGTGATCGTGCTGATCGGCGTGCCGGTGTATTTTGTCTTGAAACGCCGACTCGCGTAGCGTAACCGTCTCGCATAATCTGGAGGGATGAAGATTACACTCCCCGTTTGCGCGATCTTCTTCTTCGCTTCCGCCGGGTTCGCGGACCAGATCACCATGAAGGACGGCGACCGCATCACCGGCGACATCGTCAAGAAAGACGGCGACAGCGTCACCGTCAAGAGCAAGAACTTCGGCACCGTGACGCTGAAGTGGGCGGACGTGGCCACGGTAAAGAGCGATCAGCCGCTCAACGTAACGCTAGCCGGAGGAAAAACCGTCAAAGCCAACATCGAAACCCAGGGCGACCGCATTCAAGTCGCCGCGCCCGGAGCGCCGCAGGCAGTCGATCCCAAAGACGTAGTGACGCTCCGCGACGACGCAGAAGAGAAGACCTACCAGAAATTTCTGCATCCCAGATTGCTGGATCTGTGGACCGTTACCGGCAGCCTGAACCTCGCCGGCACCAAAGGCAACGCGGAGACGTCAACGCTGACCACGCCCGCCAATTTCGTGCGCGCGTCGAACACCACCCGCACCACGGCCTACTTCAATTCGATCAGCTCTTCCGCAAAGATTAATGGCGTGGATTCATCGACGGCCAAAGCAGTACGCGGCGGCTGGGCCTACGATCGCAATCTCGCTAAGAAAATATTCGCGAACGCTTTCAATGATTATGAATACGACAAGTTCCAGTCGCTCGATCTGCGCGTGGTGATCGGCGGCGGCGTGGGTTATCACATCTGGTCGCATGACGCCAGTCATCTGAGCGTGGTGGGCGGCGGCGATTGGAATCGTGCTGCGTTTGGCGCGGCCGGCTCTAGCCCCGCGTTCACGCGGAACTCGGCGGAAGCTTTTTGGGGCGACGATTTCAATTACAAGCTCAGCGCCCGCACCAGCTTCGTCGAGACCTTCCGCATGTTCGACAATCTTTCCGACACCGGGCAGTACCGCATGAACGCCGATGTGGGCGCGACCACGCAATTGACCAAATGGCTCAACTGGAATGTTTCGCTGAGCGACCGCTACTTGAGCGATCCGGTCCCAGGCTTTAAGAAGAATGATTTTTTGTATAGCACCGGATTAGGCTTTAGCTGGGCTGCGCGGTAGGGTTAAACGCTGTGGACTTGAAAACCGGAGGCAGTTGCTGCGGTGAGGAGTTGCCTGTCGTTACAAATGAACCGCCGGCCGCGGGGGCTCTGTTTGCACCATACCAGGGCGGCTGCAAGCTGCAATGCATTCGAAGCTTTTAGCGGGAATCGGTCCAATTGCGCGGACGCCAGTTCTTTTACTGCGTCGGTTGGCGGGATCGTGAGGCACGCCGATAGCAGTCCCGAAGCCCGTTCCCAAGAAGCCCGCACAGCCGAGCTGGAAATTGCTCCTTCGCGACGCACTCGGTTCAGCACGCTACGCACTTCCAGCGGCGTGCTCCACCACACGGCTATGGTATCCGTGCGAATGAGTTCTCTGGCGGACCTAGTGATTTGGCCGGGAACGCACACGTGGGCGAGCGCGCTTGCGTCCCAAAAGACTGACATCAACTCCCTCCCGCTCGGCCCTTATCGCTCTATCAATCGCTGCCTTGGTTCCTGAACGGCGCCGCATACCTCGGCCGATTGCGAAGAAGGCGTCGGCGTCGTAGGATTTCTGGGCAGGAAGCATCAGACCCTTCGCGATCAGCTCCTGCTCCTCCAGATCAAGATCGCCAGCGCCCAGGGGGACGATTTTTGCGATGGGTGCCTTGCGATCGCAAATAATCACCTCTTCGCCGGTGCGCACCTTGCGCAAATATGCGCTGAGGTTGTTCTTGAGTTCGGCAATTTGGACGGACGCCATACATAGCTATTATAGCCATGTTCCAGACGCCAGCAGTTCCGCCAGAATCCGTCCGGCGGTTTCTTTGCCCCTCTCGCCGACTTCGCCGATGGGCCCCACGCAGCCCGGGCAACCGGCTTCGCAGGGACAGCCCCGCAGCAGCGCTGCGGCGCCTTCGAGCAACGATCGCGTCATCTTAAATAGCGGTGCGCTCTGCCCGATGCCGCCGGGATAGTTGTCGTAGAGATACAGATTCGGCTCGAAAGTCTGCAGGCTGCCCGCGATGTCCTCGGTGATCGAGATGCCCAGATCGCGCGGATCGCACATCACACGCAGAGATCCCACCGTGCGCAGCAGCGCGCCCAGCCCCACCAAGCCACTTTGTTTTTCGGTCGGCGTCAGGTCGGCGAAGCGCGCCAGGAAGGCTTCCGGGAAATGCAGCCAGAACGCGGTGGTGTGCATCTCCTGCTCCGGCATGGAAAGGTTGCCCGCGCCGACGTTCTCCATGGTGTAGAACTTGATCTTCTTGAAGCCCACGATCTGGCGGTTCAGCCGGACATCGCCATGAGCCGCGCTGGCTCCATTCACGGCGGCCGATTCGAACTCCTCCAGCTCTTTCACCTGCGTGTAGTCGATCGCGTCCGTGAAATAATCCGAATCCACATGGCGGACGTAGGCTTTGCGCCCGTCATAATCGAAGCGCTCCACCTGATATTGCCGCGCGTCGTGCAGATAGATCGCCTTTTCGTGCAGCGTGGTCAGTGCCGCCGTGAACGCCACCTCGCCGATCACCTGATGGTCGCCGGTGATGTCGACCACCACGAAGTTGTCGCTCGAAACGCTGCGCAGGCTGACGGCGTCGGCGGGATAAGTATCCGAGGTCCAGTGCCAGGCGCCATGCGTTGCCGACCCGGAATGATGCAGCAGCTTGAGGTCTGCCAGAAACTGGCACATCTCGCCGACATCGTGCGTGCCGAACTTCTCGCCGTCGCGCACCGGCAGTTCGAACGCCGCGCACTTCAGGTGATTGAGCAGGATCTCCAGATTGTCGGGATTGATGTAGGCGTGCTCCGGCGGCCGCTCGAAAAAATACTCCGGATGCTCGATGATGTATTGATCCAGCGGCGCGCTCGACGCCACCAGCACCGCCAGCGCCGTGGTCTGCCGCCGCCCGCGCGGCCGGCACGCTGCCAGGTGGAAGCGATGGTCCCGGGATAGCCCGCCATCACCACCGCGTCGAGCGATCCGATGTCGATGCCCAGCTCCAGCGCGTTGGTCGCGACCACCGCGCGAATTTCGCCGTCGCGCAGCTTGCGCTCGATCTCGCGGCGCTCTTTGGGCAGATAGCCGCCGCGATAGCCGCGGACACTTCCGCCGGCGCGATCATCCTTCAAATAGGTGAGCAGAACTTCCGTCGCCAGGCGGCTAGTTGGCGAACACCAGCGTCTGCTGGCCGCGATCCAGCAGCTCGCGCGCGATGCGCCGCGTCTCGTTCAAATACCCGCGCCGGATGCCCAGCGCCTGATTCACCACCGGCGGATTGTAGAACACGACATATTTTTCCCCGGACGGCGCGCCGTTCTCCGAGACCAGCTCAAACTCGCGCCCGGTGAGCGCCTGGGCCAGCTCCCGCGGATTCGCAATCGTCGCCGAGCAACAGATGAACTGCGGCGACGATCCATAAAACTCGCACACGCGCTGCAGGCGCCGCAGCACATTCGCCAGATGGCTGCCGTAGACGCCGCGATAAGAATGCAGCTCGTCGATCACGATGTAGCGCAGGTTCTCAAACGCCTTGGCCCACTTGGTGTGGTGCGGCAGAATGCCGGCGTGCAGCATGTCGGGATTGGTGAGCACCACGTTGGCGCGTTCGCGAATGGCGCGGCGGGCGTCCTGCGGCGTGTCGCCATCATAGGTGAACGCCCGAATTTCGGAGCCCATCGCATCCACCGCGCCTTGAAACTCGGCAAGCTGATCCTCGGCCAGCGCCTTGGTGGGGAACAGGTACATCGCGCGCGCGCCAGGATCGGCGATCAGGCGCTGCAACACTGGCAGGTTGTAGCACAGCGTCTTGCCGACTGCGGTAGGCGTGACCACCACCACGTTGCGCCCCGCCGCCGCATGCTCGAACGCCTCCGCCTGGTGCGAGTACAGTTGCCGAATGCCGCGCGACACCAGCGATTGCTTGAGCGGCGGCGCCAGCGCTTCGGGAAATTCGGCGAACACTCCGGGCTTCGCCGGCTGGCGGCGGATGGCGCGCACCGGCGACTCGGGATCCGCCATCCATTCCTCGAATCGCGCGATGGCTCCGGCCAGTCCGGTGCGCCGCGCAAGGATGCGGTCGTTCTGTTGCGCCAGATCGTTTTCTGGTAAGTGGGGTTCAGCCAAGTGGGTGAGGTTCATTCTTCGCCCTTCCTTCGCCTATAGTAACACCGCAACGTTGTGAGCTGAAAACGTTTTACGCGTCGGCTTCCAGAAACTGCATGTCGTGCAGGCGCTGGTAGATGCCGCCGTGAGCGATCAGTTCGTCGTGAGTGCCGGTCTCGGCGATGCGGCCTTGATCCAGCACCACGATCTTGTCCGCGCGGCGCACGGTGGAGAGCCGGTGTGCGATCACGATCACGGTGCGGTGAGCCATCAGGTTCTGCAACGCCTTCTGCACCAGGCGCTCCGACTCGGTATCCAGATGCGAAGTGGCTTCGTCGAGAATCAAAATCGGCGCGTTCTTCAGCAGCGCGCGGGCGATCGCCAGACGCTGCCGCTGCCCGCCCGAGAGCTTTGTCCCGCGCTCGCCGATGATGGTGTCGTAGCCCTGCGGAAGCTGCAGAATAAACTCCTCGGCCATGGCGTTGCGCGCGGCTTCGTGGATCTGCTCCGGCGTCGCATGGCGCAAACCGTAGCCGATGTTGGCGGCAACCGTGTCGTTGAATAGGAACGTATCCTGCGCCACGATGCTGATCTTGTCGCGCAGCGACGCCAGCCGCAGATCGCGAATATCGCGGCCGTCGATGCGCACCGCGCCGCCGGTCACGTCATAGAAGCGCGGCACCAGATTGGCCAGCGTGGTCTTGCCCGCGCCGCTCGATCCCACCAGCGCCACCACCTGTCCGCGCTTGACCTCCAGTTGAATGGAATCCAGCATGAAGCCGTCGGGCACGCTGGGATAGCGGAAGCTCGACGTTGTCGAAATGGATGGCCTTTTCGAAGCGCGCCAGTTTCACCGCGCCCGGCTTCTCCTTCACATGCTGATCGCGGTCCAGGTATTCGAACACCTTCTGCGACGCGCCCAGCGCCTGCTGAAAGATATTGTGGATGCCGGTCAGGCGCTTGACGGGCTCGTAGAGCATCAGCAGCGCGATGACGAAGCTGCTGAACTCGCCGGTGGTCATCGAGCCGGCTTTGATTTGCAGCCGCGCGTAGGTCAGCAGGCCCACGATGGTGATCGCGCCGAAGAATTCGATCACCGGACTGGCGATGGCCTGCTGCGCGACGTAGCGCAGATTGCTGTTGCGCAGCTTCTCGGCGCGGTCGCGGAAGCGGTTGGACTCCACTTCTTCCGCGCCGAAAGCCTTCACCACCTGGTGGCCGCTCAAGGTCTCCTGCAGCACCTGATTCAATTCCGCGGCGTTGTCCTGGGCGTTGCGCGTGGTTCGGCGGATGCGCCGGCCGAGCCGCAGCGTGGGCACCAGCACGAACGGCAGCATCGTCAGGCTCACGCCCGCCAGTTTCCAATCGATCTGCAACAGGACCGCCAGCAATCCCAGCGCGGTGAAGCTTTGCCGCAGCCAGTCCGCCAGAATTTGCGACAGCGCGACCTGGATCTTTTCCAGGTCGTTCATGATCGACGACATCACGCGCGCCGTCGAATTGGCTTCGAAGAAATGCGCGTCCTGATGCACTACCCGGTCGAATACGGTCTGGCGCAGATCCGTCACCGCGGAAAAGCCCACGTAGTTGATCAGGTAGTTGGCGCAGTAATCGCACAGGCCCTTGATGAAAAACACCGCCAGGATGCCCACCGCCACCATGGTCCACACATTGTGGATCGACGGAGGCATCAGCTCGGAGAGATAAATCTTGTGGCGCAAAATGGGAAGTCGTGACCAGCAGCACCGGCGCGTCGGCCGACGCCGGATTGAGCACGCGATCGAAGATGGGTCCGATGAGCAGCGCGGTAAGAGCTTGCGCCGCGCCCACGCAGGCCATCAGCAACACCGATAAAACCAGGTACGGCGTGTAGGGCCGCGAGAAGCGCAGAAGCCGGCCTAGTTCGCTCATGCTTCCGCCTTCACAGTTCCATTGCGCAGCGCTTCCGCCGCGGCCATCACTTCCTCCACCGTGATCTGGTCGATGCTGCCGCGCGATGTCAGCACTCGCGCTTCGGTGCGCCAAGGCGCCCACGTCACCGGGTCGGACGGCCCGAACAAAACTACCACCGGAATCCCAAACGCCGCCGCGACGTGGGCCGGGCCGCTGTCGTTGCCGATGAACAGCGCCGCGCCCGACATCAGGCTCTTCAGCACGCTCAGCGGCGGGTTGCGAAGCACCTGGAATTTGGAGAACGGCGCCGCGTCGTCGGCTGGCCCGGCCACGATCATCGGCTGCAGGCCCGCAGCTTGCATTTGGTCCGCGACCGCAACGAATCGCTCGGCCGGCCAGGTCTTTTCGGCCGTCGCCGCGAACGGATGCATCACCACGTAGGGCGGATAGGCGGGGCTGCATCCGCGCGACCAGCTTTGCGCGCGGGATCTCCGAGCGGGGCACTCCCAGCCAGAACATCGCCGAGGCCAAATGTTCCGCCGTATGCACCGGCCGCTCTTCGCCCAGAATCTCCTGCGCGCGGGGAATCCGCTGCGAGTAGATACCGCTAAAGCGATGATGCCCGAACCCGACGCCTGAACTTCGCGCCCGAGGCCAGCGTCATCCACATGCTGCGCGTGCCGCCGTGCAGGTTCAACACCATGTCCACGCGGACGCCCACACGCGGCGAGATTTCATCCACGTCCGGATTGTCCTTCGAACACACCGGCGAAGCGCGGCTCCACGACCACGCGCACCTGCAGATCGGGACGGTAGGCCTTGAGCAAAGCGAGCGCCGGAGTAGTGAGCACGCAGTCACCCATCGACCGCAAGCGGATCACGGCAATCCGAGAGCGCGACGGGAGCCGCGCCAGCAGAGATTCCATTTTTTCGCGCGTAGCCTCTAGCTTATCTTCGATGCGGGCTTCGTCGACCAGCATCACCGGGATGTCGTCGCGAATGGGGTAGACCCGCTTGCACTGCACACATTTCAGGCCGTCCGGGTTCTGCTTCAGCTCGAGGTCCGCCTTGTCCACGGGGCACACGAGAATCTCCAGCAGTTCCTTGCTGATGGCCATAACATTGTCAGTGTAGCACCGGCGCGGCGGCTGTCTGCGGCGCGCGCATTTTAGACTTTTGTCTTACGGTACCGCCGTCCCAACGCCGCGGAAATACGGCGCATGACCGCGCCCGGAGTCGCCCGCAGGAACGCGACGATGATCTTGTAGCGCCAGCCTGGCACCACGATCAACTTGCCGCGATCGAAGCCCCGCAGCGATTCCGCCACCACAAACCTGGCGTCGAGCCACAACTGCTTCGGGATCGGACTGCGATCCATCGCCATGCGGTCATGAAATTCCGAGTAGGTAAAGCCGGGGCAGAGTGCCTGCACTTTCAGCGGCGATCGTTGCACGGTCAGCTCGATCGCCAGGCCATTGGTGAAACTGGTCATCCAGGCCTTGGTAGCGTTGTAGCTGACGCTGGTGGGAGCCTGCTCAAAGCCCGCCACCGAGGAGACATTGATGATGCCGCAGCGCCCGTCGGCGTCCGTCCGCGCCATGAGATTTTCGAGCGCGGCGTGCGACAGCGCGAGCGTAGTGAGCACGTGCAGGCGATGCATTCGATCCTGGATGTTCAGGTCAACCTTATGAAACATCCCAGACGCTCCGAAGCCTGCGTTGTTCACCAACAGGCCGAAGTTGGGCGCGATGCGGATACGCTCGACCAGAGCGGCACGGCCTTCATCGGTCACCAGATCCGCCGGCATCGTTTCCACGACGACGTGATGCGCGCCCGCGAGTTCTTCGGCCAACGCGTGGAGCCGGTCCTCACGGCGGGCGACGAGTAGGAGGTCGTAGCCGCGGGCCGCGAGCCGGCGCGCGAACTCCTCGCCGATGCCGCTCGACGCACCGGTCACCACCGCCAGCAAACCGTTAGTCATGCCACTGTCCTATTCGTAAACCTCGCGGCGATGCGCGATCCGAGTCACGCTGATTAGTTTCGCCACGTCGTCGATAATGTACAGCACCCGCCAGTCGCCGACGCGCAAGCGCCATTGATCTTTATAGCCCTTGAGCTTTTTGCATCCAGCTGGCCGGGGAGTGTCGGCCAGCGCCAAAATCTTCCGGTCTATACGGTTAAACAATGCATCGGCGAGCGCATCCAATTCTTTTTGCGCCGACTGCTTGATGTCGAGTGAGTATCTAGCCACGCGAGCGGCTGCGCTTCAGCCGGCTGGCCCGGTATTGCTCGTAAGGAATGCCCTTTTCCTTGCGGCGCGATTCAGAGACGAGGCCATCCCAGAAGTCCTCCCAGATGGCTCCGTGTTTTTTGAGATCGATCAGAACACCGACCTTGCGGCCCTTTTCATCGGTGACAAACTGGATTCCACTCATCACTCTATTTTCCTTCAAGTGACGGCATCGGTGCAGGAATCGCAAAACTGTCAGCGTGCGCTTGTCCACCAGACGCCAAGTGCAGCGGACCGCCCTCGATGGTGGAGGGTTGCCAGGAGCCAGAACAAAACAACGCCGCCAACAAAAAACCCGAGGCGATGGTGACTCCAGGGGATGCGTTCCGCGCGATAGCTCAGATGGCCGTTACCTAGCCGGACGTTTTCGATTAGGTCGGACCACACCTCACCCAGGAGCACCCCGACCACGCTCGTGATGATGGAGGTATAAACCATCATCGCTATCCAACCCGAAGTCTCCTGATGGTCCGCATTGCGTCGGCAAACCCGGCGAACAACGACGATGGCCGCCCACCCATAAAGCACGATAAAGGTCAGAATCACTGCAATGTCCAATTCTGTGGGGCGATGGGCGAGGTGCCAACGAATCTGCTCCTCCGTCACGTCGTGGTTGCTTGCGACGATCTGGAACAGACGCGCCATACACTGATCTCTCGTAAGCCCATACTCAGCCGCACCCTCAAAGTGACCGGAGTGCGGTCCGCGACGCGCATCGGCGTAGCGAATAGCCAGATCTTCCGCGCGTTCTGCGTCCCCAGAAAGGTGTCGTGCCTGCGTCGATTGACTCAGATCGAGCGGCCCTGCGATCTGTTCTGACCATTCGCAGTCTGAGTTGGGCGGAGCACTTGGGGAACAACCGGCGATGCATGTGAGCTCAAAAAGAAGCAGGGGAAGTAGTCGTTTCATTGCTTGCCTGCGGGGCCGACCGATCTGACCTCAAGGAGATTGTCCAATCGAATTATGACACCTTCGGAAAGTAGCCAGATAACGGCGGAAGCCTGCAAAACGTCCGCCAGAGACAGATGACAATCTCAAGTCTGGCGTTCAGTCATGGGGCGCCATTACCGCCTCTTCGTCCAAACGGTGCCCTCTCGCGGCCCACTCCGCCCCGCCCAGCACCAGCATCGACGCCAGGAATCCCAAAAAAATCAGTGTCACGGAATACTGGAACACGCCATACTCGCTCGCCAGCTTGCGCTGAAAGTCCGGCCAGACCAGCGCGTTGACATACTTCAACACCTCCATCAGCAGTCCCACGAAGATGGCGGCCGGCAGCACGCGCTTCAGAGGCGTCGGCCCGTTCGGCAAGTAGTGATAAATCAGGAACAGCACCAGCACCGCCAGCGGCACCGCCGCCAGCTTGAAAAGTAGCAGCGATACCCACGCCGCGCTCCCGCCCGCCAGGTTCTGCATCCAGCCATTGGGATACCCGTTCGCGCGGAACGACTGCTGATTCAGCGCCGTCAACAGCATGGAACCCAGTGCCAGACCACCGCAGATAAAGATTAATCCCAAACTGACGATCTGATTACGGAAGAAGCTGCGATTCTTGCGGATGCCCCAAACCCGGTTCAGTCCGACCTCCAGGGGCTCGAAGATGCCGTTCGCGGTGAACAACAGCAACAGGATGGAAACCAGCTCCAACGAGCCGGTTTGTGGCAAGTTCCGCTGCAGAAATTGACCCAGAGCGTCGGGGAAATAATCCCGCAACGCCAGGTCGATGGCTCCAGCGGCAGCCTGCTGGCCAAAGACGCGCCGCGAGAGCGAGAGTATAACGATCAGGAATGGAAAGAACGATAGAAGAACATTGGCGGCCACCGAAAAAGCGTAGACGTGCACCTCGGTCTGCATCCAATAACGAAAAGTGAGACCCAACCCGGTCACGAAGCGCCGCATGTTTTTCAGGTTAGTCGATGCGGGACGACGCCCGCCCGCGGCGGAATCGTTAACATGGAGAATCGAAGCTGAATCTTATGAATGTCTCGATCATTGGAACTGGATATGTAGGTCTGACCACCGGAGCGTGCCTGGCCTTCCTAGGGCACAAGGTAACCTGCATCGACGCCGACGAACGCAAAGTGAAGGCGCTCCAAGCCGGCAAGATTCCGTTTTATGAACCGCACCTGCCGGAGTTAGTGGCCGGCGCCCGGCACAATCTTTCCTTCACCACCGAGTACGCGGAAGCCATCCCGCAATCGCAGGTGATTTTTATCGCGGTGGGGACGCCACCCGGACAGAATGGCGCGCCGGACCTGAAGTACCTGGAAGCCGCGGCGCGTGGCATTGGCGAATATCTGGCGGGCGATTTCGTGGTGGTGGTGAATAAATCCACGGTGCCCATCGGCAGCGGCAACTGGGTGGAATCCATCGTGCGCGACGCCTACGAGAAGCGTACCAATCAGAAGGCCAAGGGCATGTTCGCGGTGGCGTCCAACCCTGAGTTCCTGCGCGAAGGCTCGGCTATTTTCGATAGCCTTTACCCCGATCGCGTAGTGGTGGGCTCCGACAATCAGCGCACGGCGGAGGTCTTGTATTCGCTCTACCGCCCCTTGCTGGAACAGACCTTCAATGCCCCATCCTACCTGCCGCGTCCCGACCGCATGGGCGCCGTGCCCCTAATTTCAGCGGACTTGGCATCCGCCGAACTCATCAAGTACGCGGCCAACGCTTTCCTGGCGCTGAAGATCAGCTACATCAATGAAATCGGGCAGCTCGCCGAGAAGGTGGGCGCCGACATCACGCAAGTGGCCAAGGGCATCGGACTCGACGCCCGCATCGGCACGCGGTTTCTACAGGCCGGCATCGGCTGGGGCGGCTCGTGCTTCGGCAAGGACACCGCGGCGCTAGTCGCCACCGCCGGCGAGTATGGCCTGGACGCGCAGATTGTCAAAGCTGCGCGCGACATGAACCGGCGGCAGCGCGAGCGGGTAGTGGAAAAGCTGCTCGACGAATTGAAGATTCTCAAAGGCCGCACCGTCGCACTGCTGGGCCTGGCTTTCAAGCCCGACACCGATGACTTGCGCGAGGCCCCGGCGCTCGATATCGCCCGCAAATTGATCGAACGCGGAGCGCGGGTGAAGGCGCACGATCCGGTGGCCATGAGCCGGTTCCTGCAGGAGTGTCCCGACCTCGATGTGACCTTGTGCCCAACCGCCGAAGAAGCCCTGCAGGATTGCGACGCCGCGGTCCTGGTCACCGAGTGGCAGGAGTATCGCGAGCTCGACTGGGAATCCATCAAGAACAGCATGCGCGGCCAAGTGCTGCTCGACGGCCGCAATCTCCTCGACCGCGCCAGATTGACGAAGGCCGGGTTCCGTTACTTGAGTCTGGCGGGATAAGCCGCATCGGCGGGCCTTCCCGCCCGCCGGCGTTACGTCCAACTCTCCAGACCGCCGGTTACTTCGTGTATTTTATGAGCTTCTGCTGGCCGACTTGCGAGCCGTAGATGTTACCCTTTGAATCCGCCGCCACTCCTTCGGCGCCGCTGGTGGTCGACATTGCGAATGCAGGATTGTTGGGGTACTTGTCGTCGCTCTCCGGGGTCGGCATCGTATCCGGAATGAATGCCCGCACCTTGCCGTTCTTGCCGTCCTTCACCCGGCCCACGCGAATGCCGCGCTTAAAGCCCGGATTGTTTTTAGCGTTCGACTGCGAATCGGCCACGTAGATATTGTCTTTGGCGTCGATGAACATCCCGCTGGGCGCTCCGTACTGCTTCCATTCTTCGATGTAGTTGCCGTCCTGATCGAAGATTTCAATCCGGTTGTTATCGCGGTCGGCCACAAATAGGCGTCCTTTGGAATCCATGGCCAGTGCGTGAGGAGTGTTGAATTCGCCCGGGCCCGATCCCTTCTTCCCCCACGTCTTGATGAACTTTCCGTCCTTGTCGAACTTGACGATGCGGGCGTTGGTGTTGCCGCCGTGTCCGTCGGCGACGAAGATGTCGCCGTTGGGCGCCACCAGAACGTCGGACGGGCTGTTAAAGGTGTCGTTCGTAGTCCCGGCCACGCCAGCCTTGCCGAGCGTCAGCAAAACTTTGCCGTCCTGGTTCATTTTGAAAACCTGGAAGCCCTTGCCGTCTTTAATCGCCTGGTCGACGATCCAAAGGTTTCCTTCTTTGTCGATGAACATGCCATGCGGCGTGACGAACATTCCGCCGCCGAAATTCTTCAGCAGTTTTCCGGACGGAGAGAATTCGAAAATTGGATCCAGCGAGCTGCCGGCGCAGGTGGCGGCGCCGCATCGATCGACGACCCAAATGTTCCCGGTCTTAGGGTCGATGTCCATCGCGCTCGCCGACCCCCATTTCCTCCCTTGCGGAATCTGCGCCCAGTGGTCCAGGGCGTGATAGGGATCGGGCTGGCTATAAATCTGGCTTGCGGATGCAAGGATGAGGCACAACGTAGTGATTTTCATTGGAACTCCATCGTTTATATTACAACCGAAGGCCGTCCCCGCGCATGCCGTGTTCGGAACGCCGGTCTTGATGGCCTTTGATTTGCATGGGAGAATACACGAAATGCGACAGCGCCAATTCGGCTCCTCCAAGCGTGAAGTTGCCATCGTCGGGCAAGGGACTTGGTACGGCCAGGAAGACAACCGCGAATCCTCCGTTAAAGCTTTGCGCCGAGGCCTCGGTCTTGGCATGACGCACATCGATACCGCTGAAATGTATTTGTCGGGGCGAGCCGAGGAATGGGTCGCCGAAGCGATTGTCCGCCGCCGCGAAGAAGTCTTCCTGGTTTCCAAAGTGCTCCCTCAAAATGCATCCCGGAAGGGCACAGTGACTGCATGCGAGCGTTCGCTTGGACGATTGAAGACCGACAGACTCGACTGTTATCTGCTGCACTGGCGACGCGACCATCCTTTGGCCGACACGATCGAGGCGTTCCAGCAACTTCAGAGTGAAGGCAAGATCCTCTCGTGGGGCGTCAGCAACTTCGATGCTCCAGATCTGCAGGAAGCCCATCGGCTAAGCGATCACTCCGGTCCCGTCTGTGACCAGGTTCTGTATCATCTGCAAGAACGGGCGGTAGAGCATGCCGTCGTTCCCTGGTGCGAAAAGCATGACGCCGCGTTCGTGGCCTACAGCCCGTTTGGGCACGGGGACTTCCCCGATCCGCACACGCCGGCGGGCCGCCTGTTGCAGGAAATCGCGAAGGAGAACAATGCAACCCCGCGCCAGGTTGCCCTCCAGTTCTTGCTGCGCCGGCCCTTTTCGTTCGTAATTCCAAAATCGTCGGATATCGACCACGTGGTTGAGAATGCGGGTGCCGGCGGCCTTGAGCTGACTGGCCCGCAAATCGAACGATTAGACAAGATGTTTCCGCTCGGCGCGGCGCGTCGCGGCATTCCTATGTTGTAGGCAGACGCAGTCCTCTCGTATCGCTTCGCCCGAGCCGCCGGGAAAGCACA
The DNA here is from genome assembly GCA_963794595.1 of Bryobacterales bacterium. Lineage (GTDB taxonomy): Bacteria > Acidobacteriota > Terriglobia > Bryobacterales > Bryobacteraceae > Palsa-187. The sequence continues at coordinate 75,745 of CAWCER010000022.1, read as the reverse complement.
TTCTGCGCCTACTCGCCCCGATTGCAGATGTTCCGCCCCCCGGAGTCCCGTCTTGAAAGAGAGAACGCGACGGTCAGCTTTGAACCGCTGCCACAGCGTCCAGCACCGTTTCCACGGCGGCTTTCTCACCTATCGTCGAATTGACCATGAGATGAAAGAAATGCCGTGCGGGAAATTGGATCCCGAAGTTCTGCCGGATGAAGTCTGCGCGGTCACGATCCACGGTCTGGACCAGTTCGGTAGCTTCTTCCTCGGTCTTTCCGCCCTGTTGCAGGCGGCGCACTTTCTCTTCAAACGGCGCATAGATGAAAACGTGGAAGAAATCCGGCTGGTCTCTTAAGTAGTAAGCCGAGCCGCGTCCGACAATCACGGCATTGCCTTCGGCAGCCGCTTTTCTCACCATTTGTTCTGACACCTTTCGAATGCTTTCGGCGTCCGCCATTTTCATTCGCGCGGAAATCTGAGTTCCTTCGTAACTGCCGCGAAGAAAGGCTTTGAAAATGCGGTAGTACAGCGGATCCCTTCGCTCCTCGTGCTGCTCCACCTGGAACTTATCGCACTCCAGATAGCGGGCGATTTCGCTGGTCAGCAATTGATCCCATAGCTTCCAGCCGAGCCGGTCGGCGATCTGTTGGGCGATTTCTGGTGCACCGCTCCCGTATTCGCGATCGATGGTGATCACTTTGATCATAAAGGTCTCCCTTTACTCTGCCACGACATGTCCACCCCCGCCCAGGTCGTTCTTGCGGACGATAAACGACAGCACGAACATGATTGCCGCCATCACCGCCAGCACCATGAAAGTATCGATATAAGCCAGCGTCTGCGACTGCACGAGCAGCGATTGATAGATGCGCCCGTAAGCCTCCCGCTGCGCGTCGGGCGCGCTGGCGCCGGCGTGCAGGAGCTGCCGGCTGAGTCCGCTGAGCTGATTCCGGAAGGCCGGATCATACCTGGTCGCGTGGTAAGAGAGCATGTTTTGGTGAAATTGCGCCCGCCGCGCCAGGATCGTAGTGACCATCGAGGTTCCCACGCTGCTTCCAATGTTGCGCATGAAATTTACCAGCCCCGACACGTTGTTGCCTTTCTCCGCCGGAACCCCGACGTAGGCGCTCAGGTTGATCGGCACAAACAGGAAACCCAAGTCCGAACGCCTGCACCATGCGAAGCCGGCTGGCCGCCCAGAAGCTGATCTGCAAATCCAGGTCTTTGGTTGAATAATACATGCCAAACGCGAGACACACCCAGCCAAACGCCATGATATATTTCGCGGGGATTTTGGTGGTGAGCTGGCCGACGATCGGCATCTCAAACAGGATAATCAGGCTGGCGCCGGATAGCACCAGTCCCGCCGATTCCGCCGTATATCCCATGAGCGTTTGCAAAAACTGCGGCATCATGACCAGGCTGGCGAACAACAGCATGCCCAGGAAAAACATCATCAGATTCGCGACCGCGAAGTTGAAGTTTTTGTACATCCGTAAGTCAATGACCGGCGTCTTGCTGTGCAGCTCCCAGAAAACCAGTGAGACCAGGCAGATCGCCGAGATCACCGCCAGCGCGACGATGAATTGCGAACCGAACCAGTCGTCTTCCTGGCCTTTGTCGAGCAGGATCTGGAGGGCTCCCACGCCCAGCGCGAGCAGAGCGATGCCGATGTAGTCGATGCGCACGCCGGCGCTTCTATTGCGCGCGATATACGGCGGGTCTTCCACTATGCGCAGCACCAGAAACAAGGTCAGGATTCCCACCGGCAGATTGATATAGAAGATCCAGCGCCAGGAATAGTTATCCGTAAGCCAGCCGCCGAGCGTGGGGCCGATGGTGGGCGCCATGATGGCAGTGATTCCGTAAAGAGCGAACGCCAAGCCGCGTTTCTGCGGTGGAAACGTGTCCGCCAGAATGGCTTGTGCCATCGGCTGCAATCCGCCGCCGCCTACGCCCTGGATCACGCGAAACAGAATCAGCAGCGGCAGGCTCGGCGCGATCCCGCACAGCAGCGAACTCAGGGTGAAGACGAGAATGCACATCAGGAAAAAGCGTTTGCGCCCGAACAGGTTCGCCAGCCATCCGCTGATGGGAAGAACGATGGCGTTCGAAACCAGGTAAGAAGTGAGCACCCAGGTGCTTTCGTCGTTGCTCGCGCCCAGGTCCCCGGCCAGATGCGGCAACGCCACATTGGCGATGCTGGTGTCGAGGACCTCCATGAAAGCGGCCAGCGCGACCACCACTGCGATCAGCCAGGGATTGAATTTTGGTTTCCAGACTTCGGGGGCGTCCGCCATGAGCGCTCCTACTGGAGATAGACCTTGGGATCGACCGACATGCCGGGGCGCAGGCGGTGATCGTCATTCTGGCCCGGGTCGAGATTGATGCGAACCGGAATGCGCTGCACCACCTTCACGTAATTCCCGGTGGCATTCTCCGGCGGCAGCAGGCTGAAGCGCGAACCGCTGGCTCCGCCGACGGCCTGCACTTTGCCGCTGTATTCCTTGCCGGACGCGTCCACGCTGAAGCGAACGCGCTGGCCCGGGTTCATGCGGTTCAGTTGCGTCTCTTTGAAATTCGCCGTCACCCAGATATCGTCGAGCGGAACTACCGCCATCAACTGCTCGCCAGGAGATATGTTCTCTCCGAGTTCCACGGTTTTCTTGCCGACGATCCCATTGACGGGGGCAACGATCGTGCAGTAGCTGAGATTCAGCTTGGCTTGATCGAGCAAAGCCTTCTTCTGCGCGACCTGCGCCACGGCCGATTTCGCGCGCGCTTCACTCACCGCCACCTGCTTGGGTGCGGTCCTCGCGGATTCGATCGAGGCGTCCGCTTGCGGGATGCGCTGAATGGCTTGGTCAATGGCGCTTTGCGCTACCGCGATGTTCTGCTCGGCTTCGCGAACCTCCGCCTTGCGCGAATCGAGCGTCGCCTGCGCGCTGGCGGCATGCGCGACCGCGGTGTCGTACTGTTGCCGCGGAATTTCGTTTTTATCCACCAGCAGTTTATAGCGCGCGACATCGTCGCTGGTCTTCTTGACGTTCGCTTCCGCGTCGCGCACCAGGGCTTGCGCGGATTCCAGGCGATCGTGCGCGGCGCCCAACTGGCGCTGCGCACCTTGCACAAACGCCGTTGCATCGGCGCGGCTGGAGGACGCGGTCTTTAACTGGCTCGCCGTAGTGGCTGCCGTGATCGGAATATCGATGCGCGAACTTTCGAGCGCCGCCTCTGCATCGCGCAGGTCGGCCTCCGCTTTGGCCACGGCGACCTCATAGTCGCGCGGATCGATGCGGACCAGCACCTCTCCGGCCTTCACCACCTGCTCGTCTTCCGCCCCGATTTCCATGACGTTTCCGCTGATTCGCGCACTCACAGCGTCGATGTGGCCATCGATCTGCGCGTCGTCGGTGCTTTCATACGTGTTGAGATATCGCCAAATGTAGTAACCGGCGCAGCCCACGACCGCGACAACCAGCAGCACCACCAGAATCCGTCCGATGCGGCGTTTCTTGGGGGGAGCGTTTCGATCCTGCAACAGTTCAGCCACGGCTACTTCACCTCCATTAGTTTTTGGATTCCCTGCTCGGCGCCGCCCAAAGCCCGCGCCAACGCGACCTTCGCCAGATTATGGGCGTAAAGCGCGGAGATCAGACTGTCATTACCGTTCGCCACCGATTCCTGCGCTTGTATGACTTCGATGTTATCGGTGACACCCGCGGCGAAGCGGTCGCGCGCCTGGACCAGCGTTTGATTGGCGAGGTCGAGGTTGTCTCGCGCCACCGCCACCTGGTCGGCCGCCGTACGAATGTCCAGGAATGCCGCACGGACCTGATAATCGATCTGCCCCGAGAGATCGGCAAGCTCGTCCTGGCGCTGCTTCAAGGCCGCCCTGGCGCGGATCACATCCCCAGCGATGCGCCCGCCGTTAAACAGGTTGATCTTCGCCGAGGCCACAAAGGTGAAACGTGCCATGCGAGTCATTGAGCGCGGGACCGACGTCGCCATAATCGGCAGTAACGCCGGCGGTGGGATAACGCTCGCCGCGCGCCGCCTGGACGTCGTTCTCCGCCGCACGTACGCGCGCCTGACCGCTCTGATAATCCGGCCGTTGCGCGAGAGCCGCGACCAGGGCCTGCTCCTGGGTCATCGTCGTCAGCGGCGCAAACGGTGCGGTCTCCGACAAATTGAAGTCCTGGCCATTGGGAAGTCCGATCACGCGGCCGAGCGCGAGCTTGTCCTTGTCAAACTGATTTCGCTGCGCCAGCAGCCGTTGCTGCTGCTGCTTCAGCTCCACCTGGGAGCGCAGAACATCGATGCCGGCCGCGGTTCCGGCCCGTTGCTGATCCGCAGTGCGGTCGTAGAGCGCCTGCGCCGTTTCCACCTGCGAGCGAATCGCTTCCATCGCGCGAGGCGTCGGCGATGATTTGAAGATAGGCGCTGGCAGTGGCTTCGACCACCAGGTCGCGCGCGTCCATCACCGAAAGCTGAGCGGCGCGCCGGCTCTCCATCGCCGACCGATAGTCTTTGCGTGCGCTGTAGTCGAACGCGTTCCAGGTAGCGTAAGCGCGCACGTCAGTGTAGTGGAACGGGCCGGCAATGGTGGGAATGTTGACGCCTGGGATTTTGAGATCGAATCCGATGGTCTTCAGGCTAAGCTGCTCGACGGTCTCGCCGGCTTTCGCGTCGAGCTGCGGCAGCAGCGCGCTCAGCGCATGGAGCCGCTGGCCGCGCGCACTTTCGCTGGCCGAATCGCTCACCAGAAGACCCAGATTCGCCTTCAAGGCGCGATCGATTGCGTCGTGAAATGTGAGAGCCAGGGGTGTAGGCGACGCGGCGCCCATCGGGACGCTGCCCTGGAACTGGTTCGTCTGGCTTAGCGCCGTGGAAGTGGTGAGAAGGAGCAAGACCAGGAATCCTTGTAGAAGTCGCATGCGCGTTTGTTTCCTCATTTTTGTTGCTTCGGCCAGATCGATGTGCCCCTCGTGGTCGCACGGGCCGAACCACCCCGGGCCGAAACCCCCGGGCCGAAACCAAAGATATAGCATCTTCGAACGCTATCGCGAGGTTCTAACCGTTTGACGCGCGCATCGACTCCCGTTACGGCGCAACGACGTCAACCCCAGCCTCGTCTGCCACAATAGAATTTAGGTGCCGGCAGCAAATCATCTCCGCTATCTGCTTGAAGAAGATCCCCCGAAGGGACGCCTGGACCACGCCGCCCTGGAACTGGCAGCCATCGACACGCCCGGCCTTGAACCCGAGCCGTGGCTCGACCGCCTGAACGAGCTGGCCTCGCAACTGGGCGACCGCCTGCGCAATTTCAACGATGGCCGCGATTTCGTCGAGACCGCGCAGCGCTATCTCTTCGGCGAGCTCGGCTTTCACGGCAATGAAGACGACTTCTTCGATCCCCGCAACAGTTGCCTGGATCAGGTGCTCGAGCGGCGCGTCGGCATTCCCATCACGCTCTCAGTGATGTACATGGAAATCGCGCGCCGCCTGGCCATGCCGGTCTTCGGCATCAGCCTCCCGCGGCATTTCGTCATTCAGTTCGACGACGGCAATTACGCCACCTACATTGACCCCTTCAACGGTGGCCGCCCCATCACCGCCCAGGAATGTTTTGTGCTGGCCGGGGCGAAAGTGGCCGATCCCGCCTTGCTGCGCCGCGCGTCGAAAAAAGAAATCGCCATCCGCATGTTGCAAAATCTGCGTGGCGTTTATCTGCGGCGCAATGACTGGGCGCGCGCCGTCGACACCCTCGATCTGCTGCTGGTCGGCGTGCCCGGATTATCCGGCTGGTACAAACAGCGCGGCCTTCTGGAGCTGGAGCTAAAGCGTTTCCAGGCCGCACGCCGCGATCTGGAGCAATATCTGGCCATGGAACCGGACGCCGCCGACCGGCCGGAGATCCTCAAACAAATGCAGGCTATCCACGCTTGGCTGGCAAGGGTAAACTAGAGTTTGGACCACGCGAGTCCTCAAAAATAATGTACCAATCTGAACCCGACAGCGAGACAGTTTTGGCGCAGTTCAACCGCCTCATTCAGGAATTGCTTCGCGGCAATATGCACCGCAACACCTTCCGGCCGTGGGAGATCGAGTTGCTCCTGGATATTGAAAGTTGCAGCCTGCGTGAAGCCCACAAGCGCGATACCCTGCGGCGCTATCAGAAGGCGGTACAGCGCCACATGGAAAAAGGAGCGCGGAAACCGTTGAAACTCTCCGAATATCTGGCTGCCGTTAAAGCTAAGCGGGCCGGCACCACCGAAGCCGGCACGACCGAAAGCGCGGCCTCCTAATTCCGGGCCATGCAGGCGGCCCGGAAGTGCAGGAAAGTCCGGCGATGAAGCCAGGCCTGAAAGCACGGGCAGAGATCCTCCGGCGGCGATTTCTGGCGCTGGGAGGCGCGGGCGTAATTGCGAGTACAGCCGGGATCGCCAGCCGGGCCCACGCGGCGGATGGTGATGCGTCGCGCATCGTCCGATTCGACGGCCTGCGGGTCCACTATGAGACCTACGGCGCGGGCAGCGAAGCGCTGGTATTCATCCACGGCTGGGCTTGCGACCTCACTTTCTGGCGCGGCCAGGAGCCGCTCTATAACCAGCCCAATCGCCGCGCGCTGTTGATCGATCTGCCGGGTCACGGCTCCAGCGACAAACCGCATCGCGCTTATCCCATCGAGTTCTTCGCCCGCGCCGTCGAGGCCGTGATGCGCGACGCCCAAACCGACCGCGGCATTCTGATCGGCCACAGCCTGGGCGGCCCCATCGCCTATGCCTTTCTGCGGGAGTTTCCACAAAAGGCCTCAGCGCTGGTGCTGGTGGACGCCTTCGTATCGCGCCACATGGCCGGCCCCGCTGATCGCGTCGCCACTGCCGCCCATTTCGCCAAAGTCGCCCGCAGCCTCCAGGGCGCCGCCGGCGAGAGGAACTTCGCCGAACGCGTCGAATCCTGTTTCACCAAGCAGACGCCCGACGCCCTGCGCGCTGAAATCCGCGCGAAAATGGCCGCGACGCCGAAATATGTGCGCATCGCGGCGCTCTCCAGCATCTCGTCGCTGCCACCGCCTCCCGATGACGAGGTCTTCGATTTGCCGGCCATCGCCATCCAGGCCGGTGAGCCGGGCACGCAGGCGCGCTTTGAGCTGATGCGGTCTATTTTTCCGCGCATGCAGCTCAATAGTTGGGAGGGAGCCGGTCACTTCCTAATGATGGAAGATCCGCAGCGCTTCAACCGCGAGGTGGAAGTGTTTCTCGCGGCAATCTCGTAACGCTCGCGCTTGAATAGGCATCCATCCAAACATTCGTGCATTATGGTAGCAATGGGGAAGTTCATGAAGTTCAGGTTGCTTTGCGCGGGATTGTGTCTGCTGCCGCTGCTTCACGCCCAGCTTACAGCTCAAAGCGTCCCGCCAGCCCAGCCAGCCGCTGCCCCTGCGCCCGCGTGTACCGCGCAAGGCCCCATCGACAACTGGAACGCGGCGGCGCAGTTGATCGCCGGCGTGAGCGACGCCGCGTACGCCGGGTCCATGGCCGGCGAGCAGAAGGCCGCCTGGACGGATTATTCCAAAACTGCCGCAGCGGACTGGAACCGCCTCAAGCGCCGCTATGTCGATCGCATCTCGGGGTGGCGCGGCAAGTATTTGCAAAAAGTTCCTGCCGCGAATTCCGTCTTTTATCCCTTCAGCGGTCCCGACGCCACCAATCCGCTGGCGTTTTTCCCTGACGCGGGCGAGTACGTTCTGGTCGGCCTGGAGCCGGCCGGCTGCATCCCCTCGAAGGCGGAAGACTTCACGCCTGAATACTGGCCGGCTCTGCGCCAGGGGTGGCAGACGGCGGCCTCCATGGGATTCTTCAAGACCGAGAACATGGAGCGCGACCTGGCCGAAGGCTCCGCCAGCGGCGTCTTACCGGTGCTGCTGTTCCTGATCGCACGGGCCGGCAACTCGGTGGTGGATGTAACGCCCCTCGGGATCACGCCCGCCGGCGCGCTGATCGCGTCGGACGACAAAGCGGCGACCGAAACCCGCGGTCTGACGATACGCTTCAAAGACCAGCGCCTGCGCCTGCGCACACTGCGTTACTTCGCGCTCAATCTGCAGAATCGGCGGCTCGAAAGGAAGCCGGGCACCACCAAATATCTGCGAACCCTGCCGCCCGGCGGAACGCTGGTGAAATCGGCGTCCTACCTGATGCACAAGAAGTACTTCTCGACTATTCGCAGCATCATTCTGGACCGCAGCACAGTGGTGATCGAAGACGATTCCGGCATCCCCTATCACTACTTCTTTGAGCCGCCGGTGTGGGACGTGCGCCTGTTCGGCGCCTACGATCAGCCCATCGATCTGTTCAAGACCGGATTGCAGGAGGACTTGAAAGCCGCCTACGATGCCCGCACCGGCGTCGAGCCGCTGGATTTCAGCATCGGCTACAAATGGCGCCAGAACGAATCCAACCTCCTCCTAGCCATACGTAGGACCGGTCCATGACCGGTCACTGTTCAGCCCCGCGCTAAACTGGTGTCATGGCAGATCCGACCACTCCAGCCCCCGCCGGCCACACCGTTTTTTGCGTGAAGTTGCAGAAGGAAGCCCCCGGCCTCGACGAAGTTCCCTTTGACGGGCACCCTCTGGGGCAGCGCATCTACGAAAACGTTTCCAAAGAAGCCTGGAAGGGTTGGGTGGAGCACATGAAGATGATCATGAACGAGTACCGCCTCAATCTCGGCCAACCCGAAGCCCAGGAATTTCTGCTCAAACAAATGGAAGAATACTTCTTCGGTAAAGGCTCCGAGCTGCCTCCCGAATTCAAGCCGGAAGCGCACTAACCCGAACGTACGGGCCATCGCGTCGCGCCGAGGACGCGGCGTAGAATAGACTTATGACTTCCTGGCAGGATTTCCTAACCAGCGATCCGAGCATCTGCGGCGACCAAGGACGAAATCCTCAGCAGCTATCCCTCGCTTAGGCCTGAACACGTCGACGGGGCGCTTGCGTACGCGGCTGAACTTGCTCGCGAAGAACGTTTAGTGCCGTTCGAGCGTCGTGAAGTTTAAACTCGACGAAAACCTTCCCACGGAATTGGCCGCCGATCTTCGCGCGCTCGGTCATGATGCCGAAACGGTCCTCGATGAAGGACTTCGCGGCGCGGCTGACGCGACGCTGGTTCAAGCGGCACTGCGGAAGACCGTATTCTACTGACCCTGGATAAAGGGATCGCCAACTTGTTGCAATACCCCGAGGACGCAGCCGCCGAGGCCGCCAAACTTCCTTAGGTCGTTCCGGGCTACGCAGTCGCCGTCCCCGCTAGCCCCCCTCCCGGCGACCGTGTAAAATCAGCGCTAGAAGGACCCCGTCTTGCGCTTGTGTCTATTCTGTATGCTGCTCTCCGCTGCTCTTAGCGCGCAACCGACGCCTGAGTCCGCCGTGAGCGCCGCCCCCCGCACCGCTCACCTGGAGGGTCAAGTCCTAACCCAAGCCGGCGAGCCATTGCGCAAAGCCACCTTGCGGCTGACACATGACGCGGACCGCATCTCGAAAGCCTTGTTCTACACCGACACCAGTGACGCCAACGGCAAATTTGTATTTGAAGATGTCCTTCCCGGCCGTTATACACTTTCGGTCGAGCGCACCGGTTTTCTGCGGCAAAACTATGGCGCTCGCGGCGCCGCCCCTGGCAGCCCCGGAGTGGTGCTCACGCTCACGGCCGGCCAGACCATGAAGGACCTTAATTTCAAGTTAGTCGCCCAAGGGGTGATCGCCGGCCGCGTAACCGATGCTGATGGCGATCCGATCCCGGGCCTGGAAGTTTGGGTTTCGCACTTCACTCATTTTCGCGGAGAGCGCCAGCTTTCGTTGGTCGGCGAGCCCGGTAAAACCGACGATCAAGGTAGTTTCCGCATCCCCGGCCTTCCGCCCGGGACGTATTATGTCTCGGCAGATGATACGGATTCGCGCGCGAGCTCGCCAGACAACGCGGGGCGTCCCGGCCGCGCTCTGAAGCGCCCCAGCAACATCACCACGTATTATCCTGATTCTGTCGATACCGCAGGCGCCACAACCCTGCAGATCGTTGCCGGATCCGAGCTCCGCGGAATCGACATTCGCATGCGCCAGGAGCGAGTGTTCTCGATTCGTGGATTGACGATGGACGAGGCAACCGGGAAACCCGCTACAGCGAACGTGTTCGCCCTCCTCAAGAGTGGTTTGCAGCCCGGATTCGACTTGCCGTGGCGAACTACCGGCCGTGAGGATGGAACCTTCGAGCTTCGCAACTTGCTTCCCGGTGAGTATGTTCTTATCTCGTCCACGAATCCACCTGAACCCGCGGATCGGCCGCGAAGAAGTCAGCATCTCGGATTCCGATGTCACCGGCGTGAAGTTGACCCTTGCGAAAGGCGCCGACAATAGCGGGAACTCTCAAGCTCGAAGGCGACGGGCCGCCAGGCCATCCGACGATATTCCTGTTCGGCTCGGAAGGTGGTGCGCTCTTGCCTGCTACCGATGCGCAAGCCAAGGACGACGGCACATTTGAGCTGCACGGCGTTCTTCCGGCGAAGTATCGCGCATTCTTTCAGAAATTACCGGAAGGAGTGTACGTGAAATCGATCCGGTTCGGGCAGCAGGACTTCACGCACACCGCGCTTGACCTGACCTCTGGCGTGAGCGGCAGTCTCGATATCCTGCTTTCGCCCCGTGCAGCGGAGGTGTCCGGCACAGTCAAGAACCCGGATGGCGCAGCCGTGACCGGCGTCGAGGTCCTGCTCTGGTCCAAGCAAAGTTCGCCCGAAAACTATTGGGATGGCCCCCATCGAGCCGCCACCGACCAGAACGGCGATTTTCGCATCGCGGGCCTCGCCCCCGGTGACTATTACATCGCCGCCTGGGAAGATATCGAGGCAGATTTGACCTACGATCTGGATTTTCTTCAGCGGTTCACATCACAGGCCACGGCCGTAACGCTGGAAGAAGGCGCGCACCAGACCGTCCAGCCAAAATTGATTTCTCGCGAGGACGCAGCCGTCGAAGCAGCCAAGCTTCCCTAATTCGTTCTTATCTGCGACTATCTGTGTTCATCTGCGGGCGATTTTCCGTTCGCTTCGCCAGCCGTTCTTCCCGCTTGCGCAGCCCCGCCGAAGTCTCCAAAGCCAGCGCGCCGCGCGTCAGTTCCAACGCTTGCGCGTAATCCTTAGTGCGATGCTCGTGGTGTTTCGCGAGCTCTTCCATCGCCCGCACCCGGAACGGATTGCGGCACGCCGCCAGATCGTTCCACACGCCCACCGCAGCATCGTCGCAGCCCAGTTTGCGTTCCAGCGCGGCGATGTCCCACAGCGTGCGGAACAGAATATCGTCGGGCAGGCCGGCGTCGACCGCGCGCCGGAACAGACGTGCGGGCCTGCTCCATCTCGCCCGCTTCGCGCAGCCAGCGCGCGATCCCCGCCATCTCGGCGCCGTGACGCAGCGGGGCGGTGGCCGGATCCTTGAAAGCGTATGGCACGATCCCGGTCAGGCACGCCAGCGTCAAAATATCGATGGCGTTGTGATGAAACACCGGCAGCAGCCGCGCCATCTCCCCGGTACGGACGTAATCGAAATAAATATACGGGATCATCGCGCCCGGGCACGTCGCCCTGGCGTTCGAAGCCCAGGATCTGCTGCTCCAGTTCGATCAGGCGGCAGCTCTCGAAGCGCAATTTCCACAGGCGGCGCGCGCCGTGCAACAGGTCCAGGTGCTCGAAGCGGGTAAACGGCGAGCGTGTGCGATTCAGGCGGTAGCGAGTTTCGAGCAGCGGCTGGTCGAAGGTCTTCCCGTTATAGGTGATCAGCACGCGGAACGGCTCCAGGTACCGCGACAAGGCATCTAACTGGCTGGGTTCCTCGCCAAAATCGCGCATGAAAAACTGGCGGACATGGAAACCTTCGGGAGTGATGCGCCCCACGCCCACCAGAAACGCGCAGGTGCCGGTGCCGCCCGCGAGCCCGGTGGTTTCGGTGTCGAGGAAAGCCCACTCCTGCGGCGGAACGTCGCGCACCGCGCCATGCGACAGAGTTTCGAGCAGATCTCCGGGAAGCTCCGCCAGCTCGCTGAGCTCCGCCGAGCCGTGACGGCGATGGCGTGCATAAAACGTTTCGGTCTCGAAATGTTTTCCGTGTTCGGTCTCGATTTCCTCGCCCGGAAACCATTCCTCTACGTGGAATTTCTGTGGAAAAGTGTGCGAAACCCGCATGGAATAAGGCTTTTCCGGCTTTCCGTATTTTTCCTCGCACTCCGCCGCAACGCGCGCCATGCGCTGGCGCAGAGCCGCCAGTTGATCTTGTAGCTCGCTCATCGCCTTTACGCTGCCAGGATAGCATTCGGTGCGCTGCGTCAACGGAAACCAGCGCGGCAGTGCAGCGAAAATGTGCGCAGTTGCGCGAAACCCGCTAAAAATCGATGTTTTTTGCACTTTTCCCTTTACACCAGGATTGTGCATCCCGTATGATGCAGTAGTAAATGCGCGCCTGTCGTCGCGTGCAGCAGTGACGCGCGGACGAAAACGCAACATCGGCACAAACATCGGGAGAATCAAGATTTTCGAAAAAGGAGAACTATGGCAGTAGCAAAAATGACGCAGTCGCAATTGATCAAGAAGCTTGCGGAAACCGTGGGTGTCCCTACCAAGGTAGCCAAGGCTTTCACCACGGCTTACGCCGACATGGCGATCGCCGAAACCAAGAAGAACGGTGTCACCGTTCTGCCGGGCATCGGCCGGCTGGTGCGAGTGGACCGCAAGGCGCGCATGGGCCGCAATCCGGCAACCGGCGAAGCCATCAAGATTCCGGCCAAGAAGGTCGTTAAATTCCGCGTCGCCAAGGCCGTGAAGGACGCGATCGTTCCGCCGAAGAAGAAGTAGTCCGGGGAAGCCGCCGCCTCCGAAAGGAAGCTGCGGACGCGGACCGACTCCGCGCACTCGGCTGGTTAAAAATTAAAACCCCGCCCGGCTCGCTGCCGTCGCGGGGTTTATTCTTGAAATCCGATTGAGACGGGTCCAAACTGCGGACGCTGCCAGGAAGCCTCTATGCCTGCTTCTTGTCGTCGGGCGGCGCATTAGGGTCCTTCAAAGAGTCTTTGAAGTTGCGGATGCCTTCGCCCAAGCCTTTTGCCAGCTCAGGTATTTTTTTGCCGCCGAACAAAAGCACGGCGACTACCAGGATGACCATCAACTCAGGCAAGCCGATAGAACGTAACATAATACGGCCTCCTTATATCTGTCAGCATAGCATAGCGTGATCTCATGAGTCGGCGCAAGCGGGTCAAAAACCCCGCGAAATCCAGCACGTTCGACCAATCGAACGAGGTGCGGGCCATTGCGCGGGAACGGGTTGGCCCCGTGAAGCCGTCCCAGCCGATCTTGCCCAAAACCACGCGGAAGAAGCCCAAGCATAAGAAACCGTTGGATCAGGAGTGAGCGCCGCCCTAGATGCGCTTGAATAAGCTGTACTGAAACGATTGCGGCGCGTTCCAAGGTGTCCGGTGCAGTTCCGGGACGCTCTTCAGCAGCCGAAACTGCGGCCCCAATTCCGCGGCCAGCGCGATCCCGTCATAGCGCTGCACCTCCAACCCGCTGCATTTCTCCGGCCCGTCCAACGCGAAGGTTGCGATCACCGCGTGCCCGCCCACGCGTACGGTCCGCGCGAGCAGCCCTGCATAGGCCGCGCGGCCTGCGGGCGCCGTGAGGAAGTGGAACACCGCGCGGTCATGCCACACGTCGAAGGTCCCCAGATCGGGACCGGCGGTAACATCCGCCACCATCCAGTCAACTTCACTGGCCCGTGTTCCCAGCCGCCGGCGCGCGCGATCCATCGCCGCTTGCGAGATGTCGAGCACCGTAACCGCGTAGCCGCGGTCGAGCAGCCTCTCGGCCAGCAGCGACGTTCCCCCGCCCACGTCGATGACGCTTCCGGCCGAGCATGCCTCGGCAATCAGCGCCAAGGAAGTGGCCGGTTCCGCCTGCGTCCAGCTCAACTCCGCATCGCCCTTGGATGTGTAGACAGCCTCCCAGTGACGGATCATCGCGACCCGCATGGTACAAAAAAGGAGAACATGGCATTCGTAAAAGTGGGCTCGCTGAAGCTGCTGCCTCCCGGGCTCGGCGACGCAACTTGAAATGGACGATGGCAGTGCGGTTGCGGTGTGCAACGTGGCCGGCGCGCTCCACGCCATCGACGGCATTTGCCCGCACTCCGGCGGACCACTGGGGCATGGCGCTCTCGACGGCCCCATTCTCACCTGCCCGTTTCATGGGTGGGAGTTCGATTGCCGCACCGGCACGATGCCGGGGGACGACTTGAAGCTGCTGGCGACGTACCCCGTGAAAGTGGAAGACGGCGAGATTTTCGTGGAACTACCGTAACGCCGCGATGCCTGAACTGCCCGAAGTAGAAACCGTGGTCCGCTCGCTCGCGCCGCATCTGCCCGGCCGCCGCATCGTAGCGGCGTCGTTTTCCTCGCGCTTCGTGACGCCGGGAAATCGCAAGGCGCTCGCCCGCCGCCTCGCCGATCGCACCATACAATCGATCCAGCGGCGCGGCAAGTTCATCGTCATGCAGCTCGATGCAGGGCACGCTGACGGTGCACTTGGGGATGACCGGGAAGCTCCTGCTCGACGCCGCTCCCACCAAACACACTTACGGAATCTTTACTCTCGACACTGGTTCGCTGATCTATACCGACTCGCGCCAGTTCGGACGCATTCTGTGGAATCACGATCTGTCGCGCCTCGGCCCGGAGCCGCTCGCGATCGGGCTCGACGAATTTCAGGCGCGCATGAAGCCGCGCAAGACCGGTATCAAGGCGCTGCTGCTCAACCAGACCTTCCTCGCCGGCATGGGCAACATCTATGTGGATGAGACCCTGTTCGCCGCGCGTGTGCATCCGCTGGCGCAGGCGTCGCGGCTGAGTTCGCGCCTCGCGTCGCCGCCATTCACCAACACATGCGCGAGATTCTGGGCGCGGCCATCCGCTTAGGCGGCTCGTCGATTTCGGATTACGTCGATGCGCGCGGCGAACGCGGCTGGTTTCAGCTGGAGCATCAGGCCTACGGGCGCGAAGGCGAGCCGTGCGCCGTGTGCGGGACGCCCATCCGCAAAATTACCGTGGTCCAGCGCGGGACACATTACTGCCCGCGGTGCCAACGACGGTAGCGGCGGCGTCGAAGCGCGCCTTGGCGATTTCGTCGGCCACTTCCACCACCGCCTTCATCGCCTTCACGTCGTGCACGCGCACCAGGTGAACGCCGTAGAGGATGGCAGCCGTAACCGCCGCGGCGCCGGCGAACTCGGTTTCGATCGCCGTCTCGCGCGCCAGGAAATGCTTGCGCGAGGGACCCACCATCAGCGGCAGCTCCAGCCGCGCCAGCTCGTCCAGACGCGCCAGGATTTCCGCATTCTGTTCCTTGCGTTTGCCGAAACCCAAGCCCGGATCGATCACGATACGGCGCCGTTCGACCCCCGCGCCCACCGCGCGATGCACCGACGCATCCAATTCAGCGGCGATCGTCGCCAGCGGATTCTTGAGCGGCGGCAGCTTGGCCCAGGTCTCCGGCATGCCGCGCATATGATTGACGATCAGCCCGGCGTCGGCCTGCCGCGCCGCGCGCGCCAGCTCCGGATCAATGGTCAGGCCGCTGGGGTCGTTGATGATATCCGCGCCCAGCTCCAGAGCTTTTTCCGCAACCCCGGACTTGTAAGTGTCCACGCAAATCGGCACGGTCAGCTTGTTGCGCAGGCGTTTCAGCACCGGCACCAGGCGGCGCAGCTCCTCGGCTTCGGAGATGCGGACGGAACCGGGGCGCGTGGATTCGGCTCCGATATCGATCAGGTCGGCGCCCTCTTCTTCCATTTCCACCGCGCGGGCGAAGGCGCGGTCGGGGTCGGAATACTTGCCGCCGTCGGAAAACGAGTCGGGCGTGACATTCAGCACGCCCACGATCAGCGTGCGCTCGCCGAGTTGAATCAGCTTGTCGCGGACCTTCCATTCGAAATGCTTGCGAGCCATTGGGTACTTCCACCATAACGCGAATCAGGCAACGCCCCCGCGCTGCTCGGCCAGCCCCCGCACCGCGCGGCCCGGCGCTGCGCCGCCCGGCCCCGGCTAGCGCTTCTTCTTGGCGCCCGCGCGGAACCCCGCGAAACCCCGCTTGGCATCCTCCGTCGACCGCGACACCGCATTCATCAGCACGCCGGCTTCGATGGCTTTTTCGAGCGTCATGCCGTCCGTGTGATACAGAAGTTGCTTGGTCAGGCTCAGCGCGCTCGCCGATTTGGCCGCCAGATTCCGCACATATGCCTCCACGCGCGCTTCAAACTCCGCGTCGGCGAATACTTGATTGATCAGGCCGATGGCTTGGGCCTCGCGCGCGCCGACCGGCTCGCCGCCGGCCAGCAATTCGAACATGCGCTTCTCGGTGACCGAGCGCCGCAACAGCGCCCCCACTATCGCCGGCACGAATCCGATTTTTACCTCGGGATATCCGATGGCCGCCGATTCCGCGGCCAGAATCAGATCGCAGGCGGTGGCGATCCCCGCTCCTCCGCCCAGCGCCCGTCCCTGCACCGCCGCCACTACCGGACGCGGATGCCGCCTGATCGCCAGCAACACGTCGGCCAGACGCTGCGCCGATTCGAGGTGCTCCAGCGCGTCGGCTTCGCTCGGCAATGTCGAGCCCCACCAGATCGAGCCCGGCGCAGAAATCCTTGCCCGCGCCTGCGATCAATACCACGCGCACCTTGGCGTCGTGCGACGAAATCGCCAGCGCCTCGCTCAGCGCCGCGATCAACTCCGGGTTCAGCGCGTTACGCTTTTCCGGACGATTCAGGGTAATGCGCGCAATCCCGGCATCCGCGCTATAGGAGAGGAGGTCCATATGAGAGAAGGTCCATCGCTAGCCATTGTAGCCCCTGCTATCCTGCCTGCTATCCTAAAGGTTATGAGAATTTCCTTCCTCTTTACCGGCCTCCTCCTGGCTACGTTCGCTTGGGGGCAGACCAAATCCGCAACATCGCCCGCGCCACCTGCGGCTCCGGCCCCTAAGCCGGCCGCTGCCGCCTCCTTGCCCGCCGATAGCGCGCATGCCGCCGCAGCAGCTTCTGCCGCCGCCGCAAACGCCGTTTCGCCAGAGACCGTCGTGCTCACCATAGGCAGCGAAAAGATCACGAAAGCCGAGTTCGAGCAGATTTTCAATCAGGTCGTTTCGCAGATGCCTGCGGAGCGCCGCGGCGCTGCTGATAGTCCGCAAGCCAAGCGGCAATTGGCCGAGCAATTGGCCGAGCTGAAGGCACTGGCGCAAGAAGCCCGCCGGCTGAAGATCGATCAGACGCCGGAAGCCAAAACCCAAATGGCGATGCGCGACGATCAACTGATTGCCGGGATGCTGTATCAGCAGATCTCGAAGGACACCAAGCCTTCGCCCGCCGACCTGCAAGCCTATTACGACGGACATAAGAACGAGTGGGAAACCGTGACGGCGCGTCATATTCTGATTCGCTTTAAGGGCTCACCGGTGGGGCTGAAGGCCGGAGAGAAGGATCTGAGCGATGAAGAGGCGCTGGCCAAAGCCAAAGACCTGCGCGCCAAGATCGTCGCGGGCGGCGACTTCGCTGCGCTCGCCAAGGCCGAGTCCGACGATGTCGGTTCCGGCGCCAACGGCGGGTCGCTAGGCGAGTTTACGCGCGGGCGCATGGTTCCGCCGTTTGACGAAGCCGCCTTCACGTTGAAGGTGGACGAAGTCAGCGAGCCGGTGAAGACTCAGTTCGGCTATCACATCATCCAGGTGACCAAGCACGACACCAAGAAGATGGACGACGTGAAGAACGAGATCGCCGATAAAGTCGGGCCGGAGATGGCGCAAAAGAGCGTGGAGGCCATCCGCGATAAAGCCGCGATCACCTTCGATCAGTCGTACTTCGGCAAGTAGTTTCCATCATGGCGCTGGCCGCCGGCGATCGCCTGGGCCCATATGAGATTCTGGCGCCGCTTGGCGTCGGGGCCAGAGGCGAAGTGTACCGGGCGCGTGACACGCGTGCGTGAGCGCGATGTCGCGATCGAGGTTTCAAGCGGCCCTTTCCCGCGTGCCTCCGGCGAGCTCAACCATCCGCACATTCGCGCGATCTACGAAGTAGGACCGAACTACCTGGCGATGGAATTGGTCGAAGGCGTCCCGCTAAAAGGGCCGCTCTCGCTGCAAGAAACGCTGCGTTTTTCGAACGAGATCTGTGACGCGCTGGATTATGCGCACCAACGTGGCGTCATCCATGGCGACCTGAGACCCTCGAATGTTCTGGTGACGCACCAAGGCATCAAGATACTTGATTTCGGCCTCGCCGCCGCCCAGGACGATCCCCGAGTCCGACATCCACGCGTTCGGCAGCCTGCTGTACGAAATGCTCATGGGGCGCCCGGTTCCGGAAGACCGGCGTCCGGTTGAACCCGCCGCACTCGAAACAGTTCTGCGCAAGTGTCTCGAGCCCGATGCGGCGCAGCGCTGGCAATCGGCGGGCGAACTGAAGCAGGCGCTGGCCGCCGTGCCACAGGGCGGCGCTTTTCGGCGCGAATATTTGATCGGGGCGATAGCCGTGCTGATGTTGATGGCGGGGCTGGTTCTGCTGGTGATGCAGTTCCCGTCCTATCAGAAGCTCTCCGATAAAGACGTCCTGGTGCTGGGCGATTTCGGCAACGCCACGGGCGATGCGATCTTCGACGGCACGCTGCGCGCCGCACTGGCGATCCAACTGGAGCAGTCGCCGTTCCTCAAGATCATGAGCGATGCGCAGGTCGAACAGGTTCTAAAGGCGATGGGCCGCGCCCCGGAGACGCGCATGACCAATGTGACCGCCCACGATATCTGCATGCACGAAGGTCAAAAGGCCATGATCAACGGCGCGATTGTGGACTTGGGCAAGACTTTCGCGGTCACGGTTCAAGCTGTCGATTGCAAAAACGGCGCGACGCTGGCTCGTGAACAAGTGCAGGCCGAAAGCCGCGAGCAGGTGCTGAACGCGATCTCGAAAGCCGCCGCCGGCATCCGCCTCAAGCTGGGCGAGCCGCGCAAGTTCGATTCAGAACCTGGAAGGCAGCCTGCACAAAGTGGCCACCGCATCGCTTCCGGCGCTCCAGGCCTACGCGCTCGGGAGCGCCCAGCGGAGGCAGGGGAACAATCGTGCGTCCATTGGTTTTTTCAAGCACGCGATTGATCTGGATCCCAACTTCGGCATCGCCTATCTGGCGTTGGGCCGCGCCTGGGCGGCTGAGGGGGACTCGACCCAGGCCCGGAACGCCTACCAGGAATTCTTATCGAGGGAGCAGGACGCCGACGCCGATCTCCCGGCGCTCGCGCAGGCCAAGCAAGAACTCGCGGCGCTAAAATAGAGAGAGAATGTTGACCGCCGCCGCCTACGATATTCACGTGGAGCAGTTGCTTGAACGACTGCGGCGCTTTCACGCGGCCCTCAGCGGCGCGGGCATTCCGTACCGCGTCGTGGGTGGCATGGGTGTTTTTATTCATGTTTTCGAGCGAAATCCAGAACAGGCACGCCTGACCGCGGATGTGGACGTCGGGGTAGCGCGCGCGGATCTCGATCGAATCACGGAGGCGGCGGAGAGAAACGGATTCCGTTTCCGGCACGTAGCCGGCGTCGACATATTTGTAGATACCGATCCCGCGCGTGCTCGCTCCGCGGTTCATCTGGTGTTCCTGAACGAGAAAGTCGCCGAAGATTACCTGGAGCCGGTCCCTTCATCGGAACCGGTCCGTACGCAGGAAGGGGTGCTGATCGCGCCCGTGGTGGATCTAGTGCACATGAAGCTCACCAGCTACCGCCTGAAAGACCAGGTTCACATTCAGGACCTGGATCACGCAGGGCTGATCACGCCGGAAATCGAACAGACGCTTTCCGCCCCTTTGCTGGCGCGCCTTAAAGAAGTACGTTCAAAGCGCTAACCGCTCCGCCGATCGGATCACAGCCGCACGATCTTCTGCGGACGGATTGCCCTTAAGCGCGTTGCGCGTGTCCACGATCAGCTTCGAGCGTTCGACGATGCGCGCATAATCGAAATCCTTGTGATCGGTGACGATCACCACGCAGTCGGCCTCGGCCGCCCCTTTATCGGCATCGATAGCCGCCATCTCGGGCACCACGCCGTCCGCATGAAGCTGCGGCACAAACGGATCGCTAAAGGTCACGCTGGCGCCGCGCTTGCCCAGCAGGTGAATGATATCGAGCGCCGGCGATTCGCGGACGTCGTCGATGCCGCGCTTATAAGCCACGCCCAGCAGATGCACGCGCGAACCCTTGAGCGGCTTGGCGCAATCGTTCAGCGCGTTCTGAATTTTATCGACCACGAAGTGCGGCATATTGCCGTTGATGTAGCCGGCCAACTCGATAAAGCGCGCCTCGATGCCCGCCTGCTTGGTCTTCCACGACAGGTAGAACGGGTCGATGGGAATGCAGTGGCCGCCCAGGCCGGGCCCGGGATAAAACGGCATGAAGCCGAAGGGCTTGGTGGCCGCCGCGTCGATCACTTCCCAGACATCGATGCCCATGCGGTCGCACAGCATCGCCATTTCGTTCACCAGTCCGATATTGATCATGCGGAAAGTGTTTTCGAGCAGCTTCACCATCTCAGCCACTCGCGTCGAGCCCACCGGAATCACGGTTTCAAGCGCCTGCCGGTAGAAGACCGCGCCAATTTTAGTGCACGCGGGCGTGATGCCGCCGACAACTTTGGGAATATTGCGCGTCTGAAAATTAACGTTGCCGGGATCCACGCGCTCCGGCGAAAAACACAAGAAAAAGTCTTCGCCGACTTTCAAGCCGGGCTGTTCGAACATGGGCAGCATGAGTTCGTTAGTGGTGCCCGGGTAAGTGGTGGATTCCAGGATCACCAGCACGCCCGGATGGAAATATTTCGCAATCTCCTGGCAGGCGTTGACGATGTAGCTCATGTCGGGATCTTTGGTTTTGCGCAGCGGAGTGGGGACGCAGATGTTGATGGTATCCATGCGCTGCGGCAGCGCTGAAATCGGTGGTGGCTTTGAGCTTGCCCGACTTCACCAGCGGAGCGAGCACCGACGGTGGGGATGTCCTGAATGTAGGACTCGCCGCGATTCAGCGCCGCGATCTTCTTGGCATCGATGTCGATTCCCGTCACGGTGAAACCGGCGGCGGCGAACTCGACGGCCAAGGGCAGGCCCACGTAGCCCAGTCCAACAATGCCCACGTGCGCGGTTTTAGACTCGATCTTCTTCTGAAGATCGTCGAAGTGACTCACTTGGTTTGGTTCCCCTTCCAGAAAAACTCGCCGGTACCTATAAGTTCGGCAGGTCCCGCCAAAAAAATAGACTGGTTTTCCCAGCGTAATTCAAGCGGACCCGCGGGCGTCAACACGCGCACCGGAGTCTCGACCAGGCCGCGCGCCACAGCGGCCGCGGCCGCGCCCGTCGATCCGGTTCCCGAACTCATGGTTTCCCCCGCGCCGCGTTCAAAAAAGCGGACGTCCAAAGTATGGCCATCGGCGACGCGCACGAATGAAACATTGGTGCGATTCGGAAACCGCGGATGGCGTTCGACGCGCGCGCCTAGAGCCTGCCATTCGAAATCGAAATTGTCGACAAAGAAGACGCATTGCGGATTGCCGACGTTGAGGATCGTGCAATCGCGGCCCTCGATCGACGCGTGCAGTTCTTCAATCGAGGCCGCGCCCATATTCATCTCGAAAGTGAAGCGGCGCCCGTCGCGCGCGAGCAGACGCAGGTGCTTGAGGCCGGCTCCGGTACCGATGCGCACCTCGTGCCGGGCGGTGTTCGATTCCACCAGCAGGGCCGCGGCGCAGCGCGTGCCGTTGCCGGAAATTTCGCTGCGGCTGCCATCGGAATTCCACAGCTCGATGGCCGCATCTTCGCTTGTCTCCGCCACCCCGCGAAATCAGCAGCCACCCATCCGCGCCCACGCCGGTATAGCGATCGCAAATGGCGACGGCGGCGCCGGCCATGTCGCCGAGCCCGGCCGGCAACTGGTCGCGCCAGGTCAGCAGGAAATCGTTGCGCGCGCCGTGGGCTTTAGTAAATGGAATCTTCATGGGAGCCGGCCGATTGTTCGCCGATAGATCTCGACGGCCGGCGCTCCTTCTACCTTAATCCGCTTCATCAGTTCATAGTGCGGGCCGTGCGCTCCGGTTCTCACGACAGCCTCCGCAATTTTATCCCCGGCGATCGCCAGCGCCCACTGTTCGCGAAAAAACAGATCGGGGCGCAGGACCGCAGCGTCCCAACTGGGCCGGTTGCCCTGATGCAACCCTTCCCGCAGAGGGATGCCGGCCTCGCGCAGCACGCCGGTCAGATCGCCGAAAGAATATATGATGCCATCGCCCGGCTGGTAATTGCTTGCGAGATAGGCCGCGGCTTGCGCCGTCCAGGCGCGGCGCGCGACCGAGTTCACGGCGGATTCCTTCCAGCACACCGGTGCGCCGTAAACCGACGAGCGCCGCAATCCCCGCCACCAGTAATCCGGCCCCGGCGGCGCGCAACTTCACCGGCAGAGCGCGATCAAGCCGGCGGCGGCGAACGCGGCCAGCGGCAGAGCCGCCAGCGCGTAGCGCGTGTTGTACCAACTGAAGGGCCACAGCGTCGGCACAAACAGCGGCGTGCCGGAGGAATGGATGCTCCACACGTAAAATGCGGGTGGAAGGGCCAGCAGGAGCAGCGGCCACCAGATCTTTTTTGCCAGCGCCGCGGCCGCACCCAGAACTGCCCAGGATCGCCAGAGTCCAGCCCTGCGTCAACGTAATCGCCGCGAAATAATACTCGATCGCGAGGCGCCAGTTATGATCGCCGGGATAACGGGCCCCGCCCGCGGCCAGTTCGCCGGCGTAAATCGCTTTGGCCGATCCTTCGCCGCCATAGAACTCCAGCGCATTCGAATAGTAATACTGATTGTGCGCCAGCCATGCCAGCGGCCCCAGAGCGGCCAGCGCCGCGAAGACCAGCGCATAGGATTTCCGGCGCGCCGTGATCAGAAAATATAGCGCGACGAAAGGAATCAGGAACCATCCTTCGTAGCGCGTAAGCGACGCGGCATTCGACGCGACTGCCGCCGCTAGCACGGCCCACATCGATTGCGTGGCGCGGAACCAGATGGTTGCCCACAGCAGCGCCGCGAGCGCGGCCGCAAACAGCGCTTCCGTCATGGGGATGGATTGCAGGTACAGCATATTCGGATTCAGCGCGAACAGCAGCGCGGCAGCCACCCCTGCGGCAGTCGAAAGGTACAAGCGCCGGGCCGCGGCGAACAGAAACGTGCCCGCAATCACGAAACTGGCAGCCGATGGGATTGCGCCCGCCAAGCCGCTGTGCCACCAGCTATCTCGGGTTACGAAAGGAAGCATCAGCAGATGCGGCAACGGCAGCCAGACCGTGCCGAGCTGCTCCAGGCCCGGAGTTCGCGAATCCAGAATGCGGCGCGCGATGTTCAGATGCGCCTCGGCGTCTCCGTAATATAACGTGTAGCCGTGCGATGAGCACCACAGGACGGCGGTCACGCTGATGGCCGTCAGAAGCAGGGCCAGCAACGGCATCGCTCCGGCCATTTCTCGCGGATTAGAACGAAGTGAACTTGCGGAACTCTTCAAATCGGGCATCGATTTCTTCACGCGTGAGCGTGCGGAAGCGCTCCACGCCGAAGCGTTCGCAGCAGAAGCTTCCCATAACGGACCCGTAAATCACCGCGCGGCTGAGCATGCCGCGGCTGATGTGGTCGCCTTCCAGACTGAAGCCGTGCTCGGCCAGATAGCCGATGAATCCGCCCGCGAAACAATCGCCCGCGCCGGTGGGATCGAAAACATTTTCGAGCAAATAGCCGGGCACGATGAAATAGGAGTCGCGGCGGAACAGCATGGCGCCATACTCGCCGCGCTTGATCACCAAAGTATGCGGACCCATGTCCAGAATCCTGCCGGCCGCCTTGCGCAGATTGTTTTCGCCCGAGAGCATGCGGGCTTCATGATCGTTGATCAGCAGGAAATCCCAGTGGCGGATGGTTTCCAGCAGCTCCTCGCGAAAATCGCTGATCCAGTAATTCATGGTGTCGCCGCCGGCCAGGCGCAAGTGCTTCATCTGCGCCCGCACGCTGCGCTGCAGGCCGGGCTGGATGTTGCCCAGCAGCAGATAGCGCGCATTCTGATAGCTCTCGGGAAGTTTGGGATTGAAATCCGCGAACACGTTGAGATCGGTGGTGAGCGTGACGCGGTCGTTCATGTCATCGGTATATTTGCCGGCCCAGAAGAAAGTCTTGCCGGGCACGCGCTCCAGGCCTTCCAGGTCGATGCCGCGGCTGACGAGCAGCTCGGTATCCGCCTCCGCGAAATCGTCGCCCACCACGGCCACGATGCGCGCCTGCGTAAAATAGCTGGCGGAAAGCGCGATGTAAGTAGCGGCCCCGCCCAGCATCCGCTCCACGCGGCCATGCGGCGTTTCGACGCCGTCGTAAGCGACCGAGCCCACCACCACTAAGGACATCTCTTGATTGTAAAGTAAGCCGCCATTGAGATGGAGCCGATAAGATGGGAGTGGTGCTAGAACGTCTGCTGCGAACGCTCCCCGATCTGATGGTTTTGATCGTCTCCCTGCTGGGCCAGATTGCCGGCGTGACCTGGCTTATTGGCTGGAGGGCGGCGGGCGCCAGCCGCCGAACGAAAATATGGATCGCCGCCGCCGGTGTGCTGTCGATGGCCGCTTCGCTGCTTGCGTTCCTGCTGCGCTTCCACCGGGTGGCGCGGCATTTTCCCGCCTGGTGGATTAGTTGGGGGACCGGCCTGGCGATCGTCTGGGCCATGCTGTCGCTCTGTTGGCTGGC
The DNA here is from genome assembly GCA_963794595.1 of Bryobacterales bacterium. Lineage (GTDB taxonomy): Bacteria > Acidobacteriota > Terriglobia > Bryobacterales > Bryobacteraceae > Palsa-187. The sequence goes on along the minus strand of CAWCER010000022.1, from coordinate 50,868 downwards.
GGGATACTTCGTGCTGTGGATTGCATCGCGCGTGGGATCGGGACACAGCCCCGCGCGGAGGAATTTCTTTAAGATCGCCAATGCCGCGGTGTTTGCGGCGCCGCCGGCCGTGCTCGCTTACGGCGTATTCATTGAGCGCCATCAACTGCACCTGCGCGAGCATAAACTGGAGATCCCGAACCTGGCTCCGGAATTGGACGGGCTGCGCCTGGTGCAATTGACGGACATCCATCTCAGTCCTTTTCTTACCCGCTCCGAGCTGCAGCGCGCCGTCGATATGGCCAATGAGACCCGCGCGCACGTCGCGCTGGTGACCGGCGATCTGATCACCACGGTTCGCGATCCGCTCGACGATTGCCTGAATATCCTGGCGCAGCTTCGCGCCGACGCCGGCGTTTTCGGCTGCATGGGGAATCATGAGATCTATGCCAATGCCGAAGCCTATGTGGAGCGCGAAGGCGCACGCCGGGGAATGCGGTTCCTGCGCTCGGCCGCCGCGCCGCTGCGTTTTGGCAACGCCGTTCTCAACCTGGTGGGCGTCGATTATCAAAGGGTGCGCCGGCGTTACCTTGCGGGCGCGGAAAAGCTGGTGGCGCCCGGCGCGTTGAACGTGCTGCTCTCGCATAACCCGGATGTGTTTCCAGTGGCAGCGCGCCAGGGCTACGATTTGACGATCGCGGGCCACACGCACGGCGGCCAGATCCGCGTGGAGCTGCTGAGCGCCGACGTTAACCCCGGCCGCTTTTTCACGCCCTACGTGGACGGAGTCTACCGGCGCGGGCCGGCTTCGATTTTCGTTTCACGCGGCATTGGAACCATTGCCGTTCCGGCGCGGTTGGGCGCCCCTCCCGAGGTTTCGCTAGTGCGCTTATGCCGTTCCTGATCGTGAGCGACATTCACGCGAACCTGGAGGCGCTGCAGGCGGTTCTCGGCGATGCCCGCGGGCCGTTATGACAGCATCCTGTGCCTGGGGGATCTGGTGGGATACGGCGCGGATCCCAACGCGATTGTCGAGTGGACTCGCGAAAATGTAGCCGTCGTGATTCGCGGCAATCACGACCGGGCGAGTGCGGCTGAAGATCCCAGTGGTTTCGATACTATTGAAACTTTCAATCCTTCGGCGCAGACCTCGGCGTATTGGACCCGCGATGCGCTGCTCCCGGAAAACCGCGCGTATCTGGAGACCTTGCCGCGCGGCCCTCTGCCCTACTGCGGGGTGGATTTGGTGCACGGCTCGCCGGCCGACGAAGACGAATACGTGATCACGGTTGCGGATGCCGCCCCGCTGCTGACTTCGTTGGGGGCGCAGCTCACTTTCTTCGGCCACACACATCGGCAGGGCGGTTTCCTGCTGGCGCGCCGCACGACCCGGCCCCTTCCGCCGGAGCCTACTCTCGAGCTCGAGCCGAATTACTTTTACCTGGTAAATCCCGGATCGGTGGGGCAGCCGAGAGATGGTGACCCGCGCGCGGCTTACGCGGTATACTCACCGGAGGAGCGCACGGTGGAGTTTCGCCGCGTCGCCTACGACGTCGACCGGGCGGCGGCCAAAATACGGGCCGCAGGCTTACCCGATTTCCTCGCGGCTCGTCTCCACGAGGGACTCTAGCGCTACCCTCGCGGAGAGCATGGCACGGGCTGAAAGCCTTAGAATAGAGTTTATATAGATGTCTTCACAAGATGGCCGGCTGGCTGCGGCGCTGACGAATCCTAAAGTCGTCGTCGCGACGACGGTAGCTCTTTCCTTCATCAGTTTCTGGCGCGGCGCATCCATCGTCCTGAGCGACCTCGCGTCTTCCATGTTTTACGCGGGCGGCGCGGCGGAAGCGGCGGTGGGCAAAGCGGCGCCGTGGTTCGTGCTGGCCGTGATGATGTTCAGCTTCGCGGTGCGCAGCGTGTACCTGGAAAGCTGCAGCATGTACGTGCGCGGCGGCGTGTACGTGGTGGTGCACGACAGCATGGGGCCGGTGATGGCCAAACTGTCGGTCTCCGCGCTGGTGTTCGATTACATTCTCACCGGGCCCATCAGCGTAGTCAGCGCGGGGCAATATCTGGGCGCGCTGCTGAACGAAATCAGCGGCATGCTGCACCAGAATTATCAAATCAATGTGAACCTGTTCGCGGCGGGCGCGGGTATCCTGATCACCATTTATTTCTGGTGGCAGAACATCAAGGGCGTGCATGAATCCAGCGGCAAGGCGCTGCGCATCATGCAAATCACCACCGTCATGGTGGGCATTCTGCTGATCTGGTGCCCCATCACGCTGCTGCTGACCAAGGGCTGGCATCTGCCGCCGGCGCCCAAGCCCTCCAACCTGGTGTTTTCGGATAGCGCGCAGGGCTGGCTCAAAGGCACCTTCTGGATGCAGATTCCGATGGTGGTGATCATCATCGCCTTCGGACATTCGCTGCTCTCGATGAGCGGATTTGAAACCCTGGCGCAGGTGTATCGCGAGATCGCCTCGCCCAAGATGAAGAATCTGAAAATCGCCGCGAATCTCACCTGCTGGTACGCGGTGCTTTGCACCGGTGTGATTTCGCTGTTCGCGGTGATGATCATTCCCGATAATGTCCGGTCGCTGTACATCAACAACCTGATTGGCGGACTGGCCATGAGTCTCAGCGGGCCCTACCTGCTGCGGTTCGGTTTCCACATCTTCGTCGTGATCGTGGGCGGGTTGATTTTGTCGGGCGCGGTGAATACGTCGATCATCGGCGCCAACGGCGTCTTGAACCGCGTGGCCGAGGACCACGTGCTGGTCCCGTGGTTTCGCGAGCCTCACAAGCGCTACGGCACCACCTTCCGCATGATCAACATGATCACGCTGCTGCAACTGGCGACGATTGTTTATAGCCGCGGCGACATGACGATCCTGGCCGAAGCCTATGCCTTCGGCGTGGTGTGGAGCTTCTTCATGAAGGCGCTGGGCGTGACCGTGCTGCGCTTTCAGCGCACCGATCAGGAATACAAAGTGCCGCTGAATTTCCACATCGGCGGCCGCGAGATCCCGGTTGGCCTGGGCCTCACCACGCTGGTGCTGGGAGCCGTGGCCATCGCCAACCTGTTCACCAAGCAAATCGCCACTAAATACGGCGTGGCATTCACGCTGGGCTTGTTCGTGATGTTCACGATCTCAGAGAAGATCAATCTGCGCCGCAAGCAGACCGAGCCCAAGGGGATGGAGCAGTTCAACCTGGACCATCAGGCGCACATCGATGGCGGCAGCCTGCACGCGCGCCCGGGCTGCGTGCTGGTGGCGGTGCGGGATTACCATCGCATGGAGCACCTGAAGCGCGTGCTGGAAAAAACCAATCTGCGCCGCTACGACATCGTGGTGATGACGGTGCGCCCTATTTCGACCGGCGCCGGCGAGTATGAGCTGGCGGACAATCAGATCTTCAGCGATTACGAAAAGGAACTGTTCAGCCACGTAGTGGAGGTGGCGGAAAAGGAAGGCAAGGGCGTGGAATTGCTGGTGGTGCCGGCAGTGAATCCCTTCGACGCCATGGCGGATACGGCCAGCCGGCTGCGGGCGTCGCGTTTGGTGACGGGCGTCAGCACGCACATGGCCTCGGATGAACTTGCGCGCCAGATCGGCCGCGCCTGGGAGAAACTGCCGGAGCCGCGGCATGCTTTCTCGCTCGAAGTGATCAGTCCGGACCGCCCCTCGACCTTCGTCAATCTGGGGCCGCATCCGCCCCGGTTGTGGCCGGAGGATGTGGAGCTGCTGCATGATATCTGGCTGAACCTGAGCGAATCGGAACAATTAGGTTCTCGTCTGCACCATCGCGATATTGTCGGCGTGGCGCTGCGCCGGCTGCGCCACGATTTGCAGAACGACGACCGCGACCGCGTAGTCGCGGAAGTCCAGCGCGAATTGCGTCACGATTAGCAAACGAAGAGAAGCATCTAACTCACAACTCAAGAAGAGGACTATGGCCATCAAAGTAGGAATCAACGGCTTCGGCCGCATTGGAAGAAATGTAGTTCGGGCGGCCTTGCACAACCCGAATATTGAAATCGTCGCCGCGAACGACTTGACGGACCCTAAGACGCTGGCGCATTTGTTGAAGTACGACTCGACGCTTGGCACGCTGAAGGCCGATGTCCAATTGGAAGCCGACGCCATTGTGGTGGACGGCAAGCGCATTAAGATTTTCGCGATCAAGGATCCCGCCGAGATCGATTGGCCGGGCATGGGCGCGCAAGTGGTGGTGGAATCGACCGGCCGCTTCACCGATGCGAAGGATGCCTCGAAGCACCTGCGCGGAAGCGTAAAGAAAGTCGTGATTTCGGCGCCGGGAAAGAACGAAGATATTACCATCGTGCTGGGCGTGAATGACGGATCGTATCGACGCCTCGAAGCACAACGTGATTTCGAATGCGTCCTGCACCACCAACTGTCTGGCGCCGGTGGCGAAAGTGCTGCACGAAAAATTCGGCATCGAGAAAGGCTCGATGACGACCATTCACAGCTATACCAACGATCAGCCGGTGCTGGATTTTCCGCACAAGGATCTGCGCCGCGCGCGGGCTGCCGCGATCAATATGATCCCCACCAGCACGGGCGCCGCCAAGGCCATCGGCCTGGTGATGCCGGACTTGAAGGGTAAGCTCGACGGCTACGCGATGCGCGTGCCGACGCCCAATGTTTCAGTGGTCGATCTGGTGGTGGTGACATCCAAGCCAACGACCGCTGCTGAAGTGAACGCCGCATTGAAGGAAGCCTCCAATGGCCCGCTGCTGGGGATCTTGGGATACACCGAAGACCCCGTAGTTTCGAGCGACATGCTGCACAACCCGAACAGCTCCATCGTCGATTCGGAGTTGACCAAGGTGATGGGCGGAAACCTAGTGAAAGTGGTCTCCTGGTACGACAACGAGTGGGGCTACTCGATGCGCGTGGTGGACCTGATCGAATTTTTGGCCAAGAAGGGTCTGTAAATAATAGGGACGGAACCGGGCTTAGCCGGGCACACCGATCCCTTGCAGATTTTTTTCTTTCGCAATCGTCTCGCGGCAGGCTGCTTACGTAGGCAGCCCACCGGGGGGTGAAGGAAACAGGCGGCTGTATATTTTTTCAGCCCGCACAACGGCTTGCGCCTGTGCGAGCTCCGGTCTCAGAAAAGTACGAATCAACCGGCAATTGCGCTCTCCTATTTCCTTTTACGGTTACCTTGCGCCGCTCTCACGACGCTTGTATCAACCAGAGAATCGATTCTCTTCCGTGTCCCGCCCTTTTCTCAATGTTTCCGGGGCGGCTAGCCCGCTTCGCCCAGGGACGAACCCCCGAGTTCCGCTGGCGCGGATTCCACCAAACAACAACGATCGGCGTGGCCACGCTCGAACTACATCTGGATTATGAGCGGCCTGGCGGCGAAGGACGCGGAAGCAAAGTGCGATGTGGTTGAAGGCGAGTGGGATGGAGGTAAGAGAGGGGCTGTGACTGCACACGAACAGAAACAATTGGCCCACAGATGAACACAGATAAACACAGATAAGAAAAAAGGTCATCTTGGCTACGTTAGCCCCCAGGGGGCTTTGGCTATCCGTGTCTATCTGTGTTTATCTGCGGGCCGATGAAAAAGAGGTCGGGGACGGCACGCGCGCGGCTACAGCAGGGCGGCGATCACTGCGTCGGTAAACTCTTCGGTGGAGGCGTGGCCGCCTACGTCCCCTGTCGTATGCCGCTTCTCCGCATAAACTTTTTCGACCGCGGCCTGCAGGCGTTTCGCGGCGTCCAACTCCTTAAGATGCGTGAGCATCAGGACGGCGGAAAGCATCATCGCAGTGGGATTGGCGATGCCCTTGCCGGCGATGTCGGGCGCGGAGCCGTGGACGGCTTCGAAAACGGCGTGCGTGTCGCCCATGTTGGCGCCGGGAACGATGCCGAGTCCGCCGACCAGACCCGCCGCCAGGTCCGAGACAATGTCGCCATATAAATTCGGCAGCAGAAGAATGTCGAAAGTTTCCGGACGCATCACCAGTTGCAGGGAAGCGTTGTCGACGATCAGCTCGTTGTACTGAATGCCAGGAAAGCGCGCGGCGACTTCGCGGCAGCAGGTGAGGAATAAGCCGTCGGCCAGCTTCATGATGTTGGCCTTGTGAATGGCGGTGACTTTCTTGCGTCCGGTGGCGGCGGCGAAGCGAAAGGCGTACTCGGCGATACGCAGCGACGCGGTGCGAGTGATCACCTTGATGCCGGTGACGACGCCGGGAACCACTTCGTGCTCGATGCCGGAGTACAGGTCTTCGGTGTTCTCGCGGAAAATCACCATGTCGATCTTGACGTCGGCGAAGCGCGAGGCGATGCCGGGCAGCGAGTGCACGGGTCGCACATTAGCGTAGAGGTCGAGGCGCTTGCGCAGAGCGACATTGACGCTGGCGAAGCCGCCTCCGATGGGTGTGGCGACGGGTCCCTTGAGGCCGACGCGGGTTCGGTTCAGGCTATCGAGGACGCTTTCGGGAAGCGACTGGCCGGTCTTGAGAATAAGCGCGGCGTTGAGCTCGGCGATTTCCCAATCGATGGCGACGCCGGTGGCATCGACGGCGCGGCGGGCGGCCTGCGCGACTTCAGGACCGATACCATCGCCGGGAATCAGAGTTACAAGGTGCGCCACTTACCTATGATCGCGCACGACGCTTTAGGCCGGGCGCTAATCGTGCTGCACTTATTTACAACCTTCATGCGTAAAGACCCAGCCGTCATCCACACAGCGAAACCTTGCTGCATGGTCCCAGCAGACGTCCCCACGAAATCTCATGCCGCGCCTTGATCGCGCTTCCCGCATAATAGCGATTGCATGCGCACTTTCCGATTGACTCTCGAATACGACGGCTCCAAGTTTTCCGGCTGGCAGGCGCAGATTAACGCGCGCAGCGTGCAAGGCGACTTGCAGCGCGTGGCGGATGAACTGTTCGGTGCCGAGGTGGACCTGCAGGGCGCCGGGCGCACCGATGCGGGAGTGCATGCCGTCGGCCAGGCGGCGCACATCAAAGTCCGCAAGTTGCGCGACGATTTGACGGCGGCCCGCATCCTGCGCGAGCTGAACGATCGCCTGCCTTCGTCGATTGCCGTGCTCGAATGCGTGGAAGCGGCGCCCTCGTTTCACGCCCGTCACGATGCGGTGTCGCGGGCGTATTTCTATCAGATCTCGACGCGCAAAACCGCGCTCTCCAAACGCTTTGTGTGGTGGATCAAGCAGCCGCTCGACGTGCCCCGGATGCAGAAAGCTGCGGCGCTGATCGCGGGGCGCCACAATTTCGTGTGCTTCCGCGCGGCGGACCCATCGCGCCCCGGCGAATCGACAACCGTGGTGGTCACGTCGGCCGAAGTGGGCGTCGACGACAACCTGATCGTGTTCCGCATCGAGGCTTCGCATTTCGTATGGAAGATGGTCCGGCGCCTGGTGGGCACGCTGGTGAAGGTGGGGCTGGGCGAGGTGAGCGTCGAGCAGTTCGCCGCTCTATTGACGGGGCGCAAGAATCCGCAACTCGATGTCGCCGCGTGGACCGCTCCGGCGTCGGGTTTGTTTCTCGAAGCGGTGCGATATTAGTGCGCGGCAGGCTTGCCGCTGTCGAGCAGGCTGCGGATTTCCGTCTCGTACGTATCCTTGCCGACCAAGCCGCTGTGAGAGAAAGCGATCTTGCCATCGCGGTCGATGATGAAGGTGGAGGGCAGGGAATCCACGCCACCGTAGGCTTTCGCGACGTCCTCGGTGCCGACCACAATCGGATAGTCGATCTTCTTCGCCGCTAGGTAGGGCTTGACGGACTTCCAGCCGTCTTCGTCCATCGAGACGCCGACGACCGCCAGTCCGCGCGCCTTATAGGTCTTGTTGAATTCGATGAACCAGGGGATTTCGATCTGGCAGGGTCCGCACCACGTCGCCCAGAAGTTGAGCAGCACCACCTTGCCCTTGAGGCTCGCCAAAGTGACTTTCGCACCGTTGGAATCGAGGAGCGTGAAGTTAGGGGCGGGCTTGCGATCGTGATTCTCCAAGAGGACGACCTTCGAGACGGTAATCGTGTCGTCTTTCAAGTCGCCGGTGAGCTGCACGGAATAGCCGGCGTTGGCTTTCAGCGCGGGCAGGTCCTGATTGGCGACCTTGAAGATCTTGCCCTCACTGACAAAGACGAACTTGGCGCCGTCGCCGACGCAGGCCAAGGTACAAGCTGTGGCTATTCAAGCTCGGATGTACTTGCGTCACTTTCTGGTGGCTGATGGCGCAATTGCTGTCGCTGATCTCGCCTTTCCAGGTCATGGAAGCGGCGGGGGCCAAGCTGGCGAGGCTCGCCAGCAGGCTCAGCGTGTACAAGGTTCCCAAAACTGGTTTCATGACTTGATCTCACTTTACACCAATCTGTCCGGGCTAATTGCCACGTCGCAGAAATCAATACAGCATGAACGAATAGAGCGTATCGCCGGCGCCCACCAGCACGTATTGATGCCCGTCGAGCGCGTAGGTTTCGGGCGCGTTCGATACGTTGCTGCCCAGGTAAGCATGCCACAGCGGCTTCCCGTTCGCGGCATCGTAGGCCACGATATTGCCCGCGACGTCGCCCGCGAACAGCAACTTGCCGGCGGTGGTGAGCATTCCGTTACCGAGTCCGCCGCCCAAGGTGGGATAAGTGTGCTTCCAGACGGTCTTGCCGGTTTTATAGTCGATGGCCGAGATGTAGCTGTGAATGGTGCCCAGCGCCAGCTCTTCTTTACCGCCGAGTCCCATCGCGCCGCGCGGATCGGTTTCGGTGAGATAGTACATGGCGTAGGCGTCCTGCGTGGGAACGTACATCAGGCCGGTATCGGGGCTATAGGCGGGCGGAGGCCAGTTGGTCACACCTTGATTTGCGGGCGAGACCAGAGCGCCACCCGCATCGAAATCCTTGGCGGGATCGCGCACCGGCTGACCTTTGGCATTGATGCCCTTGGCCCAATTCGCGGATTCACCGAACTTCGCGGTTACCAGATGTTCGCCGGTGAGGCGATCCAGCGTAAAGAAGTAACCGTTGCGGCTGGCCTGCAGCACCAGTTTGCGCGGGCGGCCGTTGAACTCGCCATCGACCAGAACCGGCGTCTGCGCTGAATCCCAATCGTGAGTGTCGTGCGGCGAAGTCTGGTAATACCATGCGATCTTTCCGGTTTCGACGTTGATGGCGACTACGGAGCACGTATATAAGTTGTCGCCGTTGCCGCGGGTGCCGGTGGTGTAAGCGGGCGAGGGATTGCCGGTGCCCACGATGTAGAGATGCGTGTCGGGATCGTAAGAGCCCGGCACCCACATGTTGCCGCCGCCATGCCGCGCGGCATCGAGATTGGCCCAGGTATCGAGGCCAGGATCGCCCTTCTTGGTCGGCACCGGGTAGAACTTCCACTGCACGTCGCCGGTCTCGGGATCGAAGGATTGCAGGTATCCAGGCTCGTCGAGGTCGTTGCCAGTACCGACCAGGATATGATTGCCGACCACGATCGGCGCGGGCGTGGAGAAATACTCCAAGGCGAAATCGGCAATGTCTTTATGCCAGACTTCCTTGCCGGTCTTGGCGTCCAGGCAAATCAGCACGTCGTCGGGCGTCTCCATATAGAGACGGTTGTGCCACATGCCGAGCCCGCGATTGCCGATGTGGGTTCCGCCCCGCGTCTTCCAGACGTAGTGCCAGATCTCCTGGCCGTCGCGCGCATCCATGGCCCAGGCGTTGTCGGGAGTAGAGACGTAGACGATGCCGTCGACCTGCAGCGGAGAACCTTTGATATTCGCGAGCGCGTTGGCTTCTAGCGTCCCGATGCCGTCTGACGATGAGCTTCGGACCAGGCCGGCGGCCTTGGGTCCCGGCCACCAGCTTGCTGCTCCAGGCCAAGGTCAGATTCTTAACCGTGGTCTGATTGAGCTGCGTCAGGCTGCTGTAGCGCCTGCCGGTATAGTCGCCGCCATAAGTAGCCCAATCGCCGGTGGTACCGAGTTTCTTCAGCAACTCGGTGGGGTCGAGTTGTTGCGCCGCCAGCAGCGCCGGCAGCAGCAGGATGGAAAGTTTCGCCGTCAGGTTCATGAATCGTTTCATTTGAAGGTCACCAGATACGCAGTCACGTCGTGAATGTCTTTATCGGTATAAACTGGCAGCAGGTCCTTATGCGGCTTCAGAGGATCGTGGACTTCAACCTTCGGCGCATCGCCTTCGCGCCGGAAGGTGCGCGTGGTGCCGTCGGGCTGAGTCAAGGAGACGATGAAATCGTCGATGCGGCCCAGGTCGCCTTCGACCTTCTCGCCGCTTGGCAGCGTAACCGTAACGGTCACCGGAGGCACCTTGCTGCCGGCGGACGCGATCGCCATGCCGCCACCGGCGCGGGCGCCGATCAGCAGCGGCATCAGCCAGGTTTGCTGTAAACTTCTGGGATCCTCGATTCTGCTGGCAATGCCTTTCAGGTCGCCGGTCACCGAATGACAGGCCGCGCACTTCGACTGAAAATATGCTTCGCCGGCCTTCGCGTTGCCGACTACGATGGTGGGCGGCCGCATGCGTCCCGGATCGCGGCTGTTAATTTTGAATTCATGAATGAACGCCGCTATGTCGGCTACCTGATCGGCGGTGAAGGCGAACTTGTGCTCGTTCGCGGTAGCGCTTTTGAAGAACGGCTCCAGCACTTCACCATCGCGATCCCGCATCACATATTCGGAGCGCAGCAGATTGGTGCCGCCATTTTTGCCTCCACGGGCATCGTCGCCGTGACAATAAGCGCAGTTGGTCATGTAAGAAGTCTTGCCTCGAGCAACACTGGCAGGATCGCCGGGCGGACGGGTCGGGAATTGGCCGGCGCCTTGAATAGGGCGTGCCGGCACTGCTTGTTCGTGAGTCTGCGCGGCGAGACTTGACGCCGACGCCGTCATGAGGAGCGCCAACGCGGCTCTCATGAGTCCTTGATTGATTTCCATACGTTCACCTTTTAACCTTCATAACTCAAGCCCACCAGGCCGCGCCTGCCTGCTCCTTAATCACTATGTCATTGAGGAACGACGCCGCTTTGACGAGCCCTTCTTCGGCCGACATCAGGCTGTCCTCATGCTCGATGGAGAGCGCGTAGTCATAGCCGAACATGCGCAGTGTTGACACAAATTCTTTCCACCACTCGGCGCCGTGTCCGTAACCGCAGGTGCGGAAAATCCAGCTCCGATTGCGCTCATCGGTATAGTTCTTTGTATCGAGCACACCGGTCCGCGGCAGATTGGCCGGGTACATCTGGGTATCTTTCGCGTGCACGTGGAAAATGGCGTCGCCCAGCACGCGGATCGCGGCGATGGGATCGATCCCTTGCCAGAACATATGACTGGGATCGTAATTGCATCCCAGCGACGGACCCGCGATGGAGCGCAGATTCAACAGAGTCTCGGGGCTGTAAGCGAGGAACCCCGGGTGCATCTCGATGGCGATCTTGACTCCGTGATCGGCTGCGAATTTGGCGCGCTCGATCCAATATGGCGTGGCCACCTCGTCCCATTGCCAGCGCAAAACTTCCAGATATTCCGGCGGCCACGGACAAGTCACCCAGTTGGGATATTTCGCGGCCGGAGAATCTCCCGGGCATCCGCTAAAATCCACCACCACGGGCACGCCCAATTGTTCAGCCAGCAAAATGGTCTTGCGATTTGCTTCACGGTCGTGGCGCGCGTGTTCGGCATCCGGATGCAGCGGATTCCCATGGCAGCTCAGGGCGCTGATGGAAAATCCCTCATCGCTCAGTTGTTTCTTGAACTCGCGCAGCTCCGCCGCGCGGTCGAGCATCGACAGCTTGCAGTGCGGGTCGCCGGGATAGTTACCCGTGCCTAGCTCCACGGTACGAATGTTCAAACCGGCCAGCTTCTTGAAGACGTCTTTCAAGGGCAGGCTGGATAGAAGCGGGGTGAATACGCCTACTCTCACGCTGATGGTTCCTTTTTGCCAGTCACTTTTATCTCACACTCGCACGGGCTGCCGGAGACGCCGGAGCAGGCTCCAGATTCCCGGTACGCCAGGCCTTGAATGCCTCAATGGCTGCGCCGCGCGCTCCGGCAGTATCGCCGTTGGGCATCACATGAATCGGAATGTCCATCTGTTCCTCGCGCTGGATCGGCATGCCGGCGCGAATCTCGTCTAAAAACCAGCCCTGGAATTCCTTGCCGGTTTCGAGCGCGCCCCCGCCGACCATCAAGGCATCGGGGTCAAAGACATTCACCATCTCGTCGAAAAACAATCCCAGTGCCCGCGCCTGGACACGGAATATTTCCCGGTACATCGCGTCGCCGCGCTCCGCTCGCCCGCGCAGCTGCAACGCCGCCTGGTGCACATCCCCGATCCGGTTCAGTTCGTGCTCGGGATGGCGAGTCAAAAAAAATGGCAGCAAGTTCTTCTCGATGGCCGTTAGAGAGCACAGCGATTCCAAATCGCCCTTGCGCCAGCAGTTGCATTGCGGATTCAGGCCGTCAAGCCCGGGAATCGTCTGCCAAGGAATCAAAACGTGGCCCAGTTCGCCGCCGAAGCCGGCGCGGCCCTTTAAGACGTTTCCTCCGGCAATCACGCCGCCGCCCAAGCCGGTGCCGATAATCGCTGAGACGGAGGTCGCGCGATTGTCCAGGCCGAAGATCGTGGAGTGTCCCCACAGCGCGGCGGCATTGCCATCGTTGAGATAGGTCACCGGCTTGCCGAGCGCAGCTTCCAGGCCCCCGCGCAAGTCGAAGCCGTTCCACTGCGCATGCACAAAGTTGGTAGCTCCGCGAGAACTTAACACGCCCGCGGCGCTGGCGGGACCGGGCGTATCGAGCCCCACCACCGTTATGTCGGCATATGAAATCCCGGCGCTCACCGCGGCGATCTGGAGGCCCTCCTCAATCTGCCGGAGGCACACCGCGGGGCCTTCCACCGAGCGCGCCGGATGCTCGCACAGACCTTCCAGCAGAAAGTGCTCCTGCTCGTCGAGGAACGTGAAATTGATGGCTGTCCCGCCAAGATCGACTCCGGCAATGATCGTCATGATTAGTAATAAGAGAGCGTCTCGATGCCGGTTCCGGCATGGAAGTTATTCACCACTTCCATTTTCTGCAGGTCGATCACAGACACGCTGCCGTCGCCGTGATTCGCCACCAGCGCGGTCTTGCCATCGGCTGAAAAAGCGAAGCCCATGGGATCTTTGCCGGTGGGCAGAACCTTCTGTTCGCCACGCAGGTTCGCAGTGTCAAACACGTTGGCGAGCCGGGCGCCCAAATTCATGGTGAGAAGCCGCCGGCCGTCGGGCGAGAAGGAAACTTTGTAGCCGCCCTTAGTCTGGTCCTTGAGCGGAATGCGGTCGGTGACCTTATCGGTGCGCGGATCGATCACGATCAGCACCGGCTCCGCGAAATCCATGGCGACCACCAGTTTGCCGTCGGGCGAAGCCGCTATGCCCTGCGTACCGTTGGGCGCGGGAATCTTGCCGATCATCTTGCGGGACTTGAGGTCGAGCACGCTGATGAACGGCTTGTCGTTCTTATTCGCGACGTACATCTTGCTGCCATCCGGCAGCAGCGCCATCCAGTGACCGGTGCCCTCGGTGTCGATGGTGTCTTTGATCGTGCGAGCCTTGGGATCGATCACCAGCACCTTGCGGTCGAGATCGCAGGTAACGTACAACGTGCCATCGCGCGCGATTTGGATGCCGTGCGGGGCGCGGTAGGGCGCAACGTCAATGGTGCCTACAATCCTTTGGGTCTGCAAATCCACGATGTCGATCTCGTGCCCGGGATGCGGATTCTTGCCGTAGACGCCATCCCCGTAGATGGGAACGTAGGCCAGGTGGTGATCCGCCGAAAAAGCGAAATCGTGCGGATTGGCTGACACCTCGATCGCCGATTGCTCCTTGAAGGTCACCGGATCGAAGAAGCGCAGATGAGCGCCGAGCTTGTCCACCATGAACAGGCCCTTGGTGCCGGTGGGATGATTCAATTCCACCCCGGCCGCGACGCAGTAGTCCAGTGCCGAGCAGCATCAGCGCCGCGGCCCGGATATTGATTCTTGAAAATATCTTGCTCATAAATTCTTTACCCCAGAAAAGCAATTGCGCGTCCGGCCCAGCCTACCAGGAACCACGACGTAAGGGAACAGCAGGCGACCATGATATTGCGCGGCGAACCGGATTCCGCCGCACCCGACCGGATTACCCTGCGATAAATCAGGAACTGAAAGCCGACGGCGACGCATAACGCCACCATTTTAGTGCGGAACGCGTAGTTGGCGGCGTAGCGCGCCGGGTCCGGCAAGAAAACCAGAAATCCCGAAGCCACCGCCAGCAAAAGGCCGCCGATAGCCAGGCGCCAAATCTGCTTCGCCAGCAGGGCCATAGGCAACTGCCGCAGACCGATTCCCGACAGGCGAAGATTCAGGATCACCATGCTGCCCAGCAGCAGCGTAATTCCGAACAGGTGGAAGGATTGAATGACCGGGATCGCGTACTTCGAGTTGCGCAGGATGTCGATGGTGTGAGAATCATACGACATCCGCCACAGATCTTGAAGAGACATTTTAGGTTCCCGTCTACAGCTCGTAGGCCATCAATCTGCCGCAAGCAATCACAATCATCCAGAACGCGAGTGAGGTAACTGCAATCACCTGCGCGCCGCGCGGCACCGATTCCGACAGATCCCATTCCGCCATGGCCGGATAATATTTCAGCTGATATATCAGAGCATTGATCCCCAGCAGAACCAGCACCAGCATTTTCACCCGGAAGTAGCTGTTGGTGTAAACTTTTTCGGCCTGGGCAAAAAACAGCAGCAGTCCGGTGACGAACATGATTCCGAAACCCGGCAGGGCCCACGGCATTACCTGACTCATAATCTTCGACACGCGCTCGCTGGGCAGCACCAGCCGCAGCAGGCGAAGGTCCAGCAGAATGATCAGGCCGACCGAGAGCGAGAGCGCCAGGATGTGGCTCCCTTCGATAATCGGGAACATGAAATCCGACTGGCGGATCGCGGTTGCCCAGGACGTATTTTGGAGCCAGTGGCACCAACTAAGAACCGACATGACGACCCACCTTCAGATCCCGGCTGGCCGCCTTCAGTTTCCGGTCAGCGGCGCGATTATCGTGCTGAAGCAGTTGTGCCCTCGGTTTTCGGCCGTGCGATGTCGTGATAGAGGCGCTTGCCGTCCGGCAACTGGGCATAGAACAGCGACGCGCCCTTGGTGCCGTCTTTCATGGGGTGCGCGATTAATTTGACGTGGTCTCCCACTTTGAATGTCGCGCGGTTCCAGCCCTGCCGTCCCATGATGTTGGTGGACCCGCCCTCGATGTCCCAGGTGCCTACGGTGGATGGGTCGGCGGCGCCGGGGTCTACTTTGACGATGATGTGGGTGTGCGGATTTTCCCAGCGGTATTCCATTACCGTTCCTTCGTAGGCGACGTCCTTGGTCAGCTCGAACATCGCAAACGAATGGTGGGCGAGCGCAATCGGCGCCATCGCCAGCAGCCCGATTGCAAAATGCTTAAATTTCATGCCTGTGCTCCTTATATTACGGTCAAACTGCTTTGCCCCAGCCCAAGCCCTGCAAATAGCGAAACGCCTGTTTAGCTTGCTCCACGCGCGCGTCCGGGGCGACGCCATCCCGATCCACCAAGAACATCGGATTGTCGAGCGTGCGCGCGGCCTCGTGAATTGCCTTGAAGTCTATTATGCCGTCTCCGGGGTTGGCGACTTTCTTTTCGCGCGACAGATCCTGAAGATGGAAACTGGCGATCTTCTGCGGGTACTTCCTGATGAAATCCGCGGGATTCACTCCGCCGGCTTCCGCCCAACAGACGTCCAGCTCGTAGCGGACCAGGGGGCCGGTCTGCTCGAGCAGGAGTCCGTAGGGCAGCACGCCGTCTACCGGCGTGAAATCGATGGCATGCATGTGGTATCCGAATTTGAGTCCGGCCCGCTTGGCGATGACACTCGCTTCGTTGTAGGCGTTGCACAAGCGCTTGATGCTGTCGACGGATTTGTAGCTCGAAGTTGCCGAGGACGCGATCACACCCCATTCGCAGCCCAGGTCCCGAGCCACTGGGATCGTTGCGCGCGCCACCGCGACAATATTTTCCGATGCATACACCACCTCCCGCGCCTGGGCGATCGTGGTCCCGGCGGGTAGATCGTTCATCTGGTCGAAACCCATGTGCAGCGAGCGCACGCGGAGGCCGCTCTCCTCGGCCTTCTTGCGGATGTTCTGGGGATCGAAACCCCACAAGCCGGCGGGCTCGATAAATTCGTAACCCATGTTTCCGGCGGTTTCAATCGCGGCGGAATACTTCTCCCAGGTTCGTGGCAGGTCGCGCCCGATCAGCGCGAAGAGTTGGATGCCGAGCGGATAGCGAACGGTGCTGGACCTCGCAAACGTGGCTTGCGCCTCGGCGATGCGCGTCCCGGCCGCGAGCGCAACACCGGCCGCAGCTACCGGCGCTCCGTGGATGAAATCGCGTCTGGTCATTTTCCCGGAATGCCGGTCAGAAACTTAGCCCGCTCCGCATCGCTCGCGTTGCAATCGAACTCGCGCGCTTCCGTTCCCGGAGGCGCCCTATAGTACCGAAACTCGTAAGTGTGTGGAGCGGCATACATTTTCGGATCTTCCCACGTGAAGACCACCGAAAGCCGCTGACCGCCATTGAGAAGCCGGTAGCGCTCCATCAAATGCGAGGTAGCAGTTCTCGATCCGCCGCCGGGAATCGCCAGGATGCCTTCGTCGGAAAAGCCGATGGTATCCACCACCAGCGTGTCGCCGTCCCAATGCCCGATCGAGTTGCCGGTGGACGTAGGATCGAAGGTGTCCGGGCTGACGTGCGCCCGTCCGTCGGTGTAGATGTGGCGCGCGGGCGTCCGCACCGGCGAGGTGATGGCGATCTCCTTGCCATTGGTATTCTGCACGATCTCGACCGGGGACCACGCCATCATATAAGGCACGCCAAAGAAGTGGCACCAGCGAATCGCATCCGCGTCATGCTTGACCAGTGCGGCACGCTCGGCAGGAGTGGCAGGGGCGATCAGCGACGCCGGCGGAACGTTGCGGCTATCAAACTTCAATTCCCAATAGCCGGAAAGATCGGGGGACTTGTTCTGGGCGGACAAAAACGCCGGGCAAACCAGCAGTGCCAAAAGAGGCAACGGCGGGGGCAACAGCAGGGGCTTATTCATGTTCCAATTCACTAGTATTTTTGGCCGGGCGCGACGACGCTGCCACTCTGCTTGGGATCGTCGGCGTGGCAGGTTTCCTCATACGCGTAAGTGCCGGGGTCGGATTTGTAATACTGCAACTCGTAGGTATGGGGCCTTAGGAAGATAGCCGGGTCTTCCCAGGTAGACACCACCGACAGCTTCTTGCCGCCGTCAATCAACTTAAACCGTTCGACCAGGTGAGTATTCTTCCCGACGCGTCCCCCGCCGGGAGTTCCCCCCCGCCGACAAAGCCGATGGTATCCACCACCAGGGTTTCGCCCTCCCAATGTCCGATGGAGTGACCGTTTACCGTCGGCACCCACATGGCGGGCGAGGGATGTTTCCGGCCATCCAAATAGATGTGTCTGGGGAAGGTGTGGACCTCCGCCGCTTGCATGATTTCATCTTTAGTCTGGAAGAGGTCCCATGCAGCCGAGTGCTGCATGAAAAAGGGATAGAGATTACTCAGGCACCACTTCGACCCGAAGGCCACCACTTCGCCCTGCGCCTGCCGGGCCGCCGCTTCCTGGTTGGCTTTGATGACTTCAGGGGTCAGTGAAGCTTTGGGCACGATCTTTTCGAGGATGCCGCCAAAGTTACCTCCGCCGACGTCGTCCCGGCGCTCCCAGAAACCGGAAAGATCGGGCGCTTTGGCGGGCGCGCTCTGCGCCAGCAGCAGGCTTCCCGAGGCTCCCAGCGCCAGGGCCAGCAGCGCTGTTCCCACCGCACGCTTCACGAACGCGTTGCGAAACTGTTGATTCATCTAGTCAGTCGCCCCCCGTCCCAAGCACTTTATCTCGCGACAGATGTACCTCATTGAAAATACCCGACGAACCGCTGGATTACAAGGTGGCTACGGTTGCGATACGTCGCGATGCGTGGGGCGCCCTACCAGAAATAGGTGGCCAGGACGTGCGGAGGGCCCGCGCTGCGGCCGACGGTATCGGTTCCGATCACGATTTGCATATTCTTGTGGTCCCAATCCTTCGGGGCGCCTTTCGCAATTTCTTCCATGGCTGAGCGGCTGGTAAGAAATTCCCCGGCAGCCTCGGTTCCGAATTTGGCCAGACCCGAGGCGGTTACGACCACCCTGCCGGTGGTAGGATCGACGACACGGGAAACAATGGCGTAATCCTGCCTGAGGTTCTGATACGGTGCGGCCATATCGTCGGACCATTTGGAGTTTTGAGGATCGTTGTGATCCTGGATCCGGTTCACCATGGTTTGGGGATTCCGGAGAAAGCTGAAGCGGAGGGGGCCGGTCAGACGGAGGGTGAAACTGTTGTTGAAAGCTCCGATCAGAACCGCGGGCCCGTCGCGCAGCTCCTCGAGTTTGGACGACATCTGGAAGCGGATGCGGTAAGGCCGGTGGTGCGATAATAGCAGCGCGGTGACCCGGGCCAACGCCGTGGCGTCGGCAAAGGCCACCTTCTCTGAGTTCTGGAGGTCGATGGTATTCACCGGAGGAGTTTCGGTGGCGTAACCGCCGATATAAACCGAGACTGGATCGGGCGAACTCAGGACCGGCGCCCAGAAACGATCCAGCGCGGCCTGCGATTCCCAGGGCTGGAGAATCCCGAGCGCCAATCCGACCGCCACTGCCACAACTGCCGCGATCACAACGGCGACGGCGACGCGTCGAACCGGCTTAACGACCGGCGCGGCGGGGGGCTCCGCCAGCACCGCCGGCTTCTCCGGCATGCGGAACTCAGGCAGATACGATCCGGCCGGAAAATCGATCCGGATCTCGTTTTGGTGGCCCTCTTCGTGGTAATACTGGGCGATTCGTTTGCGAATCTCGACGGCCGTGGTTCGAACTACAGGATCGAGATTGGTATCGTAGTCCGGGGCGCGCCCGAAAACTTCAACGCCTAGGGTTCGTTCCTTGAGCGGCTCGGAATGGCCGTGCAGCGAGCGCTCGACCACGAAGCGCAGCAGATTCGGGAAGCGCTTGCTCTTGCGGAACAGAGGGCTCGAAAGAATCCGCTCCAGCTGTTCCCGAATGGCATTCCGCTCGGCTTCCGATTCCGGGGTCCACGGGGCCGCGGAATGACCATGCGGATCTATAGACGGCCCAGTCTGCGTACAATACCCCCGGCGTCAATTTTATAACATCGGCGATGGGGGCGTTTCGCTGGTATGGAGTTTCTGCGCCCGAAACCCGCCGCGGGAGCGGTCGTAGAACCAAATACCGGCGAAAACGAACAGCAAAATCGCGGGCAGCATCGCTACATCGCGGAAAGAGGTCTGAGCGGCGATTCCGAGAACTCGATTTAGCTCCGGTCCCGGCGGCAGGGCGTCAAAGGCCGCGGCGCCGCCCGCCAATTCAATTTTTTTATGGTCGAAGATCGACCCCATAATCGGCAGTACAAACTGGATCGACAATGTTCCGGCCGTCCCCATTAAGCCCATGAGCAGCGCGCCGCCTCGCGGGAAGCGTTCGGACGCCGTCGCCAGCATGGTGGGCCACATGTAACAGACGCCGGTTCCCCACAGCGTCGCGGCCAGCAAAGCGGTGACCGGCGAGTTCGCGATGCTGAGCGCATAGAGTCCCGACGCGGCGCCCAGACAGGACAGCCACAACACGCCGATCGAAGAGAACTTATGCACCAGCGGACTCGCAAAATTTCGCATCAGGAACATCAAGCCACTCACATAAACCAGCAGCAGGATGCCGGGCATGTGGACCGTCCGGCTCAACGCCAGATCCACCCATTGGCCGGGCGCGAGCTCGGAGGCCGCGGTCAGGAACATGGAGGCGAACAGAATGATGAACATCGGATTTGCCAGCTCGCGGAACATTTCTTTCGCCGGCACGCCCGCGGCGGCTCGTTCGGTGGGCGGGAACTTCAGGCCTGTGCAGAGCGCAACCAAGGCGACGGCAGGCAGGAAAACAATCCCCAGTTTCATCTGCCACCCCAGCCCCAGATGCGACATGCCGACACCCAGCAATCCGCCGATCACCAGGCCCCCGGGCCACCAGGCATGGACTGCGTTGAGCCGGCCGGTCTTGTTATCTGGGTAGAGCGAGGCGATCAAGGGATTCACGACTGTCTCGACCAGGCCCCAACCGATGCCAGCCACCAGCGCGCCTGTCCATAGAACCGTGTAGATGCCGCTGCCCGAGGCCAGGTCGCCGGCGAAAATCATCATCAGCATGCCGAGCGAGAGGAACACTCCGGAAAGCGGAAGCAGCAGTCCCATGCCGATGTAATCCAGCATGGGGCTGCCGATGGCGATGGTTACGGCGAAGCCCAGAAACGGCAAGCCCAGGATGCTGGCGATCATCTCCGCGGAGTGAGCCTTATTGATGGGGTCAAGAAACACTCTTTGCAGATCGGACGCCGTGTTCGCCCGCAAGGCGGCATTGATCCCCGCCATGGTGAGCGCAAGCGAGCTCGCTAGAAACAGGCGAGCGCCGTGATATTGACCGGCGACGTTCCCGGCGGCGCGAGGGCGTGTCGCAGAAACACTCATACGGAGACACTCATTATGGATAGGCTCATGGATTCGCCACGACTAGTTTACTCTGCGCAGCCGCTGCGGCGTCAACGGGGTTACCGTAGCGCTACCGTAGAGCAGCTTGAAATCAAAACACTTCGATGTTAGTTTTAGGGACACTCATGCATACCAGACGAGACTTCGGTAAAATCGCGCTGTCGACGGTGGCCGCCGCCGCTCCGCTTTCAGTGCTGCGGGGCGCCGCACGAATTAATTCGACAGTCGACGGCGTCAAGCTGGGCGCCATTAGTTACTGCTTCCGCGCCATGCCGCGCCCACCGGGCGCCGACTATATCGACACCGTAGTCAACGCCTGTGTCGAATGCCGCGTCGGCTACCTGGAACTGACCAGCCCAATGGTGGAACCCGCCAACACCCTTCCGGGCGGCGGCCGCGTTCCCCCCGATACGCCGGAGAACCGAAAAATGCGCGCCGACTTGCGGCAGTGGCGGCTCGCCGAGCCGATGACCCGGTTCATGGAAATCCGCAAGAAGTTCGACGACGCCGGGATCGACGTTTTCGCCTATGTCATGACTTTCGCCGAGGACTTCCCGGATGAGGAAATCGACGTGGTCTTCCGGCAGGCGCAGGCGCTGGGCGTCAACATCATCGGGACCAATCAGACCACGGTGGGAATGGGCCCCAAGCTGGTGCCCTACGCTGAAAAATACAAAATGACCTTGTCGTTTCACAACCATGCCAAGTCGGGCGATCCCAACGAAGTCGCCTCGCCCGAAAGCTACGAGAAGCTATTCGCCATGTCCAAATATTTCAAGGCGAATCTGGATATCGGACACTTCACCGCTGGGAACAACGACGGGATCGCGTTCATCGAGAAGCATCACGACCGCATCACTCATATGCATCTGAAGGACCGCAAGCGCAACGACGGGCCGAACATGCCGTGGGGCGAGGGCGAGACTCCCCTGAAACAGGCGCTGCAGTTGATCAAAACGAAACACTATCCGATCTACTGCATCATCGAGTACGAATACAAGGGCACCGGAACGCCCATCGAAGAAACTAAGAAGTGCATGGCCTATATGCGCGCGGCGCTGGCTTAGGCGGCGTTGCGGTCTATTCGCGCGGCACGTCCACCCAGGCTCGCCGCTGGCTGCTGGCCAGCTCCGCTTCGAGAATCGTTAACTGCCGCAAGCCGTCCGTGAACTGCGGATACTCCGGCTGGGCATTCGGATCTTCAATGCTGTGATAGAAGCGCCGGAAAACCTGCTTGAAGGTGTCGTCGTAGCCTTCGCTGTGTCCTCCCGGCAGGTCGGCGTAGGATCGCGCCGCGAGCAGCATGAGCGAAGAGTCCTTGATCTGGATCTGGTTGGGCCCGTCGCGGTGCCCGATCCACAGTTCGTCGGGACGCTCGCCGTCCCACGTCAGACTCGCCTTGGAACCGTAAATTTCAAAGCGGAAGTTGTTCTTGCGGCCCGCGCTTACCTGGCTGGCGGTGAAACTTCCGCGCGTCCGCTCGCCCATGCGGAACATCACGGCGCCGAAATCTTCGGTATTAATCGGCACGTCTTCGGTCTCCCCCCTTGCTGCCGTTCCAAACGAAGCCACCGCTTTCTTCGGGCGCTTACGCGTCTTGTAAAAAGTTTGCAGATCGGCGCATACCGACGAAATACGCAGGCCAGTGACATGCTCCACGCCATCGCACCAATGCGAACCAATATCCGCCAGACAGCGCGAAGCACCGTTCTCCGCGGAGACCAATCGCCAGTTCCAGTCGGTATCGTAGAGCAGCCAATCCTGCGAATAGGTGCCTTGCACGATCAGGATATCGCCCAGCTCTCCGGCCTCGCACATACGGCGGGCTTGCTGCACCATCGGGTAATACCGCAGATTGTGGAACGTGCAGTTTCGCAGTTTAGTGGCACGTGCAAGCTGGACCATCTCTCGCGCCTCGGCCGTCGACATCGCCAGCGGCTTCTCGCATACCACGTGTTTGCCCGCTTCGAGCGCCGCCTTCACGATGGGAAAGTGCAGTGCATTGGGAGTGCACACATGCACCGCATCGATGGCCGGGTCCTGGAGCAGCTTGCGATAGTCCTGACTGACTTTGTCTACATGAAGCTCGGCGCCCAACCGCGCGGCGTCATCGTCCGGACCCACGCCGATCGCATACACCTCGACATTGCCCAGGCGGCGGATGCCCTCGACATGGACTCGCCCCACAAACCCGGTGCCGAATACCGCAGCTTTTAATTTCTTCATCCAGTCCTCAAGTCACGAGTGTTGCCGGCCGGCGTCAGTATTGTCGGCGACTATATCATTTTCCCGCAGGCGCTTGGGCGCGCCGCGCCGCAGTGACATCGCTGATGGCCAGCAGGATCATGCGCTCACCGTCGCCCTGGCGGATCTCGCGCGCGTGCAGCAGCATAGTACGCAGCCCGATCCCCGGATAAGTGTGCTCCAGCTCGAAATCCATCATCACGGTTCGTCTGGGGAGAATGTCTTCCAATAGCTCGCGCAATTTAGGAGTATCCCAGCGGAGGGCCGCGATGTCGTAGATCTGGCGGCCCACCACATCCTTGCTTTCCATTTGAAATAGCCCATAGAATGCCTGATTCGCCGTTCGCACGCGCAGGCCCGCGTCCAGCACCAGCAGCGGCTCCCGCACGGTAGCCACCACGGCCTCCGCAAAATCCCGCGCGCGCTTTATATCGTCGATATCCACCAGGGTGGCGATGGCGCCGTCAATGCTGTTATCCGGCCCGCGATAAGGCAAGATGCGCAGCGAGAGCCAGCGGCCAGTCGGGCTTTGCATCTCGATGTTCTTGTTCTGCTCGCCCGCAAGCGCCGCCAACAGGAGATCGCGGAAATTGGGGATCGCGGCGGAATGAAGATCCGTGATCGGCCGCCCCTGGTCGGTAGGAAGCAGGTGCAAGAGAGACTCCATTGCCGGCGTGAACCATCGAATATGCAGATTCTTCCCCACCATCACCAGCGGCACGTTGATACTTTCGAGCAGCTTGCGCAGATCGCTGTTGAGAGCGCCCTGTTCCAAATTCCGGGCGCGCAACTCATCGTTGACGGTGTTCAGTTCTTCATTGGAGGCCTGCAATTCCTCCTTGGCGGTATCCAATTCCTCATTAGTGGCCTGCGCCTCTTCGTTGGCGGAGCGCAGTTCTTCGGTGGCCGCTTCCTGGGACTCGACAATCGACTGCAAATAATCCCGCGTGGCGCGAAGTTCTTGCTCCAAGTGCAGGATGGTGTCGTGGTCCCGGGTTGACTTGGGCCGAATGGCCAGCTTCCCCTTGGTGCGCGCGCCGCCTTTGCCCTGCGGCTTCTCTTCGAACAAGATCAGCCAGCACTGTTCCTTGCCATTCGGGTCGCGAATCGGCAACACTCGCAGGTCCACGTCCCGTGTGTGCCCGGAGTCTCTCACTTGCAGTCCCGTCTCCGCCACCGGAGCTTTGTCGTGCCTGGCTTTGCGAATCGCGGCCTTTAGCGGCGCCAGCAGGCCAGGCTTCACCAGTCTGGTCAAGTCCGTTGTGGGATCTCCGGGCGGCAGTTGCAGGTAGGAGCCGGTGTCGCCGCGCACTTGGATCACGCGCAGCGCGTCATCCACGATCACTCCCGGCGGCGAGTATTCGGCCAGCAGCATCCGGTCCACAAACTTCTGCACACTCTTCATCCCGCCGGCGCCTTCTTCGGAAGCGCTCTCGCCGGCCGGCGAGGCCCGCCCGCGAGTGTTACCGCTAAGGTCCAAGGCCGATGGAACGGAGCTTATCTTCTTGGAATAAATCCTTTGCTTGCGATCTACGGTCTGGAACGAATCGGCGTAGGAACCGATCGATTCCGAGCTTCCCAGCACCAGGAATCCGCCCGGCTTCAGGGCGTAATGAAACAAGGAAATCGCCCTTTTTTGCAAGAGCGGACCCAAGTAGATCAGGAGATTGCAGCAGCTAATCAGGTCGATCTTTGAAAACGGCGGATCTTTCGTCAGATCCTGTTTGGCAAAGACGCAGGCGCCGCGGATGGACTGGTTAATCTGGTAGACCCGGTTCTTGCTGATGAAAAAACGCCGCAAGCGCTCGGCGGAGACCCCGCTGACGGCGTTTTCCAGATACACGCCGGAGCGCGCTCTTTCGATGACTGAATCGCTGAGGTCGGTGGCAAAGATCTGGATGCCGCAGGATGCGCCATGCTCCTCCAGAAATTCGGTTAAGACGATCGCGATCGAATATGCTTCCTCACCGGTCGAGCAGCCTGGAATCCAAACGCGAATCGGATCGTCGTGCGCGCGATTCTCGAGCAAGGCCGGGAAGACGGTGTCCTTCAGAGTCTTATAAGTTTCGGGCTCGCGAAAAAACGCCGTGACGTTGATCAGAAATTCCTGCGCCAGAATCTTCGTTTCCGCGGCATCCTGGCGGAGTTTACGAGCGTAGTCCTTCAAGCTCGCCATTCCGTGAAGGGCCATCCGCCGTTCGATGCGCCGCAGGATGGTGTTGTGTTTGTAGTAGGTGAAATCGATGCCAGTCGCCGTTCGCAATACGGCGAAGATCGGGTTGAGATCGCCGCCGGCCAGCGGAGCGATTTCTTCGTGAGGTTCCGCGGCGGGCCCGTGGCTCAGGTAGGGGTGGCTCGCGAGCGACACCAATTGCTTGGCGATGGCTTCCGGCGTCAGCACGAAATCGACCGCACCCGCGGCGATCGCGCTGCTTGGCATGCCGTCGAATTTCGCCGAACCCGGCTCCTGTGCGAGTGTGATCCCGCCTTCCGCCTTGATGGCCTTCAGGCCGAGCGTGCCATCCGAAGCCGTTCCGGAGAGGATGATGCCGAATGCCAGGTTGCCGCGCTCTTTCGCGAGCGACTCCAGGAAATCGTCGATCGGCATGTTGCGCACGCCGGCTCCGGTAGGACGCGTTACCGCGCTCAACACGCCATTTTCAATTCTGAGATTATTGCTGGCCGGAGTGACGTATACATGATCGGGCTCGACGGCGGTATCGCCATGCACTTCGCGCACCGGCATGGCCGATTTCCTGGCAAGAATTTCGGGCAACTGGCTGGCGTGCGTCGGATCCAGGTGCTGGATCAGAACGAAGGCCATTCCAGTGGTGGATGGCAGGTGCTCCAGAAGCTGCGAAAACGCCTCCAGGCCGCCCGCCGAAGCACCCACGCCCACGATGGGGAAGGCCTTGCCGGGGCGCGGAGGAGTCCGTGAGCCCGGGATCGCGGAAGCCGCCTTTGCTATAGAAGGTGCGGGCGCCGGCTTCCCGGCTGTTTTGCGAGGTGTTTTGTGGGGCAGCTTGCTCTCACCTTTTTTCGCCATACCCGATCCTCCATGCAGAACTCCAGCTGCACGCCAGAAGCACTACGTTTCCGCATGGCAAGGGAGCGTGACCTGCGAAGATACTATCAGATCATATTTGCGTGCGCTCTGGCGAAAAATATATTTCTACTCGCCGTTTCCCGGGCTCTTGAGATCTTCCGGAATTACACCGCTGTGCAAAAAATTGTCGAGCCGCGAATGCGCCTGCATCATGTCCTTTCGTGCGTTGGATAGATTATGCGAGGCTTGATGTATTCGCTGCGTGCCGTCCGGGTGGGGGATGCCGGTCGGAATAGAGTTTATGATCCCCTTAAACTCGGCGGAAGCCGCCTCGGCCCGAGCGGTGGTCTCTGCTACGCCCAGCAGTAGAATCCTGCGTATGTGATCTTTATGGAGCGGCGCCCGCTTTGGCGGTGGCTGCCTGGCGTTTATCGCTTCGGCACATTTGATACAGAGCGGCATTTCACTCCGATACAAGGACGTTTCGGCCCCGCAATAAATGCAATTTGCCATTAACGTAAATTTTTTTCGCCGCGCTCGTTTGGAATTTACTCCTTTTGCATGCTTTGGTCAACCCCCTGACCGATAGATACCCCCTGGGCCACCCCCCGGCCGAAGGCCATCTTTTCCGGGCCAGCAAATTGCTCTTAAGAAAGGCGTGACGATTCGGTCCCATCTCGCCTCAACGGGCCGGTTTCTCGGGTATCTCTACCACCAGTGGGATCGCCTGAACATCCCCAAAATGGCAGCCAGCTTGACGTTCTATGCGATCATTGCGCTGGCCCCGCTCATGGTTATTTTCGTGGCGGCCGCGAGTTTTGCCTTCGGCTCGGCGACGGCCCGCGATCATTTGGTCGCGGCGGTCCGTCTGGCGATCGGAGATGCGGGCGCCGGGGTCATCCTGGCTTTGATCGCGCGTGCCAATGTCCCGCATCTTGGAATCCTGGGCACGTTACTCGGAGCCGCCGCGCTATTCTTGGGCGCCACCGGAGTATTTATAGAGCTGAAGGAATCGCTCAACCTCATTTGGAATGTCCCCGCAACCCCGCCCGCGGGTCTGCTGGGAATGCTCAAGCAGCGGTTCCTCTCCTTCGTAATGGTTTTGATCACCGGTGTAGTACTGGTGCTCGCCATGTTCATCAGCTTTACTTTGTCGGCGATGCATAAGTATGCGGGTTCGTCGGTTCCGGAGAATGGGATCCGCATCGCCGAGTTCGTACTTTCATTCGCCATCAGCACGGCGGTATTTGCGATGATTTACCGGATGGCGCCGCCGCAGCGGATGCCCTGGCGCGACGTCGTGTTTGGCGCGGCCATTACGGCCGCGTTATTCGTAACCGGCAAAGCCTTGATTGCAACTTATCTGGGGACCGTCGCGGTTGGCTCCGGCTATGGAGCGGCCGGATCGCTGTTCGCCTTCTTGCTATGGCTGTACTATTCTTCACGGGTCTTCTTTATCGGCGCCGTCATCACCAGATCGCGAGACCGCGCGAAAAGCGCACCGGGTGCTCGCCTTCCGGCGTAACCCTCGCCGGACGCGCTAGCGGGGTTTAGTCAATAGCACTGGCTGGCTCAACGATGTGATACGCAGTTTGTGGCGGTTCGCTAAGGAAGCCAGATCGGCTTGATCCAGCGATAGCGAGTCGTCCAGATCGAACCCATACATGAGCGACTTGATATTCGTGCTATGCCGCAACCCCAGCATGTGGCCGATCTCATGCACCGATATCCGGTAAGATTCCATTTTGCTAAGAGAAACGGTGGGGTTGAACGCGATCCATCCCTCGAAGTCGCGGCGGTCTGGAAACTGCGACCGGGCCGCCATATTTTCCGGCTCAGGCTCAAACAGCCAGCGCTGTCCGTCGATTACCTCAACGGAACAATTCTGCGTGCTGTCCTCGTGCCACTCGAGGTCCAGGATTTTGTCCCAGAAATCCATCGCCGCCCGAAATTCCTCTGCCAGGACCGGATTCGCGGTTGCGACTCGGACGCCCAGATTCATGGGGCCATGTTTCAGCAGTTCCGAATGTTGCTTGCAAGGAGGAAAATTGGCGCGCCAGTTGCCAAGGGTTTCCGCTCCCGCCAAGCCGGCGAAGAGGAGACCGAGGCACACGAAACGTCGCAGCGGACGCCCGGGAATTCCGACCACGTTCCACCCTAACTTGTCTGCCAGAAAATTACAAGAATTTATTTCGCGGCGAGTACCAGGACCGCGCCACGCTGTAGCCGCCGCGGCTGCACGCGGCGGAAATATGGCGGAGAGAGAGGGATTCGAACCCTCGTTAGAGTTTCCCCTAAACACGCTTTCCAAGCGTGCGCCTTCAACCACTCGGCCATCTCTCCGTTCGGGGCGCGAATAACAAGTCTAGCGCGGCGCGCCGCTGCGCTGCACCTTTCAG
This sequence comes from Bryobacterales bacterium, assembly GCA_963794595.1. Taxonomy (GTDB): domain Bacteria; phylum Acidobacteriota; class Terriglobia; order Bryobacterales; family Bryobacteraceae; genus Palsa-187. Next base: position 22,491 of record CAWCER010000022.1, on the reverse strand, counting down.
GAGACGGCCTCTACCGCGTCCGCAACAACAGATCGCGGAGGCGAAGGTAGAATTCGGGATCGGCGGGCGCGGGCGCACTGCATCCGCCCATCGCCTTCTTGATCTCTTCGCGCAAAGCAGCGGAGCTTCGGCCTGCCAGCGCGACGTCCTGCCGGGCGTTGCGGAAACGCGGCTCAGCGCCAATCGGGATACTGCCGCGCAGCGCACGGGGTTCGCCGCCGCACAAGAACTCGCGCATGACCTCGAACGAATCCGCCACGCCGGGCCTAGCGGATGATTGGTCTGGGACCCGGGCTTCCATCACGCGCACCTCCATCGGATACGTCACCCAGTCGCCGCCGATCTCGACTTGCGGCTCGATTTTCACGCGGCGCACCGGAGCGTTGCCGTCCACCCATAGATCCATCCACAACACTTGTGACGACGTGCCTTCGTAGGGCGCCACAACCGGCACGAGCTTGCCGCCATCGCGGCGATGGAGCGTAACGTTCGCCGCGTTATCGGGGTTCTGGCCGATGTACAGCAGAAACTTTACGCCGCGTGGAACCTGGATCGCGAGTTGAAACGAACTGAAGGCGTTGCGCGGGACCGCGGGCGAAAGAATTTCACGAGGGTTCTCGGGCGCCAAGAGGTCACCCGCGTCATTGAGCTGAGTGAACTCCGAATATACCTGAACCGATTGCGCGGCGAGGGAGGCGGCCGCCAATCCCAGCACAAGCGGCCATATCATCGCGACACCTCAACCCCGCTTGAAATGCTTACTGAGGGCCAACCGCTGCGACGCGTAGGACGATCCGATTTCCGTGCCATACAACTTGGCGGGCTGCGCGAGGAGCTGCTCGTATACCAATCGGCAAACGATTTGCTCGTCTTCGAGCAAGGACGGCACATCATGCGAACGGACTTCGAGCACCGCGTGCGTTCCACGCTTTTCAGGCGTCCCCCACCCAAAGCCCGGATCAAAGAATCCCGCGTAGTGAATCCGGAATTCTCCCACCGAGGGGTCGTAGGGGATCATCTCGGCGGCATAATCCGGCGGCACGCTGACTTTTTGCTTTGACGCCAGGATGTAAAACTCGCCCGCGGCAAGTACGATGGTTTTCTTGGCATTCCGGCGAATGGGCTCCCAGAACAATTTTGGGTCGTAATGGTTTATCTTTGCCAGATCGATCGGCGGCGTATCGTGCAGCGCCCGGTAGCCGACAATGTCGGTCCCATCGGCGCCTTCCAGATCGATCGACAGTTGCAGGCCCTCCGCGATCATCGGCTCGATTGGCGAGGCGTCTGGAGAGTACACGATCGCTTCCTTTTGGCGCATCTCGCGCAGCATGGTATCCGACGAACGCGGCGAACCGCGGCTGAGCCGGAGTTGATTCAGCCTCGAGCCTTCGCGCACGATCACGTCGAATGTCAGCGGGGCAATCTCGGCGTATAGCTTCCCTTTATAGCCCGCTCTGACGTCCTCAAACTTGGCGGCATAATCCGTGATCAGTCGTGTGAAGATGTCCAGGCGCCCGGTGCTGCTCTTTGGATTCGCCCTTCCCGAAATGAAATCCGGAAGGAACAATTCCTCCTGCAGCAGCGCGATATATACCGACCCTTTCTTGAGTACCGCTGAGCTGGAAAGATCGACCTCTTCCACTACCAGATCTTGCAATTTTTGTTCGACAGTTGCGTACTGCGTGGGCAAAAAACTGGCTGAAACGCGATAGGCCGTCTTGCCCAAACGCAGATCGATGCTGGACGGCTGGATTTGATCCGTTCCAATTGGCGCACTCGGCCCGAATGTTTCCGTTAGCGACTAGTTCTTCGAGGCGCTGAACCGGCAAGATGCCTTTGGTGGCCGAGTCGGTGCTCTCCAACAAGAGTTCCGGGAAAAGAGCCAGCGCGTCACCTTTCATTCTAGTAATTCTACCGTCCTGAGCTTCCGAATCCACCGGCGCCGCGCTGCGATTCGCCGAGTTCATCGCCCTCTTCCCACTCCACCGGCTCGTACCGCGCCACGATCAACTGCGCGATGCGGTCGCCTTTTTCAATCACGTAATCGCTCGCGCCCAGGTTGAACATCACCACGCGGATCTCGCCGCGATAGCCGGGATCGATGGTGCCGAAATTCACGGTGATCGAGTGCTTCAACGCCATGCCGCTGCGCGGCCGCACCTGCGCCTCGTAGCCAGCGGGCAGCTCGATCGCGATGCCGGTTGGAACGCCCTGCGCCACGCCCGGCGAGAGCACCACGCGCTCGACGGCGCGCAAGTCCATGCCGGCATCCTCTTCGGGGCCGTGGGCGTAATGCGGCAGCACGGCATCGGGGTGAAGCTTCTTTACGCGGATTCGCATGAACTCGTTATGATAACGAAGTCACCCTTCATGAAACCTCCACGCGTCCTGGCCGTAGCGCCCATGCCCCCGGAAAAGATCGCCTATGCGCTGGCGCGATACTCGCGCTCCGCCGATTCCATTCGCGATTCCGTCGAGTGGGTGCGCACGCACGATTCCACGAAATTCCTCGAAAGTTTCTACTTCCAATACGGCCACGCTTCCATCGCGGATCTCGGCCACATCGTCATGTGTTTTGAAGGCGTCTCCGAGCTCGCCGCCACCGAGATCGAAGACGAGCAGCTTTGGGACGGCCAGGCCCGCTCGTCGCGCTATCAGGATTTCTCGCGCTCGGGCTTCGTGACGCCGCCGGAACTCACTGGCGCCGCGGCCGCCGCCTACGCCGCCGCCGGGCAGAAGCTGCTCGACGCCTACCACCAGATTCACGGGACGGTTTTGCAGCACTTGACCGAGAAACTCCCGCGCCCCGACGACATGAAGCCCGACGCCTACCAGCGCAACCTCGCGGCGCGTGCTTTCGATGTCGCGCGCTATACGCTGTTCTTCGGCATTCCCACCGGCGTCGGCCAGGTCACCAGCATTCGCACCTTGGAGCGCCAGATCCGCCGCCTGAAGTCATCGCAGTATGCCGAGGTCCGCGAACTGGCCGAAGAAATCGCCGCGGCCTGCGCGCAGCCGCCCGCTTGCGCATGGGACGAAAAAACCGCGGCAGAGCCGGTCGCGCCCACGCTCGCGCGCCATGTTGAAATCGACCAGCACGCGCTGCAATCCGCGGAGGATCTGAAAGCATGGGCGCGCGCAGAACTTGTCGATCCAGCCGTCGGCAGTCGATTCGGTCGACTTGCTGCGGCCCACTCACATGCATCGCCGAGATCGCCGCGACGCTGCTTTACCCCGTCACCGATCTGCCCTTCCGCGATCTCTATGAACTCGCCTGCTCCTGGTCTACGGCACAGCGCAACGAAGTGATCGATGTGGCGCTCCGCTCCCGCACCCGCCGCGACGAACTGCTGCGCGGTTTTCGCGGCGGCCTCTACGCGTACGACATCGTCATGGATATCGGAGCGTATCGCGACATGCATCGCCATCGCCGGTGCCAGCAATATCGTCAGGCGTATTCCGGACGTCTCGGCTTCGACACGCCGCAGGCGCTGCAAGGATGCCGGCATCGCGGAGAACTACAAAGTCGCCATGTCCGATGCGCTCGCCACCATGCAGCAACTTCCCGAGCCCGCCGCGCACTACCTGCTGCCATTCGGCGCGCGCTCGCGCTTCCTGTTCAAGATGGATTTCGCCGAAGCCGAATATATCGCGCGGCTCCGCAGCGGCGTCAAGGGCCACTTCAGCTATCGCCAGGTCGCCTGGGAGATGAAGCAGAAGATGGAGCAACTGGAGCCCGAACTCGGGCGCCTGATGGAAGCCACGCCGCCCTGGGTCGAAGACCCATTAAAGAGATAGGGCGAAGATCCTCTAAAAAGATAGGTGGAAGATCCGTTGAAGCGTTAAGCCAGCTTCGGAAACGCCCGCGCATACTGCACCGGAGGCTCCACGTCCACGCCCAGCGCCCGCGCCGCGTGCAGCGGCCAATACGGATCGCGCAGGAACTCGCGCGCCAGCAGAACCACGTCGGCCCGTCCCGACGCGATAATTTCCTCGGCCTGCCGCGGCTCCGTAATCAGGCCGACCGCGCCCGTCAGGATGCCCGTCTCGCGGCGAATCCGTTCCGCAAACGGCACCTGATATCCGGGGCCCAGCGGAATCTTGGCGTCGGCTGCCGACCCGCCCGAGGAACAATCGATCAAATCCACGCCGCGCGTTTTGAGTTCCGCCGCCAGCTTCACGGAATCGTCGCCCGTCCAGCCGCCATCTTTCCAGTCCGTCGCGGAAATGCGGACCCACAACGGCAGCCGTTCGGGCCACACCGGGCGCACCGCCGCGACCGTCTCGAGCAAAAAGCGGATGCGGTTCTCAAAAGATCCGCCGTACTCATCCGTCCGGCGGTTCGATAGCGGCGAAAGAAATTCGTGGATCAGATACCCATGCGCGCCGTGAATTTCGAGCACTTCGAATCCGGCCGCGAGCGCCCTCCGCGCCGCGGCCGCGAAGGTCTCCGTGATTGCGCGGATGCCCGCCTTGTCCAGCGCTGCCGGAACCGGATCGCCATCGTGAAACGGCACCGCGCTGGGAGCGACCGTCACCCACGCGCCCTCCTCGGGAGTGAGGGCAGCACCGTTTTTTACCCATGGAATATTGCAGCTCGCCTTGCGGCCCGCGTGCGCGATTTGAATCCCCGCCACCGCGCCCTGCTTCTTGACGAAAGCCGCAATGCGCGTCAGCATTTCGATGTGCTCATCTCTATAAATGCCGTGATCTCCCGGCGTGATGCGCCCGCGAGCCTCCACCGCGGTCGCTTCCACCATCACCAGGCCGGCGCCGCCCACCGCCCGGCTCCCGAGATGGACCAGATGCCAATCGTTCGCGAAGCCGTCATCGGATGAGTACTCGCACATCGGCGAGACTGCAATGCGGTTGCGCAACGTAATTTCACGGATCTTTAAAGGCGTAAACAGGGTCACAGGCCCAGCATGGCGGTTCCGCGGCCCGGAAATCAACCTCGCGGCCTAGGTCTGTGACCGCCTGAAAAGAGGTCATAAAGCATTTCCGATTCAGAATGTTTTGGCCTATACTGGGGTATGTCAAGACGCCCCATCGAATTTCAGATGTCCCGGGAAGATGAGAAAGCAGTCCGCGAGATTCTTCGGGCCGGGATTCAACAGGTTCGGGTGGTGCTCCGGGCCATTGCCCTGGAGCAGTTGACGGCGGGCCAGACCGCACCCGTGGTGGCTGGTATTGTTCATCTCTCTGCCCAGGCGGTTCGGCGGATCGCTCATCGCTATCAGGAGGCCGGCCTGGAGGGCGCTTTGTATGAGCGGCAGGGACGTGGCTCCCAGGAGTTGCTGAATGCCTCCGAAAAGCAGCGCGTCATTGCGATGGTTTGTAGTCAGCCTCCCGAGGGACAAGCGCGGTGGACGGTCCGGCTGATCGCCGAGCAAGCCGTGAAGCGGAAACTGGTTCCGCGAGTGGGGCGCGAGACCATCCGGGTTTTGTTGACCAGCCACGACCTGAAGCCGTGGCGGGAAAAAAATGTGGTGCATCGCCGACCTGGACGCCGAGTACCTCCGCAAGATGGAAGACGTTCTGGCAGTTTATGAGAAACCCTATCGTGCCGCCGAGCCGGTGGTTTGCTTGGACGAAAAACCTGTCTCTCTCCATTCGGATCTGCGAGCACCCCTCCCGGCGCGTCCGGGCCAAGTCGCCAAACGCGATAACGAGTACAAACGTTGCGGAACCGCGAACGTCTTCTGCGCCGTGGAACCCAAGGCGGGCAAGCATTTTACCTTTCCGACCCCGGATCGCTCAGCGCCCGAGTTGGCCCGCATACGGAATCGAATCATCGCCAGTTATCCGTTTGCTCGAACGATCCACCTGGTCATGGACAATCTCAACATCCACTGCCGGAAGACCCTTACCGACTACTTCGGTGAGGTAGAAGGCGCCTATCTCTGGAACCGTCTCTCGGTTCACTACACTCCCAAACACGGGAGCTGGCTGAACCAAGCCGAAATCGAAATCAGTCTCTTCGCCCGGCAGTGTCTCGGAAAGCGCAGAATCCCCACTCTGGACCTGCTTCAACGGGAGGCCCACGCCTGGAACCGGAAGATCAACCGCGACAAGATCAAGATCGACTGGCGATTCAGCCGCAAAAAGGCTCGCCAGAAGTTCGGCTATGATAAGAACTCTTTCACGCGGTCATAGACCTAGAGAGCCAAACTCCCATGCCGGAAGCAATCCGTGGTGTGATCGTTCACCAGTCCGACGGCCTGCATGTAGGAATACACGATGGTGCTGCCGACGAAGTTGAATCCCCGCTTCAGCAGATCTTTGGAAAGGGCGTCGCTCTCCTCAGTTTTTGCGGGGACATCCGCGCGGCTGTTACGCTTGCGATCAATCGTCCGGCTCCCGGTGAAGCGCCACACGTAGGCGTCGAAGGTTCCAAATTCCTTTTGGATCGCGAGAAAAGCGCGCGCGTTTTTCACCGCGCTGTGAATTTTAAGCCGATTGCGCACCAAGCCGGGATTGAGCAGCAGCTTTTCAATGCGCGCCGGAGTGAACCGAGCCACCTTCGCGGGATCGAACCCTGCGAATGCCCGCCGGTAGTGCTCACGTTTGCGCAGGATCGTCTCCCAACTGAGCCCCGCCTGCGCGCCTTCGAGAATCAGCATCTCGAAATGCCGCTGATCGTTATGCACCGGCACCCCCCACTCGGTGTCGTGATATTCGACGTAGTAAGGTTTGTCGAGCGACACCCAGAAGCAGCGCTTTGGTTCAGGGGCCATGGTTACGATGATAACCAAGCGGCTTCGGAACGTAATCGGTGGTTCCCAGGGTGTAGCCGATAGGATACAATCAAGTAGGTGCCAGCGCAGCCGAGGGCGTTGCAAATATATGAGACGCCGGACGGCCCTTTCAGGAATGGATCGATTCTCTGGAAGACCACGACGCGCAAGGCCGCGTTCTGGCACGACTGGAGCGTGTTCGCCTTGGCCTTCTCGGTGATTGCAAATCGGTGGGCAACGGAGTTTCGGAACTTCGAATTGATACTGGCCCGGTTATCGGGTGTATTTCGGACAGGAGGGCCATTCGGTCGTAATTCTACTTTGCGGAGGAAGCAAGGCGGCGCAGCGTAAAGATATAGCGAACGCCAAGAGGGTTCTGGATGGACTATAGGAGTAGAAAAAATGCCAAGAAGCGTACCCTACGATGACTATCTGATCGAGTCGCTCAAAAATCAGCGGCGGGCGAAAGCCTACCTCAACGCCGCGCTCGAAGACGACGACCCGCGCGTATTCCTGATGGCTCTCCGCAACGTAGCGCAGGCGCGCGGATTCAGCCGAGTTGCCGCGAAGAGTACTCTAAGTCGGGAGAGCCTGTATAAGATGCTTTCCAAGCGCGGCAACCCCAGCTTACAAAGTCTCAATGCATTGCTGGACAGCTTGGGCTTCCATCTCGCGGTGGCGTCGAAAAATGCCGCTTGATAGGCCCCGGCTAAAAGTCCTAATTTAGATTCAGCTCTTGCGCGATACCGACCAGAGCCTCTTCTGGATTTTTGTAACTCCCGGTCCAACGTCCTACATGGTTTCTCTGGACCAGGATCTGCCAACGGCCATGCATTTCGGCGATTCGAGCCGACAAAGAGTCGGGGAGTCCTTGGACCTTATACATAAAGGGCCGTCCGGTTCCAAAAACCGGCCCGTTTCTAACAAACGCCTCTGGTGTTAGAGTTAAACTCGTCTTCACCCTTCTTACCTCGTGGTTGCTTTAGCTACACCCGCTAGTCCCGCCGCAGTTCTCGCACTTATAGCAAGAGCCGTTGCGCGTCATCAGCCCGCCGCATTCCGAGCAACTCGGCGCATCCGTCGCCACGCTGCGAAGAACTGCAACTTCTGCTGCGGCTCGGGCTCGGTGATGGCGAGCTTGGGCGATTCGCCGGCCTCGCCCGCGGCGTACTCGGGGCCCAGGAACTTCGCGCCCAGCCAGCGGAAAATGTAATCCATGATGGATTTCGCGTAGGGCACCTGCGGGTTGCCGGTCCAGCCGCTGGGCTCGAAACGCACGTGGCTGAACTTGTCGACGAAAAACTTCAGCGGCACGCCGTATTGCAGCCCGTGGCTGATGGCCGTCGCGAAACTGTCCATCAGGCCCGAAATCGTCGAGCCTTCCTTCGCCATGCGGATGAACAGCTCGCCCGGCATGCCGTCGTCATACAGGCCGACGGTGAGGTAGCCCTCGTGGCCGCCGATCGAGAACTTATGCGTGATGGAATTGCGCTCGTCGGGCAGCTTGCGGCGCACCGGCCGGTAGACCACCTTCTCGACGACTCGCTCCTCCACCTGCGCGGGACCGTCGTCAATGATCCGGCTGCGCCTTCGCGCCCTTGGCCGTGCCCGAGCTCAGCGGCTGGACGCGCTTCGAATTGTCGCGATAGATCGCCACCGCCTTCAGCCCCAGCTTCCAGCTCTCGGTGTAGGCGTCCATGATTTCTTCGACAGTGCACTCTTCCGGCATGTTGATGGTCTTCGAAATCGCGCCGGAAATAAACGGCTGCACCGCCGCCATCATGCGCACGTGGCCCATGTAATGGATGGAGCGCACGCCGTTCTGCGGGCGGAAGCTGCAATCGAACACCGACAGGTGCTCGGGCTTCAGCATGGGAGCGCCTTCGATGGTGCCGCTCGAATCGATGTGATCCACGATGGCGTTGATCTGCGCCGTGTTGTAGCCGAGCTTCGTGAGCGCCGCCGGCACCGTGTTATTCACGATCTTGATCACGCCGCCGCCGACCAGCTTCTTGTACTTCACCAGCGCGAGATCGGGCTCGATGCCGGTGGTGTCGCAATCCATCATGAAGCCGATGGTGCCGGTGGGCGCGAGCACGGTGGTCTGCGCATTGCGGTAGCCGGCCACTTTGCCGAGCGCAAACGCCTCTTCCCAGCACTGGCGCGCGTTCTCATAAACCGCCGCGGGGACGCGATGGCTGTCGATGCGCGACGTGGCGTCGAGATGCATGCGGATCACGTTGAGGAACGGCTCCTCGTTGACCGCGTAGCCTTCGCATGGGCCGGTGGAACCTTCGGCAATGCGCGCGCTGGTCAGGTACGCCTGGCCGCACATGATGGCGGTGAGCGCCGCCGCCCAATCGCGGCCGTGATCGCTGTCATACGCCAAGCCCATCGACATCAGCAGCGCGCCGAGGTTGGCGTAGCCCAGTCCCAGCGGCCGGAAATCGTGCGAGTTCTGCGCGATCTTCTCCGTCGGATACGCGGCGTTGTCGACCAGAATTTCCTGCGCGATGATCACTGTATCGACCGCGTGGCGATACGCTTCCACGTCGAAAACGCCGTCGGCTTTCACGAACTTCATCAGGTTGAGCGACGCCAGGTTGCAGGCCGAATCGTCCAGGAACATGTACTCGGAGCACGGATTCGATGCATTGATGCGCGCCGTGTTATTGGAAGTGTGCCAGCGGTTGATGGTGGTGTCGTACTGCATGCCGGGATCGCCGCACTGGTGCGTGGCTTCGGCGATCTGATGCATCAGGTCGCGCGCCTTGTAGCGCTTCAGCGGCTGGTTAGCAAGGCGCGATTTGGTCCACCAGTCGCCGTCTGCGATCACGGCTTCCATGAATTCGTCGGTGACGCGCACGCTGTTATTGGCGTTCTGGAAAAAGATGGAGCTGTAAGCATCGCCATCGAGCGATGAATCGTAGCCCGCATCGATCAGCGTGTGGGCCTTCTTCTCTTCTTTCGCTTTGCACCAGATGAAGCCTTCGATGTCAGGATGATCGGCGTTGAGGATCACCATCTTGGCCGCGCGCCGCGTCTTGCCGCCGCTCTTGATCACGCCTGCGAAGGCGTCGAAACCCTTCATGAAGCTGAGCGGACCCGACGCGCGCCCGCCGCCCGAAAGCAGCCCTTCTTCTTCGCGCAGCGTCGAAAGATTCGAACCCGTGCCCGAGCCCCACTTGAATAACATGCCCTCGGTCTTGGCCAGATCCAGAATGGATTCGAGCGTATCGCCCACCGAATTGATGAAGCACGCCGAGCACTGCGGCCGCGGATTGGCGGGGTCGATCTTTTCGACCTGATTCGTCGATTCGTCGTAATACCAGCCGTAGCCGCGGGTTTCCTTCACGCCCACGTTGAACCACACCGGCGAGTTGAAGCACGCCTTCTGCGTCAGCATCAGGTGCGCGAGGTCGTCGCGGAAGCTGGCGGCGTCCTCGGGCGTGCGGAAGTAGCGCTGCTCGGCGCCCCAGTCGGCGATGGTGTTGACCACGCGGCCCACCAACTGGCGCACGCTGGTTTCGCGCTGCGGCGTGCCGATCTTCCCGTGGAAATACTTGCTGACAACGATATTAGTGGCGGTCTGCGACCAGTCCGCTGGGACCTCGACGTCGCGCTGCTCAAAGATGACCGCGCCCTTATCGTTGCCGATGGAGGCGGTGCGCAACTCCCAGGCAACTTCGTCATAGGGCGTCTTGCCCGTATCCGTCGAGGCAGTGAAAAAGCGCGGGAAATCCACGCCAACTCGCTCCCCGACCGGTACCGGACGGCGTACATCTTTCAGCTTCATAGCAACGCCTACACCCAATTGTCCCATGAGAGGTCCTTCAAAAAAAGATTTGCGGTAACTCCGACGATCACCACGTAGAACGCTATGTTGCCCCAATATGTCGGTTCTGTCAATAGGGAAGCCCTATATATAGTGGTATGTCTGCTAACACCTTCTTCCAGATGGACAATGCAATGATGGCCGTGCTAGGATGTTGCCATGGCGTGGGAAATCAGCCACTTGCAGGTGCTTGAAGCGGAGAGCATCCATATACTACGCGAGGTCGCTTCCGAATTCCAGCGGCCGGTGATGCTTTATTCCATCGGTAAGGATTCTTCCGTAATGCTCCGCTTGGCCCAGAAGGCTTTCCATCCCGGGCCGATCCCGTTCCCCCTGCTGCACGTCGACACCAGCTATAAGTTCAAGGAAATGATTGAGTTCCGCGATCGGCAGGCGGCTGAGTTGGGCATAAAGCTGATCGTCAATACCAATCGGAAAGCGCTTGATGACGGCGCAAATCCGCTGCGTCTGGGGACTGAGCGCTGCTGCGGATTGTTGAAAACCACAGCCCTACTCGATGGCTTGCGGGCCGGCAATTACGATGCTGCGTTCGGCGGCGCGAGGCGCGACGAAGAAAAATCGCGGGCTAAGGAGCGGGTCTACTCGTTCCGCGACACGTTAGGCCAGTGGGATCCGAAAAACCAGCGTCCGGAGTTATGGGACATCTATAACAGCCGCATCGAGCCGGGCGAGAGCATCCGCGTGTTTCCACTGTCGAATTGGACCGAGATGGATGTCTGGCAATACATCCACCTGGAGAACATTCCGATCGTGCCGCTCTACTACGCGAAAGAACGCGAAGTGCTGGTGCGCGGGAATTCGCTGATCATGCCCGAGCAGACCTTTATGGGCCCGCGCGAGGGCGAGAAGTTGCAGATGGTGAAGTGCCGCATGCGTTCGCTGGGATGTTCGCCGTGCACCGGTGCGATCCGTTCGGACGCGGACACGATTCCCAAGATCATCGCCGAACTGGTGGCCGTCAGAAATTCCGAGCGCGAGAACCGGGTCATCGATCACGACCGCGAAGGCTCGATGGAACTGAAGAAACGCGAAGGGTACTTCTGACGATGGCGACGCTGCCGGTGATCCCTGCCCGGATATACGACAACACCCAGAAGATCGACACCGATAAGTTCGATGTCGAGGAGTTTCTGCGCCAGGAGCAGTCGAAAGACCTGCTGCGCTTCACGACTGCCGGAAGCGTCGACGACGGGAAATCCACGCTGATCGGGCGCCTGTTGCACGACGCGCGCGGAGCCTACGAAGACCAACTGAAGCAGGCCATCCGCGGCGGCGAAATCGATTTTTCGCTGTTGACCGACGGCTTGCGCGCCGAGCGCGAGCAGGGCATCACCATCGACGTAGCCTACCGCTATTTCGCGACGCCAAAACGCAAATTCATTCTGGCCGACACGCCGGGTCATGAGCAGTACACGCGCAATATGGCCACCGGCGCGTCAACGGCGCAACTCGCTATCATTCTGCTGGACGCCAAGCGCGGAATCACCACGCAATCCATGCGGCACGCCTACATTGCGTCGCTGCTGGGGATCCCGCATTTCGTAATCGCGGTCAACAAGATGGATCTTGTCGATTACGATCAGCAAGTCTTCTATCGCATTCGCGCGGAGTTCGCTCCTTTCCTGACGCGGCTGGGCGTGAACGGCGCCTACTTTCTGCCGCTCAGCGCACTCAAGGGCGACAACGTGGTCGACAAAAGCAAGAACATGCCGTGGTTCGATGGCCACAGCCTGCTCGATCATCTGGAATCTGTCGACACCTCGCCGATCACGGTGTATGCGCCTTTCCGCATGGCGGTCCAGCGCGTCGTGCGTCCCGATGCGACGTTCCGCGGCTACGCCGGGCAGATTGCTTCGGGCGTGGTGCGTGCCGGCGATGAGGTTTTGACTCAGCCATCAGGACGACGCACGCGGGTCGAGCGCATTGTGGCCTGGGAGGGCGATCTGGAAGTGGCGCACGCTCCCATGTCAGTGACGTTGACGCTCGCTGACGAGATCGACATCAGCCGCGGCGACATGATCAGCAGCGGTCCGCAGCCGGTGGCCGCGCGGGCGATCGAAGCGACGATGGTGTGGTTTGACTCGAAGCCGCTGGACCCCGCCGGGCGCTACCTGATCAAACACACGGCGCAGATGGTTCCGGCGCGGGTCGAGTCGGTCGAGTACCGCGTGAACGTGAACACGCTGCACGCCGAATCCGTGCGCAGCCTCTCGATGAACGAAGTCGGCGTAGTGCATTTGGCGACGGCGCGGCCGATTTTCTTCGATCCCTATCGCGAAAATCGCGGAGCCGGAGCGTTCATCCTCATCGACCGGCAGACCAACGCTACGGCGGCGGCGGGCATGATCATTTCGGCGACCGAAGCGGGCACCGAAAGCGCGGCGGAACGCCTGGCGCGATTGGTCCGTGCATCCGTTCCTCCGGGAGCGCATCTAAACTTACCGGCGGAAGAAGAAGCCGCCATAGCGCTGCTGCGCAAGGCGCTGCAAGGATTCTTTCGTCATGAGTGAACTCGACCAGAAGATTCAAGACGCCCGCCAACTGATCACGGCTGAACTCGCAAAGAACGGCGCGGCTTGCATCACTTCCAGTTTTCAGGCCGAGTGCGTGGTGCTGGTGCACCTGCTCAAAGCGCAGCGCCCCGAGATTCCGGTTTTGTTCCTCGAGACTGGCTACCATTTCCCCGAGACGCTCGCGTACCGCGATCAGATGACCCGTGATTGGAATCTGAACCTGGTGAATCTCGAAGCCAAGCAGAGCGTGCAGGAGCAGGAATCGCTCTTCGGCATCCTCAACCAGACCGAGCCGAGCAAGTGCTGCGGGCTGCGCAAAGTGGAGCCGCTCTTCGCCGGGCTCGCGAATTACGACACCTGGTTCACGGCTCTGCGGCGCGAACAATCGCCCACGCGCGCGAATCTGCAAGAGGTGGAACCGTTCAAGCTGCCCGTAGGGAAAGACGCTGGAGAAGGTAAGTCCCCTGGCCGCGTGGACGAATAAAGATGTCTGGCAGTACCTGAGCCGGTACGACATCCCCGCGCTTTCGCTTTACGATCAGGGCTATACCAGCATCGGCTGCCAGCCGTGCACGGTGCTGCCTTTCGATCCCAACAATCCGCGTTCCGGGCGCTGGCAGGGCAAACAAAAGCTGGAGTGCGGAATTCACATTCAGGCCGAGTAGCGGCCATCCCCGTCGCATGGTCTACCTGCTGGGTTTTGTCATTGCGGTCGCTATCGGGCTTACCGGTGTAGGCGCCGGGACGCTAACCACCCCTCTGCTGATCCTCGCAGTGGGTTTGCCCGCGCGCATCGCCGTGGGTACTTCGCTGATTTTCGGCGCGGTGGTGAAAATCATCACGTCGCCGGTTTACATGGCGCGGCGGCAAGTCGACTGGCGAACGCTGGGAATCATGCTCGCGGGCGGCGTGCCCGGCGTCTTGATCGGCGTGTTCGTGTTGCGCGGGGTGGATGGCAAGATGATCACTGGCGTCATCGGCATCACCATTGTCATCGTGGCGATCTTCAACCTGTTCCGGCCGACGACAGAAAATCGGCGTGACCACACTAAATGGCTCACCCTGGTTGCGCTGCCTATCGGAACTGAAGTCGGATTTTCATCCGCGGGCGCAGGCGCATTGGGGGCGCTTTCGCTGCTGAGCATGACCAAGCTGAGCGCCGCCGCGGTAGTCGGCACCGATCTGGTTTTTGGACTAGTGCTCTCGCTGATCGGCGGCGGCGTTAACGCCGCGATCGGCACGCTGAGTGGACCGGTGCTGGTGCAATTGCTCGCCGGCGGAGTGCCGGGCGCGATCCTAGGCGCGTTCCTGGCCGGTAAAGTTCCTTCAAAGCAGTTGCGGATGGGACTCTCCGGAGCGATGGCGCTGCTCGGCGCGAATTTGTTCTACAAGGGATTTTTCTAAGGGCGCCATGCGCCAACCACCCTGCGGGCGCCCTCGGTTTGCCGGTGCACGCTGCCTAACAGACGTTGCGCACCCAGGGGTAAGGTGAACTGGAGTTTGCGTTGCACGGGATCGCGCTCAGATACGTCCAGATAGAGAGTTTGACGTTCTTCAACAATCCCTTGTTGCTGCTCCAAATACGGCCGCAGATGGAAGCTTTCTTCAGCCACTATCCCAATGGGTTGGCGCTAATGCAGAACGTGCGTGAATCGTTGGTGCACGGCCTGCATCTAATTTTCGTGTCGAGCGCTTGCGTCATGGCCGGAGCGGCAGTGCTGAATCTGCTTTTAATGAACGTCCCGTTGCGGACCCATCACCAGGCTCCTAGTCCGGAGGCGGCAGTTCATTAGCATCCTTCGGGCACGCTGCCGCATCAGCTTAGAGAAGGGAAAATAAAGATGAGCACCTACCAGATCGACCCGGCGCACGCCTCCGCGCAGTTCAAAGTTCGTCACATGATGATCGCCAACGTGAAGGGCGAATTTGACAAGATCATCGGAACCGTCAACTTCGACCCCGCGAACCCGTCTGCCTCGACCGTCGACGCCACTATCGAGGTTGCCAGCATCAGCACGCGCGACGAGCAGCGTGACGCGCACCTCAAAAGCACCGACTTTTTCGACGTGGAGAAGTTTCCCACCATCACTTTCAAATCCAAGAAAGTGACCGCCGCCGGCGGCGACAACTTCACAGTAGCGGGCAGTCTCACCATCCACGGCGTCACCAAGGAAGTGGATCTGAAGGTTGAGGAACTGACGGAGGAAACCAAAGATCCCTGGGGAAACATGCGCCGCGGCGCCAGTGCTAAGACCCGCATTCACCGCAAGGATTTTGGGATGAGTTTCAATATGGCTCTGGAAGCCGGCGGATTTCTGGTGGGCGAAGACGTCGACCTGACGATTGACGTCGAGTTGATTCGCCAAGTATAAGCCAGCTCACTGGATCAGATGCGCGCGCGGCGCGGCTTGCCTTATTGCGGCGGCGCTTTCCGCTGGAGTGCCTCCGGCACGCGCTGTGTATCGAGCCGCCCTATCTGGAACGTCCACTTGAGCGGAATGGTCTTGGGCAGGAAACATTGCTTGTCGTCGCAAGCCTGATAGCGGAATGAGCCTTCGACCGTCAGCGTGCGGTCAGCACTCAAGACTGGTGCGAGCTCGGGGTCGAGGCCAATCGCCAGATCGCGCACAATGCGGATGTGACTGTTGTACACCGGCACGGTTTCTTTAATCGCCGGCAGATTCAGTTGGCGCGAAGCCGGGTAGGCGGCGGGGAACGCGATCCATGCTTTAGACTGCGGCATCTGCCAGTCGATGGGACTGTAGTGTTCTACTCCGGGAGCATACACGTGCATCTTTGGCTTGGGATCGATCTCGAGCACCAGCGCGGTGCGATGACCGGGCGCGAGCGTCGCATCGCTCGCATAATACGTTAGCTTGAGCTGCGTGTTCTCCACCACATTCTTGGTGATGCTGTTTCCGGAGCCATCCACGCCGAATTCGCGCGTCAGAATGCTGGCGGCAGAGGACCGCTCGCGGTAATCGTCGTCGAAATACTTAGCGGTGACAATGCCGTGCTGGTCGATGACGTAAGTTCCGGGGAACGGAATGCCGTAGCGCGAGGTTCCCTTCTCCGCATTGGTATTCAGAATGTCGAACGCGCGGATCACCTTGGAATCGGGATCGGAGAGCATGGTGAACGTAATTCCGATGCGGGCGGCGAAGGTCTTGAGGATATCGGTGCTGTCATAGGTCAGCGAGGCAACGTTTACGCCCCGCTTACGGAATCCCTCCACTTGATGGTTCAAATCCGCGAGCTGCGTTTTGCAGTAAGGGCACCAGTCGGCCGAACGTACGAACATGAGCAGCAGGCCATCCGGCCCTTTCAGGGTGTCGAAGGTTTGCCGCTTGCCGTTCATATCGACGGCTTCGAAAGCGGGGATGTGGGCGCCCATGGCAGGTCCGGTTTTGGCATTCGCCGATTGGTCAGTGAGCGGGCGCAGCCGCGGACGGTCATCAGCGCCTTGAACCTGCATCCCTAACCCCAGCGCCAGCGCACACAACAAGACTTTCATGCTCTCATTCTACGCTCCAGCGTCATCTTCATTCCATGTTTGGGCCGCAGCGTGATCACCGCCCGCGTTTCGACCGGATGTCCGGGGACCAAGCGCATCTTCCAGCGCTGAGCGATGGCGGCTAACACGAGCACACCTTCCGCCCAGGCGAATCTCTCGCCGATGCACACGCGCGCGCCGCCGCCGAAGGGAAAGTAGGCGAACTTCGGCCGCTTGGCCACTTCGTCGGTATGCCAGCGATCCGGGTTGAATCGCTCGGGCTCGGGCCACCAGCGGGGATCGCGATGCACCACCCACGGGCTCATGAGCAGAATCGACTTTGCGGGGATCGCGTAGCCGCTGATGGAATAATCCTGCCGCGCGCGCCGCCCGATAGCCCAGGCCGGCGGATACAGCCGCAGGGATTCTGCGAACACGCCGCTGGTATAAGGCAGGTTGGTTACATCGTCAAAGCCAGGCAACTTACCGCCGAGCGCACTGTCGATCTCGGCGTGCATGCACGCTTCCACCGCAGGGTTTTGCGAGAGCAGACACCACGTCCAGGTCAGTGCATTCGCGGTCGTCTCGTGGCCGGCGATCAGCAGCGTCAGCGCTTCGTCGCGCACCTGCTTGTCGGTCATGTGTGCGTTATCGCTTTCGTCCTGGGCCAACAGGAGCATCGAGAGCAGATCGCCCGCGTCTTTCCCGCTGCGCCGGCGCTCGGCGATCAGCCCATAAACGATTTTGTCCAGGCGATCACGTGCTTTTTCGAAGCGCCGTACCGGAGGGATGGGCAGCTTCTGGATCCAATCGGAAAAAGGCAGCAGCAGGGTGTCGAACAGCTCGAAGATCTGCGTCATCGCGCGGCCGATCTCGTCGGCGTCGGACGAGACGTCGGCGCTGAACAGCGTGCGCCCGACGATCGCCAGCGTCAGCCTCGTCATCTCCTTATGCATGTCGAGCTCGACCCCGGGCTTCCAGGTGTCGCGCGCATATTCGGCGCAAGCCACCATGTCGGCGGAGTACCGCAGCAGACGATCGCGATGAAATGCCGGTTGCACCAGACGGCGCTGGCGGGTGTGGAACTCGGCTTCACTGGTCAGCAGGCCGTCGCCCAACAGCACCTTGGCGCGCTCCAGCATGCGGCTCTTGGTGAAGTTGCCCTGATGCGTAATTAAGATGTCGCGAATCGCATCGGGCTGGCTCACGACAAAGGCATGCCGCGGCCCCAGCCGCATGTAGGCCAGGTCGCCGTACTCGCGCGCGATTTTGAGCAGGTAATTTGCGGGGTCCTTGCGGAAGAGCGGCAGCACTCCCAGCCACGGCCTTGCGTTCTTCGGCCCCGGAGGACGGATGGTGGATGTGTTGGGCTCAGTAGGCAGCCCTTCCATTGTTGTATGATTCACCTACGAAAGGATACGCCGCAATGTCCAGTTCCGTTCCACCGCCCTTTCCGCCGTCTAACCCCCCGCCCCAGGACCCGTTCGCATCCAGCCAGCCTCCGCTGCCGCCCGGCAAGAAATCCAATATCCTGATCTGGATCTTGGGCGGCATCGTGGCGCTGATGGTTGGGGTTACCGCTATGTGCGGACTGGCCGGGCTATTTCATCATGCACAAGGCCAAGCAAGCGGGCTTGGATTCGGGTCTGCTCTCGAAGAATCCCGCCTACGCCGTGGCGAAAATGGCCGCGACGATGAACCCCGATGTCGACACCATTTCGACCGACGACGGCAGCGGCACTATCATGGTGCGCGACAAGAAAACCGGCAAGACCACCACGCTCAAGTTCGATCCCGAAAAGAAAACCATGGTGGTCATCGATGAAAACGGCAAAGAGGCTACGGTCAGAGTGAACACCGACGGCGATAAGGGTTCGGTCGAAGTGCAGTCCGCCGACGGCAACATGAAGTTCGGCGCATCGGCGAGCAGCCAGATGCCCGGATGGATGCCGGTGTATCCCGGCTCCTCGCCAACCGGAACTTTCTCCTCGCAGACCAAGGAAGGCAGCCAGAGCACCTTCGCGTTCAAGACCCAAGACGCGGCGGCCAAAGTGATGTCTTACTATCAAGACCAGCTTAAATCCGGCGGCTTCAGCATCAACATGGCCACCGACACTCCACAGGGCGGCATGGTGATGGCGGAGGACAGCGGCAAGACCCGCTCACTGATGATTACTGCGAGCTCGTCGAGCGATGGCACCGACGTCAGCTTGACGGCGATCGAGAAGAAGTAGCGCGCTATGGCCTGGATGGGCCGCCCGGCTAAGCGAGTTCCGCGAGATGTTCCGCGAAGTGATGATCTTCGAGCATGGTTCCAAGCCGTTCGCTGACCCGCCGGGCTAAGCCGGCCCCGCGTTCGCTGGAGAAGTCGAGCAGCCCCAAAGCGACCACGGTAGTGGACAGCGGCGCGCCGAGACCACGCCGTAAATCCCGCGCGAGATCGTGGGATGAATAGTCTTTTACGCCGTGAGCCACGAGCGTCTCGTGATACAACTCGACGAGCGAACTGCCTGTTTCGCGGCGCCGTTCGGTACTCAGAGAGGAGGCCAGGAAGTAGGCCAGATCCCGTGCGCCACGGGCGCGCCGCACGACCTGCCAATCGAAAAGGATGAAGCCTTCGTTTTCGGAGTCTGCGGTAAACGCAAAATTGTCGGCCCGGAAATCTCCGTGAATCAGTGTCTGGGGGCCGGTGGAGTGTTGATCGATGCACGCCGGCAGTACCCGCGCATAGGTTCTCGCGGCTTCAAGCAGGCTGGGTGCTGAAAATTCCGAACAGTTCTGTTGGAATCGCGGCAGCATGGCGCGATACAGTGCAATTCTGGCGCCGGCATCGTCGGCGAGGGAGCGCAGCCAGCTAACAGTCTGGAGTGCGGGAGCCTCCCAAAAGTGTGCGTGCAGACGAGCGAGCTGCCGCACTGCGATACAGGCGTCCGACGGTGAGAGACCCGTGAGATTGTCGCCGAATCGCGCGTCGCCCAGATCCTCGATCAGCAGGATGCTTGCGGCGGCGGCAACGTCATAGAGGCTGAGGTAAGGGCGTGGCACGCGCACGGGCAGCGAGGTCGTCGCAGCCATGTCCCTATAGAACCCGGCTTCGGCTTCGTAAAGGCCGACCGCCCGCAGCTTTTCCCGCACCGCTGGATCCGCCGACGAAAGTTTCGCGAATACCGTGGCCGGAGCGGCCTGCTCTTTGCGGTCGTATTCAATGTGAAGACGGGCGGCCTGCCCCACAAACCCACTGCCGGCCGCTACCGGCTTCACGCCGATGGATATGACTGTGGCATTTTCAACCGCGCCCGAGCTTCGCAATGCCGCAGTCAGCCATTCCGGAGTGATGGCATCCGGCGTCGGCGGAATAGAGAGATTGCCTTGCGGCTTAGCGCCAGCCATAAAAGCAACTCAGTACTTCGTCAGGACCAGCGTCTCCGGCCCCAACTCCTGGGCGGTGCTCTCGCCAAACCCGGCGTCGCGGAACATGGCGTCGAGCTCCTTGAAGGTATAGGCGTCGCCGCTTTCGGTCGAGCCCAGCATCATCATGCTGAACGCGGCGGCCGTCGGCGGGGAGATGCGGTCATCGTTAGGCACGAACTCGACGGTCGCCACGCGCCCGCCCGGCTTCAGCGCGGCGCGGACCCGCTTCAGCAGCTTCACGTTGGTCGCATGATCGAAGTGGTGCAGGAAATTCGGCAGCAGAACCAGGTCGTAGCCGCTCCCCAGGTCCACGTCGAAAGCGCTGCCTGCGTATGCCGTGATAACGATCGCCCACGCCCGCCTGCCGCGCGTGCTCGATCGAAAGCGCCAGCACGTTCTTCCAATCCAGGCCGTAGATCTCGGCTTTGGGATTCAGCTTGGCGATCGCGATCCCGTAGGCGCCCGGCCCCGCGGCGATATCCAGCACCTTCATGCGTTTGGCCTGGCGTATTGACAATCTGCGCCAAGCCGGCCGCGCCCATCGCCGACATCGGCGCCATGGATTTCGCGAACTCCACCCACACCGGATCCTCCGGACCCATGTTCCCCTGCTCGTTCGCCGTGCCGCCCTTGCGAACCGCCGCCGTGAGATCCAAGAAGTTCGCGACGTGAGTCGGATGCACCAGGAAGAAGGCAGTGGAACCCAGATACGCCGGCGATTTCTTGTCGAGAAATACCGCTGAATCGCGAGTCAGACCATAAGTCGCGTCCTGCTTGGTCAGAAAGCCTTGAATGGTCATGAAATCGCAAAGAATGCGCATGCCTTTTAGGCTGGTCTGAGCGCGCTTGGCGAGTTCCGCGGAAGTCACCACGCCCGCGCCGATCAGCGTGAAAATTTCCAGCTCAATCGCGGCCTTGAGCGCTGTCGCGCGCGAAAACCCGTTCAGCGCTTCGAAGATCAGAAGGGGATTCGGTTCATTTCCGATAGGTGCAGAGCTTTGTGTGGCCATAGACTTTCATCATAATCTGCTAGCATGATGCGCGTGTTCTCTTCCCGCCTGCAGTGGGATTCGCAGCCCAATCCGCTGAGCATTCTTCTGGCGGAGAAGCGCCGCAGCGGCGCTGCGATCCTGGACCTCACCGAATCCAACCCCACTCGCGCCGGTCTCGATTACCCGGGTGACGAACTGCTTGCGGCTCTCGCCGATCCACGGGCACTTCGCTACGATCCGGACCCGCGTGGTCTGTTGGCGGCGCGCGAAGCCGTTGCGGAATATTATGCACAGCGCGGCGTGGATGTGCCCGCCTCGCGTATTCTGCTCACCGCCAGCACCAGCGAAGCCTATTCGTATCTCTTCAAGCTGCTGGCCGATCCCGGCGACGAGATCCTGGTTCCGCGCCCGTCTTATCCTTTGTTCGATTACCTGGCGGCGATGGAATCGGTGCGCGTGATCCAGTATCCGCTGCGTTACGACGGCGTGTGGCATATCGATTTCGACGCCCTCGCGAGCGCCATCACGCCGCGCACCCGCGCCATCGTGGTGGTGAATCCCAACAATCCCACTGGTTCGTACCTCAAGCGCACGGAATGGGAGCGGCTGCAAACCTTCGGCCTCCCGATCCTTTCCGACGAAGTCTTCTCCGATTTTGCGTTTGCGCCGGATCCCGGCGCGTCTCGCGACGCTCGCCGGATCGAGCGATGCGCTCACGTTTTCGATGAGCGGGCTCTCGAAGATCGCCGGCCTCCCGCAAATGAAATTGGGCTGGATCGTCGCCGGCGGACCGGATCACGCTGCCGCACTCGAAGGTTTGGAGTGGATCGCCGACACTTTCTTATCCGTCGCCACGCCGGTTCAATGGGCGCTGCCCCGCATCCTGGCGGCGTCCGCAGCCGTCCAGGAGCAGATCCGCCGGCGGACCGCGGACGAACCTGGAACATCTCAGGGAACGCGCCTCCGGCGCTGACTCTCCCTGCCGCTGTCTCCACGCCGAGGGCGGCTGGTACGCCATCCTCGAAGTGCCCCGCATCCGCACCGAAGAGGAATGGGCGCTCCGTCTTTTGGCCGCGAGCGACGTCCTGGTTCAACCCGGCTTCTTCTACGATTTTGAATCGGAAGCCTTTCTGGTGCTGAGCCTGCTCACTCCTCCCGGCGATCTTCGCCGAGGGGCTTCGCCGCATTCTGGATTCAGCAGGCCGCCGTCCTAAAGAAACCGTCCAAAACGGTCGTTATTAAGGGTGGAGGGTACTAAGTACCTGTCCTTGACCAAACTATGTCTCTCACCAAGCCCAAAGTAGTCGTCGTGATGCCGGCGTACAACGCCGCGGAAACACTGCGCATGACGTATGCGGAATTGCCGCACGACAGCGTGGATCTGGTGATTGTCGTCGACGATGGCAGTTCCGATGAAACCGCGGCCATCGCGCGCGAGCTGGGCCTGGAGTTGTTGTTCACAACCGCAACTACGGCTACGGCGCCAATC
>CAWCER010000021.1:0-100092 GCA_963794595.1 Bryobacterales bacterium | reverse complement strand
CTCGGCGCGACCGGCGTGGCCGCTCGGGGTTCAGCCCGGGGAGCGGGCGGCACAGCAGCCGCCACCGGAACCGGCGCAGGCGGGGCGGAGGCCACTGGAGCTTTTTTATGGCATGCGGCGATCGAAAGAATCCCCGCCATGCCGACAGCGATCAGAATCTGTTGTTTCATCATTTTTTTTCCATCCTGTCCCGAAGTCACACGCGAATTTAGTGGTTCATTATGCCTCAATCAACATCCGCGGACGACGCCCGGTTTATTGAACTGAGTCCTTGAAGAAGTGCGCGACCTTTCTGCCGCCCTCTTCCGAATAATATACTGTCACTTTGCCGGCTTTATCCAAGCCCTTCGCCGTCTCGCGCGTGGCGTCGGCAGTAAGATGATAGGTGTCCTCGGCGCCATCGGCGGTTTTAAGCGTAACAGTTTTCGCACCACGATCGACACTCTTCACCGCGCCTTCGCTGGTCTTCAAACCCTCCTTGCCGATGTGGTCGACTTCCTGAGCCGTCTTTATCGCGCCCTTCTCCGTGTAGTGCACAACGACCTCATCGCCTTCTTTCATCGAAAGAAATGCGTCTTTGGCTCCATGAGCGGTCGCGTCAGCGCCATGTTCGATGGTTCGTCCGATGAAATGAACGGTCAAAACCGTGCCATCGGCGGTCTTGACGGCCACTGTCTTTGCCGCCCTATCGACTGCATGTACTGTTCCTTCGACCGCGCTTACGACATCCTGGGCTGCGAATGCGCCGCCTGCCAAAAGCGCCAGAACCAGTCCTGAACGCAAAATCTCATTCATGTCCAAGGATCTCCTATAGACGGGGGAGACGCGGCTCAAGGCAAATCGGTTACGCCGGATTTATCCCGATTGCGGGCCCAATACCCCGCGCGCGAGCGCACCACCAGATCCTGACGGTCCATTGTCACTTTGAGCGCATGGAACTTGCCGTCCAGCGCTTCGGCGGGGGGGATAAAACCGAGAACATACATATTACGGAGGTCGGATTCGATCTTTGAAAATACCTCCGGGGCCCGATGGCCGGGGTTCGGAAACGTCAGGCCGCCGGTCTCACGAGAAAGACGACCGAGGCCGTGGCTGACCGCTTGGGCGATGGCTCCGCCAAGGGAAAAAAAACGTGCAGGGCTTGCATACTTTATGGAATAAACCACAACTCCGGCCGATTGGGTCATTTCTATGAGGTCACTCATCTGAATATCGCTGCCGGTGTCGACACCATCGGAGAGCACAACGATCGCTTTTCGCCCCGTGACGGGCCTTAATTCCTTGGCCGTATAGTAAAGCGCGTGCCATAGAGCTGTTCCGCCGCAAGAGTGAGGAAAGCTGTGGTTTCTGCACGCTGGACCCAGAAGGGGCGACTGTTTTCCCGCAGGTGTGCCGATTCGCTCAACTGCTGCGCTCAGATCACCGCTCGAACTGGTCAGAGCCGATAGCAGCCAGGTCTTTTGGGCCACTTGGACGACCATGGCGCGATCCCGAGGCCCAATGACTTGCCTTAGAAATTGGGCCATCGCCTCGCGATGACTTCGAATGTACCCGGCCTGGCTTCCGCTAACGTCCGCTACCAGCGCGACGGTGAGCGGCAGATCAGATTCCAGCCAGAAATTTTGGATTGCGCGCGGCTGGCCATCATCCAGTAGCCTGAAATCTTGCGCCTTTAGATCTCTAACCGGCGCGCCGCCGCGCGTGGTTACCGCACAGGCAACCGTGACCAGATCTACATCCACGCGGATGTCCGGATTCTGCTGGGCCGGGAGGACGGCGGCGAAAATCAGCACCGGAAGCCCGCGCCGCACGCGTGCGATGAACATGGTCCGCACCATCCGCTTTCAGTCTACGAAAACCCGGGCCCCCGATCTGCTGCTCTTCGCGGCTCGGCTCCCCACTTGACCGGAGGCGTTTGACTCTCTATGCTCTTCAGGGAGGAGATCAACGTGCAACCTAGTGTGCGGAAACCTTTGAGAATCGCGGCTCTGGCCTGCGGGTTGGCAGCCGTATTCGTAGTTGCGGCGTTCGCCCAGTACCAAATGACCGTGAGCAAGGAGCGGTTGCTCAACGCCGACAAAGAGCCGCAAAACTGGCTGATGATGAATGGCGATTACGGGTCAACCCGTTACTCCAAGCTTTCTCAGATCAACCGGGAGAACGTCAAGAATCTGCGGATGGTTTGGGCGCTGGCGCTCGGCGGCATGCAGGACATCGGGCAGAACGGTCCGGAAAACGAGCTGAATCCGCTGATCGACAACGGTTTCATGTACACCTCCGACGGCTGGGGCACGATTTATAAAATCGACGCGCGGGATCCGAACCGGGGCCAGTTCGTCTGGGTCACCGACCCTGGCGTGAAGCACCAAGGCAACACATCGCGCACGCGCGGCGTCGCGTTGTGGGAAGACCTGGTGATCGCGAACCTTCCCGACGGACGGGTCATCGCAGTCAAGCGCGATACCGGCGAAATTGTGTGGGACAAGATGATGGCCACCACCAACGAATTCGGCAATCGCGAGTTTTTCGATACCGCGCCCCTCACCGCGGACGGCAAGGTTCTCATCGCAAATGGCGCCGGTGACGCAGGAACACGCGGCTGGGTTGCGGCGCTTGACGCGCGAACCGGCAAGGAGCTATGGCGCTGGTACGTGATTCCCAAGCCCGGCGATCCGGGGAGCGAGACATGGAAGGACAAGAATAACGCGTGGAAAACCGGTGGCGGAGGCATCTGGCAGACCGGCTCCTACGATCCCGAGACCAAGCTCACCATTTGGGGCACGGGTAACCCGGTTCCGCAATACGATCCGCAGGCGCGTCCGGGCGACAATCTTTATACCGATTCAGCGGTTGCCATCAATATCGATACCGGCAAACTGGCGTGGTACTACCAATACACGCCCAACGATTCGTGGGACTACGACGAGGTGGGCGTCCACATGCTCTATGACACGATGATCGGCGGCAGGATGCGCAAGGTCGTCAGCCATTTCGGTCGAAACGGCTTCTTCTACTCTCTGGACCGCACGAATGGACACTTCATCAAGGGCGCCCAGTACGTCAACGATCTGAACTGGACCAAGGGGCTCGATCCGGAAACCGGAAAACCGGTGGAATACAATCCGAAAGAAGACGTGCAGATCTACAATCCGGTGGCGCGCGCGCTCCGCGGCGACCCTGCGAAGAAGGCCTGCCCAACCTGGCACGGCGGCGTCGCCCATCAGCCGGCCGCCTACAATCCGGTCAAACACATCGCCTACGGCGTGGGCGTCGAAGGCTGCTTTTCAGAAAACGGCGTAACCACGAAGTTCCTGTCCGAGAACGGCGGCATCGACCGAAAGGGCAGCGGGAAGCACACCATTAACAGCGACCTCTATTACGGCTCGGTGACGGCGTTCGACACCATTAACCATAAGGTCCTCGCGAAGGCGCTGACGGACATCGAGATTCGATCGGGGGCCACGGATACGGCGGGAGGTTTGCTCTTCACGGCATTGCAGGACGGCTGGGTTGTGGCGTATAACGACGAAACGCTGGAGGAATTGTGGCGCTTTAACGTAGGGACCGCGCTAAAGGGTGCGCCGGTGACTTACTCGATCGGAACCAAACAGTATCTGGCGGTCCAAACCAGCGGCCGGCATCTGCATCCCGTGAAATACGACAACTTCCAGGATTCCAGCTACCTGTTCGTCTTTGCGCTGAATTAATTTTCGCTGACTGTTATTTCGGGAGCTCTTTACAGACGTCGGTTTCGGTGCCCCAGAATTCAACGCACTTGGCGCGATCCATGGGGCCTTTGCCGACCACCTTCGTCATCATAAAGTCGGCAATCAGGTCGATCTCGCGCTGCTGTAGCGTGGCCGGAGGATCGGGCATGCGGGTCGGATACGCTTTCAGGTCGGCCTGCTTCTTGCCGTAGCATCGCCCGTCGCTATAGGCAAACTTGTCGAAGGCCGGCATCTGTGTATTGAGCCGCCCGCACTTGATCGTGATGACGATTCCGGCGCGGTTGAGCTTGGTCTCGCGCAAGTTGGGAGCGTCGGGCATCTGGCTGTCGGACTTGTGGCCGTCACCCGACCAGCCGTGACACGCCTGGCAGTTGCCTTTTTGCTCAAAGAGTCTCAGGCCCTCGGCAATGTCGGAAGGGTCGGGCGGCTTTTGCTCCTGGGCTTGCGTTGCCGCGCCGAATGCCAGCGCCATAATCGCGGCCACAAGGGGCGTCCCTAGGAGGGAACGCAGCCGCATTGAGGGTTTGCGCCTTTTGGTCATGAAGGCAGTATACAGCGCCGCATTAATCAAAATCCTGAGCATCGGCGGCGCCCTGCTCGATCCATCGAGCGATGTTCTCCTGCTTCCAATGCAAAGCGTCATGCAGCGAGCCGAGCGGACGGCGCGGCATCAGAGTATGCAGTTCGACTCCGAGTGGCAAGGGAGGATGGTGGCCGAAGACGGCTCGGAATCCTTTCACAAACGGCCGGAGCAACACAGACGGTATATCCGGCAGCGCATTCAGCGCCACGATGCGGGTGGCTCCAAGTTCGACGGCCACCCACACCGGCAGGGGATTCAAGAGACCGCCGTCGACATACCAGCGGCCATCGATGCGCCGCGGCAGAGTCGCCACGGGCACGGCGCAGGATGCGAGGAGGTGATCGGGGCGGATGGCGGGTCCGAGGACCGTCCGCGGCTTCATGCGGAGCAAGTCTACCAGCACCACGGCGTACTCGATTTCCAGGGGCCGCGCGTCAAGGAGTCCATGAACGATTCTCGGCAGGTTCTGGAAGCTGAGAACACCCGGCCGCAGCCACCAATGGCACAGATCGGCCGCGCTCCACCCTGCCGCGATGGCGTAGCCGTTGAGCGAGCCTACCGAGGCTCCCACCACCAAATCGGGTTTGAGGCGGGAGGCGAGCGAACGCCACGCTCCTGCCTGCCAGGCGCCAAACATCCCTCCGCCCGAAAGAACGAGTGCCGTTTTCGACGCCAACCTTTACAATAGTGGATGCACACACGACCGCATGGATTTCGATCCCACGGCATACGGACCTGAGGTCGCGCGAATTCTCGCTCTAGATGGGAACGGACAGCGCTGCGCGCCGCTGGTGTGCGGGCTCTGTTCGTCACAAGAGGCGCGGCGGGCATTGACGGCGCTTAAGCCGGCGGATTTATTTCCCGGAGTCCGCGAGCCGGAAGCGCCCATGGCGGGTTTGTGGCTGTATTTTTCGTGTTTCGAAGAGGCTCACAATTTGATTGACGATCCAAGAACGAGCGAGGGCGAATACTGGCACGCCGTCCTGCATCGCCAGGAGCCGGATGCGGGGAACGCGGCGTACTGGTTTCGGCGCGTAGGGCAGCACCCGATTTTCCCGAAGGTGGAAGCCGCAGCGAAGGAGATCCTGAAACTATATCCGGACGCCGAATTTCGCATCGGGCGCTGGGATCCCTTCGCCTTCGTGCATTTCTGTGAGCGGGCGCGGCTGCAACCGGGTACAACGCAAGAACAAGCCGCAAAGCATATCCAGCGGGCCGAGTGGCAGCTCCTGTTTGACTACAGCGCGAGGCCGCAGTGAAGCTGCGCCATCTCCTGTTGATAGTGCTATTGGCGATCGCCGCCAGCGGCGTTTGGTACACAGTCACGCTCCGCAATCAGCCGCCCGAGATGGCGTTTGCACGCGTAGTGCGCGAGTCCATCACCAGTACGGTGCCGACCAACGGAAAGGTCGAGCCCATCGAATGGGCGGAGGCGCGGACGGAGCGGGCTGGTCTCGCGGAGAAAATATTGGTGCAGCGAGGCGCGCTTGTAGCGCAAGGGGCGGCGCTGATCGAACTGGATTCGGGCGAAGCGCGAGCGGCTCTGGCCTCGGCCCAGGCGCGCGTCACACAAGCCCGAGCGGAATTAGAAGTGATCGAGAAAGGCGGGCGGGCAGCGGATTTGAGCGCCATCGCGGGAGATTTAGATCGCGAGAATCTGGAACTGGCCGTGGCGCAGAAAGAATACGACAGCCTGGTCCGGCTGCAAGCGAAGCAGGCCGCGACAGCGTATGAAGTCGCGCAGGCCAAGGACAAAGTGGATCGGGCGCAGCAGCAGATACACTCATTGGAGCAGAGGCGCGGTGCATTAGTGGTTCCGCAGGACCGGTCCGCCGCGGAGGCGCGCCTACGCGATGCCCAAGCCGCAGTGGCGCTCGCCGAAGACCGGGTGCGCAAGAGTGTAGTGCGCGCGCCGCTGGCCGGGACAGTCTACCAGTTCGACCTGAAGCCGGGCGCATACTTGAACGCGGGCGATCTGGTGGCGTCCATCGGACAGCTCGCTAAAGTGCGAGTGAAAGTGTTCGTCGACGAGCCGGATTTGGGACGCGTGGCGCGCGGCAAGCCGGTGACGATCACTTGGGATGCGATGCCGGGGCGGCAATGGAAGGGCGTCGTGGATAAAACTCCCACCCAAATTGTGGCGTTGGGGACGCGGCAGGTGGGCGAAGTCTACTGCGTGATCGATAATCCCGATCGCGACCTTCTGCCGGGGACCAATGTGAATGTGGATATCACCGCGGAAGAAGCCCCTAATGCATTGACGATCCCCAAGGAAGCGGTGCGGCGCGAACTGGGACAGGCCGGGGTGTTCACGCTCGCCGGAAATACGCTGGCCTGGAAGAAGATCACGCTCGGCATATCGAATACCACGCGAACCCAGGTGGAAGGCTTGAATGAAAACGACGCGGTGGCGCTGCCGTCCGAAAAACCGCTCAAGGACGGGATGGTCGTGACGCCGCAGTTCCAGTAAGCAGCTTTTCGACGTGCTTGGCGAGCACATCCACCTCAACGTTCAGGCGCGCGCCGATCTTGGCGTGGCCGAGCGATGTATGCGTGAAGGTGTGGGGAATGATGGTTACGCCGATTGTTGGTCCGGGCTCCAGAGCAGCGATGGTCAGGCTGATGCCGTCGATGGCAATGGAGCCTTTGTGCACCATGTACCGATCCAGGCTTGCGGGAACCTGAAGCTTAAGCCACCAGTTGCCATCGCCCAATTCGTCGAGACCGATCAGTACACCGGTGGCATCCACGTGTCCTTGCACGATGTGGCCGGATAAGCGCGTGGCTGGCGTCACGGGGCGTTCGAGATTCACGCGGGAGCCGGGGGCGAGATCGCCAAGATTGGTGCGCGAGATAGTTTCGGGAGCGAGGTCGGCTGCAAACGAATCCGGAGTTAGTGCGAGCGCGGTGAGACAGACTCCGTTCACGGCGATGCTCGATCCTTCGGTGGCGTCCGATAGAACGGTTTGGCACTTGACCACCAGCCGCGCGCCGGCCGAGCGCGCTTCAAGCGCCGCTACAGTGCCGAGTTCTTCAATGATTCCGGTAAACATATTCAGACCGAGACGGACTTGTCGAGCCACGCTTCCACTGCAAACTCGTTGGATGTGATCCGGTGCAGCTTTACGTCATGAAACTGAATGGCGTCGGCGCGGCGGCGGCGTCCGGTGCCACCGGCGACCGGCAATGATTGGGTGCCGCCCAGGATTTTCGGCGCGTAATAGAAAAAGATCTTGTCGGTGATGCCGGATTCGAGAGCGGTCCAGTTGATGCGGCTGCCGGCTTCAATCATCAGCGAGAGATATTTCTCGCGAGCCAGCAAGCTGACTACCGCGTCGAGGTCTACGCGGCCGTCGGCGCCTTCGAGCACCTCTACGCGCACGCCCTTCGACTCCAGACGCTTGCGGCGTTCCGGAGATGCGGCCGATGTGGTGGCCACCAGCACGTCATCGCAACAGGACGCGACCATCTTCGACTCTAGAGGAAGGCGGAGCAGCGAATCCAGAACAATGCGCAGCAGCGGACGGCTGCGTTCTTCGGAAGTCCGGTCAGTGAGGAGACAATCGTCGGCGAGAACCGTGCCGATGCCGGTGAGGATGGCGTCGGAGAGATGGCGCAAAGTCTGGACGTGGGCGCGCGCGGTCTCACTGGTGATCCAGCCCTCATTGTCGTCGGGCGCGCCGATTCTTCCGTCCAGGGTGACCGCGGCTTTGAGAACCACCAACGGCCGCCCAGTATGCATGAAGTGCGTAAAAGCTTCGTTGAGCTGAGTCGCGCGGGCGGTATAACGCGAATCGATTTCAACTTCGATACCGGCATTCTTGAGCAAGCGAAAGCCAGAGCCGCGCACCCGCGGGTCAGGATCCTGCAGGGCTACGACGACTTTCTTAATACCCGCGGCGACGATGGCGGTCGCGCACGGCGGCGTGCGGCCCAGATGCGAACACGGCTCAAGAGTTACGTAGAGTGTGGCCCCACGCGCCAATTCCCCGGCCTCTTCGAGCGCGAGCACTTCAGCGTGTTTCACGCCGGCCCAGGTGTGGAACCCGCGCCCGACCACCGTGTCATCGCGCACGATGACCGCACCCACAGCCGGATTCGGGCTCACACGGCCTAAGCCGTGCGCGGCGAGATCGAGCGCCTCTTCGAGGTAGGAGTTCAATCAAACAATGATGCCACGAACTGCGCGGGGTCGAAGGGCAGCAGGTCGTCGAGCTGCTCGCCCACACCGACATAGCGAATCGGCAAGTTCAGCTCGCGCGAGATCGCCACTACCACGCCACCCTTGGCGGTGCCGTCGAGTTTAGTGAGAATGATGCCGGTGACGGCGCTGGTCTCAGTGAACTTGCGCGCCTGTTCGAGCCCGTTCTGGCCGGTGGTGGCCTCAATCACCAGCAGCACTTCGTGAGGCGCATCCGGGATCACGCGCGATACGGTGCGGCGCATCTTTTCGAGCTCCGCCATCAGATTGGTTTTGGTGTGGAGGCGTCCGGCGGTGTCGATGATCACGTAGTCCACTTTGCGCGCCTTGGCGGCTTGCACGGCGTCGAAGGCTACGGCGCTCGGGTCGGCGCCGGTCTGCTGTTTGATGAGGTCGGTTCCGGTGCGCTGCGCCCACACTTCCAGTTGTTCGATAGCGGCGGCGCGAAAGGTGTCGGCGGCGCAGAGCAGCACGCTGCGGCCTTCCGATTGAAGACGGCGCGTAAGCTTGCCGATGGAAGTGGTCTTCCCCGCCCCGTTGACTCCCACCACGAAGATCACGGCCGGCGGCTGCGCGACTTGCGGGAGCGGGCGCTCGGTGGCTTCCAGGATTTCGAGCAGGTGCTCGCGAATCAGGGTTTTGATCTCGGCGGCGTCGCCCAGTTGATGACGCTCCACGCGCTGGCGGATGCGCTCCAGGATCTCGGCCGTGGTGTTGGCGCCAATGTCGGCGGTGATGAGCGCGTACTCTACCTCCTCGAGAACGCCGGCATCGATTTCCTTGCGGCCACTGACTGCATCTTCCAGCTTCTCCATCAACCCGGAGCGCGTTTTCTGGATACCGGCTTTGAGACGGTCAAGGAGACTCCCGCCGTCGGGTGATGGGGAATCTGCTGGGGGAGTGCCGAAAAGTGTCTGGATAGCCATCAGGAATGACAATTCCAGTCTAGCAGCGGGTGCAGGTTCGCTTCCGAAATCACCTGCAATTGCCGTTATTGCCCGCCGATCACATGTTTCCTTCGTCAGCCGAAGGACCATAGATCGACGGCACGAGTGTACCCGTCAGGCGGAGGGAGACGGAAAGTCGCCCACGATGATGGATCAAGTGGTTCATCAGGGCCGTGCGCAGAACTCCTGCCTTGGGCATTGTCATGATCGGCTTGCCATCGAAGAGCATCGACCACGGCTTCCCATCTCTTCATCTTTAGACGCAGCAATCGCGGCGCGAGCCTCGGCGGCCAACTTGTCGAAAGCTTCCAGAAATTGTGTGCGTCCGGGAGCGTCGATCATCTTGCAGTCGCCCTTCGCGAAATCCATGCTATCGGTCGTCGCGACAGCTATCGCGAACTGCGGGGTCTCCGCCACGTGGCAGGCGAGCCGCCCAAGCTTCATCGATTTCTCATCCGGCGTCCGGTCCCATTTGTCTTCGGGAACCCGCTCCAGCAGCTTTCGCGTGGTGCCGATTTCGTGGTCAAACTCAGGGAGAAGTGTGTCGCTGATGTTCATATACCCGTCGTTTTGCACTGCGCGGCGAAGCAGCAGATGCTGCGGTAAAATAGACGCAGCCGTGGAAAATATCGGGCGCTACCGGATCATCGGAGAGTTGGGCCGCGGCGCCATGGGCGTGGTTTACAAAGCGCAAGACCCTGCCATCGGCCGCATGATCGCGGTCAAGAGCATCCGGCTCGGCGAACTCACCGAAGAGAGCGAGCGCGAGCGTCTCCGCGAGCGCCTGTTCCGGGAAGCGCAATCCGCCGGCATCCTGTCGCATCCGGGCATCGTGACCATCTACGATATCGCGGAAGAAGGCGGTCTGGCCTACATCTTCATGGAGCTGGTGAACGGCCCGGCGCTCGACAAAATGCTGAAGGCGGAGCAGACGCCCGACAAAGAAACGCTGCTCAGCATTCTGCGCCAGGTAGCAACCGCGCTGGATTACGCGCATAAAAAAGGCATCGTCCATCGCGATATCAAGCCCGCCAATATCATGGTGCATGAGGACGGCACAGCCAAGGTTACCGACTTCGGCGTCGCGAAGATCGTCTCCCAGCAAATGACGCAGGCCGGCACCATCATGGGCACGCCCAGTTACATGTCGCCCGAGCAAGTGCAGGGCGGAGCGATTTCGGGGCGCGCGGATCAGTTCTCGCTGGCTGTGATCGCCTATGAAGTGCTCACCGGCGAAAAGCCGTTTACCGCCGATTACCTCCCCACGCTACTGTTCAAGATTGTGCGCGAGGAACCGGTACCGCCGCAGCGGCTGAACGCGACGCTATCCGCGGACGTAGAAACCGTAATGCGGCGGGCGCTCGCGAAGAACCCAGCCAATCGGTACGACTCTTGCCTGGATTTTGTAAATGCACTGGCCAGTGCCTGTAATGGTTCCGGCAACTGGGTTCCGCTGCCGCGCGGAACCAGCGCGAATATGCCGACAGCGGGATCGGGCGAACAGATGGGAGCCACGCTAGGGGCCACCGTCGCTGAAAACCTGGCGGAAACCATGGCCGCTCCGCCCACTCTTCATCCCCCGCCGCCGGCGGAACGACGACCCCTGCCGCCGACCGAAGAGATGCGGCTGCCGAAGTACGAGCCTGCGCCGAGTCGGCCGCCGGCTGCGAAGAAACCGGATGCGCCCGCGCCGATCCCAGCGGTGGCGGCTGCCCCGCCGCCGGCTCAACTGCAAGAACCGCTGGCGGCGCCAGCCTCAGCACCGTTCGCCGCCGAACCGCAGCCCGCGGGGAGCAAGACTGGCCGGAATGCCGTCATCGGGCTGTTGGCGGCGGCGGCCATCGGTGTGGCGGCGTTCTTCCTGTGGCCCCGAACCCAAACGCCTGCGCAAGCCCCGGCTCCGTTAGTAGCCGATAGCGCCGTCCCTAATACGCCACCTCCAGACCCTGCCCCTGCGCCGCCTGCCGTCGCTGAGCCCACACCGACTCCGGCAGCGGTCCTTACACCTGCGGCAAAGCTTGCACCGCCGAAGGCTCCGTCTGGCCCGACCGAGGCATCGTTTCAGCTCACGACTATGCCTGCCGGCGCCGATGCGGTTTTCGATGGGAACACCGAACTGCGCTGCACCACTCCCTGCACTTTGAACTTGCCAATGGGCCGGCATACGCTGGTGGTAACTAGCAATGGTTATCGCGCAGCGCAGCGCGTGTTCAATCTGCCGAGTGAGCCCGGGCTGATCGTGAACCTGGACGCCGCCATGGGCACGCTGAGCCTGGTGACGAAACCCGCCGGCCTCACGGTGATCATCGATGGCCAGGAACAAGCCCGCAAGACGCCGGCTGATTTCTCGCTCTCGGTGGGCGACCATCGGGTACAAGTTCTCCGCGGCGCCGAGAAGCAGGAGTTTACGGCGCAAATCCGCGACAATGTGGTCAGCCAGAAAAGTATCGAGTGGGGTCCATAGGCCAGGGCCGATCTCAGCGCTCGCCTACTCGTGAACGGATGTATCGAGAAATGCGCGCAAGCGGTGGCTGCGCGAAGGATGGCGCAGTTTGCGCAGCGCCTTGGCTTCAATCTGGCGGATGCGCTCGCGCGTCACCGCGAAGTGCTGGCCCACTTCTTCGAGCGTGTGTTCGCTGCCATCCTGCAAGCCGAAGCGCATCTTGACGATTTTCTCTTCGCGCGGGCTCAGGGTTTTCAGCACTTCGGCGGTCTGCTCGCGCAGGTTTAGATTGATCACAGCCTCGGAGGGCGACACCACGCGGCGGTCGATGATGAAATCGCCCAGGTGCGATTCTTCTTCTTCGCCCACGGGAGTCTCGAGCGAAATCGGTTCCTGCGCGATGCGCAGTACCTTGCGTACCTTGCCCACCGGCAGATCCATCTTCAGAGCCAGTTCTTCGGTGGTAGGCTCGCGACCCAGATCCTGCTGCAACTGGCGCTGCATGCGGACCAATTTGTTGATGGTCTCGATCATGTGCACCGGAATGCGAATGGTGCGGGCCTGATCCGCGATGGCGCGGGTAATGGCTTGCCGGACCCACCAGGTAGCGTAAGTAGAAAACTTGTAGCCGCGCAAATAATCGAACTTGTCCACCGCCTTCATCAGGCCGATGTTGCCTTCCTGGATGAGATCCAGGAACTGCAGCCCGCGATTGGTGTAGCGCTTGGCAATCGAAACCACCAGACGAAGGTTTGCCTCGATCAACTGCTTCTTCGCAATTTCGGCTTCCTGTTCGCCGCGCTCCACAATCTGCAGCGTGCGGCGCAGCTCCGTGGCAGTCGCGCCGGATTCTTCTTCCAGTTGCTGGATGCGCTGGCTGAGCTGCTTCAGTTCCTTGCGCAGCGCGCCCGACGCGCCGTTGACGGGCGCTTCCAATTTCCGCTGCAGGCGCGCGATTTCACGCTCGATGGGGCGCAGCTGCTCGACCACGTTGCGCAGATTTTTAGCTAGTGAGCGCCGGGTAGCTGAAGTAAATTGTATGCCGCGGATCAGGCGCGAGATCACCACCAGAGTGCGCGCCAAACTCCAGCGCAGCGTACGGTGCATCTTGGGCTTCATGCCGCGCGAGACGGCCTGCAACTTCTGGCGGTACTGCTGGGCCTTGCGATAGTTCTTATCGATTTCGTCGATGATGGCGAGCAACTCTTCGGCCCGCTCCGGAAGGGTCTCTTCGGCCACCACCAGGTCGGGCATCACTAGCACGTCGCGGATCATCACGGGATCTTCCCGCAACAACTGCGGCATCGCCAGAATTTCGTTGATGACCAAAGCCGAACGGGAGATGGCCTTGCGCACCGCGGCCTGCCCGCGCTCGATGCGCTTGGCAAGCTCGATTTCGCCTTCGCGCGTGAGCAGCGGCACCGACCCCATCTCGCGCAAATACATGCGCACCGGGTCATTGGTCTTATCATTGATTTCCTGGACCAGGTCGAGCTCGCCGGGTTCTTCGGCTTCCTCTGCCTTCTTGTCGAACTCCAGCTTGGGTTCTTCCAGGATCTCAACGCCGGCGGTGTCGAGCTCGGTCAGCAGATCGTCGAGTTCGCGGCCGCCCGGATAATCTTCCGCCAGCAGATCGTTGACTTCGTCATACAGCACGTAGCCCTTCTGCTTGCCCGTGGTCATGAGCTGCTTGATCCGTCCGAATTTATCGCTGCCTGCCACGCTATTCAACGAACCCCACTTCGCAAATCCCCTCGCATGAACCCGCGCCTCCGCAGTAGCCACCAGTGTACAACACCACTATGCCGCGTTCGCTTCGCGTGCGGCTCGCGATTGCTACCCATCACGCTTGACTTCTTCTTCCACGCGTTGTAGCTCCGTCATCCAGTGAAGCGCCTCCTCCATGTTTCCCTCGCGCTCGGCGGTCCTGATCCGGACCCGCACTTCTTCCATCCGCCGCCGCTGGAAACTGGTCTGTAATCCCTGAAGGCAGGCTTCCGCTTGCGCCAAGCACTCCGCTTCGTCAGTTATCTCATCGGCAGAGACGATGTCATGCAGTAGGGCGCGCCCGGGCTCGCTCAGGCGGGCGTCGAGAGCGGCAAAATTGAGTCGACCGGCTTCTGCCATGTGGCGTAATACATCGACTACTTCAAGGCTTACGAAGCCTGCGGTTAGCTCCGCCGTCAGCTCCGGCAGAATCCGCTCGCGGGTTGTTTCGCTCGACAGCAGCGCATTCAACAAGATCCGTTCGACCGCCGGCACTTGGACCCGGGGCGCGCCGTTGGAAGAGGGTCCGGAAGCCGGGTTCGATCCCTGGTTGGCACCATGTCTCGCGGCCATCTGTCCCGGGGCGTGCCGGTCCGTAGCAGCCCGCTTAAACTGCTCCAGCACCAGTCCTGGCTCGACCCCCAGATAGCCGGCCAAGTCGCTTGCGACCGCGGCGCGTTCCAGCTTGTCGGAAATCTTCTGTACCGCGGGCAACAGGAACTTGAAGGCATCCATGCGGCCGTCGGCGCCGCGCATATCGAACTTGGCGCGAGCACGGTCCGCCAGCCAGTGGAAGTAGCTGCTGGCCGCGTCGAGCTGCGCACGATACGCCTCTGCTCCGAACCGCTTCACATATTCGTAGGGATCCAGCTTTTCGCGGGTGGCGTCGCCCGAGCCGCCGCCGAACGCGAGCACCTTCACGTGCAGGCCTTCGTCAAGCAGCAACTGGATGGCGCGCTCGGCCGCATTCGCGCCGGCATCGTCGGGATCGAAATTGACCACCACCGTATCGGCATGGCGATGCAGAGCGCGGACCTGCGTGTTGGTAAGTGCCGTGCCGCAACTGGCTACCACTTCCTTGATGCCGGCCGCATACACGCCGATCACGTCCATGTAGCCTTCCACCAGCACCGCGCGATTGGCCTTACGCATGGCATCGCGCGCACGATTTAGGTTGTATAACGTGGATGTCTTGCGATAGATGGGTGTCTCCGGCGAATTCAGGTATTTAGGCTGTTCGCCGGCCTGCATGGCGCGGGCTCCGAAGGCGATCACTTTGCCGGATTCATTGTGAATAGGAAACATCAGACGTCCACGAAAGGCGTCGTAGTAGCCCGACCCTTCGCTGCGGCGCCGCACCAGACCCGAGGCTTCCATCTGCTCCGGCGAAAAACGCTCCTCGGTCAACTTCCGCGTCAAAGCCTGACCTTGAGGATCGGAAAAACCGAGTTCGAAGGCATCGATCAGGTCGTCGCTCACGCCGCGCTGGTCGAGATACGCCCGCGCATCCGCGCCGGAGGGGCCGTTCAGCGCCGTTCGATAGAGCTTCGCGGCAATAGCGTGCATGTCATGCAGCGCGCCGCGCAGCCGGGAATCCGAGTCGGAATACTCGGGACGCTGCGGCATAGGGATACCGTGACGTTCAGAAAGCAGCTTCAGGGTTTCCGGAAAGGTGAGGCCGTCAACCTCCATCACAAACTTGAGCACGTCGCCGCCGGCGCCGCAGCCGAAGCATTTGTAAAACTGCCGCGTCTGATTGACGTTGAACGATGGGGTCTTTTCCTGATGAAACGGGCACAGACCCAGATACCGGCCGGTGGCGCCAATGCGGCGCAGGCGCACATACTCGCCGGCCACCTTGACGATGTCGATCGAGGATTTCAACTGCTCGACAAAGTCCATCTCTAGGTTTCAGGGTAGCGCTTTCATAGAGCGGGAAGATAAAACAAATCCATGCTAAAATGATTTTGTGAGTCCGGCCGCCACGGAGCGCAGTTCCCGCGAACAGTTAGAGGATTTCAGGGAACGCACGGCACAAAAGATCCGCGACCTGCGCTGCCCGGTGCACGGCCAGCCGCCGCGCCTCCGTTTCCAAGGTTCCACTTTGCGGGAAATCACCATCCAGATGAGCGGGTGCTGCGATACGCTGCTGAGCCTCGCAAACCAGCGGATTGCGAATCGCGCGTAGCGCGGCGGTGCAGGCGCCGTGCATAAACGTGAGCGGCGTCAACCATTCATGAATCAGCAGACGCCGCTCTGTCTCTCGCGCGGCCTTAAAGCGATCGCAGGAAGATCAATAAGTTCTGCTGATCCGACGGGCTCAATTGATTGAAGCGGTGGATCACGCCATTTGCTTCCGATGCCGCAATCGATCCCGACGCGGGGCCAGCATGAGCGAGGATCGCCTGCAGCAGGTTGTTCGTCCTGCCGTCATGCAGAAAGAATACGCGCTGGCCCAGGCCCCACAGTGGAGCAGTGCGGAATTCGTCACCGGCTGCGTTACCTTGCACGATTCCCTCCGCCAAACCTGGTCCCATACCATGCACCGCCAGGTCCGAATAGAGGTTTACGGGCTTCTGGCTCAGCGCCGCTACCGAGTTCACTCCGGTTTGAAGTGACGGTGTGTGACACAATGCGCATCCGATCTGTGAGAATACCTGCGCTCCGCTCATTACGGACGCGTTGATGTTGCCGCGCGAAGGTGGCGCGAGGAACCTCATGAATGCAGCGAATACGGTAGGGTCGTCGCTCGCCCCGGTTTGGAAATCCAAGGTGCTCTCGGGAGTTGTGTTAAACAAGCAGCCGGGAGTCTCATCTCGCTCCTGCGGAAACAAGTCGCTGGTAACCCCGTTTCCCACGTTGTATGCTTCGGCGGCAAAAATATGCAAGGACTTGTTCTGCGCCCTCCACCCAAAACGAGTCACCGTCCCGTCATTGCCGCTGGTATTGAGCTTCCCGGAAATTCCCAATGCAGCTTTTTGAGATGCATTGTTGTTCAGGTTGCTCTTCAGCGTGATATCCGGAATCGCTTCGATCAGTCCCGTTCCAAAGAGCGGCGTCGGAATGCGAAACGAAAGATTGGAAGTATTGGAGAAGTCGTCCTGCTGAATGTTGCAGCCTATTGCGTCCGATCGCCCCGAGATGGTGAACAGCGCATGGACGCCGCCATCCGGAGTTCCATTCGGGTTGTTCTTGAAACGCACTTCCAGCGTGGGACCGTTAGGCTTAAGAAAAGGAGGAATGTGGTTACGCGCACCCATGGCCGTAGCGACGGCGATCTGGAGGTTGACCGGGGGACTGGAACCGCCTACTGCGGGAAAGGCATGACAGCTCACGCAGGAATCCGAATTAAAGCGCGGGCCTAGCAGCCCGTGGCGGAAACCCTCTATTGGAGACCGACTCGCCAACCCGATGTAGTGCTGAGTTCCGGAAACAGTTGCGAGCGGAGGCGTCCGAGCCAGTCCGAGACCGCGGTGCACATGATATAGATCGCGAACACGGCGAAAAGAAGCGACGGTAACCGGTTCAATCGCCCCTGGGCTTGCCTGGGTTTGCCCCATCCACTCAAGGTGCGCAACAGCAATCCGATGTTGAACGCCGCTGCCTGCACCAGCACCCGCTTCAGCGCGTTGTCCGTGCCGCGTACGTACATGCGCCGCATTGCGCCGGTTTCATAGCAGTGCGCGAAGCTTCGTTCGCATAACTCGCCGCGCAGTTTCTGCAATCGCTTCGACCGCTCCGCCCGCACCCGCCGCCGATTCGCGTACACACAACGTTGTTCTTCCGCTTTGCCAGGCCAGTGCCGCTTGCCGCGCTCCGGCTCCGGCACATAACTGCGAATCTCGCGCTCTGCCAAGTTCACCAACACCGCGCCGCTGTGATAACCCTTGTCCATCACCACTTCTTCGATCCCCATCGGATGCGATTCCAGGGCCTCGCGCTGCGCCGCGTCGAGCGTCTCGGCGTAGCTCGTCGTATCGCCGCGATCGGCCGGCTGCACCGTCACCGCCAGCAACGCACCGGACGCCAGATCCACTGCGTGCTCGGCCTTATAGGCCAGCTTCGTGCGCCCGTCCTTCATCTTTGTAATGCGCGCCGAAGGGTCGTTGGGGTTGGTCCAATCGTCGTTAGACGCCTTCTTCTTGCGCTTGCGATCCAGCCGCGCCAACTGCTCTTTGGTGGGGTTTTCGAAGCCTTCGGCTTGCGCCAACTGCCGCAGGTAATCGTCGTAGCTTACGCCCGTGTCGCGCCGCACCAGACTCTTCATCGACGCGTTGGCCTCCAGCGTCGTGGCGTCGATACACACGCTCTGCGCATCGGCCAACCCATGCTTGCGCAGAATCTTCAGCACCCACTTCATTACCGCACGATGCGTCTCGACCGAGTACAGCCGCCTGGTCCGCGACACCGTCGAATGATCCGGCGTTGGCTCGCTCAAATCGTAGCCCAGGAACTTGCGGAAGCTCAGCGAATCGGCTGCCCGCCACGCCATGCCGCGCTCCGAATCGATGCCCTCGAAGTAACCCAACAGCAGCATCCGGAAGTACGTTCCCGGCGTGATCGACGGACGGCCCGAACTGCTCTTGTAATACTTCCGGCAGATGGCTTCGATGCGCTGGTCGAACTTCTCGGCATTCAACACCGTGTTCAGCCGCTCGTAAAACACGTGTCCCGGAGTCGTGACAATCTCGCTCGCCGCCACCCAAAGATCCTGCTGCTTCTCACGATCCTTCTTCCGCCCCATGCCCATGGATTATAGACGTACAAAATACAATCGGGGTCACATGTCGCGGCAGGTTTTACCACGGCCTGCTAGGCCTGAGTCTCCGCCGGGCGGTGGATTTTGAACAAAGATGGTTTCTTGAAAGCTCGCCAACCCCTCATTGGAATACTCCAACTGCCCGGTGGTCAGACCGGGGAGAGGCTGGCCGGCTCCGGGCGTGCTGGTACGGACTCCGGGATCGATTGCGGCGCCCTGCTGCCCTCCGCCAAAATTGCTGTTTGTGCTTTGCGGGAAAGCGGCAGGGAAAAATAGCGAAGCTGCCGCAAGGATGCCCGCGGCGCTCAGAAAAATACCAATGGCGCGGCCAATCCTCACCTCGTGACTCAAAAACCGGCGCAAAAATCTCACCCGTGCAAGTAAAGGCGATTGTTTCATTTCTTAAATCCTTTCAGGCATGAATTAAATCCCTGGAGCGGAAAATGCGTGAAAGGCGGGAACGAACGGCGGGAAGGCGTTACTGGATGCAGTTAAGGTACGGCCGCGCTCAGCCACGCGCGTTTAGCACAAACACTGTAGAGTCCTGGGTGCGAAAGTTCAATGCGGTCATCCATGGCGGCCAGCAGGGTGACCAGCCGGTCTTCCATATCTGTCACCGGCACATTCCGATCAAACTGCCGGAACAGCACGTGCGCTAGTGCAAGGTGATCTCGCGTTCCGATATCTCCCAGAGTGCCGATCAGGAATTCCAGAAGAAAAGCTTCCGTTTGAATTTGGAAATCCGCGGCGAGTGACCGGACGCGGGTGGCGTAGGCCCGCAGATCCACGCGTATCGAGTTTCCGTCCAAATCTAAAAGAACATCCGCCCGGAGCATTGCGTTGAAAACCGCCCGCGTCACGGTTTCGGAATTCAGCAGATCGTACTGGATGAGTCTTGCGCGATCGCGGGCGGCTTGCAAGGTCGAACGGATCAGCGCCGCCAGGGTGGGCGCCGGCGCCGCGGTCATGAGCACGGTTTCAGTTGCGGCAAACACACAATCGCGGGCGCGCTTCTCTGAGTACAGAAATGCGGTGCGAAGCGCCGAGGCCATTTGCGCGGATCGGGCGTACTCAGACTTACCAGTCATGACTATAGGTTCCCGCCACTGAAGCACGCCAACCACCAAACAATTTTTCGCCGCTGGATGCGTTGTACTCAATAAGTTGAACGACGCCGCTTCGGCACGCTCCGCAAACTTTACCTTTTCCCTTACGGAGAACTTACGGTACTGAGGAAGTTGTACGCGATGGATTTTTCCTCCAATCGGGCGAACCCTTTAGGTCGCTATGGCGCCTTTCAACCTAAGCAGTCTTACGCAGGTGCGTATTCGATCACCAGCGCAGTGATGTCATCGCGAACGATGCCGCCCTCAGAGAAACGATCCACGGCTTGCAGCAGCGCGGCGTGCAATCCAGTGGCGTCGCGAGACGCGTTTTCACGCAGGCAAAGGCGCAAGCGCTCGGTATCGAAGAAGGCGCCATCGGCGTCTTCCGCTTCGGTAAGGCCGTCGCTATAGATCACCAGCTTGTCTCCGGGCTCCAGTTCCCGCTGCAGCATCTGGAAAGGCGCATTTTCGAGCATGCCCACGGGCATCGACGTGGTGTTCAAAGTGCGAAGACGGCCGTCGGGGCTCACTAGGAACGGCGCGCAATGACCGGCGTTGCTGTAGCTCAGCTTACCGGATGCGTCCAAAATGCAGTAGAACAACGTCGCGTATTTTTCGCCGCGGGTGCGATCCAGCAGGAATTCGTTCAGACGAGCCATTTGCGGCGCGATTTGCTCGGGATCGCCCGACGCCATCAAAAAGCTGCCCTGCAGCAGGCTGGCGAGCAGCGCGGAGCCAACGCCTTTGCCGGATACGTCGGCTACGACCGCGGTCCAGGAAGCGGGTGAGTTTTGGCGGACATCGAAATAGTCGCCGCCCACCTGCGTCGAAGGCGAGCTGGAACCGGCCGCGCGGAACCATCCGCTTTGCGGCATGGACGAAGGTTGCAGTCCCTGTTGAATTTCGCGCGCCAGCCGCAGTTCGTCTTCCATGCGCAGCTTACTGCGCCCTTCTTCAATCAGCCGGGCATTTTCGAGAATGGTGGACGCTTCGATCGCCAGCGTCTGCAGCAGCTCACGATTGCCGGAGGAGAGGTCGGCGGGCGTCGCCTTCGAGTCCATGTAGATCAGCCCGACGGTGTCTTCCATGGCGTTGATCGCGCGCGTATCGTCGGGAGCGCCGCTCCGCAGGCGGATCAGCGGAAGGCAAACTACACTGCGCAGCTCCAGTTGCGCCACCGTCATTTCGGGACGCACGCCCTGCTCCTCGAACGGATCGAAGGACATCGAGAGCAGCTCGCGCCGCGAAGCCAGCGCCTGGCGGATCAGATGCCGCGGGACCCGCAGCTCTTCCGGCTGCAGTTCGCGGCCGATGTTGTCGCGCGCCACCGACACGTCGAGATCGGCGTCCTTGTCGCCTTCCGGACGAAGCAGCAGAAAGCCGCGTTCGCAGCCGGTGACCGCCAGGGCAGCATCGACCACAGCGGTAAGCACCTCGCTGGTGGAAAGCGAATTTTGCAGCGCGCGGGCCACTTCCACCAGTGAACGCAACTTGATCAGATTGGCGGCACCGGACGGCTCGCCCGCAGGGATTGCAACCGAGCCGAACTGCCCCAGCAGCCGCTGGATGTCCTGCTGCTCCGCGGAAAACGTAAGCTGATAGGAATCGCGTACGCCGAATTCGATGCGATCCGAGTTATGGAGAACGTGCCTGGAAATCTGGCGTCCGTTGACAAAAGTGCCGTGGCGGCTGTTGAGATCCTCGATCGCGTAGCTGCCGTTCTCAAAGACGATGCGGCAGTGATTCCGCGACGTGCGGTTGTCGCGCAGCACCAGGCTGTTGCCGGACTGGCGCCCGATGCTGAATGGCACGGAGTCGAGCGCCACGCGGCTGCGCTGACCCGATGGCGCGAGAACCAGGAGAACCGCCGCAGGACGTTCCGCC
Organism: Bryobacterales bacterium; assembly: GCA_963794595.1. Classification (GTDB taxonomy): domain Bacteria; phylum Acidobacteriota; class Terriglobia; order Bryobacterales; family Bryobacteraceae; genus Palsa-187. The sequence continues at coordinate 78,674 of CAWCER010000021.1, read as the reverse complement.
ATTACCCGGTCTGCCCGGCGCGCGCCTTCTCGGCCGATTCCTGAGCCAGTTGCGACTGGCAATCCGGGCAATAGCCGCCCATCTCGGTCCGCGCCGTCACGATCTTGAAGCCCAGGCTGCTCTCCATTTGACGGCGCATTTTCTGTAGCGGTTCGCCGAAAAATTCCTCGACCTTGCCACAGCGTAGACAAATCAGGTGAGCGTGCTCCTGCTTGAGGCGGCTCTCGTAGTAATGCTGGTCGCCCTCAAAATGCAGGAGATCGAGCTCATCGATGAGGCCGCCGGCCTTCAGGAGCTTGAGTGTCCGATAGACCGTCACCCGATTGAGTTTGGGATCCTTTTCTTTGGCGAGCTGATACAACGATTCGGCGTTCAGATGCTTGCCGGAGCGATCCAGCAGATCGAGCAAAATGCGGCGCTGGCGGGTAAGCCGCACTCCGCGCTCGCGGAGCGAATTCTGAATTCCGGCAGCTGGCATCACTGTCTTGAGAGTAGCAAATTCGCGAGTCACAGCAGACCTCAGAAGGCTATGTAATGCAACCACGGAGGTTAGTTCTATTGGCGCGGCGTGTCTGTTGCGCGCGCCGCCTACAATCGAACCGTATGACGAAACGCTTTCATATGTATTGGCTTCGAGAATCCGGTTGCAATCTGGGGACGCCGCTGGACGCGGACGAATTGGATGCCGCGATCCGCGGGCGCGTGCTGGAGTTGGCGGGCGCCGACGATCGCGCGTTCAACGTTTACCTGCCGTTTCTGGATGGCCGGGAATCGCACCGCCGGGCCGAGGCTTTGCGCGCTGTGACACTGGTGCGCGAGGGCGACGCGATCCGCAGCGTTCCACCAACTGCGGCAGCAAAGCTGCGCGATGAAGCCGCTATGCTGCTTGCGCTGCATCCCGCGTGGACTGGAGCGCCGGATGAACGCCACCCGGCGTATTTTCGCACCTGGCGAACAGTCTCGCTGGCGGTTCAAACGGCGCTGCGCTGCTGGATTCCGGAGATTTATTTCCGCGATCCGGCGCGCTACGAGGACCGTAACGCGGCATTTCCACTGCTCGTGTATGCGGCCAGCCGCCCCTGCCGCGGGCGGCCGAGCAGCGAGTTCACTTACGACATGGCCGATGCGGAGGTGCTGCCGCGCGCCTTGTATCAGATCGGGGCGTCGCTGCAAAGCGCATTGGAAATAGTGGAACGCCGCCTTTACGATTGCGGCCGTCCCGCGCTGGCCCGGCGTTACGCTCCACGCTGGCATCAGGACGTGCTGCGCGCGGTGCTGAGAAAGCCCCGGCCGTTGCTCGGTTTACTAGGCGACGAAGCGGCGGTGGTCAATGCGCTCGTGGGGCTGGGCTCAGGGCGCAAGATGCGGGCTGTCAAGCCATTCGCGCGGTCGGCCAGCATGGCGCTCCGTACCATGTATGGCGAGGACCTGCGGCCGTTGGCGCTCCGGCTGTTGGAGAAAGCTACGTGGACGCTCGAGAGATTCCCGGCCGCCGCTATTTCACAATCTCAACTTGCAGGGAAACATCCAGCGTCTTAGGGGGTAGACACATGGAGTTGTTGCAGGCCTGGTAGCGCAGTTTGCCGGTGAGAGTCGCGGGTCCGGGCGTGGCACTGGCGAGCGCCTTAAAGTGCGTCACGATCTGGAAATCGCCGGTAAACACCGATAACGGTTTTTCCGAGAAGCTGTATTTTTCCATTCGCGGCTGCGGGAAGGCGAAGCCGGCGGCCTCTAGCGGTCCGGAATTCCAGGTAAGACGGAGTGGAATCAGGTATTCATCCGATGGGGTATTGCTATTGACGTGGTAACCGGGGCGCAGGTCCAGCGGCAGCACGGAATCAACCGTCGCGCCCGGCTTCGCAATTACCTTGCGCGGCGGAACGAAGTTAAGGACGTTGCCCTGCGCGAACGCCTGCGCCCGTAAGGCCGGCGTGCACGCCAGCGCCAGTGTCACGCACAGCAGCGCTCTTGGGGGCCTGAAGTAGTTTGACAATCTCATTCTGGTAGTCCACTTTATCGACGAGCCCAATATGGTTGGACGCGATCCGCCCCTCGCGGTCCAGCACAAACGAAGTCGGCAGCGCTTCGATCTCGCCAAATTGCTGGGAAACTACTTCCGAGCCGATCATGATGCGATAGTTGATCTTGTGCGAAGCGACGTAAGGCCGCACCGACTTCCATCCGTCATCATCCATGGAGACTCCCAGAACGGCGAATCCCTGATCTTTATACTTTTTCTCGAATTCGATGAACCACGGGATCTCAGCCTCGCAAGGTCCGCACCAAGTGGCCCAGAAGTTGACCAGCACGACTTTGCCACGATAATCGGTAAGTTTCACCACGTTACCGTCGGCGTCCTTCAAGGAGAAGTTGGGGGCCGACTTGCGTTGACCCTCGGATTTAAGCTCGGTCGGCAAACTCGACGGTCTGGAACAACTCGCGAGAAGTAAAGCGAGCGCGGCCGACGCCGCTGCTACATGGATTCGGCTCATCTCACTCTTAAAGTATCATGCTCGCGCTTATACCGCGACCGGCCGGCCGGCCGGCAACTGCTCCCTGAACCAGCGCCGGCGCAGATGGCGGGAAGGTACCGCGATTGTGAACTCATCGTGCGCGCGCAGGCCGGCAAACATCCAGGCAGCGGAGTCGCAAAAGCTTTCGCAGGCGTAACGGCGCCACTTCGGAGTCCGGAGGCGGGGGTCGGCGGGCGTGAGAAGCTCCTTTCGCCACTCGGCGCTCCAGCCTAGCTCACCCTTGACCCGTTCCCGCAACTCGCCCGCCAGCACCTGTTCCCAGGCAACGCGCTTTCGGTTTGAAAGGCGCACCCACACGAAATGAAACAACTCGTGAATCAGGATACGCTCAAATTCGCCGCGCCGCGCCAAAACCGCCGCGTCGAGCAGAATCAGACGGCGTGGAATGGAGGCGCCGGCCAATTGCGACCCCAGCGAGCCCCGGATCTCCACGCGAATGGGGGCACCCACCAACCCTGGAAGCACAATCTATTTGGCCGGCGGCGCAGGCCGCGCGGGGGCGTTGCCCGGCCTGGTTGCAGGAACGGTTGCCCCAGGTCCGGCGGCGCCAGGCCCAGCTGCGCCAGGCACGGCCCCACCCGGAAGCGCCAGCTTCGGCTGCGTGAAGAACTCTACGCTTTTCACCGTTGGCTCAAAGCGCTTGCCCACCTGGGCGAGCCACTGGTTTAAATGTGCGCCGCGTATTTCCTCGCTGATCGACACCGTTAATTCGCTCATGGGCTGGATGGTTTTCTCTTCCACGCGAATGATGTAGAACGCGTTGGACTGACGCAGGGGATCGGTTATCTCGCCGGCCTTCAGAGCAAGCACCGCCTTCTTGACATCGGCCGAGTAAGAACTGTTGATGTTCACGACACCGAAGTCGCCGCCCGCGGCTTTCGAAGTGGGGTCTTCGGAATATTGAGCCACCAGTTTCGAGAAATCCGCGCCGCCGCGAATCTGCTTCACCAGATCCTCCGCCAGTTTGCGGGCGTCCGCTTCGGTGCGCTGTGTTTGGCTCGATCCGCCTTCGGAAATTTCACGCGCAACATCTTCCAGCGACTTACCGGAGGGCACCTTTCCCATCACCGGCGCGGCCGGTTTGAAGGCGATATAAATCACCTTGATCTTGGCCTGCTGGTAGCGCGCCTGATTCTTTTCGTAAAACTCTTTCATCTCCTGGTTCGATACCGGATAAAAGTTGTGCTCGTGGCTGATCATCGCGGAAGCCATACTATTGGCGCGCAGGAAAGCCAGTTGCTCTTTGAGCGGGCTTTGCTCACCGAGTTTGGCTTTCTCCGCCTCGTCGGACAGATAGCGCAGCATGAACAACTGCTGCACCGCGTACTTGGGATTCTGCTGAAAGAGCTGAATAAACTCATTGGGCATGATCGCCATGCTTTGCCGAATTTCCCCGGCGGTAACGTCCTTTCCGTCTACGTTGGCGACTACGGTGTCGTCAGGAACCGCGCCGGGCAGCGTCTGGGCAACCAGCGGCGTACAGGCAAGCGCAAGGATAAAAGCGTATCTCATGGTGCTCCCTTCAACTTAACATGACGTGTAATCCAGCTGAACGTACCGCCTGAGCCGCGGCCTAAGTTCGCTATAGTAACTGGGAAGTGACTCTCCGTTTGGGTTTGCTCGGCGCTGTGTGCGGACTTCTGTGCGGCTGTAGCAACCTCCCGGAGCCATATGCTCCCCCCACGCAGCGCCCGTTCTTCGAGGCTTCGACCGAAGCCGTGCGCATACTCAATATGGCGGACGCCGACGCGGAGCGCCACTTCGTTAAGGACATTGACGCGACGCTTCAAGGCAGTACCTGGCGCTGGACCGGCAAACGTCCCACCATTCGCTTGCATCCCAATACGAATCAGAAGCTGGTGTATTCGATTGACTTCGCCATTGCTGGATCTACACTTCAGCAGACCGGTCCGGTTACCCTTTCGTTTTTCGTCAACGATCATCTTCTGGACCGTGTCCGTTATGCCGCGCCGGGCCGGCGGCGCTTCCAAAAGCCGGTTCCCGCAAAATGGCTGGAGCCGGACGAAAACGCAACGCTCGCCGCTGAGATCGACAAGATGTGGACGCCGCCTCCGCCGGGCGCAGCGCGCCTGGGGTTCATTCTGGTTTCGCTCGGATTCGAACAGCCGGGTTTGGAACAGAAGCGCTCGGAGCCGAAATGAAAGCCCTGGCCGCTCTGGCGGGTGCCGCATTTACGGTCGCGGCCTGTTACGGGTTGGGAGCTATACTCGCCGCGCGGCTGGGAGCGCGCCTGCGGCGCGACGAAAGGTTCCCGCTTGCCTTTGTGTTGGGCGCCGCTGTCTTACATTTGGCGATCTTCGCGGTGATGGCTCTGCGGATTGCCTATAAGCCTGTCCTGGTCGCGATGCTTTCGGCATGCGTCGTGGCCGCTCTCGCCACGGGCGATTGGAAACTGCCCGCATGGCCCGCAAAGAAGGATGCCGAGCGTGACAGGCCGCTGCCCGTCGGCATCCGCTACCTGTTCGGCATCATCGCAGCCGCGTTCACGGTGTTGTATCTGTTCAACGCCTGGGCGCCCGAGATCAGTCCGGATGGTTCCAGTTACCACCTGGGACTGGTGAGCCGGTATCTGCGTGCACACGGATTCGAGCGGGTCACAACGAATATGCTGCTGAGTTTTAGCGAGGGAGTGGAGATGCTGTATGTTCCCGCCTTCGCCATTGGCCGTCACTCGGCTGCGGCTCTGCTGCATTTCGCATTTCTTGTGGCGCTCGCGCTAGCCGTATGGGCGTATGGCAAACGGATCGGCAAGCCACAGACCGGCGCGGCGGCTGCGCTATTGGTATATCTGAGCCCGATCGTCGGAATCGATGGCACCACCGCCTACACCGATGTGGCAACGGCCGCGATCGTTTTCTCCGTGTTTTACTGGATTCAGTTGTGGGACGAGAGTCGCGACAGCCGGTTACTGGTCGCCGCCGGCTTACTTGCCGGCTACTGTTATGCGGCGAAATACACCGCCTTCGTGATGCTGGTCTACGCGGTCGGGTTTGTCCCTTGGCGCACGCGGAAGTGGCAACCCGTCGTATTGCTGGTTGGATGCTCCCTGACGATGGCCGCTCCGTGGATCGCAAAAGACTGGATCTATCTGCGCAATCCGGTGGCGCCTTTTGCGAACCAGTGGTTTCCGAATCCCTATTTTTATGTGTTGATAGAAAAATTGTGGACGGCCCGTATGCGGACGTATGGCCTGCAGAATCTGTGGAGCCTTCCACTCGAGGTCACGATTCGCGGTGAGGCCACGCAGGGGTTGCTAGGCCCGGTATTCCTAGCGGCGCCGCTCGTCGTGCTCGCGTTTTGGAGTCGTGAGGGACGCAAACTGGTGGTTCCTTGCGCGCTGATTCTCGTCACGTATATCGGCAATATCGGGACGCGCTTTCTCATACCGTGCCTGCCGTTCCTGTCGCTAGCTATGCTGATCGCACTGGACGGGATGGCGCCCGCATTGGCGCTGCTGATTGTTTTCCATGCAGTCACGTCGTGGCCTTCGGTGCTGATGCGCTATACCCATGCCTGGTCTCTTCAAAGCATCCCCTACAAGGCTGCGCTGCGTATCATTCCGGAAGAAAAGTATCTGGGAGCCCATGCCGAGTATCAATGGGCGCGGATGGTCGAGAAAAACGTTCCGCCCGGAAAACTGGTCTTCACTTTTAGCGGGCTGCCCGATTCCTATACCACGCGTGAAGTTCTGATCGCCTACTGGGGAGGCCTCAATAACGATATCGGAGACGCCCTCACCATGGGCTGGAGCAAGCCGTGGCAACCGGCGAAACTGTCCAGCTTCATTTTGCCCGACAAGAAATATCGCCGGCTGCGCGTGGTGCAGACAGGCGCCGCCACATTTCCCGAGGAGCAATGGAACATTCATGAGATGAGGTTCTACCACCGAGGCCAAGAGTTGCCGCGGCGCCCCGATTGGCGCTTACAGGCATCGCCCGATCCGTGGGGAGTGCAAAGAGCGTTCGACAACTCGGAAGCGACTCGCTGGAGAAGCTGGGAGACGCTGCGCCCCGGAATGTGGATCGCGGTGGATCTGGGACGCGCGGAGGCCGTGGATCGAGTGCAGTTGGAATTGTCGGGAGATGAATGGGACGCAAAGATGCGCCTTGAAACCACCGGCGAGGACGGCCGCTGGGTTCCGCTCGATGTAACTACTGAGGAGCGGCCTGTCAGATATTCCGGTTCGCTAAGGCGTGCCGCGACTTACGAAGCGCACCTGAAAGGCGTGGATTATTTCCTTATAAAGGATGACGATTTTGGTGCGAGCGATTATGCGGAGTTCTCCGGCGACTGGGGGTTGACCCGCCTGGAACACGCGTATGGCGCCAGCCTCTATCGGGTGAACCCGCCTGAGGTGAACCCATGAGCAGCCGCTGGTTTCTAGGTGTGGACGGCGGCCAGTCGAGCACGGCGGCGCTGATCGGTGATGAATCCGGCCAGGTGGTAGGTGTTGGTCATGCAGGACCCTGCAATCATGTCAGCACCGCCGAGAGCCATTCCCGCTTTCGGGACGCGATCGGCGGAGCGGTTAACGCCGCGTGCCAGGCCGCCGGAATTACCGAAGCGCGTTTCGCCGCCGCCTGCCTGGGCTTGAGCGGTGGACCCCACGACAAGGAAGCACTCGTGCGCGAGATGATTTCCGCGGAACACTATCACATCACCAACGACGCGGTGATTGCCCTTCTGGGCGCGACAGGGGGCGAACCTGGGGTCATCGCCATCGCTGGCACCGGTTCGATCGCCTACGGCCGCAACGTGGAAGGCCGCACCGCACGCGCCGGCGGCTGGGGATATGTGTTCGGCGACGAAGGCGGCGCCTTCGACATAGTGCGGCAGGCCGTCCGCGCCTCGCTGCGGAAGGAAGAAGGTTGGGGACACGCCACTTCATTGCGCGAAGCGTTGCTCGAAGCCACCGGCGCGTCCGATATGAATGACTTGCTGCATCGCTTCTACACGCCGGCTTATCCGCGCGCGCGCATTGCGTCCTACGCTTTGCTGGTGGATGAAGCCGCCCGCAACGGCGACGCGGCCGCGCGTGAGATTCTCCAAAATGCGGCCCAGGCGCTGGCGACCTATGCGGCGGCGGTGCGCCGGCAGCTTTTTCATCGCGGCGAGCTGTCGCTGACGTCGTATATTGGCGGCGTCTTTCGCAGCGAAATCCTGCGCGAGCGATTCGCGATGCTGGTGCAGCTTGAAAGCGACGCACCGGTTCATCCTCCGGCCATGGGCCCCGCCGCCGGGGCGCTGATCGAAGCTTACCGGCTGGGTGGACTCCGCGTTCAACTTTCCAATGCCCCGCCCGGTGTGTGACGCTGCCAGCACAGCCCCGTGTAGCATAAAGGAATCTTGGAACCCATCTCTCACTACTTCTATTCCGACCGGCTGAAGCTCCAATTCTGGGATTGGGGCACGGAAGGCAAGCCGGCCTTGATCCTGGTGCACGGCGGCTTGGATCATGCGCGCAACTGGGATTGGGTGGCCAAGGCGCTGCGCGACGACTATCATGTATATGCGCTCGATCTGCGGGGCCACGGCAACAGCGCCTGGGCGCCGGGAGCACTCTATAGCGTCGCCGAGCATGTGCTGGATCTATCCGTGCTTGCCGACATTATCAACCGCTTTCCGCTGCGCATCATCGGGCATTCTCTCGGCGCCATTACAACGTTGTTCTATGCGGGCGTTTATCCCGATCGCGTGCATAAGCTGGTGGCGATTGAAGGACTGGGACTGCCAATTCAGGAAGCGCTTTACTCCGCGCCGGAGCGCATTCGCCGCTGGATCGAGAAAGTGCGCGATCTCGAAGACCGCGCGCCGCGCAGCTATCCCAACCTGGCCGCGGCGGTGGCGCGCATGAAGGAAGCGAATCCGTTTTTATCCCAGCAGGTGGCCGAGCACCTGACCCTGCATGGCACCAACTGGAATGCGGACGGCTCCATCATCTGGAAGTTCGACAATTATGCGCGCGTGTTTCCTCCTTATGGCGCGAACCTGCAGGAAGCCGCCGAGATTCTGCGCCAGATTTCGTGTCCGGCGCTGCTCTTCTGGGGACGGCAAAGCTTTGCCAAGGACCCGGAAAGCGATCCTTTGGCGCAAGAAGTCGCCAATCGAAGCATTGTCAAGGTGGACCAGGCTGGCCACTGGCTGCACCACGACCAGCTCGATATCTTCTTGCGCGAAACCAAGAAATTTCTGGCGGATTAGGCCGCGTAAGCCTCAACGGGCGTAAGCCGCGATGCGGCGCTCGGAAGCCGCGCCCTGCGCCACGCCGATACGCGGAGTCTTGCGGCCGCAGGGGCAAGGTGCGTCCTCGACACGTTCGTTCTCCAGCGGCAGGGCGGGCGATTCAATGTGCAGGCCGTCGTGGGCCTCGCATTCGGCGGCTAGCCGCTTACCCGACTTTCCAATCACCTGCTCAAACACCGGCACACGAAATGCGGCCCACAGAGTATCGCGATCGGCCTCGCTCAACCGAGGATCCCCCGCCCTCCACAAAATGATGACCGAGTGCGTTAAAGAAGGGATGCCACTGCGCGCCAGCTCATTCAATTGTTCAAACGTGCCGGCAACCGCGGCAGGCGCAAACGACGTAGCGTCCTCACTCCATCCCTCGCGAAAAACACGCAGGGGGCGGTTCTCGAAAGCGTTCTCATGAAACCAGGGCACCAGGATGGCCGTGCGGGGCGCAGGGTGGACGGGGTACACAAACGAGTCACGCCGTCCCTTGCGGAATAAAACGCCAGTCACGAATAAATTGTCGGATCAGGCCGCCATTATTCTCAGTAGATTTTCGGCGAAGATGGCTCGTGCGTCGGCTACACTCACGCCGACCTCATACAATGCGGTGGCCTGTTCCTCGAAAATCTGATAGTGCCAGCCCCGCGGATAGTACGACGAATCGCTGCCGAATAGCAGGCGCTTCGGTCCGACCACTTCCAGCGCATGACGGAAGACCTGCCGCAGATCCATATTCGATTCCTGGTAGCGCATCCAGCGGTTACTGCTGGATGTGTCCAAATATACGTTGGGACAGAGGTCGGCCAGCATCAGCGCCTCGCGGAAATAGCCCGCTCCGAAGTGCGGAATGATGAAGGGCACCTGGGGATGGCGGGCGGCCACGGCATGCAGATCGATAGGGTTCGAGAAGCGCAGATCGAACGGCGAGGGCAGCCCCAGCTTCTGCCGGACGCCCACGCTCAGAGCGCCACAATGGACAAAAACAGCGCGATGGCCTTCCGCGGCCCACTGGAGCACGGGCTCGACCGCAGGGTCATGGATCGAATAGCCGTGCATGGCCGGAAACAAGCAGGCGACGCGGATGTCCGAAAATATTTCGGGTTTCCATGTGTTTGGATTCACCATGGCGAAAGCGAAGAAACGGTCGGGATGGGCGCGCACCGCGGCGGTGACGGATTCAAGATCGCCGGGAATGCTGGCCATGAGCGCGGCATGGTCGACGCCGTGACGATCCAGCTCGCGCGCCCATAGTTCGGCCAGTTTTTTCGGCTCAGCCGGCGGAAACTGCCACTCAAGCTTCGCCTGCATGGCTTCCAGCGTCAGCCCGGGCTTTTGCGCGGCTAGGAGTTCGAAGAAATGGTGCGAGAAGAAATGCACATGGGCGTCCGCCACCAGCAACGGACCCCAAGGAGACTGCCGCGCTATGCGTTGATCGGCTGCGCGCTCACTCATGTGCGCCGGCCGCGCCATGGTTGGACGCCAACTGGGTCAATCCGCTTGACAGCGCGAGTTGGGTCAGGCCCGCGACATTATTGATACCCAGTTTCTTCATCATGGTCTTGCGGTAACTGCGGACGGTCTGCTCGCGAAGATCGAGCAGGTTGGCGATTTCCTTACTGGTCTTGCCCTCGGCCACCATCCGCAGCACCTGCACTTCGCGCGGCGAGAGTCCATCTAGAACGGAGGACTGCTGCTTGGATTCGAGGTCGCCTTTTTGGATGCGGTTCAAGAGACGATCGGAAACTTGCGGGCTGAGATAGGCTCCGCCCCGCGCCACCACATGCAGCGCTTCCAGCAGGTCGCTGTCGGAGACTTTCTTCAAAATGAAACCGCGAGCGCCGGAGCGCACCGCGCCCACTACCGAATTCTCGTCGTCATACATGGACAGGATCACGATCTTGCATTCCGGGTGGTAGCGCAGGATTTCAGCAGTGGTCTCAACGCCGTTTAATCCCGGTAAGCCAATGTCCATAAGGACCAGCTCTGGGCGATGAAGCTTCACGAACTGCAACGCGTCGGCGCCCGATTCGGCTTCCCCGACCACGCGAAATTCGGGATCGCGCTCGAGAATGGCTTTGATGCCATCCCGCATGATCTTATGGTCATCCACCAGCAGGACGTCGACCGGCATATTGAATTACAACGATTGTACCCTGCTTTGTTTTATTCTGCCGTGTTTTTTCGGGCTTTGCCGTTATGTCGAACTTCATCCCCGAATGGCGGGCGAGCAGGGCGGCGGCCGTCAAATCCGTGCCAGCGCCTCGAAAACCGCCATTCCACACGACGCGCGCTGTCACCGACCCGGACCCGGTGACGGAAATGGCGATGCGAGTGACTCGGGGAGCAGTTGAAGCCGCCGCGACCGTACTGGCGATCGCGCGATACAGCGCGTCCACCGCCACCGGAGCCAGAACCGCCGTCGCGGTATACCGCAGGCTCACTCCGCCGAATTCCTCGGCGAGATCCAGGAGCGCATTTTTCAAACCCGTGCGGCGCACGGGCGAGGGCTTGAGTTGGCGGCTGAGTTTGCGCACCTGCTCCATCGCGCCGTCGAGGGCTTCGGCCACCTCGGCGACGCGCGCTCCGGCTTCCGGGAAATCCATGCTGAGGAGTTGCAGGCGCAGTCCGGCCACTGCCAGCAAGGCGCCCACTTCGTCATGCAGCAGACTTGAGGCACGGCGTAACTCGGTGTACAGCGCAACACATTCCCGCGCCAGTTCGTCGGCCGGAGATTTTATGGACATGGCGTCGTTATTGGAGACTGCGTCTAGCGCTTGCGGGCGATGGCGCGGCGGGCCGCGGCCGCAACATTGACGGCGCGGAGACCGTACTTATCGAGCAACTGATCGGGCGTGGCGGATTCCGCGTATGTATTGTCGATGCCCACGAACTCCATCACCGTGGGATGCGTCTCGGCCGCCACTTGGGCTACGCGCACGCCCAAGCCGGCGTCTAACAGATGTTCTTCCGCAACCACAACCGCGCCGGTTTCCGCGGCGGCGCGGGAGATCGCGTCGCGATCCAGCGGCTTGATGGTATGCATGTCGATCACGCGCGCGGAGACGCCTTCGGCTTCGAGAGTCTCGGCGGCCCGAATGGATTCGGCAACCATCAGGCCGGTGGCGATCAGGGTGACATCCGAGCCATCGATCAACTGGATGGCTTTCCCGATCTCAAACACCTGGTCCGCTTCGTAGATCACCGGCACTTTTAGGCGGCCGGTGCGGATGAACATCGGTCCGAATACTTCGGCGGCACGGTTTACCAACGCCTTCGTCGCGACTTCATCGGCGGGTGACATCACTGTGAAGCCGGGCAGCGAGCAGGCCAGGCTCAGATCTTCAATGCTCATCTGCGAGGGCCCATCTTCGCCGATTGAAATGCCGCTGTGAGTTCCCACGATCTTCAGATTGACGTTGGGATAAGCAGCGGTCACGCGAAGCTGCTCAAAGCCTTTATTGAGCAGGAACACGGAGAAACTCGACGCGAAAGGAATCTTGCCCCCCAGGGCCAGACCTGAAGCGATCGCGACCATGTTGGCCTCGGCGATGCCACATTCAAAGAACCGCTCGGGAAAAGTGTGGCCAAACTCGGCGGTGTAGGTGGATTTCGAAAGATCGGCGTCGAGCACCACTACGTTCGGGTTTACTCGGCCCAACTCGGCGAGGGCCTTGCCGAAGGCCTCGCGCGTCGCTAGACCGGTCTTCAATTCGAATTTGATTTTGGCGGGCATGATGGCAGGTCCCTTTTACGCCAACTCGGCCAGAGCGCGAGCCTCTTCTTCCACCGTGGGAGCCGTCCCATGGAACTTTGGATTATTCTCCATGAACGACACGCCCTTGCCTTTGATGGTGTGCGCAATGATGACGGTGGGCTGGTCCTTCAGCGCGGCGGCTTCGGCAAACGCCTTCTGCAACGCGCCGATATCGTGGCCTTCTACTTCGATGGTGTGCCAGCCGAAACTCGCCCATTTATCCGCCAGCGGGCTCTCGTCCATGATGTCCCTCACCCAACCATCGAGCTGAATCCGATTGTTGTCGACGATCGCCACCAGATTGTCTACCCTCTTGAAACCGGCAAACATCGCGGCTTCCCAGATCTGGCCTTCCTGAATCTCGCCATCGCCCAACATCACAAACGTGCGCGATGGACTCTTATCGAGCTTTGCCGCCAGCGCCATGCCGATACCGAGCGACAGGCCTTCGCCGAGCGACCCCGTCGACGCTTCGAGCGATGGCAGGAACCGCACATCCGGATGCCCCTGATACATCGACCCCAGCTTGCGCAGCGTGTTGAGCTGATCCTTGGGGCAGTATCCACACTCCGCCATGACGGCGTAAAGGACCGGACAACAGTGGCCCTTTGAAAGAATGAATCGGTCGCGATCTTTCCATTTAGGATTGGCCGGATCGTGGCGCATCACATCGAAAAACAGCGTCACTATTAGTTCGACCGCCGATAGCGATCCGCCCGGGTGGCCGGATTTCGCGTCAGTAATCATTTCGATCACTTCGCGGCGCATGCGTTTCGAGATCGCCGCGAGTTCCGCTACATTGCTCGTGGTTTGCATGTGTTTTTACTGTAGCATCGCGCTAAACTAGGCGAATGTCTTTGGCGGCGCGCCTCGAAGCGTGCAAGGGAAAATTCGGCCTCGACACCGCGCGCGAAGTGCTCGCGTTGTTGAAGCGCGTTGAGCGAACTCGGTTCCGAGACCCGCAGGAACTGATTCAACTCCACGAGACGGTTCTGTTCCTGCGCGCCTACCCGCAGAGCGCTCAAGTCCTGCGGTGCGCCGACCGAATTTTGTTTTCATTTGCCGAACGCCTGCGTGGATTGCCTCGCGAAGATTTCGAATACTCCGACGTGTCAGGCATCGCCGGCACCGGTTTAACTACTAACTTCAGCTACCCGTTCGCCAGGAGCGTCGCCGAACGGCACGCCGGCAGCGTCGGCATCGATTGGGAGCAGTATCAGCACGCGGATCGCCTGGGTCCGATTCTCGCGCGCCTCATCCCGGAGTCGTTTGAAGACTGGGCCGTCGCACCGCATCCCGACTGGCGGCGCTGGTACGAAAAAGCGGGCGGTTCCCTGCCCTGGCTAATACGCGGAGTCACGCCCGAAATGTATGACCTGCTGGAGCTGCCGATTCGCTGGGAGCTGGGCGATTCGGCGGCGTCCCGTTCGCGCGCACGCCTTTCGCGGAAGAAGATCTTCTATCACGACCGGCCGTTCCTCGCCCGCAAAGACGTGTCCATCGAGGCTGAGTTCAAGTCGCCGAAGATCGCGGTCGAGCGGTTGCCTCGCGCCGAAGCACAGCGGATAATCGACATCGTCATCGATGCTTCCGCCGTGCGCTATCGCGAACTGTATGGATTCCTCTACCCCGACGCCGCGAACGTATTTCACGCCGATCTCGGCCGTGGCATGAATTTCTGCTTCTTCGGCGTGGCCCGCAAGTGGCGGTTGCCGGAACGCGACTATAGCTGCGGCATGTATTTCAAGAACGGTGTGCCGGTGGGTTACGTCGAAGTGCTCTGGCCCCGGCAACCCAAGGGCGGACGCATGGAAGTCGGTTTCAACTTGTACTACACGTTTCGCAAGGGTGAGACGGCGTGGCTTTACGCACGATTGCTGAAGTTATATCGGCAGCGCTATCGCGTGACATCGTTCCTCGTGGATCCCTACCAGTTGGGATACGAAAACGAAGAAGCCATCGAGTCCGGCTCGTTCTGGTTCTATTACAAACTAGGCTTCCGTCCGGAATCGCCGGAGGTGGCGCGACTCGGAGAACGCGAACTACGGAAAATCGCGGCACGTCCCGAATATCGCACCCGTCCCGTGACATTGCGGAAGCTGGCAACGTCGCCAGTGGTGTACGAATAATAGCAAGGGGCACAAGCGAAGGCGGACTTTTACTCGTTGTGCCTTACCCGTCCAGCTCGACAACTTAACTAGTGCTCGGCAATCCAGAACCGCTACTCTTGATCGGCTAAGGTTCGACTGAGCAAGTGTTCCGTTGGATGCTCTCGAACCCGTACCGCTGAAACTGGCGCCCGGCAAGTGCAGCCGGGGGATCGAGATACTTGTCGGCCAATAGCATCTGTTCCACGTAATTGTAGATAGCGTTCACATCGTCGGGGTTGTTGATAGATTGAAGCCAAACGCTTTGACCCTGAAATTGAAGCAAGACCACATTTGCAAGCGCGCACGGCCCCAGACACCCTGAGACCGTCAAATGAAACCGGCGACGAATGCCGCGTTTCTTCCACTGAGTCTTGAACTCGTCGAGGGGCAGCGCTGGGAAGCCCTTGTCTGTCCTGCCGCAGCAACAGCCTTGGCAGACGAATAAGTGGCCGTCTTGAATGCGAATTCGTTTGGGTACACCATCGGCTCGGGTGAACTGTCGCATCGGACTCTGCTCGAACGGCGACAGGTCTGTTCTTCGTTCCAAGAGCTCCACTGGTCTACCGTGAGGCGTGTGCCAGTAGGCGTCGGCCCAAGCCTCCTTGCGTTCGAGGAGGGCGGCGCTATCCGTCAAGCCTTTTCCCGTGACTAGCCGTTCCAGTGCAGTCAGCCAATGGTGATAGTAGCGCGAGCCATCGTCAGGCTCGCCCCGGTTTGCCGCCATTTTGAGCTCGTTCGCGAGCGCGGTTGCCCATTCCGTCCAAGTGAAATGCCCCTGCCGGGATAACTGCACTGCCATCGCGAACGCTTGCGCTTCCCAAGGTTCGGCAAATACCGGCCCCCCGGTGTCACATGGAATTCGGGGCAGTGCAGTCAGAAGGTCGTTTGGTGGAGGCAAATCATGCCGGTTCAAGGTAGTCATCCCACATATCGATACAAACAGAATCCCTCGGCGGGGCCTGTTCGCCCCACAATTCGCGCGCAGCAAAACGAACCGAATAGACGTGCTGGGGCTTCTCGCCCAATCCTGCAACGTTAGTGTCTGGGAACACAAAGACGCCGTGGTCGCGATCCACCGTGCCTACTTTTCCGCGCGCATAACGAGGTAGCCGCGTGTGCCCGATGGGATTGATGTTGCGGCCGCGTACCGCCTGCCCGACATTAAACATCGGCGCCACGACCACGTTCCTGCGCGACGACGCGCCCTTGGCTACGAAGTCCGGCACCTGCTCCGCCTTCAGCAGCGGCACGGCCTTGGGCGAGCGCCGCGCCGGCTTGCCCTTCAGGATCTCATCGGTGGTAACGAATCCGCCCTCCACCAGAAGTTCGCTGAACGCGACCACAAATCTTGCGTAATAGCTAAGGCGCAGTTGCTCTTCAGGTGGAATCAACTCGACGTGATAACGATTCGACTTGCCGTCAAACTTGGGCCACGGCCGCATCGCGCGCCGAAGCGCAAAGATCCGCGATTCCCAGCGCTCGTGGAACACCGGCTCGTTTTTCTCGCGCTCAATCGGGCCCATGCCCTGCATGCCGCCCATGTCGTGGATTCCGTTCATGCCCGTTCTCCCGCCTCTGGAAGTACGACCTTGGCCACGCCGATCATGGCATCGCGCGTAACAAGTGCGGCAAGTGCTTCCTCGCTCAGCTTCTCGCTGCCCGCGGGCCGCTCCGGCAAAACCAAGTACCGTACCTCGGCGGTGCTATCCCAAACACGCACCTCGACATCCTCGGCAAGCTCGAGCCCAAACTCGCGCAATACACCACGCGGGTCTATGACCGAGCGCGACCGATAAGGCGCCGATTTGTACCAGACAGGCGGCAGACCGAGCACTGGCCACGGATAGCAGGAACAGAGAGTACACACTAGAAGGTTGTGGACCTTTGACGTATTTTCGACGACCACCATGTCTTCGCCTTGGTCGCCGGTATAACCTAATTCCGCGATTGCGGACGTAGCATTGGTCAAAAGGCGCTGCTTGTAAGCGGGATCGCTCCATGCCTTCGCAACTACTCGAGCGCCATTACGCGGGCCAATTTTATGTTCGTAGGTATCCACCAATGCATCGAGCGCCGCCCGGTCAACTAACCCTTTGTCCACCAAGAGCGATTCGAGCGATTTGACTCGTAGGGCTGGGTCGGAAGGAACCACTTGATGGTTGTGATCATGATCTTGCGTATTAGCGACGTCTTGCGCCTTAGCGAGGTCTTGCGCGACTACCGCCCCTGTCGTTGCCAGGAAGCCGCGTCGAGTCGAATCCATCATGTGCTCCTCCTCTTCAGCGTGTCAACACTGGGTCAAGCCAATAATCTACCATGGCCATTGAACACCGATGTCAAAGAGGTGAGCGAAAGCAGTTACGAAATGTTTATGGGACAGATGGTCTGCAAGGTCGGCAATCCAGTGCCGCTTACTCCGCGGAGGCCACGGAAGGCGCGCGCCCGATAAGCGCCATCGCATCTTCCATCGCGGCGGCGGTGTGCAGCAGACGGTCCTCTTGCCGGGCGGCGGCGATAATTTGAAGGCCGATGGGCATCCCGCTCCGGCTGAGGCCACAGGGAATAGAAATCGCCGGCAAGCCGAGTGCGTTCATGCCGCGCGAGAAGCGCGTAGCGGCGGCGCGGACGTCTTCGGCCGCTCCGCGAATTTCCAGAGTCGTTTGTCCGATCTTCGGGGCGGTCATCGGCGTCGCAGGAGTGAAGATGCAATCCACCTCGTCAAACAGTTTGGCGAACTGGCGGCCGATGCGGCGGCGCGTGCGCCGAGCTTCGATATAGTCGATGGCGGGAATGGCTTTGCCTTGATCGAGCATCGCCAGCACATCTTCGCCAAAGTCCGAGCGGCGATCGAGAAACGGTCGCAGCGCTGAAGCCGCTTCGACCAGCAGACACGTTACGGCGGCGGTGCGCAGGGCTTCCATGTCCGGGACTTTAACTTCGACCACACGTCCGCCAACGCGGGAAGCTGTATCGAATGCCGCGCGAACCGAAGCCTCAACTTCGGGATCTACGCGCTCCGTGAAAAAGTTCTGCGGCAAACCAATGCGGAGTCCTGTCAGATCCGAATCCGCCGACGGAACGTAATCCGTGGGATCGTCAACCATCGCCTGGAACGCGATCGCCGCATCGCGCACGGTTCGCGTGAACGGCCCCACATGATCCTGCGAAAAGCCGAGCGGCAGCACGCCACTGACGTTGACTCGCCCAAAGGTCGGCTTCAGACCCACCACGCCGCAGAACGAAGCGGGCACGCGAATCGATCCGCCCGTGTCGGTGCCGGTTGCGAAGGGCAGGATGCCCGCCGCCACGGCCGCAGCCGATCCGCCGCTCGACCCGCCGGGAATGCGCGCCAGATCCCACGGATTATGGATCGCACCGAAGTGCGGGTTATTGGACGTGATCCCATAGGCCAGCTCGTGCAGTCCGGTCTTACCGAGCGAGACTGCGCCAGCCTCGCGCAGCTTGGTCACGATAGCAGCATCGCGCCGCGGAATATAGTCCGCGAAGATCTTCGACCCGGCGGTTGTGCGCACGCCTTTCGTCCGCATCAGATCTTTGTGGGCGATGGGAATGCCGTGCAGCGGACCGCGGTCAATGCCGCGGGCCAATTCCGCATCGCGCGCGGCCGCTTCCGCCAGCGCCGCCTCGCCGGTCACCGTAATGAAGGCGTTCAGTTTCGAATCCAGCCGCTCGATTTCGCGCAGCGACTGCGCCACCAGCTCCCACGACGACACCTTGCGCGCCCGCAGCGCTGCGGCCAGACCTTGAAGATCGTCCATCACTTGAGTGTAAAGCTCGGTCAGTGCAAAGCCCGGCCAGTGTAGAGCCCAGGCAGTATACAGCCCGGTTAAACTGAAGTATGCAGCCTCTCACCCGCTTGAGCGACGAAGAGGAGCTGTTCCAAACCACAGTAGGGCAGTTTGCGCGCGAGCGCCTGGCTCCGCACGTACGCCAGATGGATGAATCGGGCGTGTTCCGCAAGGAATTGCTGGATGAGTTGTTCGAACTCGGACTGATGGCGGTCGATGTCGTGGAAGAATACGGCGGGCAAAGCGGCAGTTTCTTCCAGTCAATTCTCGCGATCGAAGAGCTGGCAAAAGTGGACCCAGCGGCGGCGGTGATCGTCGACGTGCAGAACACCTTATGCAACGCGGCGCTGCAGCGCTGGGGGAGCGACGAACAGAAACGCCGCTTCCTGCCGCGTCTCGCGCGGGATACCTTGGGTTCCTACGCGCTCTCCGAAGCGGGCGCGGGCTCGGACGCCTTTGCGATGTCGGCGCGCGCCGTCGAAGACGGCGATGGCTACCGGCTCACCGGCCGCAAGCTCTGGATCACCAACGCCGCCGAAGCGGGGTTGTTCCTGGTCTTCGCCAACGCCGATCCCGCCGAAGGGTATCGCGGCATCACAGCTTTTCTTGTCGAGCGCGCGACGCCCGGGCTGGCGGTCGGCAAGAAGGAAGACAAGCTGGGCATCCGCGCGTCTTCCACTTGTGAGGTGGTTCTCGACGACTGCCGCGTTTCGAAAGACAACGTCCTGGGCGAAGTCGGCAAGGGCTATAAGGTGGCGATTGAGACGCTGAACCAGGGGCGAATCGGTATCGCCGCTCAGATGACCGGGTTGGCGCAAGGCGCGCTCGATCACGCATTGGCGTATTCCAATCAGCGCAAACAGTTCGGCAAGCGCATTGCCGAGTTTCAGGGCGTGCAATTCGACCTGGCCGAGATGGCGGTCGACGTGGAAGCCTCGCGACTGATGACGTATAACGCCGCGCGCCTGCGAGACGCCGGACTTCCCTTTGTCACCGAGGCCGCCATGGCGAAATACTTCGCATCGCAGGTGGCCGAGCGAGTGGCCTCGCGGGCCGTAGAAGTCTTCGGCGGCGTGGGATTCACCAAGGATTATCCGGTCGAGAAGCTCTACCGGGATGCCAAAATCGGCCGTATCTATGAAGGAACCAGCAACATGCAGAGGCTCACCATAGCGAAGGGGATTCTGGGTTAAGTAGCCCCCAACACAGAAACCTCCGCCCAAGCCGCTTCGTCAGGACTATAGTGAAGGTACGTATGCGCACAGCAATTGGAACTTTCGGCTCGATCCTGATGTTGGCCGCAGCCGCGCTGGCCGCCGACAACAACAAGTTCGATCTGTCGCAGACGCAGATCGACGACATCATTCAGAAGTTCGCGGCCAAAGAGACCCAGTTCGCGAAAGCGCGCGAAGTCTACACCTATCGCCAGACCGCGCGCATCCAGGAACTCGACGACAGCGGGGCCATCACGGGCCGCTGGGAGACCGTCTCGGACATTATCTTTAGCCCCGACGGCAAACGCAGTGAACACGTGGTTCGCTCGCCGGTACCCACGCTCCAAAACATCACCCTGACGCCGGAAGATCTCGAGGATATGCGCAGCGTCCAGCCATTTGTTTTAACCACCCCGGACTTGCCCAAGTACTTGATCCGCTACCTGGGCCACCAGCAGGTGGACGAAATCGGGTGCTATGTTTTCGCCGTGAAGCCCGCCAAAATCGAGGGCAACCAGCGGTACTTCTCGGGCGAAGTGTGGGTGGACGATCGGGATTTGCAGATCGTCAAGACTTACGGGCGCGGCGTGGGCAACGCCAGCCGTAAGGGCGATAACCAGTTCCCGAAGTTTGAAACCTACCGCGAACAGATCGATGGGAAATACTGGTTCCCCACTTATACCGTCGCCAATGACACGCTGCATTTCAAGAGCGGCGACCAGCGCATCCGCCAGACCATCCGCTATGAAGATTACAAGCAGTTTGGCGCGGAAACCAAGATCACCTTCGGAGACGAAGTGAAGGAAAACCCCAAACCCGCTCAGCCCGCGTCTCCAAGTTCGGCGCCTCCTAAAAAGCCGTAGCGGCAGCCCTCAGACGAATACCCTAATCCTTGAGTCCAACTCAACCGATGGACTAAGGGTATGGGCACCATTTCGACCACGGACACCGAGCGCTCCGAAATCGACCGCTTGAAGGGGACATTCCTCGCAAACCTTAACCACGAAGTCCGCACGCCCCTCAGCGGCATCCTCGGCATGACGGATCTGCTGCTCGAAACCCGGCTTGACGAGGAACAGCACGACTATGTCTCTACCGTGCGCTTGTGCGCCGAAAACCTATTCCACCTGCTGAATGCAACGCTTGAATATTCCGCGCTAACCGCCGGCCATCTAAAGCTGGACGAAACTGAATTCGGATTGTCGGAGCTGGTGGATTCGGTGCTCGCCAAGGAACGTGAAAAGGCTCAGGTAAACGACCTGAAGCTGACCGCGAAGGTGGACGCTGCGCTGCCCCAGACCATGATCGGCGACGCTGCACGCATTCAGGATCTGCTTGGCCATCTATTAGATAACGCAATAAAGTTCACTCACCACGGGAGCGTCGATCTTACCCTGACGCGTGAAGGCGAAGTTGTAAAGATCGAAGTGCGCGATACTGGCATCGGCATCGCGCCGGACCGGCAGGCCCGCATCTTCGAATCCTTCCATCAAATCGACAGCGGCTTGTCGCGAAACTACCCTGGCCTTGGCTTGGGGCTGGCGCTGGTTCAAAAATTACTTGCCCTGATGGGTGGTGCGATCGCAGCGGTAAGCGAACTGGACAAGGGCTCGACCTTCACGGTGCGTCTTCCCATCCGGCTGCCCGCGGCCTCACGCGATAAAACCGCACGTGTTTCCCCCAGCGCTCCGGCGATTCTGGCGGTGGAAGACAATCCAGTGGGCTTAACCGTGTTGCGCCACGCGCTCAAGAGCCGCGCCGTACAAGTGGACACCGCCACCGATGGCGCTGAAGCGGTTCGCGCCGCCGCCGCCCGCCACTACGATTTGATTCTGATGGATCTGCAGATGCCTCATATGGACGGGTTGGAAGCTACGGCAGCGGTTCGCAAGCTTCCAGGCTATGAGAATGTGCCCATCCTTGCGCTTACCGCCAACTACTCTGACGAAATCCGCCAGCAGTGCCAGGAAAACGGCATGCAGGACTTCCTTTCCAAACCCGTCACGCCGTCTGCGCTATGGAGCGCGGTTTCGCGCTGGCTGAAACTGCCGGAATAGACATCGGCGCACCCATCTGGGCGATTGGCGGCTCGTTGCCCCACGGTTCAGCGGTGGCAAAATGCACGCGCGGCACCTTACAATAGTCCCTACATGTCACCTCGTAGAATTGCGATCCTCACTGGGGGCGGTGATGTTCCCGGTCTTAACTCAGTCATCAAGAGCGTGGTTTACCGCGGCGCGGAGAACGGTATTGAAGTTACCGGCATCCGGCGCGGCTGGGAGGGGTTGACGCACGTCAACCTGAACGATCCCGAGAGCCGCAAACGTTACATTCTTCCGCTTGACCGCGATAATACGCGCACCATTGACCGCGACGGCGGCACCATGCTGCACACCAGCCGCACCAATCCGTCGAAGATGAAAACGCTGCCGGATTTCCTGGCCGGGGACAGCTTTCCGCAGCATGACGGCCGCTACGATATGAGCGCCCGGGTATTGGAAAACCTGGAGAGCCTGGGTATCGACGCGCTGATCGCCATCGGCGGCGACGACACCCTCAGCTTCGCCCATCGCCTAGGCCAATTGGGCATGAAGGTGATCGCCGTGCCGAAGACCATGGACAACGATGTGCATGGCACCGAATATTGCGTAGGTTTTTCCACCGCCATCACGCGCGCCTCCGACGCCATAGATCGCCAGCTGACCACTGTCGGCTCGCACGAGCGCATTGGCATTTTCCGCGTATTCGGCCGCGATGCCGGCTACACCGCGCTCTATACCGCGTGGGTCACTTCCATCCGCTGCGTGATTCCCGAATACAAAGTGAATCTCGAAAAGCTGATCGACCTGCTGATGACCGACAAGCGCCGCAACCCCAGCAATTACGCGCTGGTAATTCTCTCCGAAGGCGCCCAATGGGAAGGCTATAAGCTGCAGGAATACGGCGAGCCTGACGCCTTTGGCCATCGCAAGAAGGCCAGCATCGCGGAGACCCTCAGCAATGAAATCCAGCAGCGAACCAAGGAAGAAACCGTGGTCAGCGATCTCACCTACGATCTGCGGGCCGGAGCGCCCGATTTCATGGACAAGCTGATTGCCTCCACGTTCGGCACGATGGCTTACGAGGCGACGCAAGCGGGTCAGAGCGGCCTGATGGCGGCCATTCACGGGGGCTGCTACGCCATGGTTCCGCTGCCCGATCCGAAGCTCGGCCCACGGCGCCTGGATGTGGCGACCATGTATAACACCACCCGTTACCGGCCCAACTATTCAAACAAACTCGGACTGCCGGTGTTTCTCACGCGGGCGTAACCGTGCCGTATTCTCACATCACCGTTGTGTTCGAAGGGCCGACGGCAATCATTACGCTGAATCGGCCCGCGCAGCGCAACGCGTTGTCGCTCGCATTGATGCGTGAAGTGATCGAGTGCCTCGGTGATGTGGAGCGTAACGCCGAAGCGCGCGCGATCATTCTCGCCGCATCCGGACCAGCGTTTTGCGCCGGTCATGACCTGCGCGAAATGACCGGCCTTGGCGCAGACGCGTATCGCGAAATCTTTGCGGTGTGTACCGAGATGATGACCAAAATTCAGTCCGTCCCGCAGCCGGTAATCGCGGAAGTGCAAGGCATGGCGACCGCGGCGGGCTGCCAGTTGGTAGCCACCTGCGACCTTGCGATTGCCTCCGAGCGCGCCACCTTCGCCACGCCCGGCGTACGCATCGGTTTGTTTTGCTCAACGCCCATGGTTGCCGTCAGCCGCGCGCTGGGACGCAAGCGCGCCCTGGAGATGCTGCTCACCGGAGACACGATCGACGCCCGTACGGCAGCGGAGTGGGGCTTGGTGAACCGCGTGGTCCCGGAGGCGGAGTTGCGGGCGTCCACACTAGCGCTTGCCGAGCGCATCGGCCACGCCAGCGCGTTCACGATCAAAATCGGCAAGCAGGCTTTCTATCGTCAGGCCGATTTGCCGCAGGCCGATGCCTACGCCTTCACCCAGCAAGTGATGACCGAGAATGCGCTGGCAGCAGACGCACAGGAAGGCATCTGTGCCTTTCTTGAAAAACGGACGCCACGCTGGCAAGGCCGCTAGCGCCTCACGCAGTCTTACTCTCCGCGACTCGTTCCAACCCCTGCTCGTGGATCTCGATCTCGCGCATGCGAAACTTCTGAATCTTACCGCTCAGCGTGGTCGGAAACGAATCCACAAACCGGATCGACTCCGGAATCTTGAACTTTGCGATTTGTCCCTGGCAGAACTCGCGGATCTCCTCCGCGGTGGCGGTTTCACCGGGCTTCAGGCGGATCCAGGCCAGCACGACTTCCCCGAAACATTCATGCGGCAACCCTGTGATTTGCACCTCGGCGATCTTGGAGTGCGTGTATAGGAACTCCTCGATTTCGCGCGGGTAGATGTTCTCGCCGCCGCGGATAATCATGTCCTTCGCGCGGCCGGTGATGTTCAAGTAGCCGTCCTCGCGCATCACGCCCAGGTCGCCGGTACGGAACCAGCCGTCGCGGTCTACCACGCGCGCCGTCGCGTCCGGGTCGCCGTCGTAGCCTTGCATCAGCATGTAGCCGCGCGCGCAGATTTCACCTTGCACGCCCCGCTCGAGCGTTTCACGGCTCTCCAAGTCCACGACCTTGAGCTCGGTGCACGGGATCGCCTTCCCGACGGTCGAGACACGATGGTCGAGGTCGTCGTCCACCTCCGATAGAGTGACCAGCGGAGCGGTCTCCGTGAGCCCATAGCCGATGATCATCTCCGGACAATGCATATCCGCGATCACCTGTTTCATCACTTCGATAGGGCACGGCGCGCCCGCCATCACGCCGGTACGCAAGCTCGTGAGGTCGAAACGAGAAAATTCCGGGTGGCGCAGCTCCGCGATAAACATAGTCGGAACGCCATAGATAGCTGTCGCCCGCTCCGCCTCGATAGACGCCAATACGGCCTTCGGGTCAAAGGTGTCATTCGGCAGAATCAGCGCGCACCCGCTGGCGAGCCCCGACATGGTGCCAATCACGTTGCCGAAGCAGTGCGCGAAGGGCACTGCCAGGCAGATGCGATCATGCTCGGTATAGCGCAGAACGCGCGCGCTTAGGAATCCGTTATTGAGGATATTGCGGTGCGTTAGAAGCACGCCTTTGGGGGAACCCGTGGTGCCGGAAGTGTATTGAATGTTGGTGACGTCGTCGAGATCGATGCGCGCCGCCGTCGGGCGGGGTTCTTCGGTCAGCAAGCTCTCCCAGTCAGAAGTGCTGAAGTAAATCGCGTGGCGAAGCGCGAAATCTCCGCCGCTGCGGACTTCATCCAGCACTACGCCATAGTTGGCCTTAGGGTCGCGCTCCCGCGAAAATAAAGCCTTCATGCGGGAATTCCGCAGGATGAAACCTAGCTCATGGGCGCGGCAGGAAGGATTGACGTTCACCAGAATCGCACCGGCACGCGCGCACGCCATGTGCACCACCAGCCACTCCCAGCAGTTCATGGCCCACACGCCGACGCGGTCCGCAGGCTCAATGCCCAGTTTCGCAAGGCCGTGCGCTACGCTATCCGCCGCATCCAGCAATTGCACCCAGGTGAGCCGCTTCCGTTGGTGACATGACACGACTGCAAGTTCATCCGGGAAGCGTTTGGCGTTAAGTTCCAGTTGCTCGCCGATAGTACGGTCGAGCAGCGGGATCTCCGGACCTTTTGAGTAGCTGAGCAGCGTGCGCCTCCTTGCAGATCAAACGATTCTACACGAAAGGTCGCGCGGTCACTTGCCGCAGGGGGCTACTATACACTGAACGCATGGAGTCTCCGTTGGTCATAAGCGCGGCGATCCGAAAATCTCTTCGTGAAGCCGAAGAGGAACGGATGCGAGAAGTGTATCTCACGCAGCCCGATTCCGAAACCGACGCAGACGACTGGACGAACCCAGAGGAATGGAAGCCGCTACTTGCCGCTGCCAAATAACCTGGCGATGGGATCGAAGAACACGTCGACCACCCGTTCCTTGAGCGGAATAATCGCGTTGTCCGTGATCTTGATCTCTTCCGGACACACCTTGGTGCAGCACTTGGTGATGTTGCAGTAGCCAATACCCAGGTCTTCCTTGAGCGCCTTGCGCCGGTCGCCCGCGTCGATCGGATTCATCTCCAGTTGCGCGGTGTAAATCAGGAACCTTGGTCCGATGAACTCCTCGTGCAGGTCATGATCGCGCAGCACGTGGCAGACGTTCTGGCACAGGAAGCACTCGATGCACTTGCGGAATTCCTGGGGACGGTCGACATCGGCCTGCTGCACGCGCCACGACCCATCGGCCGCGTCCGGCTTGCGCGGCTTGAACGGCGCGATCTTCATCTTGACCCGATAATTCCAGGAGACATCGGTCACCAGGTCGCGGACGTGCGGGAACGCCTTCATCGGCTCCACCATCACCGGCTGCGTGAGGTCCAGCGTATTCAGGCGCGTCATGCACATCAGCCGCGGCTTGCCATTGATCTCGGCCGAGCATGACCCGCACTTGCCGGCCTTGCAATTCCAGCGCACCGCAATGTCGTTGGCCTGCTTGTGCTGGATGCTGTGCACCGCGTCCAGCACTACCATGCCGCTGGTGATTTCGGTGCTATAGTCGACAAACTTGCCGTTGCCGTTGTCGCCGCGCCAGATGCGAAAGGTCGCTTGATCGGCCATGCTTACTTATTCTCCTCGATCACCTGCTTCATTTCGCCGGTGAGCGGCACCACCGGCATGCGCTCCAGATGGGGCTCCCCGTCCGCGCCTTTGCGGATGCGCAGGTTGTACTTGCCCCATTCCGCATTCTTTTCGGGGTAATCGTCGCGGAAATGGCCGCCCCGGCTTTCCTTACGCTCCAGGGCGGCGAGCGCGATCATCTCGGAAATCGTCAGCAAGTTGTCGAGATCCAGCGCCGTGTGCCACCCGGTGTTGTATTCGATATTGCCCGTGATTCCGGCGTTCGCAGCTCGCGCCCGCAGCGCCTCGATCTTTTCAATGGCCAGTTGCATTTCGCCTTCAACGCGCACGATCCCCACCAGTTTCTGCATTAAATCCTGCAACTCGGTCTGCACGGCAAACGGATTTTCGCCCGCCGCGCCGCGTTCGAAGGGAGCCAGCGCCGCTTTGGCCGCCTCGTCCACTTGCGTCTGGTCCACCTTCCCGGCCCCGTTTTCCTTGGCGAACTTGGCGGCGTACTCGCCGGCTCGCTTGCCGAACACCAGCAAGTCCGACAGTGAATTACCGCCCAGCCGGTTGGCTCCATGCAGACCCGAAGCGCATTCGCCCGCGGCAAACAAGCCCGCCACCGAGCTCATTTGCGTGTCGCCATCCACTTGAATGCCACCCATCGCGTAATGCGTTGTGGGACCCACTTCCATCGGCTCCTTCGTAATATCCAGATCGGCGAGCTGCTTGAACTGGTGATACATGCTCGGCAGCTTTTTCTTAATATGCTCCACTGAATTCGGCAGCTTCTCTTTGATCCACGCGATATCGAGGAACACCCCACCATGCGGGCTGCCGCGTCCCGCCTTCACCTCGCGGTTGATGCAGCGCGCCACGTGATCGCGCGTCAGCAGCTCCGGCGGACGGCGCGCAGTCTTGTCGCCCTGCGTATAACGCCAGCCTTCGTCTTCATTGTCCGCGGTGGAGCTGCGGTAGTTCTCCGGAATGTCGTCGAACAAAAAGCGCTTGCCCTCTTTATTTCGCAGCACGCCGCCTTCGCCGCGCACGCCCTCCGTTACCAGAATGCCTTTCACGCTGGGCGGCCATACCATGCCGGTTGGATGGAATTGTACAAACTCCATATCGAGCAGCGCGGCCCCCGCCCTGTAAGCCAGCGCCTGCCCGTCGGCCGTATATTCCCAACTATTGCTGGTGACTTTGAAAGCGCGGCCCACTCCGCCGGTCGCGAGCACGACCGCCTTGGCGGGAAATACTTTGAAGCGCCCGCGTTCGCGATCGTAGCCGAACGCGCCCGCGCAGCGGTTGCCGTCCATCAGAAGCGTGAGCACCGTGTGCTCCGGATACACGTCGATGCCTTGATGGATACCGTGATCCTGCAAGGTGCGGATCATCTCCAGACCAGTGCGGTCGCCCACGTGCGCCAGCCGCGGATAGCGATGCCCGCCAAAATTGCGCTGCAGGATGCGGCCGTCTTTCGTGCGATCGAAAATAGCGCCCCAGGCCTCAAGCTCATGAACCCGCGCGGGCGCTTCCTTCGCGTGCAGTTCCGCCATGCGGCAATTGCTCAGGTACTGGCCGCCGCGCATGGTGTCGGCAAAATGCACCTGCCAGTTGTCGCGATCGTCCACGTTGCCCATGGCGGCCGCCATGCCGCCCTCGGCCATCACCGTATGCGCCTTGCCCAGCAGCGATTTCGTGATCACAGCGGTTTTGCATCCAGCCGCGGATGCCTCAATGGCCGCGCGCAATCCCGCCCCGCCCGCGCCGATCACCAGGACGTCGTATTCGTGAACCGGAAACTCCGCCATCGCTAAAAAATTCTCCAATCGTGCCAGACGCCCATCGCGCACAGACGCACATATACATCCGCGAATCCCACGAAGAACATGCTCACCCAGGCCCACTTCATGTGGCCGCGGTTCAGGCAGCTCACGCAATCGTAAGCCTTCTTGCGCACTGGCGATCCCGACAGCACGTCTTTGATCCCACCCACCAGATGGCGGAAGGAATGGCAGCCGAAGGTGTACCCGCCCAACAGAATCACATTCAGAATCAGCACCAGCGATCCAACGCCGACTCCAAAGTGTTTGACCCCATCCGCGCCCGTAAACCACAGCGACCGGTAGGCGTCCAACGCCAAGATGAATACGAAGATGATGGCGAAGTACAGGAAGTAGCGATGGACGTTTTGCAGGATCAGCGGAAACTTCTTTTCGCCGCGATAGGTCTTACGAGGCTCGCCCACCGTGCAGGAAATCGGATCTGCCCAGAAAGCCTTATAGTACGCACCGCGATAGTAGTAGCAAGTGAATCGGAACAAACCCGGAAACGGAAGAATCAGCATGGCTGCCGAGAATGGCAGAAACGCCGGCCACCACGCAGGCGCATAAGTGTAAAGCAGCGGCGAATACATCGGCGATAAGTAATCCGCTCCGACGCACTGCGTGGTGCATAAATAATTGTCGCCCTGCAACGCAGCCCACGTCGCATAGACGATGAAGGCCATGTAGCCGAGAAAAACCAGAACGGGTTCTACCCACCAATTGTCGGTACGGCGCGTGCTACCGAATCCCCCGTCTTTGAGGGGGACATCAATCGAAGACATTTGAGTCGGGCTCCTGCGGCTGGAAAAGGTGGGGCAAAATTCAAGGATAGCGCCGAGCATCACGCTTATCAAGCTCGGTTCCAGTCACGTCAAGCTCGCGATGGTTCATGATGAAAGGGTGAGCGCTTCCGTGTCTGAAACGAACGTGTCTGAAACCAAACCACTGCGCGTGCCGGAGTTGACCGCCATGAAGTCGCGCGGCGAGCCCATCTCCATGTTGACCGCCTACGATGCCACCATGGCCCGCCTGCTGGATCAAGCCGGCATCGACGTCCTGCTGGTGGGCGATTCGCTGGGCATGGTGATCCTGGGCGGCGACGACACGCTTGAAGTCACCATGGACGACATGGTCCGTCACACGCGAGCCGTCCGCAGGGGTGCGCAACGCGCGCTGGTGGTCGCCGACATGCCCTTCTTGAGTTATCAGGCCAGCACCGCCGACGCCGTGCGCAACGCCGGCCGGCTGATGCAGGAAGGCGGCGCCATCGCGGTGAAACTCGAAGGCGGCAGGCCGGTCATCGAAACCGTGGAGCGCCTGGTATCCGTCGGCATTCCCGTCATGGGACATCTGGGACTGTTGCCGCAGTCGGTCCATCAGCTCGGCGGATTCAAACGTCAGGCGACCACCAAAGAAGCCGCCGACACGCTGTTCCAGGACGCGCAGGCGCTCGAATACGCCGGCGCTTGCGCTCTAGTTCTCGAATGCATTCCCGACGATGTCGCGCGAGAGGTTACCGAACGCCTGCGCATCCCCACCATCGGAATCGGCTCCGGCCCTTACTGTGACGGGCAAGTGCTGGTGAGTTACGATCTGCTCGGCCTCACCGCCAGGACGCCGCCCTTCGTTAAGAAATACGCCCAGCTCGATACCGTTGTCACCGACGCCGCACGCGCCTTCGCGAGAGATGTCAAAGCCACCGCCGCTTTGAAAACCAGAAGCGATGGCTGAGTTAGTGGCGGAGATCGCGGCGTTGCGCAAGCTGCTAGCGCCCCAGCGCATCGCCGGCAAAACCATCGGCCTGGTTCCGACCATGGGCGCCTTGCACGCAGGCCATCGGCGATTGCTCGACATTGCGCGCGCGGAAACCGACATAGCAGTGGCCAGTATTTTTGTCAACCCAACTCAGTTCAACCGCGCGGACGACCTCGATCAGTACCCTCGAACGCTGGACCAGGATCTGGATGTCTGCCGCGCCGCCGGCGTTGATCTGGTGTTTGCGCCCAGCGCCGCCGCGATGTATCCGCAGAAGCCGCGCACCTGGGTCGACGTGCCTACGCTCAGCGAGCATCTTTGTGGACCATGCCGCCCAGGCCACTTCCGCGGAGTCGCCACCGTCGTCATGAAGCTGTTCCAGATCGTGCAGCCGGACCGCGCCTATTTCGGCGAAAAGGACGCTCAGCAGCTCGCCATCATTCGCCGCATCGTCCAGGATTTAGACGTCCCCGTAACCGTAGTGCCAGTCGCCACGGTACGCGAATCCGACGGCCTAGCGATGAGCTCACGCAACCGGCATTTGATGCCGGAGGAGCGCCAGCGCGCCACCGTCCTATCGCAAGCCCTTTTCACCGCCCGCGATCTGGTACTGCGCGGCGAGCGCTCCGCCGAAACGATCCGGGCCACGGTCGCGCCGCTCTTCGATGCCGTTCAGCTTGAGTATTTCTCGATTGTCGACCCCGAAGCCCTCACTCCCGTTGAGCGCATCGAGGGTCCAGTGTTGATTGCGGGAGCAATTTGGCTCGGTTCCACCCGGCTGATCGACAGTCTTACCGTCTCACCGTGATCCCGCACCGCAAATGGCCTTCTATGTCATTGGTAACTAAGACTTTGCGATCATCCCCATTCAATCCCGCTAAACCCCGTCCAATGCCCCTAACTGCCCTTCGCTTCAATAGTCTAGCCCCCTAGTGCCTCGGGCCCTATAATGAAGCTTCTTTTATTCGCACCCACTCTATCCCTTGGAGATCGCCCCTTGACTAAGCCGATCAAGCACGTCGAAAAAGCAGTAGCCGTGGCCGCCAACGCGGCCTGGTTCGTTTTTGACAAGCTGAATTCGATCAACCCGAACCCTTCCTTCACGCCGAAATGGTCCGATAAGCCGCTCCTCAAAAGCTGGGAGAAGCAGAAGCCCAAGCTGGGCTGGCCGCGCGAGACCGATTCGCTCTGCCCCAAGTGCATTCCGGATATCCGCCAGCAGATCCTCGACGGCAAGTTGCCCGTTGAGATCCTGAAGAACGAAAAACTGGGCGAGATCAAGGCCAAGATCATCGAGAAGGACGGCAAGATCGTCATGGTGAAGGAGTGCCCCATCCACGGCCACTTCGAAGACCTGATGTCCATCGATCCCGCCTTCAGCCAGCATCTTGAAGACGTATTCCCAGGCCGCGACATCCGCGCGCATAACGACGAGAAGCTGCACGATCACGGTTCGAGCACCATCACGCACGGCCGCGGTTCGGTCCTGACCATCGATCTCACCAACCGCTGCAACATGATGTGCGATCCGTGTTTCATGGACGCGAACCAGGTCGGCTTCGTGCATGAGCTGACGTGGGAAGACATCAAGACCCTGCTCGACAACGCCATTTCGATTAAGCCGCGCCGCCAGCTCTCGGTCCAATTCTCCGGCGGCGAGCCGACGCTTTCGCCCTACTTCCTGGACGCCATCCGCTATTGCCGCCAACTCGGCTATCAGAGCGTGCAGGCTGCGACGAACGGCATCGAGTTCGCCAAGCGCCCTGAGTTTGCGAAGGAAGCCGCCGAGGCCGGTCTGCGCTACGCGTATCTCCAGTTCGACGGCATCGGCAACGAAGCCAACTCGCACCGCGCCGTCGGCAATCTGTTCGACGTGAAGCTGCGCGCCATCGAGAACCTCTACAGCGCCGGCGTCGACATCGTACCGGTGATCACGCTGATCAACGGCGTGAACAATGAGCAGGTGGGCGCGGTCGTGCGCTTTGCCCTCGACAATCCCAAGAAGATTCCGTTCCTCAGCTTCCAGCCGGTCTCCTTCACCGGACGCGACGAAGCCGTGACCCCGGAACGCCGCCACGCGCAGCGCTACACGCTGGCCAACCTGGCGCACGACGTGAAGAATCAGACGGGCTTGGGCGAGCCAGTGCGCGACTGGTTCCCGATCTCCTTCATGAGCACGTTTTCCGACTTCGCCGACCTGGTCCACGGGCCCAACGCCGATTGGGGTCAGTTGAGCTGCGGTTGTCATCCCAACTGCGGCATCGGCATGGCTGTGATGTGCGACAAGGAAACCAAGGAATACCGCCCGGTGACTGCGTTCCTCAACGCCGATCAGTTGGCTCGCGATGTCGCCAAGATCAACGATGGCGCGCGCAGCAAGAAGATGTCGGTGTTCGGCGTGTCGCTGGCGTTGCTCCGCAACTACAACCCTTACGAAGCCCCCACGCACTTCCGTCTGAGCGATCTGATCGCGAAGTTCGACAAGTGCTTCGGCATGACCGGCAAGAAGTACGGCAAGGTCACCGGCGACCGTACCATGGACGACATCGAAATGCGCCGCCGCGACCGCTGGAACTTCCTGTTCATCGCCGGCATGTGGTTCCAGGATCTGTTCAACTACGACTTCCGCCGCACCGAGCAGTGCATCATCCCCTACGCCACCCAGGAAGGCGAGATTTCCTTCTGCGCATACAACACCGGCGTCGGCTGGCGCAACATTATCGAGAAGATGCACATGACCGCCACCCTCACCAAGTGGTACGAAGACAAGGGCCGTCACGAAATCATCGCCGGCGGCAAAAACGTCAACCTGCCGAGCACCGAGCACAATCTGGTGCTGCGCGCCGATGACGTCAACAAGCTCCGGCAGCACGATCTCGACGACCTGGGCATCGCGAAAACCGCCCGCGAAGAGAAGAAGCGCGCCCGCGACGCCAAGCAGAAGGAAGACGCCGAGAACGCCCGCATGCTGGCCATGTATAAGGAGCACGTGCTCGGCGAAAAGCCGACACCGGGTATGGTCCCGCTGAGCGCCATTGCCCCGGCCGCCCCCAAGCCGGCCGAGAAGACCGAAGCAGTCGGGTCCTTCGGCGATTAGATCTTTCAATTTGGTCCGGATAAAGGCTGCTCGCGACGCGGGCAGCCTTTTTCATTTACAAATAGGTCAGCCCGCTATTCCTTCCATGCATAAGAACGGCTTGCGGCAGACGAAAGGAGAGAAACTTGGTTACGCACCGACGTACACCAGCGACTTTTCTCCGGTTATACTAAAAGTATGAAGACGGCGATTTCCATTCCCGACGACATATTCAAGGTCGCCGAAAGGCTCGCTCGACGCACAAAAAAATCGCGGAGCCAGTTATTCAGCGATGCGGTCAGAGAATATGTGGCTCGGCACGCATCGGACGATATAACCGACGCCATGGATCGCGTTTGCGCCGAAGTGGATCCGCAGCCGGACAAATTCACCGCATCAGCATCCAGCCGCATCCTTAAGCGCGCCGAATGGTGATATCGCAAGGCGAGATTTGGTGGGCTGATCTGCCAGCTCCCTCCGGATCGGGACCAGGATTCAAAAGACCCGTAGCAGTGGTGCAGGGCGACCCCATTAACCGAAGCCGCATCGCAACTGTGGTCTGCGTCCCGCTTACCAGCAACCTCAAGTGGGCCGCCGCACCCGGAAATGTGCTGCTTGACGCTCACACAACCGGGCTGCCCAAGGACTCCGTCGCCAACGTTTCTCAAATGGTGACGCTCGACCGTAGTCTGCTTGCGGAGCGCGTAAATAAGCTCCCTCTCGCGAAGACCAGTCTGATCATAGCCGGCATCAACGTGATCCTCGGTCAATAGGATTGGCAGATTAGAAGGCTGCTCGGGCCGCCTTTTTCGTTTGTGGATCGAGCTGTACTTGACCTACAATCGTTTGGTACGAGTGAGAGCTAACAAGGAGGGGATATGACGTCTACGGCAACAGCAACGCATTGGGCGCTCAAAGGCCAGGGCTACGAGTTTTGCAACTGCGACTTCGGCTGCGGCTGCAATTTCGGAGGCTTCCCAAGCTCGAAGGACGGAAGCTGCCGCGCCTTCGTGGGCATGGCCATCGAAAGCGGCTCGTGCGGCAGCGTCGATCTCTCGGGGGTGAAGTGCGCGGCGATTCTCGCCTGGCCGAAAGCCATTCATGAAGGCAACGGCCAGTGCGTCTTCGTCGTGGAGCCGACCGCGACCGAGAAGCAGATCGAAGCGCTCGGTCAAATCTTCACCGGAAAACTGGGTGGCATGCCCTGGGAGCTTCTCGGACCGACCTTTGAAGTCACCGGGCTGGTGAAGGCCAAGATTACGATCGAGGGCAGCGGCCCCAAGAGCGTGTTCAAGGCCGAGGGCATCGGCGAGGGTCGCGGCGACACTTTCAAGAACCCCGTCACCGGCGAAGACCATTTGGCCAATATCGATCTTCCCGACGGATTCATCTGGAAGAAGGGGCAATGCGGCCAGGGAACATTCCGGGCCAACGCGGCTGGCCTGTCGGTGGGGGCCGAGAAATCCAACTGGATTCTGTATAACTTCGACTGGACGAACGGATAGATCCTGGAGCGTCCTTGGAGACCATCCTTCGAAGAGAACGGCTGATCGTCGGCGGCTGCCTTGCCGCCATGGTGCTGATCGCCTGGTGGTATCTTTTTCACACGCGGACGGCGATGCCAGTATGGACATGTCGGGACATGGACATGCCCGGCATGGACATGTCCGACTCTCAGCAATGGGGCGCGATGGCCGTCCTTCTGCTCTTCGTGATGTGGGCAGTGATGATGGTCGCCATGATGGTGCCCTCCGCCGCACCGATGGTCCTGGCTTTTCTCAGCGTGAACCAGCGCCGCCAATCCGCCGGTCGACCGTTTGTGCCTGTCAGCATCTTTCTCGCCGGATACCTCGCGGTCTGGACCGCGTATTCCGCAGTCGCGACGCTGGCCCAGTGGGGGTTGCACAAGGCCGCACTCCTCTCGCCTGCGATGGCGGCCACCAGCCCGGTCTCTGAACGGCGGCCTGCTCATCGCGGCGGGCATCTTCCAATGGACTCCGCTGAAGCACGTGTGCTTGAAGGGTTGCCGGTCGCCGCTCTCGTTTCTGATGAGCGAATGGCGCGACGGCAAGGCGGGCGCCTTCATCATGGGATTGCGGCATGGCTCCTACTGCGTGGGATGCTGCTGGGTATTGATGGCCCTGCTCTTCGTGGCAGGCGTCATGAATTTGCTCTGGGTCGCCGTGATTGCACTCTTCGTGATGGCCGAGAAGTCCTTGCCGCGAGGAGAGCTGCTCGGTCACGTCGCTGGCGCGGCGCTGGTGGCGGCCGGTGTCGGGCTGATGGCGCGGGTCTGGTAGGATCTGCAACGCGCGGCGCACATTTGAACTTAGACCGCGCGTGCCGGGAGTCAGCGTCGAGCGGCGAATGTTCCCCGGCCGGTGCCACAACCTTCCTCGGCAGCCCAGATCCGCAACCGGCTGCTATGCTGTGACGAGTGTCTTCGCGACTCGCCACATCCCTATGCGGAATTCCCCTTAAGACGCCGGTGCTCGCGGCCTCCGGCACCTTCGCTTACGGCGTCGAACTGCGTGATGTCGTGGACTTGGCCGAGCTCGGCGGCATCATCACCAAGGGGCTGTCGCGCGAACCGATGGAAGGCAACCCCGCGCCGCGCCTCTACGAAACCGAAGCCGGGATGATGAACTCGGTGGGTCTGCAGAATATCGGCGTGCGGGCTTTCGTGAGCGATAAACTGCCCGTCTTGCGCGCGATTCCCACTCCGGTCTTCGCCAACATATTCGGATACGCGGTGGAAGATTACGTCGAAGTCGTGAAGGTTCTTGAGGATGCCGAAGGCATCGCGGGCTATGAGCTGAACGTCTCCTGCCCCAATACCAAGCATGGCGGAATGGTGTTCGCCTGCGACCCGGGACTGCTCAGCGAAGTAGTGTCGGCAGCACGCGCGGTTATCAAGCAGCGGCCGCTGCTGGTGAAGTTGTCCCCCAACGTGACCCGCATTCAGGAAGTCGCAAAAGCCGCCGCGGAGGCAGGCGCGGATGCACTGTCCCTAGTAAACACCTTCGTGGCGCTGGCGATCGACGCGCACACGCGTACACCGCGGCTGGGCAACGGCTTTGGCGGGCTCTCGGGACCAGCCATCAAACCCATCGCGCTGCGCATGGTCTACGAGGCGGCGCAAGCCGTGAAGATTCCGATCGTCGGGCTGGGCGGAATCGCTACTGGCACCGATGCGGCCGCGTTCCTGATCGCGGGAGCGAGCGCCGTCGAAGTCGGCACCGCCAATTTCTGGGACCCGCAGGCCCCGCTAAGAATTGCCCGCGAGCTGGACCATTTCCTGGAACACGAAAAAGTGGAGCGAGCGGCCGATCTCACCGGCACGCTACGATTCTCAAGAGGCGTATGAAAAAAATCATTTCGACGGAGCGGGCGCCGAAAGCCATCGGACCCTATTCGCAGGCGGTGATCTCGAATGGCTGGGCGTTCCTGAGCGGGCAGATACCGCTGGATCCGGCAACCAATCAGATCGTCGAGGGCGGGATCGGAGTGCAGACCGAGCGCGTGATCGAGAACCTGAAGAGCGTGCTCGAAGCCGCCGGGTCTTCATTGGAGCGCGTGGTCAAGACCACCGTCTACCTGAAGGACATGGGCGAGTTCGCGATCATGAACGAGGTCTACGGGCGCTATTTCGCGAGCAACGCCCCGGCCCGCGCAACCGTCGAAGTAGCGCGGCTGCCGAGAGACGTGAGGGTCGAGATCGATTGCATCGCGAGAGTGGACTAGAGCGTTACAACTTCCTTTTATAAGAATCCGCTGCGATTCGGATTCCCTCCCGATAAGGAGTCCCCGCCCAACCGAATTCCTTGGCGAACTTTGTCGAATCAAACCGGTAGGGAGAATCGCTCTGATAGAGCATCTCGTACGACTCGCCGATCTCCGGCTTGAACCAGCCGGCAATTCGAAGTATCGGCCGGCTCAGCACGCGGTATTTAGGCGCCACTCCAAACTCCTTAGCGGCCATCTCGATGAACTCTTTGCCGGTTGGCGGATCGGGCGCTGTTGGCAGATGCCACACCTGGTTCCATGCCGACTCCCGCTCCGCTAGCATTGCCACTCCGCGCGCGGCATCGGGAGTGAACGTCAGTGAGTGAGGTACCGCGGCGTTGACCAGCCACGACGCGGTCTTTCCCTTCGCGAAAGGTTCAAAGACCAGAACGTTCGGCACGCCGTGTTCGGTATCAGGCCCGTAGAAATCCGCCGAGCGCGCGATCAAAGCGTTGAGATTACCGGCCCTGGATTCGTTCATCAGAGTGGTGGCAATCTTTGCGCGGATCTCGCCCTTTTTGGAGCAGGGAGCGTACGGAGTTTCCTCCGTCATCATGCCATCCACCTTCCCATACATGTAGACGTTGTCGAAGAAGATCAGCTTCGCCTGTGCCCGTTTGCAGGCTTCGATGGTGTTGGCCATGATTCGCGGCCAGAGATCCTGCCAGACCCGAAGATCATACTTGAGGCCCACCAGCAGGTGCACCACGCTCGATCCCGCCACTGCCCGGATGGTCTGCTCTTGATCCGAAAGGTCCGCAGCAAATACTTCCCCTCCGGCAACCGGTTTCGGATTGCGTCCTACCAGACGGAAACGCTGACGGGCCTGCCGCCAGGATCTTCGCGAGCTCATTCCCAATTGGGCCGCCCGCACCCAGGATGGTAATCATTTCCCTTCGGCTTCCCGTATCCCTGCCATAGATATTCCAGAGCCTCGGGGAGTGTTTGCTGTTTCACGGCGCGGTCGGTGTGCCCGGCGTTACGCGCAAAAACAAATTGATAATGGTAGCCCTTGGCCGCGAGCACCTTCGCCATCTCCTCGTTCGCCACTACCCAGTCGTGCATGTTGTCGTGCATGGTATTCGGACTGAACAGGTCGCGGTCTCCCACTTCCATCCACAGACGAATCGGCTTGGCGGGACTCTCCGGGATCAAGTGTCTATGAAATTCCCATGCGCCGCCGGGAGTCTCGGGATTCGGCGGCCATTGCTGGTTCACATACGTGCCCGAGTAGGTGAGAACGCGGTGATAGAGCTCCGGGTGATACCACGCCATGATCAAGGCGCACGAACCGCCCGAGCTGCCGCCCATCGTCGCACGGCCCTCGGGATCTTTCGTCAATTTCACGTGGTATTGTTTTTCGACCAGTGGCAGTACTTCGGTTTCGACGAATTCCGCGTAACGTGGGGACATCGTGTCGTATTCCAAACCGCGCTCGCTGCCTTGGGCGTCACCACTGCCGTTGCTGATGGAAATAGCGATCATCGCGGGCACCCGTTTCTGGGCGATCAGATTGTCTAGCGCCGTGAACAACAGCGGATCGGGCCCGTCCGCTCCGACGATGAACGGCGCAGCGGTGCCGGGCACGTATTGCTTTGGAACATACACAGCGACGCGGCGCGTGTAGGGCGCCGGATGGCTGGTGGTCACGATCAGCTTGGCCGGATCGTTGGGATCGGCGGTGCCGAAGGTGCCGGGTTCCCGTGCGATGCCGGGATACAGTTTGCTGTCCGCCGAATTCATCGTGAAGTTGTAGACGGCGCCCTGCGGCACGCCTTCCTGGACAGTCATCTCCGGCGCGGGGTTATGGGTTGGGTCGATGATGAAATTCCCATCGGCATTCGCGGGAGCGTTATCTCCATCCGGCAATTCTTTCGCCATGACATAGCCGGGAGTGTGCGGATCGCGGGTCGGCGGCGTCGGACGCACCCGGGGGGGCGTTTGAGCCATTACCGGGCCAAAACCAGTCATCAAATAGATCAAAAAGGCGCTGCTGAGAAGGCGGAACATTTGGGGACGTCCTTTCGTGCTGGTCCAGACGATTCTATCTCAACAACCGCTTCGGCGCGCCCTGCTGTGCCGGGGCCGCCTACTTCGCGGCAAATGAAAGCGCGATCGAGGCCATCGCCGTGCCCGCCTGCGAAATCCACTGGTCGTGATTGTAGGGGAAGCCGCTTTGGAAATACGGCTGGAAGCCCAGGGCTCGCGTCGCGACGTGCCAAGTCCCGTCTTCCTGTTGCGTGCGCAGCAAGAACTCGACACCTCGGCGATAAACCGGATCGGACGCGCCCGTACCCGTTTCGTGGAGCGCCCACAGGGCTTCGCCGGTCGCATAGGCGTCCGATTTGAGATTGTCAGTCTGCCCCCAGCCTCCGTCGGCACGCTGCTTTGCGATCAGTTGCTGGATTCGATTCGACGGCGCTTTGCTCCCCGCCCAGGCGATACCGAGAAGCTGCATGCTGCGATCCTCGGTACTGCGTGGCTCGGCCGTTTCCAGCCACTTCGCGGCGCGATCGACGCGGTCGTCAAACTCTGCCTTGCGGCCGGCGATGGCGTAGGCCCGCAACACGCGGATGCCCTTCGCAGTTTGCGTGAAGCTGCCATCTTCAAGCGGCGGGCGGACGGCGCCAAAGAGCGGCCACTCGCCCCCCTTGCGCTGCAGGGCCGCAATGTAGTGAACCATCGAATCAGTCGACAGAGTCGGAGGTAAGTTCGCCGCGGCTAACTGCATGAGCGAGAACTCCATCCCATCGACGCCGGGCGGAGGGTCCTGGAGCTGGTACATCTCCTGATCCAAAAGACCTCGCAGCGTAGCAGTAGTGGCGGCCCTGCGATCCTCCAGCGGGTAATCGGCCGGAATGCCGAGAGGCTTGGCGGTGGAGACCGCGATGCCGTTGAGATGGTCGGCATGGCAGGAGACGCAACCACCGGTCATGACAAAATTGGCCGCGGTGGGCTGGGAAACCGACAGCGCCTTGGCGATGGCCTCGCGCGCCGTGCGCCTGGGCGAAGCGGCGGGCACTCGATCCTCAAACTTCGCGGGCGTCAGACCGAGCAGCGGCAAAATGGCGGGATCCTGGTAACGGCGCGCCCATTCGAGGGCCGGTTCACGGTCCGCGCCCTTTTCCAGAAGCAGCTTGACGATTTTCGGATTGGGACGGTCTGTCGCCACGGCGAATACCAATGGGGAGGCGTTGCGAATATCTTTCGCGTTGACATCCGCGCCCGCCTTGAGAAGCGCTTCGGTGGCTTCGTAATTATCCTGTGCAGTGAATTGCAGAGGAGTCAGGTGCCCGAGCGCGAGGGCGCCGTTCTTGACGGTTTCGATAGTGTCGCCGCTCTTCACGTTGACCTGGGCGCCATGCTCGATTAGCAGTTTCACCATCGCCGCGTTGTGGTCGCCATTGCCCGCGGCATTGAGCAGCGGTGTGAAACCGAGCTCATCCGCGTTGTTGACATTCGCGCCCTTGGCGATCAGGATGCGCGCGAGTTCGATATTGTTCGCGGCTGCGGCGAGCTCGAGAACACTAATACCGCCGTTGTCGCGCGCATTTACGTCGGCGCCCTTTTCCAGCAATAGCCGGGCGGCTTCGATGGCGCCATCGTTGTAGGCCGCGATCAGGAGCGGCGTGCGGCCGAGTTTCGAACGCGCATCGACTTTCGCGCCTTTCGAGAGGAGCAGCCGAACTTTGGCCCCGTCTCCAGCGCACCACATAAGGGGCGTCGCGTCGAAATTGTTGGCGACATTGGGATCGGCGCCGGCGTCGAGCAGCAGGCGCATGCTTTCCAGGCTGCCGAGCGCGGCGGCGTACATCAGGGGTGAATTGCCGCGGGCATCGCGCGCCGTGGGTCCGGGGTCCCGAATGAGCTGGCGTAATGTGGTCAGGTCGTTGTTCCGGATCGGTAGATAGAAGGGGTTGACTTCGCCTGCCGGGCAAATTGCAGCGAGTACCAAGGCCATGAGCGCTAAGCGTTTTTTCATGTTCCCTCCAAAATCGTCCCCGGCAACTTGCCGGTAAGGGTTTAAGTCGAGTCTACAACAATTAGCTGCGCCGTTCGGGTGTGCGGCGGGATTTTCAAGTCCTCACGCTATAATGGATGGATGAACCGGGGTGACATGAGTATCGTTCGATTCCTTCGGATGTCCGCGCACCTGCAGCTGATGCCGGTGTTAGAGAGCGGCGAAGAAACGCTCGTCGGCGGGCAGGCCGTCATGGAAGGCGTCATGATGCGCGCGCCGCACAGCTACTGCGTGGCAGTGCGGAAGCCTTCGGGCGAGATCGTCACCGAGGAGCAGCCTATCGAGCGGATGTCCGAAAAGTACCCTCTCTTCAAGAAGCCGATTTTGCGCGGCCTCGGAATGCTGGGGCAGGCCATGACGCTGGGTTATCGCGCGCTCAAGTTTTCGGCCAACGCGGCGCTCGACGACGGCACGGCGAAACAGGGCGGCAAGCCGGCCGAGATCTCTTCCTGGCTGATGACCGCGAACCTGGTGTTCTCTCTCGGTTTCTTCATATTTCTCTACAAGTTCGTTCCGCTGTTCCTCGCCACTAGCCTTGGCAAGGCGGTGCCGAAGCTCTCCGGGCGGTTCGCCACGAACATGACCGATGGCGTCATCCGCATGGCGATCTTCCTCGCGTTTCTGTTCTTGATCTCGCGCCTCAAAGAAATTCGCCGGGTGTTTGAATACCATGGCGCGGAGCACAAAGTAGTCTTCAATTTTGAATCTCGCCAGCCGCTGAGCGTCGATAATGCACAGAAGTTCGTGACCTTTCATCCGCGCTGCGGGACCAGTTTCTTGCTGGTAGTGATGGTCATCTCAATGATCGTTTACGCCCTGCTGCCTTTCGATTCGTTCACCGCGAAATTCCTGGCGCGCATCGCGCTGCTGCCGCTGATCACAGGGCTCAGCTATGAATTGATCCGCTTCGCAGCCAAGCGCCAGGGAACCGTGCTGGGCCTCCTGACCGCTCCCGGCCTGTGGCTGCAGCGCATCACCACCAAGCCGCCGGACGACCCCGCGGTCACCGTGGCCATCCATGCTCTGGAAGGCGCGATGGCGCTCGAAGCCAAGCAGGGCGGCGAACTGGTTATCGCTTAACCGTGCGCGGAGCCCACCGATGCAATACCAGCAAAAACTCGACGACATCGAACGCAAGTTCGAAGACCTGAACGGCCAGATGGCCGATCCGGCGATCATCGGCGATTCTGCACAGTATCGCAAGGTCAGCAAGGCGCATAATGAGCTGGCGGAGATCGTCAGCAAGTACCGGGCGTGGAAGACCGCCACCCGGAACCTGGCGGAAGCGCGTCCGATGCTGACGGAATCCGATCCTGAGTTGCGTGGCATGGCCGAGGAAGAAGTGGCGCGCCTGGAGCCGGAGATCGCGCGCATCGAAGACGACCTGAAAATACTGCTGCTGCCCAAAGACCCGCTGGATGAGAAAAACGTGGTGCTCGAAATTCGCGCCGGCACCGGCGGCGACGAAGCTACCCTCTTTGCCGACGAGATTTTCCGCATGTACTCGCGCTTCGCGGAGACGCGCGGGTGGAAAGTGGAGGTTACCTCTACCAGCGAATCGGCGGTGGGGGGCCTCAAGGAAGTAACGGCACTCATCAGCGGCACCAAGGTCTACAGCCAGCTTAAATACGAAGCCGGCGTGCATCGCGTGCAGCGCGTGCCAGCCACCGAAACGCAAGGCCGAGTGCATACTTCGGCGGTGACCGTGGCGGTGCTGCCTGAGGCCGATGAAGTGGAAATCAGCGTCGAGGCGAAGGACATCCGCATCGACACGTTCTGCTCCTCGGGGCCGGGCGGGCAGAGCGTGAACACTACCAAGTCCGCTGTCCGGCTCACGCACTTGCCGACGGGCACCATCGTTTCCTGCCAGGACGAGAAATCGCAAATCAAGAATCGCGCCCAGGCCATGCGCGTGCTGCGTTCCCGGCTCTACGAAATGGAGCTCGAGAAGCAGCACGAAAAGATCGGCGCGGAGCGGCGCAGCATGGTGGGCTCGGGCGATCGCAGCGAGAAGATCCGCACCTACAACTTCCCGCAGAATCGGGTAACCGATCACCGCATCGGCTTCACGCTGCATCAACTGGATCAAGTGATGGAAGGCAAGCTCGAGCCATTCGTTGAGGCCCTCACCACGCACTTCCAAACGGAAAAACTCAAAGAACAAGGCGCCGAACAGGCCGCCTGAACGGGGCATGACCGTTCGCACCGCTCTCACCCAAGGCCAGCAACTTCTCGAAGACGCGAAGATCGGTGAAGCGCGTCTCACGGCCGAAGTCCTGCTGATGCGAGCCACCGGGCACGACCGCGCGTGGCTCTACGCGCATGGCAATGACGAGCTGATCGAGGTGTGGTGGATTCACTACGGGCGCTACCTGCATCAGCGGATCAAGGGCGATCCTACGCAGTACATCACCGGACGCCAGGAATTTTACGGCCGCGAGTTCCGCGTGACGCCAGATGTGCTGATTCCCCGCCCCGAGACCGAGCACCTCATTGAAGCCGCTCTGGCTCGAGCCAACGCGGGAGGGACGATTCTGGACATCGGAACGGGCTCGGGCGCGATCGCGCTAACGCTGGCGCTCGAAACCAAAGCTCGTGTGACTGCGACAGACGTTTCGCTGGAAGCCTTACGGATCGCCAAGCAGAATGCCCGAACCCTGAGCGCAGGGGTTGCCTTCGTGGCGTCGCGATCTGGGAGCGGCCTTTGCCGATGGGTCGTTCGATCTGGTAGTTTCAAATCCGCCGTACATTCGGGAACTTGACCGCGCGTCGCTGCAACCAGAGGTCCGCGATCACGAGCCCGCGCTTGCACTCTTCGGTGGCGAGGACGGCCTCGCGATTTACCGGCTGCTCATCCCCGAAGCATCGCGGCTGCTGCGGCCCGGCGGCTGGCTTATGATAGAACTCGGCGACCCGGTTGCGGTGCGTGAGATGTGCGCCGCTTGGACCGGCGTCGAGATTCTGAACGACTTGGCGGGAATCGCGCGGGTGCTCATTGCAAGGAAGCCATGAGAACGTACTTTCACCTCGACATGGACGCGTTCTTCGTCTCGGTGGAAGAATTGTTCGATCCTTCGCTTAAGGGCAAACCGGTTGTCGTAGGCGGCAAATCCAACGAGCGCGGCGTGGTCTCGGCCGCATCCTACGCAGCGCGCAAGTTCGGCGTTCATTCGGCCATGCCTCTGCGGACCGCCTACAAATTGTGCCCGCAGGCGATCTTCGTCGAGGGCCATCGCGAACGCTACGTCGAATATTCGGGCAAAGTCTACGAGGTGCTGCGGAAGTTCTCGCCGCGCGTCGAGATGGCCTCGATCGACGAAGCCTATCTCGATCTGACCGGCACCGAAAGGTTGCTGGGACCTCCGCTAGCCGCGGCGCACGCGCTGCACAATGGCGTACACGGCGCGACCAAGTTGAACTGCTCCATCGGTGTTGCCTCGTCGCGATTGGTCGCCAAAATCGCGTCGGATCAAGCCAAACCGCACGGCATTCTGTGGATCTTCCCGGGATGCGAGGCGCGCTTCCTGGCTCCGCTCGACGTGCGCAAGATCCCGGGAGTCGGCAAAGTGACCGAGCGCAACCTGCATGACTGCGGCATCCGCAAGATCGGCGACCTGGCGCGGCTGGAGCAGACGTTCCTCGAAGAGCGCTTCGGAAAATGGGGACTCGCACTCGCCGGCAAGTCTCGCGGCGAAGACGCCGGTGGCTGGTTTGACGGCGAGATCGGCGAGGGCGACGATCCGAAATCCATCAGCCATGAGCATACGTTCTCGGTAGACACGGCCGATGCGAATGCGCTCGAAGCGATGCTGGTGCGGCTCTCCGAGATGGTCTCGCGCCGCCTTCGCGATCACCATTTGCATGCGCGAACGGTTCAGATCAAGCTGCGCTATACGGATTTCTCCACCTTCACTCGCGCTCGCACGCTGGATCATGCGACGCAGATCGACACCGAGTTCGCCTCCGCGGTTCGCGATTTATTTCACAAAAACTGGACAGGTGAACCGATCCGCCTGTTGGGCGTCTACGCGCAGTCGCTCGAAAACAGCGAAGGGCAGA
Organism: Bryobacterales bacterium; assembly: GCA_963794595.1. Taxonomy (GTDB): domain Bacteria; phylum Acidobacteriota; class Terriglobia; order Bryobacterales; family Bryobacteraceae; genus Palsa-187. Next base: position 33,750 of record CAWCER010000021.1, on the reverse strand, counting down.
CCAGCCTGCTGGACGAGAACAAGACCGAGCGCTGGCGAAATGCGCTGGCGGCGGTGGATAAGATGCGCGAAAAGTACGGCGACACCACGGTTTCACTCGCCGCCGGACTGAGCGCGGCGTTTCGTGCTAGAGTGCATGAAAATCCCGAAAATCTGCCGGGCAAGGACCCGCGCCTGAAAAAAACGGCTACGGAATCGGACCAAATCACACGAGGAATCGCAGCATGAATGACGACATTCGCTATCCGGTGGGCCCGTGCGTATGGTCCCCGGAGCTAAGCGCGGAAGAAAAGCGCCAGCATCTTCGCGACATCTCCGAAATGCCCGCGAAGTTGCGCGAGGCCGTAGCGGGACTGGCGCCGCAGCATCTCGACATTCCCTATCGCGAAGGCGGCTGGACCATTCGCCAGATCGTCCACCACATTCCCGAGAGCCACATGAACAGCTACGTGCGCTTCAAGCTGGCGTTGACGGAAGATCAACCCACCATCAAGCCTTATGATGAAAAGCTGTGGGCCGAAACGCCGGATTCCCTCACTGGGCCCATCGAAATGTCGCTGGATCTGGTGGACGCACTGCACGGCCGCTGGAGTCTGGTGCTGCGCAACATGACCGACGCGGACTTCGAGAAATCGATTCGCCATCCCGAGATCGGCATTCTGAAGCTGAAGAGCATGCTGGCCGGTTATGGCTGGCATTGCCGGCATCATGTGGCGCAGATTGTGGCTACGCGCCGGCGCATGGGCTGGTAAGCAGCGCCATGCTAACTTGAGAGTGCATGACGATTACGGCAGCGTTCGGCCCCCGCGGATGAAGTTGCGCGCGGTTATTTTTGACTATGGCAACGTGATCTGCCGCCCGCCCACTGAGCAGCAAATCAGTGAGGCTGCCGCGCTCTGCGGAATCACCGCTCGATGAATTCCTGGACGCCTTCTGGCGGAAACGCCGTGAGTACGATCGCGGGATCGATGCCAGGGTTTACTGGAAGGAATTCGCCGAATACGTCGGACGCGATTTCGACAACGCGTTGATAGACGAATTGATGCGGCGCGAGATCGATTTTTGGACCGACTTCGACTATACGCGTCTTGAATTGGACGAAGGACTTGCGCCGCGCGGGCCTCAAAACCAGTATTCTTTCGAACCTGCCGCGTACGCTCGGTGAAAGGCTGCGCGCCGAGCGGGGTTTTCTCGATCACTTCGACCAGGTGACGTTCTCCTATGAACTCGGCGTGATCAAACCCGAGGCTGAGATTTACCACGACGCGATCCGCGGCTTGGGCGTCGAGCCCGTCGAGGCATTGTTCCTGGACGACCGCCCTGAAAACGTGGAAGGCGGCCGCGCCGCCGGGATTCATGCGGAAATCTTCACCACGTGGGAAGAGTTTCTGGAACGCGATCGTGCGCGTTACGGCCTGCCGGAACCGCGCGAATAAATCGCGCCTGGGTACCCTGATACAATCCGGTTAGGACCTACGGCCTCATGACTTATCCTTCCGGTCTTCCTCATACCCTTGGCAGTCTCCGCGCTTCCAACAAATATCAAGATACCCGCAGCGTTAAGGACGAGCTGCGCGAGAATCTCATCTGCAAGCTGGAAAAAAAGCAGGCGCTATTTCCCGGCATCGTGGGCTACGAAGACACGGTGGCGCCGCAGGTAGTGAACGCGGTCCTCTCCAAGCACAACTTCATCCTGCTGGGCCTGCGCGGGCAGGCCAAGACTCGCTTGATCCGCATGCTCACGACGCTGCTCGATGAGTACGTGCCCTATATCGCAGGATGCGAGATCCACGACCATCCATTCGCGCCCATCTGCAAGCCGTGCCGCACCCTGGTGCATGAGCGCGGCGATGCCACGCCCATCGCATGGCTGGGCCGCGAAGAACGCTATGTGGAGAAGCTCGCAACGCCGGACGTGACCATCGCCGACATGATCGGCGACATCGATCCCATCAAAGCCGCGCGCACTGGCGAGACCATGGGCAGCGAATTGACGGTGCACTACGGACTGCTGCCGCGCGCCAACCGCGGCATCTTCGCCATCAACGAATTGCCGGATCTGGCGGGTAAGATCCAGGTGGGCCTGTTCAACATCATGCAGGAAGGCGACGTGCAAATTAAAGGCTATCCGGTCCGTCTGCCGCTCGACTTGATGCTCGCGTTCACTGCCAACCCGGAAGATTACACGGCGCGCGGCAAGATTATCACGCCGCTCAAGGACCGCATCGGCAGCGAAATTCGGACGCATTATCCGGCGACGCTCGAACACGGCATCGAGATCACCGAGCAGGAATCATGGACCGAGCGTAAGTCGCCGGCAGAGCTGCGCATCCCGGATTACATCCGCGAAGTGATCGAACAGATCGCCTTCTCGGCGCGCGAGGACAAGCGCGTCGATAAACGCTCGGGCGTCAGCCAGCGTCTGCCGATATCGGTGCTCGAAAATGTGACTTCGAATGCCGAGCGCCGGGCGCTGATGGCAGGCGAGTCCGTCGCAGTGCCGCGCGTGCTGGACGTATACGCCGGGCTGCCGTCGATCACCGGGAAGCTGGAACTGGAATACGAGGGCGAGCTCAAGGGCGGCGACGCGGTGGCGCGCGAGTTGATTCGCTTGGCCGTCGGGCAAAGTCTTCAACACCTATTTCGAAGGCGAGAATCTCAACAACGTGGTCCAGTGGTTCGAACTGGGCGGGACGCTGAAGCTGGATGAAGGCGTGTCCTCGGCGCAAATGGTCCAGCAATTGTCGGGAATTCAGGGCCTGATGGAGAAGACCAAGCAACTGGGTCTGAGCGCTAGCGAACCTGACGCCGTGCGGGCCGGGGCCGGCGAGTTCATTCTCGAAGGCCTGTACGCACACAAACGCATCAGCCGCAACGAAGAGGCGGGCTTCACGGCGGGCGAGCGCCGCCGCGAGCCGCCCGACGAAGGCAAAGCGAAACCCAAAAGGCAATATCAGTGAAGTCCATTCGCTACGGGCGCTACACCGGGGAGGACTTCGGTCTCAGCACCGAAGACCTGCTCAAAGCCCTGGCGGATTTCTTTCTCAACAGCGGGTTCGACAACCCCTACATGCGCTTCAGCGAGTTCAATCAGCACACGCTCGAAGACCTGAAGCGCGCGCTCGAAGATGCGATTTTGAACGGCGAGATGTTCGACCCGGAGCGCGCCGAGCAGATCCGCAAGCAGCTGGAGAACATGTCGGGCGAGGAAATCGATCAGCTTCTGAATCGCCTGGTCCAGAAGCTGGTGGACGAAGGCTACATCAATACCGAGCCGCAGAATGGCGGCCCCGGCGGCGAGGGCGACGGAGAGGTTGAAGTCCAGATCACCGACAAGAGCATCGACTTCCTGGGCTACAAGACGCTGAAGGATCTGCTGGGATCGCTGGGGCGCTCAAGCTTCGGCGCGCACGACACGCGCGACATGGCGACCGGCGTCGAGGCCAGCGGCGCGTCGAAGGTCTACGAGTTCGGCGATTCGATGAACCTGGACGTGAACACCACGCTGTTCTCGGCGCTGAGCCGCGAAGGGCTGAAGCTGCCGATCAATCTGGAGTATCGCGATCTGCACGTGCATCAATCCGAGTATCAGAGTTCGTGCGCGACGGTGCTGATGCTCGATTGCAGCCACAGCATGATCCTCTACGGCGAAGACCGCTTCACGCCGGCCAAGAAAGTGGCGATGGCGCTGGCGCATCTGATCCGCACGCAATATCCCGGCGATTCGCTGCGCTGCGTGCTGTTCCACGATTCCGCCGAGGAACTGCGCATTGAGGACCTGGCGCGAGTGCAGGTGGGTCCCGTATTACACGAACACGCGCGAGGGTCTGATTCTGGCGCAGCGGCTGCTTGCGCAAGAGAAGAAAGACATGAAGCAGATCATCATGATCACCGACGGCAAGCCCAGCGCGCTGACGCTCGAAGACGGGCGCGTTTATAAGAACGCGTTCGGCCTCGACCCGCTGGTGATCAGCCGCACGCTTGAGGAAGTGAGCCGCTGCAAGCGCCAGGGGATTCTGATCAATACCTTCATGCTGGCCAGCGATTACGGGCTGGTGAACTTCATCCAGAAAGTGACCGAGCTGTGCCGCGGCAAGGCGTACTTCACGACGCCCTACACCCTAGGGCAGTATCTGTTGATGGACTACATGAATCGCAAGACGCGCACGATTCACTGAGTTCGACGCTGGATCTACACCACCACTGGCTCATGCTGCGCTCGCAGCGCCTTGCTCCACTCCCGCAATCCCATCACGCACAGCAGGAAGAAAACGAAGTACAGGCCGGAGGTCAGCGCCAAGTGTTTATAGATGTAGAGCGGAATGTAGATCAAGTCGGCCACGATCCAGATCCACCACGACTCCAGATACTTCTTCGTCTGTCCGTAGATCGCGGCGAGCGACAGCGCCGTGGTGAAGCCGTCCCAGCCGGGCACGGTGGAATCCGTGAAGCGGCGCAGAAAGAGAGCGAGCGCGAAGGCTGCGGCGATGGTCGCGGGCGTCAGCCAGATCCAAGTCTTGCGCGGAGTCCGCGTGACGCTCAGCTCGGAACGCGCCCCAGGATGCGCCCAGGTCCACCAGCCGTAGATCCCCAGCGCAGATGTACACCAACTGCAAGCCGGCGTCGCCATACAGGCCCGCCGTGACGAAACACCGCAACATAGAACACGTTGTTGGCCAGCCCTACCGGCCAATTCCAGATGTTCTGCCGCGCCAGCAGCCACACGTTTACCACGCCGGTGAGGAACCCCAGTATCTCAGTGAGGGACATCTGCCCTTAGGATCGCAGATCAGCGGCCGAACACGCCCTCCACCGCGCCGATCAGGGTGCAGATGGCGATGTGCGCGAACAGGCCATAGTGAATCCACGGCGGGTGTAGCGGCAGACGCTGTGACGTCGTCCTTGGAAAAGCTTCGCCGCGCCGCACGAATCGACCTTCGGAGTAATACACGAAAACGCCGCTTCGGGAAGTAAATCCAGCCAAGCGTGTAGCGGAGAGGGAGAGTGACGTCGCTCACGGCAACTCTACTTTGCCGCACGAATGGGCCTTAGTACCAATAGGCTAAGGTGCCGCTTTTAGGGAGTACTGTTGCAGGAAAGTTTTAGTACGAGGGATAGTACAAGGGAGGGGTCTAAAACAAAAAACCCCTCTGTTGCAACTTGCCCAGACGATCAAACAAGCGGCGGAAACTTTCGGACAACTACTTCCCGCAAGCACACTGCATAGTACCGCTTATCTCTCGTCTGCACCCGTTGCAAGCAGAGGGCAGGTGTTCAAGAGTTACTGCATCAATTCGTTCGTAGAGTAGCACGCACATCGCCAGCGCCGCTACCGTATGGTTTCAAGCACATAAGAGCCTTCCGGCGCTTGGCGATTGGGTGGGTCTGCCCCAGGGGTGTGTCGCTATGACACAATTGGGCCTTGGTGCGGATTCCACTCGCCATCCTGCTGCTCGCCGCCCCCCTTTTCGCCCAAAGCGAGGAGTTTCGGGTGTATACCGAACGCGCCGCGGCTGCTGCTGACTCCCCAGCGCCTGCGCCTGCTGCAACGCGAGCGCCAACGCGATTCGCTGCGCTGGAACGTACTGGATGCGTTGATTTCGGGCGGCGCCGTCCTGCCGGAGCCGGGTTTCGCCTGGGCCCTTTATTACCGGACCACCGGAGACCTGTCTTGGGGCAAGAAGGCCGTCGACTGGGCGCTAGGCGCGAACGCCACGGATCTGCGGCAGCTCGCGCTGGTCTTCGACTGGTGCGGCCCCGCGATGACGGCCGAGCAGAGTAGCAGCTTGGCCGCGAAGCTGCAGCGCGGCGCTGTCGGCCATGTCGGGTCAGCCCGATATCCGACAGCAGCGTTCCCGGGTGTTCGCGACGATCGCATTGGCGGATCGTCTTCCGGATCACGGCGAGTCCGTGTTGAAGCCCCTGGTCGAGCAATGGTGGCGCGGCGACATCGCCAAGAAACTCAAGGCCGGAGTGCCTGCCATTCCGCGGGATCAGACCTATGCGCTTCATGGAATTGCTGCATGCCGTGCGCGACAACCTGAACATCGACCTGCGCGAGGACGCGCCGGATTATTTCAAGTCGCTTCCGACCGATCACCTGGAAGGCCACTACCCCGCCCCCTATCCGACTCCCGAAAACGACTTCCGCATACCCGGTCTACGTGCGCGACGGCGAGCCCGACCTCAACGACGCCGCACTTTCGCGCGCCGCCGAGTTCGCCATGGTGGCCTACGACAGCAACGCTCTTGAGAACCAATACCTGCAAGGATGGCTGATGCAGGATCGCTTTCTGATGCGCGGCGGCTTCGGCGTCCCTTATGAATTCCTGTGGGCCAACCCCTATCAGCCGGGCTTGAGTTATTTCCGGATGCCGCTGGTCTATCACGATGCGCTCACCGGCCACTTCTTCGCGCGCACCAGTTGGGATGAGGACGCGACCTGGCTGGGCTACTTCGACGGACACCTGCAAGTCTTCCATGACGGCAAGGTCGAGACGCTGAAAGCCGGCGCCGCCACCGAGCCGGTGCACGTGGGCGAGGCCGTCATCTTGAGCGCGCGCGCGAAAGACGCCGCGCGTTTTCGTGCCGATTCCGAGGTGATGTTTGTGCTCAATCTCACGCCGCACGCCCGCTACGATGTGGAGATTGACGACCAGGAACTGCGTGAAGGAGAAACCGATAGCGGGGGCACCATGGTCCTTACACTACCGGAGGGCATCGAGACTGGGATTCGTGTGAAGCAGCGCGCCGAGTAACGCAGCCCTAAAGCGGCCGGTCCGGTGTTGCAATCGATCGCCACATGTGCACCACGGGACTATTATCGAATCCCAAGCCCTCTTTCGGCTGCTTGAAATGGCGTCCGATGATGTCGGTGAATTCTTCAAGCTGCGGATTCACGCCGGGCTCGAATGAATACAGATCGTTCACCGTCACCATGCGCGTTTCGAAATACCACTTGTGGTTACGAACCATCTGGTAGGCGGCTTCGATGTAAGGCTCCGGTTTATAATCCTCGCCAAAGAACATGCGATAGATATCGGGGTACTCGTAGCCATACGCCTTGTCCTCGTAGAAGCGCAGTGCCTGATGATAGCGGATGGCGAAGGCAACCTTCTCGGAAACATACGGTTCGTAAAGCTGCGCACCCCACCAGCCGTGGTCGACCTTAATCAATTCCTGAACGGTGTCGTGGAGCAGGCAGGCCAGGACAATTTCTTCCGACAGGCCATTCTTCATGGCCAGATGCGCGCTTTGCAGCACGTGATTGGCAGTGAACGTGAAGCGCTGCTTGAAATAATCGGCCAACGTCGGCCGGGCCGGCATTGCAGGAAGCCTTGTCACATTGCCGGAATGCGATAGAAACAGGTTGCCCACACCGCGGCGGGAACTGCGAGTCTCAATCTGCGCTTCCACCTCAGCCATAGTCGGGTACCTGCCGGAAGCACCCAGCACGATCCCCGGCTCGTTCAGGCCCTTCAGGGCAAGGCTGAACTTGTGCTCGTTCAAGCCCTTCATCATGAAACCTTCGAGCGCGTCGGCCTTGGCCTCAGGATTCATGGAATCCACGGCCGCGGAGCCGCCCAAGCTTGCGATAAAGGCTGATTTATCGATTTCCATGCATCCCTTCACTATTCTAAAACATGCGGCCCAAAACCGCGAGACGTCAAACTATCGCTCGACTGCCTCGGGGACGGACTACAGGCCATGACGTGGGCCGAAGACGACGAGAATGCTGAGGATGACAAATCCGCCAAGCGCAAGAGCGGCGATAACCAGAAAGATAAACAAAGAAAACGCGTTGTCCTCGCGTAAAGTCCCAAAGGCCTGGCGGCTCTTTCATTGCGAATCAGCCGCGCCGGACTGAGGTTAATTGGGCGCCGTGGCGATCTGCGCCAGCACGGCTTCGGCGTCGGCCGCCGTGAACTCCTGCGTCTTCACGGAATGATTCATGGAGCAGAACTTCGGTCCGCACATCGAACAGAAGGCGGCGTCCTTGAATCCTTCTTCCGGCAACGTCTCGTCGTGATAGGCGCGCGCGGTCTCAGGGTCGAGCGAAAGCTCGAACTGCTTATTCCAATCGAAAGCAAAACGGGCGCGCGAGAGCTCGTCGTCGCGGTCGCGTGCGCCGGGACGGTGGCGCGCTATGTCGGCCGCATGCGCCGCGATCTTATAGGCGATCAAGCCCTGCTTGACGTCTTCAAGGTTGGGCAATCCCAGGTGCTCTTTGGGCGTCACATAGCACAGCATCGACGCTCCATGCCAGCCGATCATAGCCGCGCCGATGGCCGATGTGATGTGGTCGTAACCAGGCGCGAAATCCGTCACCAGTGGACCAAGAGTGTAAAAAGGCGCTTCGTAGCACATCTCTTTCTCTTTTTCGACCTGCATCTGTATTTGATCCAGCGGGATATGGCCAGGACCCTCAATCATCACCTGAACATCATGCTTCCAGGCGATCTTAGTCAGCTCGCCCAGCGTCTTGAGTTCGGCGAACTGGGCTGCGTCACTGGCATCGGCCAGCGATCCCGGACGCAACCCGTCGCCTAGGGAGAAACTCACGTCGTACTTCTGGAAGATCTTGCAGATGTCTTCGAAATATTCGTACAGCAGATTCTGGCGATGATTCTTGACCATCCACTCCGCCAGAATCGCGCCCCCGCGGCTGACGATGCCGGTAACGCGGCGCGTCGTCAGCGGAATGTATTGCACCAACACGCCCGCGTGGATGGTCATATAATCCACGCCCTGTTGGGCCTGCTCTTCAATCACTTCGAGCATCACCCGGATGTTCAGGTCTTCCACGCGGCGAACGCGCGCCAGCGCCTCGTAAATCGGCACCGTGCCGATCGGCACCGGCGATTCCTCAATGATGGCTTTGCGAATGCGCGGGATATCGCCGCCGGTGGATAAATCCATCACCGTATCGGCGCCGTAGCGCACCGAGTAGCGCAATTTGGCGAGTTCCGCTTCGATATCGGACGTGGTGGAAGAGTTGCCGATGTTGGCATTAATCTTGCAGAGCGACTCCACCCCGATACACATCGGCTCCAGATTGGTGTGGTTGATATTGGCGGGGATGATCATCCGTCCGCGAGCCACTTCCGACCGGACAAGTTCGGGCTCCAGGCGTTCCCGCCGGGCCACATACTGCATTTCTTCGGTGATCTGCCCCTGCCGGGCGTAATGAATCTGCGTGCGAATCGGATCGCCGGCGCGGGACGCCACCCATGCTTGTCTCATACTGCATTGATTATATGCGACCACACCGGCGAATGTCCGCGCAAAACTCACGGGCTTGAAATCAATCCTATGTCCATGGGATCTCGGGTCATATAGACTGAATCCACCCGATCAAAAGTTTTGATTGGATTCTAAACCGCACGCCGCCTTACGCTCAAGGTATGGTGGTAACTGAAATGGGATCGGAGAGTTCCAACGCGTCGGTGCTGCACCGTGTTAGCGGGATCGTAAGTTCCCCGCTTTCCTTAGATGAGATGTTGGGTGAGATTGTCGGACTGGCCGCTAGGGTGACCGGTTGTGACGCTTGCCTGGTTTATCTGGCGGAGGCGGAAAGCGGCGAGTTTGTGCTGCGGGCGTCGCTCCTGCCGCACGTTTCGGATCTGGGAAATTTGCGCGTGAAGATGGGCGAAGGCGTGACGGGCTGGGTGGCCGAACACCAGTCTCCGGTTGCGTTAAGTTCGAAGGCCGCAGCCGACCCGCGCTCGAAGATTTTCCCGACCCTGGTGGAAGACACCTATCAGGCATTTCTTTCAGTGCCTTTGGTGACCAAGGGCAAGGCCATCGGCGTCATCAACATTCATCATCGCGATAAGCACGAGCATGAGCCGGAAGAGATCGCGACCATTTCCTTCATCGGCGAGCAGATGGGCAGCGCCATCGCCAAGAGCATGCTGGAAGAAGAGAATGCGCGGCTGTCTGAGGAAACCGCGGAGATGAAGCGGCAACTGGAGACCCGCAAATCGGTGGAGCGCGCAAAAGGCATTCTACAGAAGCGCCATGCGCTGTCGGAAGAAGAGGCGTATCTGCGTATGCGCAACGAGAGCCGCCGCTTGCGCCGCCCGATGAAGGACTTGGCCGACGCTATTATTCTGTCGGAAGAATTGAGTCGCAAGGATAGCAACTCGCCCTCCTAGAGGCCACTGCCGCTTTAATCCTGTGCGATCCAGCGCGCCAACTGAGCGGTGTGCTCCGTGCTTCTGAAAACGCCGCACAGCGGCAGTCCGATCCGGTGCTCCGCTTCCACCTCCGCTATGCCGCCGGGTGTGGGCACCAACAGCAACCCGCACGCTCCGTGCTCCTCAGAGAGTGCATTACGTATCGCAGCCACGCTGCCTGCGCGCAGGCGTCTTCGATGGAGGCGGGATCGGTCGCGGACACCAGAAAGACACCTTCGGAAACTCTGACGGCTTCAGAGGCTTCCACGGGGTCGGCATCCGACAAATCCCTACATATAATCGATGATCTCGGACGGGCTTGAGAACCCGAAAAATCGGCCAGCAGATCGGCGCGGTCATCTCCCGTATCCGCCAGGCAAGCTCCGATTGCCTCCAAGAGCTGCCTGACGGCACGGCGTGATTCGCTGCGGGCGGCTTCCGCGCCGCCTGCTGGCACAAAGGAATAGATTGCTGCGGCTGGCGCCTCCGCCCTCACCGCCCAATCTGCAGGGGAAATGGTCTGTGATACGGTCACGCTTTTCAATTTGCACGCCGCGTGCCAAGCGTCGCTGCTGCGGAGAATCAAGAGGTTGCTCCACAACGACCGTGGCACAGAAGACGATGTGTCCCTGCGTGGAGACACTTTGGCTCAACGTTTGACGAAGTTCGCCGAAATCTGGCGCTAGTACGAACGCAACGCGAGGACTAGCGGCCCAGCTCGCGCTTCATGATCGCGGCATTGTTCGACGCCTGGCCTTGCATGGGCCCGGCGATGCCTGCCGCCTTCTCGGTGTATTGAAGGCCAGTCGCCATTTTAGACTTGTCGGTGGTCAGTTTGCCCATCTGATAGTTTGAAACACCCAGGTAGTAGTAGATGTAGCCGGTCGAACTGCCGCCTACCAATGGCAGCGCGGCTTTCAAGTTACGATCCGCGTCGGCATAGCGGCTCGAACCGGCTTGGATAATGCCCGCGGACATATAGGCGTTGCCCAACATATCGTTCCGGCTTTTCTGCCAGTCGGCCTCGCTCATTCCTTCGGGCTTCTTTTTCCTGCCTACCACGCCGATCAGCCGATTCGCTGCCGCAAGAGCCGGGCCGGAAGAACTCCAATTCCGCGCCACTACATCCAGCGCATATTCATCGTCTGGACGCCCCACCAGAATCTTGCTGGCCGCCGCGTTGGCCTTGGCCGGACTCTCCTTGCTCAGCGCCGCCAGATACTGCGGGGCGGCAGTATCGATCTGCTCGCTTTTGGGATTCTGGGCGATCAGCGCCTCGGTCAACTCGATGGTGACCGCCGGATCGGTAGCTTCGGCTGCCGAGGCCGCCAGGGCGTATTCGGCATAATCCTGCGCCTCTTTCGCGAATTGCTGGCGCCCTTTCCAGGAGTCCACCTCAGCCGCGTCGGCAGGCTGCTTTTCCTTCGCGAGCGCCTGAGCCTCTTTCGCGGTTTCCGCCGACAAGGCCTTCACTTGAGCGTAGTCCTTCTTATCGAAGGCATCCTTGAGCGCCTTATAAGAATCACTGAGGTCGGCCGCCCAGACCACACCACTGATTAACGCCAGTAAACCGATCACAGCCAATCGCATGTTTCAAACGCCTCCACAAGAAGTCGATTATACAGGACTGGCGGCCAGCGCGCGACCAACGGCCAAATCGGGGCTTTCCCGGTTGAACAGTGTGCGGAACAATATGGTCGAACAATGTGGCCAAACAACGCGGGATGCCGCCTGCCGGCCATGCGAAAGTAAGAAGGTGCCCGGCGATCCCCTCTTCTGCGATGTCAGCCTGCCGGTACCCCTCGACCAGGCATTCACCTACCGCATGCCTGAAACCTTGCGTCATCGGGTGCAAACCGGCTGCCGGGTGCTGGCGCCGCTGGGAACCCGTACCCTGACTGGCCTGGTCCTAAGGACCCACACCGATCCGCCGCAGGGTCAGACGCGCGAGATCCTGCGCTTGCTGGACGAAGAACCCGCCCTGGACGACGAGTTACTCCAATTAGGAAAGTGGATTGCCGAATTTTACTGCGCTCCCCTCGGCGAGACCCTGCGTGCGATGACGCCTCTGGCGGGGGAGATCCGGCGGGGCAAAGTCTACTCGCTGACAAAGACGGGACGCGATGTCGCCCGCCAGTTGCACCTGGGTTCGGACGATAACGATCCAGCGGCGGCGGCGCTGCGCCTGTTGGACGCACGTCCGCTATCGGCCTCCTACCTCAAGCAGAAAATTCAGAACGGTGCGGCAGTCTTGAAGTCGCTCGAGAAGAAGGGATTCGTCGTAGCGGAAGATGTGGCCGCGGAGCGCGATCCCTTACGTGCGTCGGCCGCGCGGCTGCGGATCGAATTTGTGGCGCGAGTAGAGAAGCTTCCCAAAGCCGAACGTGAGTTGCTTTCGTATCTGGAACTCCATCCCGGTTCACACAACGTCGCGGACCTCGAACCCTTTGTCACCAAAGCCAGTACCGCCGCGCGATCTCTAGCGCGCCGCGACCTGGTGCGTCTGACGATAGAGCCGATGGCCGAAATCCACGGGCCGATTCGCACGCCGCACGCCTTGAATCCGCACCAACAGGCGGCGTTCGATTGCATCCGTGGCGCTCTCGACCGCAAACAATACCACACGTTTCTGTTGCAGGGCGTCACCGGATCGGGCAAGACCGAAGTGTATCTCAAAGCCATCGAAGCCGCGCTGGCATTGGGCCGCAGCGCGCTGATGCTGGTTCCCGAGATCGGACTCACGCCCGCGGTCGCCGGCCAGTTCTACCAGCGCTTCCCGGGACGCGTGGCGATCCTGCATTCGGCGTTTCAGGACAGCGAGCGCGCCCAGGAATGGCGGCGCATCCGCTCCGGCGAAGCGGCCGTGGTGGTGGCCACGCGCTCCGGCGTATTCGCGCCGGTGAGCAATCTGGGCCTGATCATTGTCGACGAAGAACACGACCAGAGCTATAAGCAGCAGGAGACGCCGCGCTATCATGGCCGCGATGTGGCGGTGATGCGCGCGCTTCACGCCAAGGCCGTGGTCGTGCTGGGCTCGGCAACGCCTAGTCTCGAATCGCGCTACAACAGCGAATCGGGTAAGTACAGCTTGCTCGAATTGCCGCAGCGCATCGAACGCCGTCCCATGCCGCATGTGCAGCTGATCGACATGCGCACAGGAGTTTCTCGAAACCCGCAAGCATGCCACCTTTTCGCGCGCGCTGATCGACGCCGTGACGGCGCGCCTCGAAAACGGCGAGCAATCCATGCTGCTGCTCAACCGGCGCGGATTTTCCAGTTTCGTCGCCTGCCGCGCCTGCGGCGAGCGCGTCGAGTGCGCCAACTGCTCGGTCACCCTGACCTTTCACCGCCGCGACCGGCGCATGTTGTGCCACTACTGCAACTATTCCGAGCGTGTCCCGGAGCGCTGCCCTAAGTGCGACAGTGAATACATCCAGTTCATGGGCTTGGGCTCGGAGCGCGTCGAAGCCGAATTAAACGGCGCGTTTCCGAAGGCCCGCATCGCGCGCCTGGACCGCGACGCGATCAATGGCAAGCGGGATTACGAGACCATCCTCGCCGGCTTTCGCGACGGAGACTACGACATCCTGGTGGGCACGCAGATGATCGCCAAGGGCCACGACATTCCGAACGTCACGCTGGTGGGCATCGTGAGCGCCGATATCGGCCTCGGCCTGCCGGATTTCCGCGCCGCCGAGCGCACCTTCCAGTTGCTGACGCAGGCGGGCGGACGCGCCGGCCGCGGCGAGACTCCGGGCATCGTGCTGATCCAGACCATTAACCCGGATCATTACGCCATCCAGTGCGCCGCCGCGCAGGATTACCAGGCTTTCTATGAAAAGGAAATTCAGTTCCGCCGGGCGCTGAGTTATCCGCCCTTTACCGCACTGGCGAACGTCATCGTGCAAGGCCGCAACGAAGAGGAGGCTCTCTCCCGCAGCGCCGCGTTGGGGCGCTTGCTGCAACCGGCTCCCGAAGGCGTGCGAGTGATGGGACCGGCGGCGGCGGCGCTCGCGCGCATCAAGAATGAGTATCGTTTTCAGATGCTGCTCAAAGCGGCCACGCGCAAGCGTCTGAATCAAATCCTGGGCGACCTGCGGCGCTTCGCGGCAGCCGAGAAGTGGACTGCCACGGCGCTGGTGATCGACGTAGATCCCATGACATTGTTGTGAAGGCATGAGATGAAGGCTTGACATGACCGCGCGACCTCACGATATGAACGACTTCGCAGTCATCGACGAAAACCTGCGCGCCGCCATGCGTTTTTTCGGTTATGCCACCGGCACGGGCGAGATCGCTCCGCTGCCCGGGGGCATCGCTATGTATTCGGGCCTGGAGTACGGAGTCTTCAACATCGCGATGCTGGACGGCCGCAATTTCACACGCGGGCTTGACGCTGGAGCAGCGCCTGGTTGAGATCGGGCAATATTTCAAGCCCAAGACCGGGCGCTGGTCGCTATGGCTATGCGACGATCTGCTGGATTACGCCACGCGGCGGCGCGCGCGGCAGGCGCTGGCCGACTTCGGGATGCGCGCCATCTCGCACCCGCCCGGTATGATCGCCCCCGCTTTGCTGCCGCCCATTGGCTCCCTGCCTCCCGTGGATGTGCAGGCGGTGAGCGACAAAGCATCGCAAAACGGATTCACCGAACTTACTTCGATCTGCTTTGAAATTCCGTTCACCGTCGCACAGGCGGTTTACTCGCAAGACAACGCGTGGCATGGGGATTACCATGGGTTCGTCGGCCTGGCGGCCGGCCGCGTGGTGTCGATCTGCGCCATCGTTGCCGCTGCCGACGCGCTGGGAGTGTACTCGTTGGCCACCCATCCGTCATACCGCCGGCTGGGCTATGGCGAAGCCACCATGCGCACAGCCTTGGCGGAAATGCGGCGGCGCACCGGCCTGGAGCGCATGGTACTGCAATCGACCGAGGCGGGCTATGCGCTCTACCGGCGCATGGGCTTCCGCGACGCCACGCGCTTCAGCGTCTACCTGACGAAGTAAACCCCGCAACAAAATCGGGCGAAGTAAAATCAAAGCAGGCGTATGTGGATTCTGTATCTGGCGTTGCTAGCGCAATCCGCGAACCTTCTGGATGATGGCAACAAGGCTCTCGACGCCAAACAGTATGACCGCGCCCTGGAATTGTTCAGTCAGGCCGTGGCGGCCGGCCCAAAAGACTACGCGGCGCATTTTCAGCTCGCGCTAGCCTATAGCCTGCTGGGCCGCGATGGCGATGCCATTCCGCAATATAAAACCACGCTGGAGCTCCACCCCGGCATGTACGAGGCCGAATTGAATCTGGGGCTGTCGCTGCTGCGCACCAACCATCCGGCCGAGGCGGTCGATCAGTTTAGAGCCGCGGCCGAGCAGCGCCCCAAAGAGTTCCGTCCGGCGCTGGGCTTGGCGCAAGCGCTCTACAACGCGGACCGTTTTCCTGAAGCCGAAGCTGCCTATCAAAATGCGGTGGCGCTCGACGCGCGCTCGGCCGCGGCGGAATCCGGCTTGGCGATGTCTTTCATCCGGCAAAAGCGCGCGGACGATGCCGCTCCGCACGTCCAGCAGGCGTTTGTACTGGACCGCTCCTACCGCCCCGGGTTCATTGCGCTGGCGGAGCTCTATGAGTCCACGGGCCGCGCCTCCGAGGCAATATCGCTGTATCGTTTGTTCCCCGATAATCCGCAGGCGCAGGAGCGGTTAGCTTCACTGCTGGCGACATCCGGCAATCTTGCCGAGGCGATTCCGGTGATGGAAGCGGGAATGGAAAAGCTGCCGACCGAAGCTCGGCGCATGGCGCTCGCCAAGGCTTACGTCGAGAATAAACAGTTGGATAAAGCGCAAGCCTTGCTGCAGCCGGCCGTGCAGTCGGCGCCCAACGATTTCGACTTGCGCCTGTTCTATGGCCGTGTGCTTCGCGATCAGCGCAAGTTTCCCGAAGCGGCAACGGAATTCAGTGCGGCTGCGCGCATCGATCCCAAGTCGGTTGCAGCGTGGAACGAACTCGCCAGCTCGTTGGTGTTAGCTGAGGATTACCCGCAGGCGTTGGCTGCCTTCGATCGCATTCGAGCATTGAATGCCGAGATCCCCGGGAATTTCTTCTATCGCGCGCTGGCGCACGATCACTTGCACCAACGTTCCGAAGCTCTGGAGAACTACAATAAATTCCTGGCGACGAGCGAAGGCAAATTTCCGAATCAGGAGTTTCAAGCTCGGCAGCGGGCGCGCACTGCTGGAAAAAGAATTGAGGAGAAGCGGCAAATGACTCGGCGCATGATGGGTCTGGCGCTAGTCTGGTCGTTCTCTACCGCGAGCCTGTGGGCGATCGATCTTGCCTCGGTTCAACAAGAACCCAATCTTGAAAAGCGCAACCAATTGGCGATGGAGTGTGCCAATTCCGCGTTGGACGCGGCACATACCGCTTATCAGGCAAATGACCTGGATAAGACTCGGGCGTCGCTGGACGAAGTGGGCGACGCGGTGACGTCTAGCCTACGATTCGCTGAAACAGACCGGCAAGGAAGCGCGGCAGAATCCGAAATTCTTCAAACGGACAGAACTAGCGACTCGCGAGATGCTGCGCCGGATCGAGGGAATGGCCGAGTCAATGAACTTCGAAGACCGCCCGCTCATCGATAAGCTGCGGGAGCGGGTGGCCACGGTCCACGACGAACCTGCTGCAGGACATCATGGCAAAGAAAAAGTAACTTGAAGGAGACTCGGCCATGCGATATCTAATTCCCGCATTAATGGCGTCGCTTCTGACGGTACCGCTGGCGGCCCAGCAGCGCGATTTTCTAACGCCCGACGAAACCGACCAGTTGCGCGAAGTGCAGGAGCCAAACGAGCGCCTAGGACTCTACTCAAAATGGGCCCTGCTGCGGCTGGATGAAATCGAGCAGATGATTGCCAGCAGCAAGCCGGGGCGCGCGGCTTTCATTCACGATCTGCTAGAAGACTACGGCCACATCGTCGAAGCCATGGACACCGTGGCCGATGACGCGCTGCGCCGGAAGATTTCAATTGATACGGGCGTCACTGCCCTAACCGCCTCCGAGAAAGACATGGTGACGCGCCTCGAAAAGATTCGTGACTCAAAGCCGAAGGATCTCGCGCGCTATGAATTCGCGCTTACCGACGCTATCGATACCACTCAGGATAGCCTCGAACTGAATCAGGCCGACCTGCCCGCCCGCGCCGCATCGGTGGCGGCAAAAGAAGCCAAGGAGAAAGAGGAGCGCCTGGCCACCATGACGCCTGCCGAGGCTGCGGATCGGAAAGCCGAAGAGAAGAAGGCAGCGCCGCCCAAGCGGAAGGCCCCCACCCTACTGCGGCCCGGCGAGACGCTTCCGGATACGGCGAAATAGTCTGCCAGGAACCAGCCAATTCATGAGAGATCCTGTATGCGGGATGGATGTCCAGCCCGAATCCGCCTCCGCCAGCGAAACGCACGCTGGACAAACATATTCTTTCTGCAGCAAGGGCTGCGCGGCGAAGTTCCGCGCAGAGCCCGCGAAGTACCTCGCGCCCAAGCCGGTGGAAGCCACCGTCCCAAGCCTGGTTCAGATCGGGCAACCCGCGGCCAAAGAAGTCACGTTTAAAGATCCCGTCTGCGGGATGAACGTGAAGCCCGAATCCGCGGCGGCAAAGCGCGACCTACCAAGGGCAAGAGTATTATTTCTGCGGCAAGGGCTGCGCCGCGAAATTCCACGCCGATCCCGGAAAGTATCTTGCACCGAAGGCGGTCGCAACCCGCGCCACCGGCGGCCGGCAAGTATACCTGCCCCATGCATCCGGAGATCGTCCGCGATAAGCCCGGAAGCTGTCCGATCTGCGGTATGGCATTGGAGCCGATGGTCCCGTCGATTGACGAAGGAGAGAACCCCGAGTTGATCGACATGCGGCGGCGCTTCTGGGTGTGTCTGGCTTTGACGGTTCCGATTTTCATCTCCGCGATGGGGATGCTCATTCCCGGGAACCCAATGGAGCATCTCACTACCTACCGCGTCCGCGTCTGGTTCGAAATGGCGCTGGCCACGCCGGTGGTGCTGTGGGGCGGATGGCCGTTCTTCGTGCGCGCATGGGAATCCATCCGCAGCCGCAATCTGAACATGTTTACGCTGATCGGTATGGGCACCGGAGTCGCATACTTCTACAGCCTCGCGGCGGCGCTCTTCCCGCAGATGTTCTTGGGTTCGTTTGGTAATATGGCGGGCCACGTTCCCGTGTACTTCGAGGCTGCGGCGGTGATTGTCACGCTGGTGTTGCTGGGGCAAGTGCTTGAACTCAAGGCACGTAGCCAGACGGGCGCGGCGATTCAGGCACTCCTGGGCCTCGCGCCCAAGACCGCGCGGCGCGTCGGCGAAGACGGCTCGGAGGCGGACGTCCCGCTAGAGCAGGTGCGGGTCGGCGACCGGCTTCGGGTTCGTCCGGGCGAGAAAATTCCAGTGGATGGAGTAATGCTCGAAGGCGCCAGTTCGGTGGACGAATCCATGATCTCAGGCGAGGCGATCCCGGTAGCAAAACAGCCCGGCGCGCAGCTCACAGGCGCTACCGTGAACGGTACCGGCTCACTCATTATGCGGGCGGAGCGGGTAGGCTCGGAGACACTGCTGGCGCAGATCGTGCGCATGGTATCGGAGGCGCAGCGCAGCCGTGCGCCGATTCAGAAGTTCGCCGACGTGGTGGCCGGCTACTTTGTGCCCATTGTGTTAGGCGCGGCCGTGGTCACCTTCGCGGTGTGGGCACTGGCCGGGCCGCAGCCTCGCCTGGCGTACGCGCTGGTCAACGCAGTGGCGGTCCTGATCATTGCGTGTCCCTGCGCACTTGGCCTGGCGACTCCCATGTCGATCATGGTCGCCATGGGCAAGGGCGCCAGCAACGGCATCCTGTTCAAGAACGCCGAAGCGATCGAGGTGCTGCGCAAGGTGGATACACTGGTGGTCGACAAGACCGGCACGCTGACGGAAGGCAAACCAAAATTGGTGGGCGTGAAGCCGGCCCCCGGTTACGAGCGAGCCCGGATTGCTGCGGCTGGCCGCCAGTCTGGAGCGCGCGAGCGAACATCCTCTGGCGAGCGCCATCGTGCAGGGAGCAGAAGCGCGCGGTCTAACCCTGGCTACCGCGATTGATTTTGAGTCCGTGACGGGAATGGGAGTCCGCGCCACCGTTGACGGCGTGAAAGTCATCGTAGGAAACCGCAAGCTGATGGAAGATTCCGGCGTTGATCTCAGCGCCGCGCCCACCGAAGTTGACGCTGTGATGTTCGTCGCGGTGAGCGGCAAGTTCGCGGGCTTGATAACCGTGGCCGATCCCATCAAAGCAACCACTGCCGGAAGCCATTCGCAAACTGCACGAGGAGGGCATCCGCATCGTGATGTTGACCGGTGACAGCCGCACTACCGCGGAAGCAGTGGCGAAATCGCTGGGCATCGACGAAGTGATCGCCGAGGTGTTGCCGCAAGACAAGAGCGCTCACGTGAAGCGGCTGCAACAGGAAGGCCGCTTTGTGGCGATGGCCGGCGACGGCATCAACGACGCTCCCGCACTGGCGCAGGCACAGGTGGGAATCGCGATGGGCACGGGCACGGATGTCGCAATGGAGAGCGCGGGCGTGACGCTGGTCAAAGGCGATCTGCGCGGGATCGTGCGCGCGCGGGCGCTGAGCCGCGCGACCATGCGCAACATCAAACAGAACCTGTTCTGGGCCTTCGTCTATAACTCGCTGGGCGTTCCGGTCGCAGCCGGAGTGTCTGTACCCGTTCTTCGGAATTCTGCTCAGCCCGATGATCGCCGCCGCCGCGATGAGCTTCAGTTCGGTGTCGGTGGTGGGGAACGCACTGCGGCTGCGGAGCGTGCGGCTGTAGCTCTTCTACTCGGTCAGACGCTTTAGCGTCGCCATCGCACGCAGCGTCGAGTAGCCAATCGCCATCACCGCCGTTCTGGTTGAAATACAGGAATCCCGCCAGATGGTATTTTTTCGCCCCTGCGAACGTGTCTTCGATGAACTGCGCCTTGTTCTGAACGGTGGCTTCAGAGAGAATCCACAACGGCTTGTGGAATTGGCTTAGAGTTCGGAACGCGCTGCCGAAAACCTGATCCCAGGTTTCGGCGCCGAGATTCGATCCGTTCACTCCGACGATGTCGACAAAGTTGTCGCCCGGATAGTAGCTGGTGAGCGAATTAGCGGCGGTGTCGGGAACAGAGCGATGGTCCACGCTGTACGCGAATTTTATGCGAGGGGTGATTGGCTTGATGATATTTTCCTCATGCTGAAAGGCCGCAATCGCTTTGGCCGGCGTGTTGTCCTTGAACGTGCCGGACCAGATGTTCGAGTTGCCGTTTACCTCTTCGTTCAAAGCCAGGATAATTTGCTCGCTATACTTCGTGGCGCCTTGCGCGAAGAATTTCAAGTCCGCATCTTGCGAGCCGTCCAGAATCGCGTCGTCATCCACCGGAATTTCCAGGAAGATGGCAAGGTTGCCGGTGAAGCCCCTGGGAAAGCCGTCGGCTACGTTGATGAAGATCATCTGCCAGGGCGGCGTCTTGCCGAGCTTTTCTGCAAACTCGTTGGCGGCCTCCTGCGTGTTGCCGGTATACGCGCCCCACTCGACGCCCGCGGGCGTTGCGGCGGCAGGTTGGGCTTGCAGCCTTCCGCTTGTCGGGGACAATGCTGCGCAAAACATCAAAAACTCGACGACTAGGTTTTTCATTGGCTGCTAGCTGCCTATCGCGCTTCCTGAAGCCTGACGGATCTGATTCTAGCAATGGTATAGCACGCGTCCCAATGAAGCTCTTCCCATTTTCCCGTCGCCCGCTTCTCGAATACTTTCCACTGATGAAACCCCCAGAGGCTCCCGCAATATGCCGAAATGGCGGTCAACGCCAGGGTTCCCCGCCGATTGAAGTACACATCGGAGAGTCTAAACAGGTCCGTCACGCCCTGAAACCGCGGGTTTGGAACGATCTTGCCGGGGCCGGAAAACGAGCGCTCGTTTATGAACTCGTTGACGTGGTTCGCATCCAGCAATTCATAAGGTTTGGCGATGGACAACGCCGGTTTGAGTTCCCGCATGGTGGCCTTGCGGCGTTCGTAGTCAACCAGCACATCCCGGAACTCCGCCGTACGCTCCTTCGGCGGACTCACGCACGGCTGTTCCGGAATGCCCGGCACTGTAGTCGCGGCGATAAGATACCGCTCGTCGTGGTCTGGTCCATAACTGGTCTGGGGATTGGACAACATGAGAGAGTAAATCGCGTAGACGTCTTTCTCCCGCTCGGAATCGGCCGAATTGGCTTCCTTCTGGAAGCTCGGCGCGATCGTGCAAATCGTAAACAGCATAAAGGCGACTCGCAACATGTGGTCCGTTCCATTACACATCATCTAGCGCTTCCGCAACCCCGACGGGTCGACGCCGTCGCCGAGCTTCTTCATCCATTGCCGCTGGACGGCTAGCAGCGCATCGCGCTTCAACTGTTGGGCGGAGACATCGGCAAGGTTGGTCAGCTCATATGGGTCATCGGCCAGATTGAAGAGGTGCGTGACGGCGCCATCGGTATCCACCACCAGCTTGTCGTAGCCGCGCACCAGCATGCGCCATTCGTCTTGCCGGCCAAGGCGGCCTTCGGCGTAGACGGCATCGGGGCGCTCGCCGGGACCGCCCGCAATCAGCGCCGAAAGATCGCGGCCCTGGACCGACTCTGGAATCGCGGCCCCGCACCAGTGCAACAGCGTCGGCATGATATCGACCTGCGACACCAGCATGTCGTTCTGCGAGGCGCCGCCGAGCACCCGAGGATAGCGGATCGCCAACGGCATGCGAATGGTTTCTTCGTAGAAGTAATCGTCGCCCTGGCCCATGTGGGAACCGAATTGCTCGCCGTGATTGGAAGTGAAAATGACGATGGTGTCAGTGGCGATCCCATTGGTCCTGCCGCGCAGCGGACGGTCGAGCGCCTCTAGCACCACGCCGATGTCGCGATCGCGGGTTCGGGCGCGCGCATAGAACACCGCCAAGTCCTCGCGAGCCCGCGATTGCACTTCCCGCGGAACATTTTCTCGCAGGTGAAGCAGGTCCGGGTTGGTGCGTTCCATCAGGCCGTTGCCGATATTCTCCATACTCCAGTCGAGATAAAACGGTTCGGGGTCAGATGAGTGAACGAAAGGGATGATTTCACCCGCTTCCCGGGTGCGGAACGTCGCAGTGCGGTAGCCGGCGCCGCGCAGCACGGTGGCGAGCCTAGGAAGTTCATTGAGCGGTGGCACATCGTCCGAGGCCACAGATATGTTCAGTCCGGTCAAGTTGTGAGGGAAGACGCCCTTGAGCAAACATTGACGCGGCCGGTCGAAACGCGAATAGCAGGCGTATGCTCGCGAAAACGTCGTGGCTTGAGCGGCAAACCGGGCGAGGTTGGGCGCGATCACGTCCGGATCGCCGGCCCAAGGCACGGCCTGCGCCCTCCAGGTGCCGCCATCGATGAGAACGACGTTGGGCCTGCGGTCCGCGGCGCTAAGGGCGCGCGCGGTGGCAAGCACGACGGGCGTGGCCAAGAAGGAGCGCCGGCTGATTCCGTGTTGCAACCCTAGAGCCATCATAACTGGGATATCGGCACTTTTTTTGAACTCCGGCCTGCTAGCATGTTCTAAGTGCCTAAACCCAGCGCGCCGATAACGCCAACTAAGGCGAAGGGGCCCGCGACGCGCTCCAAACGCCAAGTGCTCGCGATCTCACGGGCTCTCTCCGACCCGCGGCGCTTCCAGATCCTTCAGAACATCGCCGCTAAAAACTGCACCGGCTGCTCGGACCTGCGTGGCGCATTCCCCATCACAGCGGCCACGCTCTCCCATCACTTAAAAGAGTTGGAATCCTGCGGGCTGATCGAGACCACCCGCCGCGGCAAGTTCGTCGACGTCACGTTTTGCCGCTCGGCCTGGGACGCCTATCTGGCGCAGTTAAAGAAGATCTGACCCCC
Source organism: Bryobacterales bacterium (assembly GCA_963794595.1). GTDB lineage: Bacteria > Acidobacteriota > Terriglobia > Bryobacterales > Bryobacteraceae > Palsa-187. The sequence goes on along the minus strand of CAWCER010000021.1, from coordinate 10,603 downwards.
AATTCCCCTGAATCCCCCGGCCACCCGTTCTCATCACTTAGACTGTTGTCAAACTATCATAAAGTGAGGATGGCGGTATCATGAACAGACTCGAAGGAAAAGTAGCCGTAGTCACAGGAGCTTCCAAGGGCATCGGCGCGTCCATCGCAGAGCACTTTGGGGCGGAAGGCGCGTCCGTGGTAGTCAACTACGCGAGCAGTAAATCCGGCGCCGACGCAGTCGTGGAACGCATTACCGCAAAGGGCGGAAAAGCCATCGCGGTCCAAGCCGACGTATCCCAGCCGAAGGACATAGCGCGCTTGTTCGCTAAGACCAAGGCCGCCTACGGTAAGCTCGACATTCTGGTGAACAACGCAGGCGTCTATGAATTCGCACCTCTGGAGTCGATCACCCCTGAGCACTTTCATAAGCAGTTCAATCTCAATGTACTCGGCCTGCTGCTGACCACTCAGGAAGCGGTGAAGCTGATCGACGGCAAAGGCGGCTCGATCATCAACATCGGTTCGATTGTCGGTTCTATGCCGGTCGCGACGGGCACGGTCTATAGCGCCACCAAAGGCGCGGTGGACAACATTACCATCGCGCTCTCAAAGGAGCTCGGTCCCAAGAGGATCCGGGTCAATTCGCTCGATCCCGGCATGGTTGAAACCGAAGGGTTCCACACCGCGGGCCTTACCGAAAGCGACTTCCGCAAGACAGTCGAATCGCAAACTCCGCTGGGCCGCATCGCACAGCCGGAGGACATCGCACGCGCAGCGGTGTTTTTTGCTTCCGACGAAGCGGGCTGGGTGACGGGCCAGGCGCTGATCGCCGCGGGCGGCGAAACTCATTAACGCAAGCCAAGCAACTGACAGGCCATGGGCCCGTCCTACACCCAGGTTTTCACTACCGGCACGCCCTCCTCGCACAGATCGCAGGACTTCGCGTCTTTGTAATAGGTCGCATCGAGGTGGGCCAGAGAATAGAACGGCAGTGAACCGAAGGTGGCTGCTCCCGGCTCGGGCTGATGGATCAAGACGGCGATGGCGACTACTTCGCCGCCGCGGTCTTCGACCATCTTCTTGAGTTCCATCAATTTCGAGCCGGTGCGGAGGATGTCATCCACCAGCAGAACTTTTTCGCCCGGCGCGATCTCCAGAAATTGACGGAAGCGCATTGCCTGGCAGTCGTCGTCGCGCTCGGCCCAATATACCTGCTTGGAACGCAGCGCCTCGCACACGCCGTAGGCCACCGGCAGGCCGCCGGTGGCAGGCGCGACAATCGACAGCTCCGGAATCATGGCGCGCAGGTCGGCATGCGCGCGGATCAAGCGGCTCAGACCCACGCTCAGGATTTTGGCGGATTGGTAATGGCGCATGGTGAGCGCCACCTGCAAATACTCATCGGTATGCAGACCGTTCGGGATATTCAAAATGTCCTTTGCGCAGGCCGCCGGTCTGGCGCAGCAGCTCCACTACTTCGGCTTGCGTGGGCACCAGATGCATGTCAGTGCGCTCCCCTGCCGCTCAGCACCTGCGGAATGGTCCGCAGCATAATCTTCCAGTCGAGCCCCAGCGACCACGTGTCGATGTATTGCATGTCCATTCGCATCCAGGTTTCAAAGTCGATCTGATCGCGGCCGCTGATCACCCACAGGCAGGTAAGCCCGGGCCGCATCCGCAGGCGGCGGCGCTGCCATCGCTTATATTGTTCCACTTCCTCCGGCAGCGGCGGCCGCGGGCCCACCAGGCTCATGTCGCCTTTCAGAACGTTCCACAACTGCGGCCATTCGTCGATGGAGAATTTGCGCAGCCAGCGGCCGACGGAGGTGAGGCGCGGGTCATTGGGAATCTTGAACGCCGTGCTCTTGGAGTTCAAGTGCTCGAGCGCGGCGCGCTGGCCCTCGGCGTCCTCACACATGGAGCGGAATTTATAAAACACGAAACGCCGGCCATTCAGGCCGCAGCGGATCTGGCGGAAGATGACGGGTCCGGGCGAGGTCGCGCGGATCAGCAGAGCGATCAGCAGCATGATCGGCAATACCAGGATCAGGGCCGCTCCCGCCAGCAGAATATCGGTGGCGCGCTTCACGAGCAGACGGATCTCATCATGCGGCGTCGCCGAAAATGTCAGCAAAGGCGATGCGCCCAGGCGGTCCAGATAAACCTGGCTGTTGATGTGCGGGAAAAAATCGACCGCCACGCGGGTGCGGATGCCTTCTTCATCGCACAGCAGGAACACTTCTTCGAGCTCGGCGAGACGGCGGCTGTCGACCGCAAATATGATTTCGTCGATGACGTGCTGCCGCAGCAGGTCGGGGAGCTGCGTCAAGGGCCGCACCGGATATTTGGCGGCGAGCTCCACTTCCTCGGGCGCGGCCTCGCCCGGCTCCGACAGAAAGGCGCTGAGCTGGATGCCATAGGGCGCGGCGTCCTCGATCTGCCGTCCGATGCGCAGCGCAGCCTCGCCCAGCCCGACCACCATCACATAACTGGGGACTCCAAACTCGCGGCGCATCATGCCCAGGATGCGGCCCGCGTTCAAGCGGAACACGCACAGCAGCGCCCAGTTGAACCCGGCAAACATGGCCAGGAAAGAGCGGCTCAAATCCAGGCGCAGCGCAAACTCAAACAGCACGATGGCGGCGGCGCCCAGCAGGCACTGGCGGAAGGTGTCGCGCAGGATGATGCGCGGATGGGCGGTATCGATGCGGTCATAGATCTGCCACCACATGCCGATCGCAACCCACGTTATCATCGACCCGCCCAGCAGCAGCACCAGCACCGTCGGGTCTAAATGGAAATCATGCTCGAGGGGGACGTGATCCAGCAGAACACGCGTGCGGTAGGCCAGCAGAAAGGCGAGGGCGGTCAGCAGAATATCAGAGATTCCGAACAGCAGCCGGACTTTGCGATGGTGGCCTCGAAACACGTGCGATGTCAGAATACCACTGGCGCGGGTGAGTTCGCCGCCGGTTATGAGAAGGATCAAATGCGAGTTTGCCATCGCAAAGGCAATTTCCGTTTGCTGGTGCCTAGGGCGCTGCCAGACCGACGTTCGAACTTTCCGCACCTCCGCCATGGGTACGGGCCCTCCGGCTCGCCGTTTTCGGCCGGTTTTAAGCCCATGATGATGATTTTGAGGTATTTCTCAAGAAGCGCGATTCTCTTTCCGCGCATCGAAATTTTCGCCGTGGAAAACCCGATTCCGATCCGCCGCAAAGCTGCTAAAAATCATACTTGCCATGCGCCACGTGTCACCTTACGGTGCGGGATGATACGGAGCATTCGCCACAAGGGCCTGAAACGACTCTTTGAACAGGACGACCCGAGGGGAGCAAATCCTGAACATGTCCAGACGCTGCGGGATATTTTGGCGACCCTTCATGCCGCCCCTACCCTTGCTCACTTGAACCAGCCGGGGTTGCGGTTGCATCCGCTTAAAGGACAAATGAAAGGCTTTTGGTCTATTACCGTACGCGCCAACTGGCGGGTGATCTTCCGTTTTGACGACGGCGCGGAGGATGTTGATTATGTCGATTACCACTGAAAGGAACCAGCCCATGACCATGAAAAATCCACCACACCCCGGAGGCGTCGTGTTGCGCCAGTGCATCGAGCCTTTGGGTTTGACGATTACGGAAGCCGCCGAGGCCCTTGGCGTTACGCGCAACACGCTTTCGGAACTGGTAAACGGGAAGCGCGGCATATCTCCCGAAATGGCCGTGAGGCTGTCCAAGGTGTTCGGAGGCACCGAAGACGGCTGGCTGGTGCAACAGGCTCAGTACGAACTCGCGCAAGTCCGCCGCGATCGCATAAAGCTGAAACGACTGCAACTGGCTTAGGTGCAGCCTTAAGCCAGCTTCGCACGAGGAACTTTCGGGTTCGCCCGGGTGTCAAAATGACAGAACGGCTGTGGGATTCTGTTCATTCGACCAAAAATGGAAAAGCGCCGTCTCGCTCATGCGAACAATTAAGAGAGTTCTAATTTTTGGGAGTGAAATCGGTTTTCTTCTATTGGGGCTTGTCATTTCCATCGTACTTGGTGCTCTAGTCGATCATTTCACTTCATTTGATAGTGGCCTCGCGGCACTCACATTTGGTTGTGGTTTGCTCCTAACCTTTACTGGATTTCTGCTATTTCTTCGAAGACATCGAGCAGCGAAATTCGAATACGACATAGTAGTGTGGGAGATCAGCCGAGCCGACCGAAAGCTGCATCCGCGTCGCGCCCAGGTCAAGAAGACGGTCTGGCGGACTCTAGTATGGCTACCCAGTGCTATCGCCGCCCTAGTGCTGTTCTTTTTCCCCGTCGCCTCACACCTTTTGCACCCGAGCTCGCATTATTTGAGGCACTACCGTATCCCGATACCATGGACGGCTACGGTTTTCGCACCGGTCCTTTCACAGCCAGAACTCGCGCCGGAATCTAACCTGGTCGAGGCATTCGTTAGCAGTTCGGCACGGGGGCGATTCGGCGTGACCCCATTCTGGGAAAGAGAAGGGTTGTCTTCGAGCATGGGCTTCATGAGCGTGAATCCGAATGGCCATTTCGGGCACAGCGATCAGCAAACACTAGCGATACGTCAGGGAGCAACCGACGTAACCCGGAGAGAATTTCAACTTGGAAATGTTACTTTGGCTTGTTGGCAATACGTGCTTCCTTACCGTCGGGGATATCCATATGGGACTGGGCCCTGGGAGGTTTCGTGCGTAACTCCGGAAGACATTCACCAATTCAATTTCCGCGGGTGGTTCTATGGCGAGGACAGCGACCTGCGGCTTTTCTACAAAATTATTGAAGGCGTAACCCCCGTCAAATAGCAATGGTCCGATTGCGGCATTCGGTCCAAGCCACACGCATTGCGAACGGTTCGCAAAGACTTGTATCGTAATCGGGCCTGCCGGACTATAAGCCGGTTTCTGTACCCTTCGTCACCGAAGAGCGGCAGCCATTCCTCTTGGCCGGGGATCTCTCCCCGGCTCCAGCGACCTACCCGGAAGTCGTAACGGAGCGGACCGCTCCTGCTCCCCTATTTGGTCTTGCTCCGCATGGGGTTTGCCCTGCCAGCCGCATTACTGCGGCCGCGGTGCGCTCTTACCGCACCTTTTCACCCTTACCTGACAGTTACCTGCCCGGCGGTATTGTTTTCTGTGGCACTTTCCGTAAAACTCGCTTTAAGCGAATCCCCCCGGCCGTTAGCCGGCATGCTGCCCTATGGAGACCGGACTTTCCTCTCGCCCGCTTGGGTTTCCCCCGCGCTGGCCAGCGGCTGCCCGTCCGGCAGGCCCGCATTCATTATGGGGGGTGGAATGGCCGAGGGGCAAGACGGAGCCAGAGAATTCCGACCCGCTCTGTGGAAATCATTGAAGAATGACGAAACATAAGCATGGATTTTTATATCTGTGAAGGGTCAGGATATTGTGGAAGTTCGACCCTCATATGCAGGTGAAGGTCGATATGAGTAGCTGGGATCGTTTCGATTCCGCAGGGTCACCAGACACCGATTGGTTCTACAGAAGGTAACAGGAGGGATACCTATGTTTCAACGATTCGCCGCTTTGTTGGCAGTGCCAGTGTTCGCCGTCAGCTTGTTCGGTCAAGGCATTGACACCCAGGCAGGCAAGGAAGATTGGGAAGAAATAAACTTCGACTACAATTCGTCGGTATTGGTGGACGGGTTCCCCAGCCTGCTGCGGCTCAGCGAACTGCTGCAGAAGAACGACGGCTTACAAAGTAAGAGTTGAGGGGCACACCGACACCATCGGCGACACCACTTACAACAACAAGCTGGGTATGGCGCGAGCCAATGCGGTCCGCGACTTCCTGATCAAATACGGCGCGCGTCCCACCCAGATTGAGGTGAGCTCGCGCGGCAAGCTGGACCCTAAATATGCCGGCCAGAAGGACACCTACGTGCGCACCGACGAAGCGCGCTGGATGAACCGCCGCGTTGCGCTGACTGTATTGGACGATCAGGGCCGTACCGTTGGCGCGGGAGGCGCGGGCGACGCGATCCGCGCGATTCAGCCGGCGCGCCGGTGTCGCCGATTGCTGCAGCGAAGTCCTGAAGCGCCTGGATAAGCTCGACGCTATCGAGCGGATGCTGATGGACCTGGCGGACCAGAATAAGAAGCTGGCGGATGAAGTAGCGCGCCTGCGGCAGAATCAAGATGCCATGGCCGGCCGCATGAATCAGCCGCCTCCACCGCCGCCCGCGGCGCCGCCGACTACCAGCGAGGTCGCCACCGCCGTGACGGATGCCATGGCGAAGAAGGAGTTGCCGAAGTTCCAGTTATTGGGCATGAACGTCGGGGGAAATAGCGACGGCAATGCGACCTTCACCGGTAAAGGCCGCTACTTCGCGCCGTTCGGGAACAACTATGCGTTCCAGTCCGAGGGCGAGTATTTTTACAGCAAAGGCCAGCGCGAGGGCCAGTTCGACCTTGGGCTGGTCGACCGCATCGACCGCTTCCAGGCCGGCCTGTTCGGAAGCTTCAAACATGTCAATCTGACCGGCGACCAAACCGGCGGCACCCTGGGCCAAGGCGCGGTCACCATGGAATACCTGTTCAAATGGGGCAAAATCGGCGTTTTCGGAACCAAAGCGTTCCTGGATGACGCGCTGGTGAACAGCACCAATGTGATTACTCCTTCCGGCGTCTTGCTGAATAATCTGTTCACCGAGCGTTACCTGCGCGTGGTGGATCAGGCCGGCATGAGCGGTACGTTCCCGTTGTTCGGCAAGAACTACGCCGAGGGGAATCTTGGTTATCTGCGGAGCACCACGGCAGGGGATCGCGTCGGCGGCACACTGCGCCTGATCTTCCCGCTGACCAATAAGATCGCGTTCACGCTCGAAGGCGGCTTGAACGAGACGCTGCTCGGACCCGGCAATAACGGACGCGTGGTCGCAGGCGTGCAATTCGGCAACACACTCCGGCCGACGGATTACCTGGAGTCCAATCACCCGGTTCCGGTGCAGATTCCGCGCCTGCGTTATGAAGTGCTGACGCGCACGGTTCGTAAAGGCAACGCCGCGCCGATCGCCGACGCGGGACCGAACCAGTTCCTGCCGGGAGCGCAAACGGTGACGCTGAATGGGTCTGCCTCCTACGATCCGGATGGCGATCCCATCACGTTCCAGTGGGTGCAGGAAGCGGGACCGGCGGTGACGCTTTCGGCGCCCACCGCCGCAATCACCACTTTCGCCGCGGCCACGGGGCAGATTTATAGCTTCCGGCTCACGGTGAAAGATCCCTACGGCGCGCAAGGTATCGCTCGCGTCAGCATTACCGCAGGGACCCCGTCGTCTTCGGCGCCCCTGATCGTCAGCTTCACGGCGAATCCGACCTCGATCAATGCCGGTCAGTCGTCTACCCTGAGCTGGCAGGTGTCGAATGCCGACACGGTGGTCATCAGCACTCTAGGTTCGGTGGCGCTCAGCGGATCGCAAGCAGTGACGCCGGCGGCCACTACCACCTACACGCTAACCGCGACGCACGGTACGCAGACTGCCACCGCACAGGCAACCGTTACCGTCAATTCGGGAGGCGGCCTGCCGGTGATCGTCAGCTTTGCGCCGAATCCGGCTACCATCGACTTCGGGCAGAGTTCGTCGCTTCAATGGGTGGTGCAAAACGCCACCACGGTGACGATCGATAACTCGATCGGGAGCGTCGGGCTTACCGGCTCGCACTCGATTTCGCCGGCGGCGAGCACTACTTATACGATCACGGCGACAAATGCCGTCGGGACCGTCACGGCCAAGACTACGCTGACGGTGATCACGTCCGTGCAGATCCTGTCGTTTACCGCCACACCTTCGAGTACTACGTCGGGGGGCACGTCGATTCTGGTTTGCGAAACCAAAGGGGCGGCGTCAGTGAACGTGAACGGGATCGTCTTCACAACAGCTACCGCGGTAGCATCGGTCCACGTGATTCAGACCACCACTTACAACTGCACGGCTACGGCGCCGGACGGGACGACGGCTTCAGCGCAAACCACAGTAACCGTGGGCGGGCCCATCGATCCGGCGTTACCGAAGTGATCGGTTAGTGAAAAAGGGCGGGTAGTGAAAAAGGGCAGGTCCGGTAATCGGACCTGCCCTATTGTTTTGGTGAACGGAGAGGAACGGACTACTCGGTATCGCGAGTCCGCTTTTTACGGTTGCGTTTGCGCGCCAGCGCTTCCTTGGTGCGCTTCTTCTCACCCGGTTTCAAGTAGAACGAATGCCGCTTGATTTCTTTGATGATGTCTTCAGTCTGCACCTTGCGCTTAAAACGCCGGAGCGCGCTCTCCAGGGTTTCTCCATCCTGGACGTGTACTTCAGCCAATCGTAATTCACCTGCCTCTCGGATCTGGTACGAAGTCCCAGGATAGCAGGTGATGAGGGACGCGCCAGACGGCTAGTGCGCTAGCATGATCGGATGAGCCAAGCTGGAGCACGAAAGGGACTCGGCGTGGTTTTCAAATTCTATCTCTTCATTGTATTTACGTTGATATTGGTTGGTTGGCTGACCAATCGCCGCTGGGATGCTGCCGCCGTCATCGCTTTCTTGGTTTGTGGGACCCTGCAATACTTTTTTCGATGTCCTCGTTGCAGGACGCCCATCGTCAACTATAAGAACACTTGGATCGCCGTCCCTCCGGGGCGAGCCTGTAGCAGTTGTGGCGGCAGCCTTACATAGCCGCCGCTTCGCTATCTCCCCTTGCTGAGCTTGCGGAAGTATTCGGCCACTGCATCGGTATAGCCGGGCGCCACGCGGTCACCGGCGCCGCTGCGGACTTGGCCCGAGTCCAGATCCGCCGAGGAACGGCGCAACTGGACTTCAAGCGCTTCGAGCCGCGGCAGAATCTCGCGGGCGATGCGCGCTTCGAGCTCCGCCGACGCCGTGCTGCCTACGCTCAAGCGCGAAAGGTCGCGGCTTAGGTCCTGAACCTGATTGCTCAGGTCCGAGTCGCCCTGGACACGGTCGCGCAGGTCGTTCATCTGCGCCTGGGCATCGCGCACCAGGTTACCGGGCTCGATGGGAGCGGTGCCGTTGGGCTCGTAAATACCTTCCGGCTGGAAGCGGCCCAAGCTGCCATAGCCGCCGTTCATGCGCCCACTGTAGCTGCCGACGCCATTCTGCGGAGAGCCGCCCTGGGGACCCCCGCCTCCGCTCCGCCCGTTGCCTTGCTGGCCCTGACTACCCTGGTGCCCTTGGCCTTGGCCGCCCTGCTTGCCCTGCCCCTTACCCTGACCATCCTGCTGGCCGTTTTGGCCATTCTGCTGGCCGAGTCCGCGCTGCTGCGCCATCTGCTGCATCTGCTCGCGGAGGTGCTCCAGGCGCGCCAATTCCTGCTCCATCCCGCCTCCCTTGCCATCGCCTTGCTGGGCATTGGGATTTATAGCCGCCTGTGCGGCTTTCAGATCGCGGGTCAGTTGCTCCAACGACTGGGTGATGGGCGCTTCGCGCGGCACCATCAACTGGCCTTGCCCTTCGCGAATGTAACGCGAGGAGTACTGCATGCGCAGCTTGGTTTCGTTCTGCTGGATATCGCTCAAGCCATCGCGCACCCGCGCCGAGGCCGAAGGCTGGGTCCCGGCGAGATCGCGCGCGGCTTTCTGCATGTCCTTTTCGAGTTTGTCGACCGCTTGCGCCATCTTGTCTTTCTCGTCGGCAAGGTCGCGGACCTGGGAGCCGTTCCTGCCACTCTGTTGCGCTCCTCTGCCGAAGGCTTGGCCTAAGCGCTGCTCGAAGTCCTTCTGCTCGTCCTTGAGACCTTCGGCGCGCTGCGCCAAATCGTCCACTTGCGAGGATGCCTGCTGCTGACGCATGCCGTTCATCATGCGCTGCGCTTCCGCGAGGCGTTCGGCGGCGCGGCGCGCTTCGGCCTGCGTACCCGCCGCGCCCTGCTGTCCGGATTGCTGGGCCGACTGCTGGGCCGAGCGCATATCGTTCAGCGCCTGATTGATGCGGTCCAGAGCCTGCTGCAGTTGCTGCTGGTTCTGCTGATTTTGCTGGCGCTGCTGATTGCGGCTCTGCTGGCTGCTTGACTGGCCGGATTGCCCGGAAGCCTGTCCCGATTGGCTTTGTTGCTGGCCGGATGAGGACGACTGCTGGCCTTGCCCTTGCTGGCCCTGGCCGCTCTTCGACAACTGCTCCATCTGCTTGCGCAACTCTTCCGCCTCGCGGCGCAGCATCTCCTGCTGCCAGCGCTGCTCGAAAGATTGCTGCTTGGTCTGATTCTGCTGCTCGGCAAGCTCTTTCTGCCGCCGCGCGAGATCGCTCAGCTTCTGCAACGCTTCGTCGGCTTCTTTCTGGCGCTGCTCGGCGGAATTGCCGCCGCTCTGGCCGGTCTCATACTGATTCTTTTCGCGATCCAGTTCCAGGTCGAACATGCTGGAGAGATCGCGGCCGGCGTTCTGCCCGCCACCCCCGCCGCCGCCGGCGCCAAAGGCGACCTGAATGTCGCGGAAGGTGGCCTCGGCGCGGAGCAGATGCTGCAAGGCTTTCTGTTCGGGAACCAGCGCGTCTTTCCAGTTCTGGCCCTTGAGCTTGTCCGACGCCGGATCCATTTCTGCCGCTGCGGCTTCCAGATCCTTCACGAAACTCTGGAATTCCTGATTCTCCCC
>CAWCER010000020.1:0-87252 GCA_963794595.1 Bryobacterales bacterium | reverse complement strand
GGGCCGCGGGAGTGCACAACTTCACAATCCGTGATAGCCCTGGCGCGACACACCCCACGGTTCGCATGTCGCCGGACCTGCCGGTGTGCGATGCGTGTCTCGCGGAGCTGTTCGATCCGGCCAACTCGCGCTATCACTATCCGTACATCAACTGCACGCATTGCGGCCCGCGCTACTCGGTAATCTTGAGTCTGCCCTATGACCGCCTTAACACGACCCTGCAGCAATGGCCACTCGACGCCTATTGCGATCGTCAGTATCGCGACCCGGAGGATCGCCGGTTTCATGCGCAGCCGGTGGCGTGCCCGGAGTGCGGCCCGCACTATCGAATGCAGATGAACGAGGTCACTATCGGGGGCGGCCACAGCATCGCGAAAGCGGCGGAAATATTGACTGCGGGCGCCATCGTCGCCGTGAAGGGGATAGGCGGCTACCATCTGGCGTGCGATATCCGGAATGAGAGATCGGTGCAGGCGCTGCGCGATCGAAAGTATCGCAAGGAGAAACCTTTCGCGCTCATGGCCGAGGACCTCGAAGGTGCGCGCGCGTTAGTGGATTTGTCACCCGATGCGGAAGCGCTGCTTGAATCCGCGGCCCGGCCCATCGTTCTGGCGCGAGCGAAAGCGCCGCTGGCGGGGGTTTCGCCCAATAACGACGACCTCGGCATCATGCTTCCCTATGCCCCGCTGCATCATCTGTTGTTTGCCGCGGGAGCGCCCAAGATCCTGGTGATGACCAGCGCCAATCGATCCAGTGAGCCGATTGCTTACCGCGACGATGAAGCTATCGATCGCATGGCAGGCATTGCTGATGCTTTTCTAGTTGGCGAACGTCCTATCGCCCGGCGCGTAGACGACTCGATTGCACGCGCAGGCGTCTTCGGTCCCATGATTTTGCGGCGCTCCCGCGGCTACGCACCGTCGGCGGTGACCACCATCCCCGTCGACCGTCCCATTCTCGCCCTTGGCGCAGACTTGAAAAACAGCATCACGCTGGTGGTGAATGGACAGGCCTTCGTGAGCCAGCATATCGGCGACCTGGATCAATACCAGTGTCTCGAAGCATTTCGCGAAACCATAGACGATTGGATGTCGATGTATCGGATAGCGTGGCACGGCCTGCTAGTGGCCCATGACGCGCATCCACAGTATCTGTCATCACGGTTTGCGTTGGAAGCAGCCGGTGAAATTCAACCGCGCGCCGTGCAGCATCATCGGGCGCATGTCGCATCGGTGCTGGCGGAGCGCGGCGCCTGGCACAAGAGAGTCCTGGGAGTCAGCTTCGACGGAACCGGGTACGGCAGCGATGGCAGCATTTGGGGCGGCGAGTTGTTCGCCGGGAGCATCGCGCAGGGCTTCGAACGTGTCGCGCATCTACGTCCCGCTGATCTGCCAGGCGGAGACGGCGCCGCGCGTTACCCGGTCCAGGCCGCCGCCGGTTTTCTCCACCAGATACCAGGGCTCCCGGATCTTGCCGCTGAACCATTTCGATTCCCCGAACGCTATCAAGCTTCGTCTAACTTGATCCGCAAAGGAGTGCGCACGTTTTCAACCACGTCTATCGGGCGACTGTTCGACGCGGCCGCAGCTTTGTTGGGCTTCACGCGCGAGTCGACATTCGAGGGGCAGGCCGCCATGTGGGTGGAACATCTGGCTCGCCACGCGGCCTCGCCGGCAGCCTATCCGTTTCCATTCGTCGACGGTGAGCTCGACTTCCGCCCGCTGCTGGGAGCATTGGTCTGGAGCCGGCGACGCGGCCGGGACGCAACCACATGTGCGCGCGCCTTCCAGCGTGGTCTCGCCGAAGGTCTGTGGAACGCCGTTACGACTCTGTGCGAGGCGCATGCGCTCGATACGGTGGTGCTGTCCGGCGGAGTTTTTCAAAACGAGCTTTTGCTTGAAGATCTAAAGTCTCTCGAAGCCGCCAGTGAGCTCGAAATATGGACCAATCGGGCGGTGCCTCCGAACGACGGGGGCATCAGCCTGGGACAGGCGGCACTGGCGGCATTTGCCGGCGAAGGCGCGTGAGCTTATGCATGAATTATCCATCGCGATGAGCATCGTTGAGCTTGCCGAAGAAGAATCCGTCGAGCGCGGCGTCGGCATCCGGGCGGTGCATCTGAGACTCGGGCCCTTATCGGGCGTCGTCAAACGCGCGCTGTTGTCGGCTTATGAGCTGGCTTGTGAACAGACCATTCTCGAAGGATCTCAACTGATTATTGAAGAGGTTCCTATCGAAGTTTACTGCCCGAAGTGCGATGCGCCACGCACATTGGCCTCCATCCAGTGGTTTGTCTGCCCAGTCTGTGAGAGCCCGGTGTCGGAAGTGCTGCATGGCAAGGAACTCGAAGTGACGGCGCTTGAAATACAAGAATTGGAGGTGCAGGCATGAGCACCCAACCCCGTTTGGTGGAAGTCAGGAAGAACGTTCTCAAGCAGAACGATATTATCGCTCGCGATCTGCGCCGTCGCTTTCAGGATGCCGGAGTTTTCGTGGTGAGCCTGGTGTCGAGTCCGGGCTCAGGGAAGACGGCGTTCCTGGAAAAGACACTGACGCTGCTCGGACAGCGCTGCCGGGTCGCGGCGCTAGTGGGAGATCTCGCCACCGATAACGATGCCGTACGGTTGGCGCGCGCGCGAGTGCCGGTGAAGCAGATCACCACCGGCACGCTGTGTCACCTGGAAGCCGCGATGGTGCAGACGTCGATCGAAGAGGAAGCCTGGGACCTCGAAGAACTGGAATTTCTGTTCATCGAGAACGTGGGCAATCTGGTGTGCCCCTCCTCCTACGATTTGGGTGAGGATTTGAGGCTGGTGCTGCTTTCCGTGACCGAAGGAGAAGACAAGCCGTTGAAGTATCCAACAATCTTCAACACCGCCGATGTGGCGATCGTCACCAAAATGGATTTGGCCGAAGCAGTCGAATTCGATTTGGCCGCTGCAAACTCAAATATCCAGCGCGTGCGGCCGGGCATGGAAGTACTGCGCGTTTCCTCTAAGAGCGGCAGCGGCGTCGACGAATGGTTGCAGTTCTTGACTTCGGCTCGAGCTAGCCGATTGCACGTAGCAAGCTAATACAATTGTAGGCCGAGGCTATCTCCTGGCGGTTCGTCCTGAGCGTCGCGCAGTGTTTGCCGATCCTAGGCGGAGTCCTTCGATCCTGCCAAAATCGGCTTTAAGAGTAATGGACGGATGGCCGACCATACGGAAACAATCCGCCCATCCGCTTCGCACACATTGCTCGCGCAAGATCGCAGTTGGTGGCGGAGCAACTAAGCTGTTGCAGGAACCGCAGTGTCCCCGCTAGGTCCGTAAATCCCCGGAACCTTGCCGCCCATCGGACGAATGTACGACGACAACTGGCCGCGATGGTGAATGGTATGGTTGCCTGACAATTGCGCGAAGGTGACCGCAGGCCATGCGAACACGTTCATGAAATTGATCTCCTTCACCAGATCCTCGCCCTTCACCGCCTTCAATGCGGCGACGGATTTCGCGAAGTGCTCTTCATCCCACTCCAGAAGTTGCTCCGGAGTCGTAATCGATTCGGGCAGCGCGGCGCCGCGCTCAAACTTTCCTGCAGCGATCCCTTCCAGGAAGAAAATCTGACTGGTGACGATATGCGTCGCCAGTTGCCACGCCGTCATGCATTTCTCGTGAGGTTTGTATTCCCCTTTGCCGGACGGCAACGCCGCGAGCAGCCGGCGGGTGGTTTTGTGTTCGTTTTCGATTTGCGGAAGTAAGACTTCGTGTAATAGGAAAGTGGCTTGTTCAGGTGTCATACCGGCACTCTATCACGTGCTGAAAGAACTATGCGTGCACCCCGTTCCCACTGCATAAACAGGAATCCGGAAGGAGCTGCCACCGGTAGAAGTGGGCGTACACCTCTTAGGGACTTAACGGCGGTTTGCTGCGGGAGCCGATTCAGTAGGTGCGGCGCCGGAACCTTTGGCGAGCCATTCGCTGGTGCTTAGAGGGACCTGAGAACACGGTTTTACAGTTAACTTGCCATCGCGGTACTCGCCGCACGTCCCCACCTTCGTCCCCACATTGCCTTGAACCGGCGGCCGGCCCGGTGGGTTCGTCGCCGTCGCCGCCTCAGCCAGAGTCTTGTTCAATTTTTTAGGGACGGTCGTTGGCGCTTGCGCAGCCGGCGGGATTGCGATGGAAACGGCCTGGGGTCCCGTGGGACGCGCCAGCAACGCAGTGGCATGCTCGTCTGCTCGTGGCACCGGAGAATCCACCGCCGGCGTGATACCGGATTGAGAGCGCGAGGAAACTTTTCCGTCCTTAAGTGAGATAACTGCGACCTCTTTACCGCGATCGCGCGTGTAAACCAGGGTCTCTAAATCATGGCCGCGATCTATTCTCCTGATGGAGAGCGCCGCGTCTCCGTACGTTGTCGCGCTGGTCTCTTTCTGTGCGGCTGCGGGAATCTGGCCGCCCGCAGCGGTCGGGTCGCCTGTAGATACTTCCCGGGTTGGAGCGAATTCAAGGACAGCAGGCGTTTGAGGAACGCGTGATCGGGCTGGTCTCACGGCTGGCTTCGTTTTTGCTGGTGAACTGGTTTCTGGTGAGGGCTCCGGCTCCGGCCGCACGACTACATTCGTGGATCCGAAGGGACGGACCAGATCGACACCGAACAGCAATGTCGCGATTCCCGCGGCCGCAATAATACATACCAGGAGCAGACCATAACCATATTTCATCCTGACCTCCTGTCCAAGCTCCACGCGAAAATACACCGGGAACGTGCGGCCGGCGGGAACCTGAAAATTTCAATCTTGGTTTCTCTGTCCGCTCACACATTGTATATCGAACCGGAGACCACGGTCCCCGGGGAGGCTCCCGTTCTCCTGCCGCTGGGATTGGCGTTGATCGTAGATTTTCGAATTGCCGGAAAAAATCGAGGCGCTGATGCAATGTTATGCGACAGCAGCGGCTATACGCAGGCCGTTACGGTGACGAGAAGTGGGTGGAATCGCTTCTGGCGTTGGCGAGCGAAGCGGTCAGAAAACAACCTCCCTACGCGTAGCGCAGCAGCGCTTTGAAGCCATAATCCATGTGCTGCTGGATATGGCAGTGAAACAAAGTCGGCCCCGGCTGGTCCGCGGTAAAGTCGACGCTGGCGCGTCCGTACGTCGGCACCACAACCGTATCCTTGATGACGCCCGAGGTGGCTTTGCCATAAATCTCGACGATCTCGAGCTGGTGGCGATGCAGGTGCAGCGGATGCGCATCGTCGGTGCGGTTGTGAAACGTCAGCCGGTAACGCGTCCCCTGTTTGAGCATGAATTCCCGCTCGTGCGGATAAGACTTGCCGTTTACCGTGAAGCTATTGAATTTGCCAGCGCCGCGCGGCACTTTTTCAAACAGCATGTCCAATTTCTCGGTGGGCGCAGGTTGCGACGGCGCCTTCCCCGGGGGTTGACGAAGCCGGGGGGGTTGCCAAAAATGGTGTAGTCCCAAGCGGATTTGGGCGGAGGAGTCCACTGCGGAGTGCGGCGTTGACCGGCGTATTCGATGACAATGCCCAGGCCGCCTTCGCGCACCGGATCCTCGGGCGCGCCCAGGATCCAAACCCCGGACTGGTTCATCTCCACCCAGGCATCGATGCGCTCGCCCGGACCCAGCATCAACACGTCGACCGCCGCCGGCACCGGCACCGGATTTCCATCCAGCGCGATTACGTTGAATTTGTGGCCGGGCAGCGCCAGATGGCGGTTCTCAATGGCGCTCGCGTTCAGAAAGTGAAATAGCACGCGCTCGCCCGGCTTGACGCGAATCGGTTCGCCGGCGCCGAGCGCCTTGTCGTTAATCGAATAAATATCGGACTGCACCTCCAGCCCCGGCTGCCGCGTATCCATCACCGCCGGCCTTTCCGGCTGCGCTCCGGTGGGATCGAGATCGTCGTTATCCATTGCCTGGTTGCTGAAATAGGGCTCCCAATCGCGCAGCGCAAGATAATGTTCCTGATCGTAGCGGCCGGGATTATTCGCTCCGTCGATGATCAGAAAGCCGAACATTCCGGTAAAGCTGCCGCGATGCAGGTCATCCATCGCCATGGTGTGGGTGTGATACCAGCGGACACCCGCCGGCGCGGGGGTGAACTGATAGCTGCGGCTCCCGTGCGGCGGCACGGGGAGAGTGCCTTCCTCCTCAGATCCATCCACGTCCGAGGGAATGAGTAGTCCGTGAAAGTGGACGTACTCCGGCACGTCCGTGTCGTTGACCACGTTCACCTTGACCGGCACGCCTTCCTTCATGCGGAGCCGCGGCCCTGGTGAGGTGCCGTTATATCCGATGGTGCTGATAATGCGATTGGGCGCCAGTTCGACCGTTACTGGCGCGATCTTCAGATTGAAATCCGTTTTGGCTACGTCGTCGGAACCGGTTGGTACCAGAAAGGATTGCGGCTGCTGCGCCACCAGCCGGTTACTTGCCGCCGCCAGGCCTACGGTCTTGAGAAAGTTGCGTCTTTGCATGATTAACGCCGGATTGAGAGATGAAAAAGTACCTTGCACCATGGTACCGCCAGCGTCAATGTCCACCCGGGTTGTGGACTGCCGGCACACCGTGGCGGTTCTGCCGAGCCTCGCGCTCGATCTCAATTTCGAACGGGCTGGCGAAGATCCTAACCACCGTTGCCTGATAACGCCCGAACGGTCCCACGCAGCCGAAGATTGTCAATGCGCGTGATCATTCGATCGGATCTCCGAATGGCTTCATGCCCTTCTCGAGGATAGTATTCGGAAGCTTTCCCGATCCGCACAGAATGAACGCGCCGAAGTCCTTGTACCAATCGCCTTCCGGGCCGCCGGGCCGGTGCGTACCCATGACTGGGGGCTAGAAGATCGCTGACCGAGATGCGCCGCTCGTCCACCCTTTGCAGCAAGTGATGCCAGATGCCACGCGGAAGGTCAGAAAATTGAATCTTCGGCAATCGAATTCTTCCCGAAGATGGCACGGATCAGATTGCGCCCGGCCTCATTCTTGCGTTCTGGTTCCGCTTCCTCAACGAAGTTGCGGTAAGCGGCCTTGAGTTGTAGCTTAGCCTCAGCCTCGGCGCGGACTCCGCGCGCTGCCAAGTCCACCAAGGCCCGGCTCATGGTGACGTGCCGTTCTTTGGCAACCCGGCGGACGTCTGCCGCCAGGGTGGCTGGAATCGTGACGCTTTGTCGAACGGATCTTGCCGCACGTGAAGAACGTTCCTTCCTCGAAGGCGGACGGCCCCGTCCGCCCTATTTTTTTTCCAGATGGACCCGGTCCTTCTCGTTTTCGTTGCAGATGGATTCCAGAACGTCGCTATCCGGAATTAGCAGTTCAGTCACCTTTACAGTGAACGGCCGGGTGTATGCTTTAGGGTCGTTGAGGGTCACGCTCAAATCCATGTGTCCGAAATCGCGCCGGTGGAAACGCTCCTGAATATGCAATTCTTCGCTGTGCGGATGTCCCATGGAGTCCAGCCAGCTCTTGTCGTTGAATCCCGCCGAATCCACCACCAGCGTGTCGCCTTCCCAATGGCCCACGGAGTAGCCCAGCCAAGTCGGCTGCGGGTCGACGGGAAGTTTGCGGCCATCGGTGTAAATCTGGCGGTGCGTGTCATCCACTTCATACAACACCACGATTACGCTTGGATTTTGGATGATTTTGAAAGGCGCATAGTTGAAAAGATCGGCGCGCGGGATGCCCTGCGGCAGACATTTGGCGGGCGGATTATCGGTGCCCCGCCGCTCCTCGTTCCTGCGCGCTAATTCGGCGGTCGCCGGCCGCATCGGCGAATCCTGAGGAGTGAAGTCCGCCAGAATGTTTAAAAAATATTTGGAAAACGTAGTGGGGTCGTCCCCCGGTACGGCGTAGTCTTTCACGACGGAGCCGAAGAGGCGTTCATTCTCACCGGGCGGCGCATACTCGGTCTGCCAGACTCCCGAGAGATCGGGCTTCCCGTTCGAGGCGCGCGGGGTTTTGGCGGAAAGGTCTGGTTTGCCGTCGCGTGTACGGGGAGTTCCGGGCGCGGGATAGTTCAACCACTGCGCGTCCGCGCACAGCATAGCGCCGGCAAATAACGCTGCCACCCTCTTGGTCCGACCGTTCATACTCTCCTCCATTACGTATTGTATGGGCTGGGATCAACCCCAAGTTCTATCCATGTTACTGGTCAGTCGGTCTCCCGTCCCTCGGCAACGGTTTGAAAGGTGTGTTACCTGTTAAGTGAAAGGAGTGTTCCACGTATGAACACTAATACTAAGCAAGACCAGAAGAACCAGAGACAGAAGACGCGTCAGGTGCAAAGGACGGCGAAGCAGGGTCGGAATTCCACAATGCTTTCCAACCGCAGGCACCCGGACCATGAACAGGAGCACCCCGAGACGCGGATGACTCGTTAAGTCACCTGTTCAATTATTCAAACAAGAAAAGCTCCCTCCCCCCACATTGTGGGAGGGAGCTTTCGTATTTTTGGGGTATGCCTCGGATGCGGTCGCGCCCTCCGCTGTCGTTGGCTAGGCCGTCGTTGGCTACGTTGTCGCTACCGCCGCTGTCGCTACCTCCGCTGGAGATCGCTCCCGCGCTTCTGATATCCTTCACTTCGTAGGCTTTCATCTATGAAGTTGGTGCGGCTCCTCTCCGCCACTCTCCTGGCGATTTCGCTCGGCCTCGGTCTGTTTGTGCTGCAGATGCCGGCGGCGCAGAGGTTCGGCCGCGAGCGCGACTACTACTCGGGCGGACCCAACGTGCCCTCGGAATTTTATTGGAGCCGGCTCCAGTACACTTCGAGCTACGCCAACGGCAGCAGCTTCGGGTATCGCCGCTTTTACGGCGGCTGGTCCAGAGATTATCCCAAGGCCGACAACGATTGCCTGATCGCCCTGCGGCGCTTGACCCACATCAACTCTCCATCGCCGCTGAACGTAGTCGATCTCGATAGCGATCACATCTACGACTATCCTTGGATCTACGCCGTCCAGGTGAACACCTGGACCTTCACCGAACCGGAGGCCAAACGCCTGCACGATTATCTTCTGAAGGGCGGCTTCCTGATGGTGGACGACTTCCACGGCACCGACGACTGGGAGCATTTCATGGCCGGCATGCGCATGGTGCTGCCCGACCGTCCCGTCGAGGATCTCAAGGATAACGACGAGATTTACCACGTCCTCTACGACATCAACGAAAAGTTTCAGATCCCCAGCGAGGTCTACGTCAACACCGGCAGAACTTATGAGAAGGACGGCTACGTGCCCAAGTGGCGCGCCATCCGCAACGACCGCGGGCGCATCATGGTGGCGATCTGCGCCAACATGCATCTCGGCGACGCCTGGGAGTGGGCCGACAGCCCCGAGTATCCGGAGAAGTTTTCCGGACTCGCGTTTCGCATCGTCCTCAACTACATAACCTACGCCATGACCCACTAGCCATGAACCGCGTGCGCCTCTTCCTACAGTTCGCGAGCAGCCCAGAGGCCCATGTTCGAGTTCTTTTTTAAATATCCGCAATCAGTGTATTCACGCGGCCACTTCGCCCTCCTAGGGGCGTGGCCAAACTGGATACTGGCTGTGCTGATCCTGGCCGCGGCCGCTGGTCTCGCTTGGCTGATCCGCTCCCGCCTGAAGGACGCCGCGCCGTTACTGCAAGGTTGGCGAGCCTGGATCATCTGGGGCCTGCAGACGCTCATGGCCGCGATCGTGCTGGTGCTGCTGTGGCAGCCGGCCATCACTGTCGCCGAATTGAAGCCGCAGCAGAACATCATCGCCGTACTGGTCGACGACTCGCGCAGCATGGGAATATCCGAGGACGGCTCGACTCGCCAGGCGCAAGCCGTGAAGGCGCTCCAGGGCGGACTGCTCGCCAGCCTCAACCGCTCGTTTCAAACTCGTCTCTATCGCGTCGACGACGTGCCCGCGCGCATCGACAGCCTCAAGGACCTGCAACCCAACGCGCCCTCGACGCGCATCGGCGACAGCCTCAAACAGTTGAGCGAGGAAACTTCCGACCTGCCCATCGGCGCCGTGGTGCTGCTCAGCGATGGCGACGATAACGCCGGAGGAATCAGCGCGGACGCGATCAGTGCGCTGCGCGCCCGCCACATTCCGGTTCACACCGTGGGCTTCGGACGCGAGCGCTCCGCACATGATGTGGAACTGGAAGATGTCGTGGTTGCTCCGCGCGCCTTGGCCGACTCGCGGCTCGCCGCCAAGATCACCTTGCAGCAGCGCGGATACGCGGGCTCCAAGATCAACCTGACGGTGCGCGACGTCAGCACCGGACAACCCAAGGCCCTCGCCGCCCGCACCATCACGCTGGGGCCGGATGGCAATCTGCAGACCGAGACTGTTGATGTTCGATATCGGCGGCGCCGGCGCGAGAACCCTGCAAATCGCGGCGGCTCCGCTCACCGGCGAAGAGAACACCGCCAACAATGCGTTGACCCGCGTGGTGAATGTCAGCTCCGAGGCGCGCCGCATCCTCTATATAGAAGGTGAACCGCGCTGGGAATACAAGTTCATCCGCCAGGCCGAAGAAGACGACCGCATGGTGCAGATTGTCTCCATGGTTCGCACCAGCGAAAACAAGATCTACCGCCAGGGAATCGCCGATCCCAAGGAACTGGCCAACGGATTTCCCGTCCACCCCCGAGGATCTGTTCGCTTACCAGGGTCTGATGATCGGATCGGTGGAAGCCGGCTACTTCACTCCCGCTCAGCAGGAATTAATTCACCAGTTCGTGGATCGCCGCGGTGGCGGACTGCTGCTGCTCGGCGGTCAGTTCGCGATGGCGGATGGCGGTTGGAACGCGACCAAGCTGATCGACCTGATGCCGACCACGCTGCCCGGCCAGTCGCCCACGTTCCATCGCGAGGCCGATCCCAGGGACGGCACCACGCATACCACCGCCGAGCTCGCGCCCGCCGGCGTCGACAGCATCATCACCCGCGTGGTGGACGACCCCGCCGCGAATTTCGCCAAGTGGAAGAACTTGCCCTACCTGATGGATTATCAGGATCCCGGCACTCCCAAGCCAGGCGCGGAGGTTCTCGCCAACATGATTACGCCCGAGGGCAGGAAGCTGCCCTTGCTGATTACCGAGAACTTCGGCCGCGGCCGCAGCGCGATCATGGCCACCGGAGGCAGTTGGCGCTGGCAGATGAGTTCGCCGCTCGGCGACACCGCGCACGATTTGTTCTGGCAGCAGCTCCTGCGCTGGCTGGTTTCCGATACGCCGGGCCACGTCTCCGCGTCCGTGCCCGCGCAGATGCTGCTCGACAACGGCGCCGTCACGATCACCGCCGAGGTTCGCGATCAACAATACAATCCCGCGCCCGATGCCAAGGTCGAAGCTCACATCCTGGGCCCGAGCGGCGTCAGCGCGCTGGTCGAGATGACGCCGGTGCCCGATAATCCCGGCCAGTTCCAGGCCGCGTGGTCCGCTCCCAGGACGGGCGCGTATTTGACCGAGGTCACGGCGCAGCGCGCGGATCCCAAGACCGGCAAGTTCAGGGAGCTGGGACGCGACGTGCTCACCTTTCAGCGCATGGACGGCGTCGCGGAGAATTTCCACACCGAACAGAATCGCGATTTGCTGGAACGCCTCGCCACGCAAACCGGCGGACAATATTGGAAGCCCGCCGACCTCGGCAAACTCGCCAGCAGCATTCCTTTTTCGGAAGCCGGCGTGACGATGCGCGAGACCAAGGACCTGTGGAATCTGCCGCTGGTGTTTCTGGTGTTGGTGCTGCTGCGTTTCTCCGAGTGGTGGCTGCGGCGGAAGTGGGGGATCGTTTAGATGGGCCTCTTCGCGCCCTGGTTCCTCGCCGGGTTGGCCGGAGTCGCGCTTCCGCTCTACCTGCATTTGCTGAAGCGGCATAAGCGTCCGCCCAAGCCGGTGCCGTCGTTGATGCTTTACGAATCGCGCGTGGTGAGTTCGACCAAGCACAAGCGGCTCGATCATATTTTGCTGCTGTCGCTGCGGCTGCTGTTACTGGCGCTGTTGATTCTCGCCTTCGCGAATCCGTTCATCAATCGCAACGCGGCCGCGCTGGCGAGCAACCGGCTGGTGCTGCTGGTGATCGACAACTCTTTCAGCATGCGCGCCGGAACTCGCTTGGCCGACGCCAAAGACGCAGCCATGAGCGTCTTGGCCGGCAAGGGCGCGGCGCGCGCGCAGGTGGCGGCGTTCGGTTCGCAACTGCGGCTCATGACGCAGCCCATTGAGGATCAGTCGGCGTTGCGTGCCGCGGTGCAGGCGATTCAGCCCGGCGACGGCCACGGTAACTTCGGCGAACTGGCGCGCGCGGTGCGCGGCATGGCCGAGTCGGTTCACACTCCCATCGAAGTGCATCTGTTCAGCGACATGCAGCGCTCCGAGCTGGCCGCGACTTTCGCCGACATGGCGCTGCCCGCCAACGCAAGAGTGGTGACGCACGCCGTGGTCACCAAGGCGCAACCCAACTGGACAGTCGAATCGGTCGACGCGCCCGGACAAGTGTGGGGCAAAGACGCCAAGCCGGTTCACGTGCAAGCCGTGATCGCCGGCTACGGCACTCCCGCCGCGCAACGCAGCGTGTCGCTGGTCGTGAACGGCAAGACCACCGCGACCAAATCTGTAGCGGTTCCCGCCAACGGACGCGCCACCGTCGACTTCCCGGCGCTCGAAGTGCCTTACGGATTCAGCCGCTGCGAGGTCAAGATCGACTCCGCCGATGGTTTCGCTGCCGACGACCTGCGCCGCTTCGCCGTCGAACGCTCCGACCCGCAAAAAGTTTTGCTGATCCATAACTACGGCGACAGCCGTTCGCCGCTCTATGTCGGAGCCGCGCTCTCGGCGGCCGCGCAATCGGCATTTACTCTCGAATCGATCAACGTCACCGAGGCGGCCGACCGTAAGCCGTCCAACTACGCGTTCATCATTCTTTCCGATATCAACACCGTGCCTTCGCTGCTGGAAAATTCGCTCACCCAGTATGTGCGCTCCGGCGGCAGTCTCTTCATCGCCGCTGGCACCTCCGCCGGCGCCCGCTTGCAGATTCCGATTTTCGGCGCGCACATCGTCGCCACGCGCGACTACAGCCGCGTTCCCGATCGCTACATGGGAGTCGGATCGAGTGACTCCTCTTATCCCGCCGTTGCCAAGGCCGGCGGCTGGCCGGGCGTGAAGTTTTTCTATGCGCTGGATGTGGAACCAGGCGACGCTCGCGTGATCGTTCGCTTGGGCGACCAGACGCCGCTCTTGCTCGAGAAGCGCATCGGCGAGGGGCGCGTGATGCTGCTGACCTCGGGGCTCGACAATCTGACCAACGATTTTCCGTTGGCTCCCGCGTTCGTCCCGTTCATCGAGCAGACCGCGCGCTACCTTGCGGGCAGCGAACGCCAGGGCGGCGCACGCATTGTGGACGCTTACCTCGAACTGCGCAATGCCAAGGAACGAGGCGCAAGGCGTCGAGGTCACCGACCCCGAGGGCAAGCGCCCGCTCACGCTGGGCGAGGCCGCATCCGCGCAATCGTTCCAGCTCACCGAGGCCGGCTATTACCAGCTCCGCCTTGCCGATGGGCGGCAGGACGAAGTCGGCGTCAACCCCGATCCGAAAGAATCGAACCTCGACGTGATCCCCGACGATGTCTTGGCGCTCTGGCAAGGCAACGGCGGCAAGTCTTCACAGGATGCGGCGGCGCCTAGGTCAGCCAACGCCCGGGGCGACGCCGCAGAAGACGCCGGAATCACTTTGGTGGTACGTGATGCTATTCGTGCTCGCCGCCGCGATCGCCGAATCGGTCATCGCGAGCGGCTACCTCGGCACGCAGCGCGAGGAATCGTAGTCGCCCTCGCAGTCTAGCGGCAGCAGACCTAGCGCGCCGGAGGCGTCCATCCGTCGATCGACGGACCGCCCTGGTAAAAATTGAACTCCGATCTGGGGAAAGGCGTCGGAGGCACGGGGCCAGTGGCGCCCAAGTATTTTCCGGCTCGCTTGGTGGCATCGTGGATGAGTCTTAGCATCCCCTGATAGGGCCCCGATTCGCGATCGAACCAGCCGGAGAAATTCGCCAAGTCGGTATTCGCGATCAATATGCCATCGATGCCCGGAACGCTCGCGATGTCATACGCGTTGGCGACACCGATCGGAGTTTCGATCATGGCAATGACCAGCATGTTGTCGTTGACCGTGGTGCGGTACTTCATCGTGGCGTCCCGGCCCTCGCCGATCCAGATTCGAGCGGCCTGGCCGCCTCCCATGCTGCGGCGGCCCTCCGGCGGATACTTCGCGTAGCGAACCGCGGCTTGCGCCTTCTCCACCGTATCGACCGTGGGCATGATAATCCCCAATAGACCGATGTCGGTGGCATGTTGAATGGAGCTTTCCAGTTCGTCCGCGATCCGCACCATCGGCGTGGCGACCGAGTGCGGACATGCCGCGATCATTTTTTCAATGTCGGCCCAGCTCATGGTGCTATGCTGCATCTCAAACCAAACGAAATCGTAGTGCTTCGCGACTTCGCAGTAGAGTGCGGCGTCGGGCTTGCCGATGGTGTAGCTGGAGAGGGTTTTGCCCTCCAGAAGTTTCTGTTTGGCGTTGTTGTAAAGCTTCGGCGCTGCGGTGGCTTGGGCCTGAGCAGGCGCCGACACGCTGACGGTAAGCGCGGCCAACAACGCGTATCCTGAGTGCTTTCACGAAATCAATTCTCATTTGAAGGTCTCCCTGGGGATTTGTACCATACCCGGCCGTGTGCTCGCTACTTGGATCACCGCTCGACGCGGGCCCGGCGCTCTCGCCGCACAATCTCCACGCACAATGTTATACTTAAATATAACTGGGCGAGGAATACCATGCACACTACCAATCTGCGCAAAGTCGGAGGCTCGGTCATGCTGGCCGTCCCACCCGCGTTGCTCGAAATCCTGCATCTGCAGCCGGGCGCCACGGTCGGCATCGCAGTTGAAAAAGGCCGGATCGTCGTGGAGCCGCAGCGGCGCCGGCGCTATACCCTGAAGGAGCTGCTCGCCAAATGCGATCCCAAGGCGCCGCGCGCGCGAGGAAGATCGAAGAAGGAGCAGCAGGAATGGCTCGGTAGCAAGCCCGTGGGCGGCGAGATTATTTGATGAAGCGCGGTGAGATCTGGCTGGTTAGTCTCGATCCGACGTCGGGACCCGAGCAAAAAGGCCGGCGTCCGGTGCTAATCGTCTCGCCGGAAGCGTTCAACCAGATCACGAAACTCCCGGTGGTTCTGCCGATCACGAGCGGCGGAAATTTCGCGCGGACGGCAGGTTTCGCAGTGCCGCTGGCAGGAGCCGGAACCAAAACTACGGGAGTCGTCCGCTGCGACCAGCCGCGCACTCTTGATCTCGCCGCGCGCGGCGGCAGGAAGCTCGAAGGCATTCCTGACGCGATCATGGACGAGGTGTTGGCTAGGATCTCGCCGATATTTGAATGAAGGGCCCGCGTCCGCTAACCGATAGGCGCGAATGAGTCGATTCGCGTTTGTGGAGTGACTTCTAACGCTTCAAGGACTTCGCTCGCGAGGAGCCGCGAGATTAAGCGTTTGGATCCCCCAACAAAGGCAAACATAAGGTCGTAGTCGGTACATACGCACCACCGGTGGTCTGAAGGCCACCAGTATTCGAAAGTGAATCGATACGGTTCCAAAAACATCGCACGTTCTGAAAGACTTCCCTGGAACAGAAGTGGCTTGTCTGTACCGATGAATGGTATCTCAGGAAATCTGAAGAAACATCCCTGATCGTTGTGGGTCAGGGGCACGGGGGTATTTTTTCGGATCACAATTTCGCTCTCGGAGAGCGGGCTTGTTGGATCATCATAACGAGCATCCATCCGATGCAGAATTTTTGCGTACGCTTCAAACGTGTCCGGAATCAACAGTGAGACAAGATTTCCTCGCCAACCCGGACTGGTGCGACCGATCGCAT
The DNA here is from genome assembly GCA_963794595.1 of Bryobacterales bacterium. Classification (GTDB taxonomy): domain Bacteria; phylum Acidobacteriota; class Terriglobia; order Bryobacterales; family Bryobacteraceae; genus Palsa-187. The sequence goes on along the minus strand of CAWCER010000020.1, from coordinate 71,337 downwards.
TCGACTTATCGCGCCCGTTTCTAATCCACTCAAAAACGCTATCCTGAGCGAAAGTCTTCACAAACACTCATCATAAACCACGGGCTTCAAGAAGATCCGCCACTTCCCTTCTAAGTGCGCGTCTCCGGGCACAAAGGGACTAACGGCCGTTTCACAGCCCAAGCTCAGCGTTGCGCATTCAGGCTTCGCAGCAGTTTGTCGGGCTTGCCGACCTTGACCAACTCGCCCCGGCGCGCGGCTTTCATCGCAGCGACGGTTTCGGCGTTCGGATTCAGCGGCTCGAAGGGCAGAGCCTTCTCCGCCGCCACGCGCACCAGCAGCAGGCGAAAGGCGTCAGACACGGTGAGTCCGATTTTTTTCAGGGCCGCGGCGGCTTTCCTCTTGGTGCGTTCATCGATGCGGGCGCGAACGACGGAATTGTCAGGCATGGGATGTTCCCCTCTGAGCTACATTGCCCAAACGTCGGGCATTCCACCGACATTTGACTCGCGTCCTTGCCGTGATTGTGAGCAATTTCCGTCTGCCGGTGCCTTGCGCGACGCCAGACGCGCCGTGCGACTTTTCCGCACCCTCACTATGGAAACGTATCCTCCGGATTGTCGTTTTGGGCGGCTCTATGTGCCATCGAATTGATTTTCGAAGGCTTGCGGGAAAACACAACCCACCATTCCGCACATCGCTTGCTGCCGCTCCCTTGACGCTCCGCCGCCTCCGCCATTGCGATATGCTTTAGATGTTAAAGTGGCCGCCGTGGGAGGTTCCATGAGTCTCCGCGAACAACTTCACGCCTACATTGCGCAACTGGAGCAACGTCTGCGCTGGAACACTGTGTTGCGCGGCTTGGCCATCTTCGCGGGCAGCGCTCTGGCGGCCACGCTGGTGCTGGTCACCATCGCCAATGCGCTCGCCTTCTCGCATGGCAGCGTGACTGCCGCCCGCTTTGGACTCATCCTGATCCTGGCCGTTGCCGCCGCCGCGGGATTGGCGCTGCCCTTGCGCCGCCTGACCCGGCGCCGTGCGGTCGGAACCGCCGAGGCCACCTTCCCGCAATTCGAGCAGCGCCTCACGACTTTCGCTGAGCGCGACGGTCGAGATCCTTTCATTGAATTGCTGGCCGCCGATACTCTCAACGTCGCGCAATCCGCTGAACCCAAGCTTCTGGTCACCGACCGCAGGCTTCAGTTTTCGCTCGGCACCGCCCTCGGAGCCTTAGCTATCTTGATCTGGATGATCGCCGCCGGGCCCGGTTTTCTAGGTTACGGCGCGTCGCTGCTGTGGACCGGCGCGCGCTCCGGCAAGCCTCCGCTGTATGACCTGCGAGTGATTCCCGGCGATGCCGTCGTGCGCCGCCACGCCGATCAGTTGGTTTCGGCGTTGCCCATCGGCCTGCAATCGCCCAACGTCAAGTTGTATGCCCGCTTCCAGAGTTCCGCCAAGTGGGAAGAGATCGCGATGCAGCCGCAAGCGGCCGGAAATTTCGCGGGCGGCTATCAGTTTCTTTTTGCCGGATTGCCCGAAGGCGTCGAATACTACGTCACCGCCGGGGCCATGGAATCGAAACACTTTAACATCCGCGTCAGCGACCTGCCTGCGGTGAAGCAGATTCGCGTCACCTATCATTACCCGGCTTGGACTGGAATGCCGTCTGAAATAGAAGAGCGCGGCGGCGATCTGCGGGCCGTCGTCGGGACCCAGGCGGAACTGGACGTTACGACCGATCGTCCGCTGCAGGGCAGCCAGATTCAGCTCGATAACGGACAGCGCATTCAGCTCACGGGCGGTCAGAACAACGTCTATCACGGCACGGTCAAGATGGATTCGGACGGCGCCTATCACATCGCGGGCGTGGCCGAGGGCCAGCCAGTTCGCGTCAGCGAGGATTTTTTCATTGAGGCCCGCAAGGCCGATCCGCCTCAAATTTCGTTAGTCCGGCCCAGCCACGGTGATTACCGCGCCAGTCCCATCGAAGAAGTGACAATCGCCGCCAAGGCCACCGACGAGTTCGGCCTCAGCGGCGTTACGCTGCATTATTCGATCAACGGCGGACCCGAGACTGCGGTGGATCTCCTTAAGCAGCGTGGAAAGAAAGAGGCGGATGGGTCGGCCACCATCGCGCTCGAAGATTTCAAGCTGGTGCCGGGCGATCTGGTGAGCGTCTACGCTACCGCCAAGGACGCCAACTCCGAAAACCACACCGACATGATCTTCATCCAGGCCGAGCCGTTCGAGCGCGAGTTTTCGCAATCGCAGGCGGGCGGAGGGGGCGGCGGAGGTGGTGGTGGCGGAGCCGATCCGTCCGAGCAGATTTCGCAGCGCGAGAAGGAAATCATCGCCGCCACCTTCAAACAGAATGGCGATAAGCACGCGACGCAACAGCAGGCCGCCGACATCTCGAAGCTGCTGTCGCAATCCCAAACCACTTTGCACGATCAGGCGGTCACGCTATCCGGCCGATTAGAGGCGCGTGAATTGACCAGTGAAGTGCAGGCCATCAGCGATTTCCAGAAAGCCATGCTCGCGGCCTCTGCCGCGATGGAGCCGGCCGCGCAACAATTGCAGCAGCAGAAATGGAAGGACGCCATCCCGAATGAGCAGAAGGCTCTGCAATTCCTGCTGCGCGCCGAAGCCACGTTCCGGCAAATTCAGGTCGCGTTTGGAGGCGGCGGCGGCGGAGGCGGTGGCGGCGGCGGCGCGCGCGCGATCTGGCGAGCCTCTTCGATCTCGAACTTGATACCGAGAAAAATCAATATGAGACCCGGCAGAGCTCGTCGAGCAGCGCCGAACAAAGAGCGCAGGAAATCGACGACGCTCTGAAAAAGCTCGACGAGCTGGCCAAGCGTGAAGAGGATTTAGCCCAGCAGCAACGGAATGGGCAGCAGACCGCCGAGCAAAAATGGCAGCAGGAAATGTTGCAGCGCGAGGCCGAGGAACTCCAGCGCCAGATGGAGCAGAGCTTGGGCAAGAGCGGCCAAAGCGGCCAGCAGGGCCAGTCGAGCCAGCGCGGCGGGCAAGCGGGCAGTTCATCCTCTAGCAGCGCCACGCGGCCAATCGAACAGTCAGGATAAAGGTGGCGCCAGCAATCCGCAACAGGCCGCGGACCGATCCGCTGACGACCGCCAACAGGCGGCGCAAAAGTCGCTCGACCGCCTGCGCCAGGCCAACGACGACATGCGGCGCGCGGCTTCGCAGAGCGCCAGCGCAGCCGACTACCGCCGTGCTGCCGATCGCCTGCGCGAAGCTACCGACTTGTTAGGCGGTGTCGAGCAGCATGACGCCGCGAGCCGCGTCAACTCGATGGCCCAGACAGCAGATCAGCTAGCGGCCGAGCAAAAGAAGCAAGCGGATCGCGTGCGCGATTTGATCGCTCAGCAGAGCGCCGCTCGCGCCTCCGGCCAACTGCCGCCGAAACCTCCTTCGCCGGAGGACATCGACAAGATGGTCAACGAGCGCCAAAAGGTGAGCGATGATCTCGGGCCACCTTACCCAGCAAATGCGCGACGCGGCGCGCGAGTTCGCTTCCACGCAGCCGGGGGCTTCCAACAAGTTGCGCAGCGCGCTCAGCGGCATGGACGAAAACAATCTCGGCACGCGCATGCAGCGCAGCTCGGATTGGCTGCGCAGCGGGCAATTCTCCGATCCGGCCGAAGCGGCCCTCACCAGCGATCTGCAAAAGCTGGGGCAGCAGGTGAGGGAAGCCGCGCAGGCCATGGGGAGCGCGCAAACCGCTTCGAAGGACGCCGCGGTGAACCGCGCGATGGACGATCTGGCGCGTCTGCGCGACCAGCTCGCCGGGCTCGGCGGACGGCCGAACGGTCAGCCCAATCCATCTGGACAAGGTCAGAATGGACAAGGTCAGGCTGGACTGCCCGGCGGTCAGCAGTATCAAACCGGCCAACTCAACCGCAATGGGCAACCCGGTCAGTCGGGACCGTCTGGACAACCGGGCCAGCAGCAAGGGCAAGCGGGACAACCTGGACAAGGCGGCCAGCAAGGGCAACGCGGCCAAGGCGGTCAGGTTGGCAACCGCATCGCTGGTGCGACGGGCAATCCGGGAGGAGGCGGTGGCGGCAATCGCGATAGTACTGTCTACGGCAACTACGACACCGGCAACACTCGCATTTCGGGGCGCGCCGTGGCGCCGCAACAGGGTCCCAATCCCGCGGATACGCAGCGTGAAATCGAGCAGGGGTTGAACCTTCTCAACGGCGTTCGATCGGTAGCGCAGGATAGCCCCGAGGCGCGTCAGCAGTTGCGGACGCTGATCGATCAGATGCGCAGTCTCGACCCCAAACGCTTTCCGGGGAACCCGGCGCTGGTCGAGCAGATGCGCCAGCAGCTCACCAGCGGTGTGGACGCGCTCGAATTGCAACTGCGCCGCCAGCTCGACGAGAGCCGCGGCGGCACCATCCGCAACGCTGATCCGGCCAAGGTTCCCGCTGGTTATCAGGATTCGGTCGCCGAGTACTATCGCAAACTCTCCGGCGCCGGCAACTAGACTAGTTCCTCACGCATCGCGCCGCGCAAACGAGCGATCCGCGTGCTTGCTCTTTTCGAGGGCCGGAATATCGACCCAGCGGCGTTCCTGCCAGGATTGTGTCGCCAGCTCCGCTAACTGCACGCCTTTCGCGCCTTCGAGGAAATCACACTTGTACGGCGCGTCGGCCAGCACGTGACGCAGAAACATCTCCCACTGAACTTTGAACGCGTTGTCAAACTCCCGATTGTCCGGCACTGGCTGCCAATCCGCATAAAAATTCAATGGATTCGGCACATCCGGATTCCAAACCGGTTTGGGAGTATTGACCCGGTGTTGCGTCTTGCAGCCGCGCAGTCCCGCGATGGCGCTGCCATGCGTACCATCCACCTGAATTTCCAGGAGCTCGTCGCGATACACGCGCGCTACCCAGGAGGTGTCCATCCTCGCCGTCAATCCGCCCTCGATCTGAAACATAGAGTACGCGGCGTCCTCGGCGGTGCAGGCGAAGCGCGCTCCGCTCTCGTCCACGCGTTCCGCAATCTGCGTGGCGCCCACGCAAAAGACCGAATTCATCTTGCCGAAGGTGTGCTCGAACAGATAACGCCAGTGAGGGAGCATGTCGAGGATGATGCCGCCGCCCTCTTCCTTGCGGGAGTTCCAAGACGGCCGCTGCCCCTCCTGCCAATCGCCCTCGAAAACATAGTAGCCATGTTCCCCGCGAACAGATAAAATCCTGCCGAAGAAACCGGAGTCGACCAGGCGCTGCAGTTTAAGGATGCCGGGCAAGAACAGCTTGTCCATCACCACGCCGGTCTTGACGCCATGCACATTTGCGAGTTGCACTAATTCCAACGCGTCTGCCAGGGTTCCGGCGACGGGTTTTTCGCAATACACGTGCTTGCCGCGCAGGATGGCCTCCCGGATTGCGGAAAAGCGCGCGTGAGTCGTCTGCGCGTCGAAGTAGATCAGGTCGGTCTTGCTATCCAGCGCGCGATTCAGGTCGGTGGTGTACCGGTGAATCCCATGCGCCGCTGCGACCGACCGCAGTTTCCCTTCGTTGCGTCCCACCAGAATAGGATCGGGTATGGCGACTTCGCCACCCGGCAATGTAACGCCGCCCTGCTTGCGGATGAACAAAATCGAACGGGCCAGGTGCTGATGCATACCCATTCGCCCGGTGACGCCGTTCATGATGATGCCGATTTTTCGCTCGCTCACGCTATTTCCTCGCCGGCTACGGCTTTGTTGTGAGTATGTACAAATTCCGCAGAGTTTGCAAATGGAGCCGCCTCAGGCCACCTTGGGTGCCGCGAATGTCGGCGATGCGATGAGAGCCACGGCTCCCCGCAGGCGCGGATCGGAAATCTTAGACGGCAGAATCACGGCGCTCGCGACTTTCTCAGTAAGAGCCCGCTCGACGATCGCTTCGCGCATTACGGGTTCGACGATATCCCACGCCGCCGTAATTTCGCCGCCGATATACACGCATGCCGGATCCACGCCATGAAGAATGTTGGCCAGACCCAATCCCAGGTAGCGGGCAGTGGCTTGCAACGCCGCCATCGCCTTTGCATCGCCGGAGCGCGCACGCGAAATGATGGTGCGGAGGGTTGGGGTGCTCCCCGGCAGCCTGGAGTTCAGATAGGTTGCGTAACGAGAACTTGTCGCACGATCCGAGACGTAGGCCATCCAGCATCCATTGGAGCCGCAAGCGCAGCGTGGCCCGTCGAGGCTGAGCGCCATGTGACCGAATTCTCCCGCAGTCCCGCCGTGACCTGAGACCAGTCTGCCGTCAACCACGAATCCCGTGCCGACGCCGTCGGAAACAGTAATGTAGATGAAATCCTGGGTGTTCATCGCGTCGTCGTGAGTCAGCCACATGTGCGCCAGCGCGCAAGCCTTCCCGGCGCTCTCCACAACCACGGGTAAGCCTGTCGATTTGGCCAATGGCGAGCCGATTTCGAGATCCCGCCAACCCAGCAGTGGAGCGCTGATGACCCGCCCGGCCTGGCGGTCGGCCATGCCGGGAACCACAATGCCGATGCCCTCGCAGAGTTCGGCGGCCTTGTGTTTCGTGAGCAGCGCAGTGACGTATTTGGGAAATTCACGGATGAACTCATCCGGAGAAAGGATCGGAGGCAGGCTTTCGCGCGCGATCTGCTCACCCGCAAAATCGCACAAGGCAATATCGATCGCACTGACGCGCACATCGGCCGCGACCACCAGCCGGTCTCGCGTGCGCACATAAAGCAGCGTGGGTTTCCGGCCGCGGGAAGCGGCGCGAGTGGGGCCGTCGAAGACCAAGCTATCGGCGATCAATTCATTGACCAGCGCTCCGACCACGCCTCGGGTGGTGTTCATGAGGCGAGCCAGATCGGCGCGCGAGACCGGCTGGTGAGCGCGCAGGAGGTTCAACAATATCTGGCGATTCACTTCGCGCGAGGTCGATTGCCGGGCAACCTGGAAATCCCTGATGTTGATTTTCCGCATATCGAACGGATTTATGCCTGGGACGATGATATAACGATATAACCGCGTCCACCATGCTCACTCTTCGATTACCGCGGCAAGGCGGCCAGTTCGAAACCTTCACACTGCGATCCGCTTCGCAGCCGCACCTAGCGGGAAAGTTCACCTGCCGGACTGCCTATGCCGCGGCTCACGTAGTTGCGGATCCCTTTGCCTGCGTGAATACCGCAATTGACTGGGACGCGACTTTAGCTTTCCGGCGGCACCTTTGGAGCCACGGCTTCGCTGTTGCTGAGGCCATGGACACCGCACAGCGAGGCATGGGGCTGGATTGGAGCGCGGCGCGAGAGCTGATCGCCAGATCTTTGCGGGAGGCGGCGGCAGTCGGCGGTGAAATCGCTTGCGGGGCACGGACCGACCAGCTTCCCACGGATGGTGCAGTAACACTGGAACAAGTGCTGGAAGCGTATCAGGAGCAGGCCGAGTTCATTGAGGCGCAGGGCGGGCGATTGATCCTCATGGCGAGCCGCGCGCTAGCGCGTTGTGCGCGGCACGCGGACGATTACGCGTGGGTGTACGAACGGATTCTGTCGCAGGTTCAGCGTCCGGTGATTCTGCATTGGCTGGGCGATATGTTCGATCCCGCGCTGGCCGGTTATTGGGGGAGCCGGAATCTCGACGAAGCGGCGGCGGCTTGCCTAACTGTGATTCGGAGAAATGCGGCGAAGATAGACGGCGTGAAGATGTCGCTGCTGGACGCCGAACGGGAGATTCAGTTGCGGCGCGACCTGCCCGAGGGCGTCAAGATGTATACCGGCGACGATTTTAACTATGACCGGCTGATCCTAGGGGACGGTCAGCATCATAGCCACGCACTGTTGGGAATCTTCGACGCCATCGCGCCGGCGGCCGCCGCAGCCCTGGAGGCTCTCGACCGCGGCGACGTGGCGGCGTATCAGCGTTGGATGGCTCCGACGGTGCCGTTATCGCGCCACATTTTCGAGGCTCCCACCTATTTCTATAAGACCGGCATCGTGTTCCTGGCATATCTGAACGGGTATCAGAAACATTTTCGGATGGTTGCGGGACAGGAGAGCGCGCGGGGCGTGATCCATTTGTCGCAACTGTTCCGGCTGGCCGCTGAGGCTGGGCTTCTCGCTGATGCGGAGCTTGCCGTGAGCCGCATGAAATTGGTGTTGGCGCTGGCGGGAGCCGAATAGAGCCATGGCTGACTTGAGCCGTTTGAGTTTTAACCAGATCACGGTCAATTCCTGGACTCTCCGCGAAGCGTTAGGCGGCTGCGTGCGTCACGGCATTCCTGCAATCGGCGTGTGGCGCGATAGAGTAGACGCGATGGGTCTCTCTGCCGCCGCGAAACTGGCAACGGAATCCGGCATTGGGGTATCCAGCTTGTGCCGCGGGGGCGGATTTCCCGCGGCGACGCGAGAGGAACGGCAGAAACGGATTGAAAATAACCTGCGGGCTATCGACGAAGCCGCGGCTCTGGGGACACAACTCTTGGTCTTGGTGTGCGGCGCGCTGGCGGGACGCGACCTGGAAGGATCGCGCAGCATGGTGGTAGACGGAATCGCAGCGATTGAAACTCATGCACGGGAGCGCGGCATCAAGCTGGGGATCGAGCCGCTGCATCCTATGTATGCCGCAGACCGCAGCGTGATCGTGAGTCTGAAACAGGCGCGCGAAATCGCGGCCCGCTTCGCGCCACAGAGTGTCGGTGTGGTGATCGATGTCTTTCATGTGTGGCATGATCCGGACCTGTACCAGGAAATCGAGAAATTGCAGGGACGGATTCTGGGACTTCACGTATCCGATTGGCCGGTGCCCCTTCCAGGCATATTGATGGGTCGCTCGATGATGGGCGACGGCGTGATCGAACTCTCCCGCATTCGCTCCGCGGTCGACCGAGCTGGCTACGCGGGCCCGATTGAGGTTGAGATTTTCAATCAAAAGATTTGGGAGCAACCCGGCGATCAAGTGCTCGATCTCATGAAGCGCCGCTTCGTGGAATGTGTGTAACGCGTGATCGTCACCCAGCCTAAATACGCCTGGTACAAAGACCTTGACCAGTATCAGTGGTTCGTGGTCGGCGTCGCGTCCGTGGGATGGATGTTCGACACCATGGCGCAGCAGTTGTTCAACCTGGCGCGCGTTCCGGCGCTGCGCGATCTGATGGGCGGCAGCGCCAGTGCCGGCGCCGTATCCGAGCAGGCCGGCGACGCCACCATGATCTTCATGATTGGCTGGGCCGTGGGCGGCGCCATCTTCGGCGTGCTGGGCGATCGTCTGGGCCGCGCCAAGACGATGATGCTGACGATTCTTTGCTACACCATCTTCACCGGGCTGAGCTTGCTTTCGATCGGGGTTTGGGATTTCAACGCGTACCGCTTCCTATGTGGATTAGGAGTGGGCGGCCAGTTCGCGGTGGGTGTAACGCTGGTGGCCGAAGTGGTCCCTGAACGCGCGCGGCCCTACGCGCTCGGCATGGTGCAGGCGTTCTCCACCGTGGGTAACATGTTGGCCGCCGCCACCGGCATTTTTCTCGGACAGATACAGCAATCCGGAGCCATCGCGGGCGCGTGGAGGTACGAATTTCTCGCCGGCGCACTTCCGGCGCCATTGGCGTTGATAGTGTTCAAGAGACTCAAGGAGCCCGCTCAGTGGCTGAAAGCGCGCTCCGAGAAGAAGAGCATGGGGTCGCTGCGGGAATTGTTCTCCGATCCCCGGTGGAGGCACAATTCGATCATCGGAATGCTGCTGGCTTTTTCCGGAGTGGTGGGGCTTTGGGGCATCGGTTTCTTTAGCTACGACCTGCTTCGCCCGGTGCTCGAAAAATCATTTCGCGAGCAGGGCCTGAGCGGAGCGGCGCTGGCGGGTAAGACGACCACCTGGATTGGAATCACCTCGCTGTTGCAGAATCTCGGCGGATTCATGGGAGTGCATGCCTTTACCTGGTTGACGCAGCGCACCAACCGGAGGACGGCCTTCGCCGCCGCTTTCCTCGCCGCGATGATCACCACCGCCTACACATTCTGGAACCTGAAGCAGATCAGCGATATCTTCTGGATGATTCCGTTGATGGGCGCGGCGCAGCTCAGCTCTGTTCGGCGGATATGCGATCTATCTTCCCGAACTATTTCCCACGCGACTGCGGAGCACGGGCACCAGCTTCTGCTACAACGCCAGCCGTCTGGTGGCGGCGGCGGGTCCTTACACCCTAGGCGCGCTGACCTCCCAGATGTTTTCGCATGAAGCCGAACCGATGCGCTACGCGGGCGTCGCCATGTGTTTGGTCTTCTTGGTAGGGCTGGCGGCGTTGCCTTTCGCGCCGGAAACTAAGGGCCAGCCGCTGCCCGAGTAAGGTCGCCCGCGCGGGGAGTTTCACCTTTTCCGGAAGCTGCTCCATTGCTACACTGAGTAGGGCTATTCATGCTGACCAGCGCCGCCACGGACCCTGAACTTCGCGAGCTTCCAACCCGGTTGGAAGCTCCAGATCTGATCCGCGCATTTCGCATCATGTATATGTCGCGGCGCATCGACGACCGCGAGATTCTGCTCAAGCGGCAGAACAAAATCTTCTTCCAGGTGAGCGGCGCGGGGCACGAAGGCATTCAGACGGCGGCGGGCATGGCGCTGCGGGCCGGGCACGACTGGTTCTTCCCGTACTATCGCGACCGCGCACTCTCGCTGGCGCTGGGCATGACGGCCGAGGACATGCTGCTGCAGGCGGTGGGCGCGGAATCCGACCCCTCGTCGGGCGGACGCCAGATGCCGTCGCACTGGAGCTCGACGAAATTGCACATTGTGTCGCCATCCTCGGCGACGGGCACGCAGTTGTTGCCGGCGGTGGGATGCGCGCACGCGAACCGCTACCTCGACCCCACGTCTGACGCGGTCACTCTCACCAGCACCGGCGAAGGCGCCACCAGCGAAGGCGAGTTCTGGGAGGCGATCAACGCGGCGTGCCTCGAATCGCTGCCGGTGATTTTCCTGGTGCAGGACAACGGCTTCGCCATCTCGGTTCCGGTGGAGGATCAAACTCCCGGCGGCGATATTTCGAAACTGGTGGAAGGGCACCCCAACCTGCGGACCTTCCGCTGCGACGGAACAGATTTCGTGGCGTCCTATGGCACTATGGCCGAAGCCGTGAATTACTGCCGGCGGGAGCGTAAGCCGGCCTTTGTCCACGCCTACTGCACGCGGCCGTATTCACACTCGCTCTCGGACGACGAGCGGCTGTATAAGACCGCAGCCGAGCGCGAGCAAGAAGCGCTGCACGATCCGCTGACAAAGTTTCCCGAATACCTGTTGTCGAGCGGAGTGATGAACCGCGGCACGCTGGAACAGTTGATGCAGGAAGTGGACCTCGAAATCCAGCAGGCCGACCGAGCGCGCGCTGAAGGCCCCGCAGCCGCACAAGGGCACCGCGCTGCAGTATCTGTATTCCGAAAGCGTCGATCCGACTTCGAGCGCGTTTGAGACCGAAGCCAAGTGCGCTGGCGACCCGCGAACGATGGTGGATACTATCACGCGTCACCATCCACGAAGAAATGGCGCGCGACCTGAACGTGGTGGTGTTCGGCGAGGACGTGGCCGACTGCAGCCGCGAGGAACACCTGAAAGAAGTGAAGGGCAAGGGCGGCGTTTTCAAGGCGACGCAGGGCTTGCAGACCGCCTTCGGCTCCGAGCGCGTTTTCAACACGCCGATCGCGGAGGCGGCCATCGTGGGCCGGGCGGCAGGCATGGCGATGCGCGGGCTGAAGCCGGTGGTGGAGATCCAGTTCCTGGACTACATCTGGCCGGCGATGATGCAGATTCGCGATGAGCTGGCGTCGCTGCGCTGGCGCTCGAATAACGCGTGGTCGGCGCCGCTGGTGATTCGCGTGGCGACCGGCGGCTACCTGAACGGCGGGGCGATTTATCATAGCCAGTAGCGCCGAGTCGGTGTTCACGCATATTCCGGGCCTGCGCGTGGTGTTTCCGTCGAACGCGCTGGATGCCTGCGGCCTGCTGCGCACGGCGATCCGCTGCGACGATCCGGTGCTGTTCCTGGAACACAAGCGCCTCTATCGCGAACCCTACAATCGGACGCAGCATCCGGGTCCGGATTATCTGATTCCGTTCGGCAAGGCCAAAGTGGTGAAGCCGGGCGCGAACCTGACGATTGTGACCTTCGGCGCGCTGGTGCAGAAGTCGCTGCAGGCGGCGGTGCAAGTGGAGCAGCAAAATCCACGCGCGACGGTGGAAGTGATCGATCTGCGGACCTTAAATCCGTACGACTGGGCGGCCATCCAGACGTCGGTCGAGAAGACCAGCCGGGTGATGGTGGTGCACGAAGACACGCTTTCGTGGGGCTTCGGCGCGGAGATCTCGGCGCGCATCGCCAGCGAATTGTTCGGGCGGCTGGACGCGCCGGTGGGGCGGATCGGGGCGCTCGACACGTGGATCGGCTACGCTCCATCGCTCGAAAACGAGATTCTCCCGCAAGTGGAGAACATCGTCGAGGAAGCCACCCGCATTCTGGCGTATTAGGGCGGAAATCTTCCGCGCCCGCGCAACACTTAGCCCATGATGCGCGTCTTATGATAGAGCGAATTATTTTCCGGCGGAGGTTCCTAGTGAAAACTTCAAAGATGCTGGCGTGGGTTGCGTTCGGTTTCGCGGTGGCTGGGTTCGTTTCCATGCTGCCGGATATTAAGCGCTACATCAGAATCAGCACGATGTAATCGGTTAAGCCAGGCGGCGAACCAGCGTGAAGGGCAGCGTTACGATGGCCCACACTAACTTCAGGGCTCCTTCGACCGCGATGCCGAGGATCCGGAACGGCAGCAGCAGAAGCCAGACGATCGGGTAAAGCACCAGGGCGATCAGAGCCAGCGGCCAGCACGCAACGAAAAGCAAACACCAGAGCAGGAAAGTGAACATGGCGACGTCCCTGATTCTAGTACGAAGGGGAATCGCAGGAAGTTCCGCCGAGTTTTGAGCGCGCCTAACGCTTGCGGGCGTCGGTCATGGTCTGGATGGAGCTGCGGGCCAAGCCCATCACGATTAATCCCACCACGCATTTCTTGAGGGACGGAACATACTCGTTAGGCAGGACCAGCGCCAGCGGAGTCAGCACCGCGAACATGATAAACAGCATGTTGATCAGGGTGTGAAACCGGTGGTGCATGCTGGTCTGAGCTTCTTTTTCCGGCACCGCGGCGCTGCATCCCCAGCACTCCTTTTCACCCACTTTGAGCGTGGCGTTGCACGATCCGCAGTGTTCCATACTTCTATTTGGCGCTTCTTTGGCCCGAACCGCCATCGAGCGTTCGCCTTACGCTTGCTTAGGAGGCCGTTCTAGGTACACTGGACTCATCCCCTGGACTCAACCCATGACTCGCCGCCTGCTGCTTTCACTGCTTCTGTGCCTGCCGCCCCTCGCGGCGCAAGTCAAACCGCTCACGATCCTTCATTCCAATGATCTGCATGCGCACCTTATGCCGGACGATCGGGATAACGGCGGGTTCGCGCGGCTGGCCACTGAAGTCCGGCTTCAGAAGGCGCACTGCGCGGCGTGCCTGTATCTGAACGCGGGCGATCTGGTGCAGGGAACGCCGGTTTCGACGCTGTTCCATGGGTCGCCGATCTATGAGATTGCCAACCTGCTGGGCTTGGACGCCTCGACGCTGGGCAATCACGATTTCGATTACGGATGGCGCCGCACCCAGGAGTTCATTCGCATCGCGCATTTCCCGATTGTGTCGGCGAATATCGTCGACAAAGACGGCAAGACCCATGACGCGCCCGTATGTGATTCTGACCGCGGGCGGCATCCGGGTGGGCATCATCGGCGCGATTATGGGGGATCTGGTGGGTACGGTGATCACTCCGGAAGAGGCCGGCCCGTGGCATGTCCTGCCGGTGGTGGAGACGGTGCGCAAATATGCGAAAGAGTTGCGCGATCGCACCGATCTGATCGTGGTGCTCGCGCATATTCACGACCAGGGCGAAGTGGACGCGATCCTGCGCGATGTGCCGGAGGTTTCGGTGGTGGTTGCGGGCCACAGTCACGAAGGCTATCCGGCCATGATGAAAGTGGACGGGCGCGTGGCGGTGCTGGTGCGGGCTTATGGAGATCAATTGGGGAAGCTCGACCTGCAAGTGGATGTAGGCGGCCAAGAAACTCATCTCCGCCGAATGGACCAAGATCCCGATCGACTCGAAGATCACGCCGGCGCCGGATGTCGCGCGGGAAGTGGCCAAGTGGGAAAGCAAAGTTTCGAAACTGGTGGACATTCCCATCGGAGAATCCACTATGCGCATGGAGCGGAACAGCCCGGATCTGCGCAAGATGGTGGAGCGCGCCATGGCGGAGCAGACCGGGGCGGATATCGCATGGATCAACACCGGCAACCTGCGCGATACGCTGCCGAAGGGTCAGATCCTGATTCGCAACATCTGGAATCTTCTGCCGTTCGACAACTACATCGTGATGGGGAAATTCAAGGGCAGCGAACTGCCGCCGGCCATCACCCAGCGCTATCCTGTGGAACCGGATCGCGAGTACACGGTGGCAACCACCGATTTCACCGCAACCAACCAAGCGGACAAAGAGCAGTTGGGCGCAAGCGGGCTGACGCTTCCCGCGCACCGGACCGCTGCAGCGCGACGCCGTCATCGAGTGGATCAAGAAGAAAAAAGTAGTGCCTTAAGGCAGACTAACCCAGCGTGATCTTCGGCATCGACAGGAACGCGTGCAGCGCGTGCCAGAACACCTGACGGTTCGATCCCTGCACCACCGAGTGCGCCATCCCCGGCAGAATCACGAACTGGCGATCGCCGTTGGGAAGCTGCAGGAAGAAGTCCGATAGGTCGTTCATGGTGGCGATGCCATCATACTCGCCGCGCACCAGCATCACGGGCGCCAGCACTTTCGTGGGATCCACCAGCGGCAGTTTCGAAGTCATGTCGAGGTAGGTGCCGGTCGGGACCTGATTGCCGAACTGCAGCTCTTCGTCAGCCAGGAACTCGGCGATGGCGGGATCGGTGGTGCCCGGTTTATCGCGGGTAAAGATGCTGCGGATCATGGCGCGGTCGCAGAGACGGCGGTTGTGGGTGCGATAGAACTCCAGGTTCTTGGCGCGTTCGGTCAAGGTCGGTGAATTCTCGCCTTTGTAGGTGAAAGCCCCTAGCGCCAGACGGTCGACGCGCACCGGCTCCAGCATGGCGTAGACTCCGGCGCGGAGCGCGCCCGAGGACTCGCCGAACAGGTGAACCTTTTGCGCGCCGGTTTCCTTCGCGATCACCGGGATGCCGGCCTTGATGTCCTGGGCCCCGCTGGCGATATCGGAATTGCTATCGGTCCGGCTGGAGCGCCCGTAGTTTTCGTGGTCCATGGTCCAGACGTCGTATCCCAGACCCGCGAACACGTTCATCACCGAGTATTCGCCTTTGCCCGGCGTCGCCAGATCGAACGACGAACGGCCGGAGTTGGACGAACCATGAATCAGAAGCAGCACCGGCAGCGGTTTCTCACCCGCTTTAGGGGCGGTGGCGCGCTTGCGGAACATGTAGAGTTTGACGGCGTCTTTTTGCGCCCAGTATTCGCTGGACCAAACTTTGGCCGACGCTCCGTTATTCGCGAAGGCCTTCTGAGCGCCTGACGCGGGGCTTTGGGCGAAGGCAGCGGCGGGAGCCAGCAAAGTCCCTGTCACCATGCTGCGGCGCGATATGTTTTGTTTCATGAGTTGTCTCATGGATTCACCCCCACCGAATTATATCTTTATCGCGCGCGGTGTGGGCTTGGGGAAATGTGGCGTGGCGCGGCGCGGCGGGCCCCAATGGCGCCCGCGTCAATGCAGGCGGGCGAGTTCTTCGGCGTAAAGCCGATTGTGAGGAAACTGGCGCGATAGCCCGGTCAGAATTTCGCGCGCCTTCGCGATGTCTTTCCGGCGGAGCGCGTCCACGGCCAGCAGCAGGCGGGCGTAGGGCTTCAGCAGGTGCCCCTTTTCGGCGGTGACGCTCAACTGCTCGATGCCCAGCGAGCGGTCGGCTTGCGCGCCGGCCAGTTGCAAGAACCAGCGTATCGGGGCGGGCTTCAGGCTCAGCATGTAGTTTTCGACGCCTACTGCGAGATGCGCATCGTAATAGGAGGGATCGATCGCGAGCAGCTTCTCGGCGATGACGCGGCTGGTCTTAACGGAAGAGAGTGCGGCCAGATCGTGTTTATCGATCAAGCCGTCGAAATCGGCGCGCAGTCCCAATACCAGGATGGAAGCGAACAGCGCGTTGGCGTCGCGCGGCTGAGAGCCGAGCACGCCGGAGGCAATGCCATCCGCCTTCGCCAGATCCGCATCGAAGGCCCGCCGGACCGCAGGGTCGGAATACAGCTTCGTCGGACGGCGGAAGTTGTCGTCATGCACAAAGAATTCCGACTGCAGAATGTGGAGGCGGTCGAATTCGGCGAACAAATAAGCCGCCGCATCCGAAGCCGGCGCGACCGGGTCATTGGGATGAGACTGCGCGTAGTCGGCGAAAGTCTTGTGCGCCGCAGTGAACTGCAAATCGTACATCTGAAGGTAGCCCAAGGCGAGCCCCGCGGGGGCGCTTCCTATGTCGCCTGCCAGGAAAAGGGCCAAGGCGGGAATGGCGGCGTAAATCACGTTGGAACTATCACTACTTTAGACATTCTTTCGACGGCCGCGCTACTGGTCCTATGAGATCAGACGCGATCCTGAGGCTGAGCGTTTCCTGGAGCTTGGTGGTGCGCCGGCTCACGGCGGCCTGATTTCGGGATTCAACGTGGTAAGCTACTTTTCGGCGGGACTCGGCTGGCGTACCGAAGCGAAGACTCGTCTCAGGAGACAAGGTCAATGAAGCGCACATTGCTTCGACTGATCGTCACGGCCGGCGCGATGATTTCCGCGGGCCGGGCGTATGCCCACCACTCGTTCGCAGCCACTTATTTCGAAAGCAAGACGCAGAAGGTAGGGGGCAAGGTGGTGCAGTTCCTGTTCCAGAATCCGCATTCCTTCGTGCTGATCGACGGGCCGGACGAAAAAGGTGTGATGCAGCGTTGGTCCATCGAGTGGGGCTCTAGCGGGCACCTGAGCCGCCAAGGTGTCACCCACGACAGCTTAAAGGTGGGCGACCGGGTGGTCGTCATCGGCCACCCCGGACGGACTGCCGAGGACCACCGACTGCACATGGTGAGTATCCAGCGTCCGGCGGACGGATGGAAGTGGTCCGGAGCTCATGATGAGGTTGACCCCGCTGCGGAGAGCGCTAGCGTTAACATAAGGTAGCCATGCAGATTCTGCGAGCGATTTGCGCCGTGCCGGTTTTGATTCTCGCGGCGGCGCTTTTGCACGCTCAGGGGACCCAGCCGCGCAGTCAAGCTCTTCCGCCCAATCCCAACATGGACTGGCCGGTGGATCTCACCGGGCAGTGGGTTGCAGCCGTAACCGAAGACTGGAATTACCGGATGGTCACGCCCGCTAAGGGCGACTATACCGGTGTTCCCCTCAATGCGGAGGGCCGCAAGGTCGCCGATGCCTGGGATCCCGCTAAAGATGAAGCCTCCGGCAATCAGTGCAAGGCTTACGGCGCACCGGCGATTATGCGCGTTCCGGGACGGATCCGAATTTCCTGGGCCGACGCGGGAGTCATGAAAATAGAAACCGACGCCGGCAAGCAAGCGCGTTTGTTTTATTTCCAGGATTCCGAGAACCCGGGCGGCGATTTGCAGGGAGTCTCGCGCGCGTTCTGGGATGTCAGGGACCGGCGGGGACCGGTGCGCGGCGGTTCCATGAGGGTGGTCACCACCAAGCTGAAGCCGGGTTATCTGCGCAAGAACGGCGTGCCCTATAGCGACAAGACTGAGTTGACGGAATACTACACGCGCACCGATAATCCGAACGGCGATAGCTGGCTGGTGATCATGACGGTGGTGAACGATCCAACCTATCTGTCTGAACCCTACACCTCCACCGCTCACTTCAAGAAAGAAGACGACGAGTCGGGCTGGAACCCAACTCCCTGTTCCGCGCGGTAAGCTGTCCGTGATGGACCCGACCCACGCACATCTTCTGCTCAATCATGTGCCGACTGTCGGCTTTGTGATCGGGCTAATGTTGTTTGTCAGTTCCTTGATCGCCAAAAATGCCGAGTTAAAGCGGGCGAGCCTGGTGGTCTTTGTGGGCATCGCGCTGGTCACCATTCCCACCTACGTGAGCGGCAATGCAGCGGAGGAAGTGCTATGCGCGGGGGAAGCCAAGGCGCCCGCTTGTGCCGATCCTAGCGTTCCGAAAAATCTGATTCAGACGCATGAGGACGCGGCGCTACTAGCCTTCGCGGCGATCATGCTGACGGGTGCGTTTGCCTGGCTGGGGCTGTGGCAGATGCGCCGGATGTCGCGCGCGGCGAACTGGAACTTGGCGGTGATTCTGCTACTGTCGCTGGCAGCGTTCGGCCTGGTGGCGCGGGCGGCGAACATCGGCGGCGAGATTCGACATCCCGAAATCCGCTCGGCCCAGGAAACGGTGATTCCGGAAGGTCACCTGGCGCGCAGGCTCGGTGCGTTCGTGCTGGCGTTGCCGTATGGATGGCCGTCGCTCGAGACGCTGCATTTCATAGGGCTGTCACTGTTGATCGGCGTGATCCTGATGATTGACATGCGTATGCTCGGCGTCATGAAAGATGTGGCGTTCCCGGCGCTGCACCGGCTGCTGCCGTGGGCGATTCTAGGGTTCGGCACCAATCTGGTTACCGGGATGTTGTTTTTTGTAGCGTCGCCCGAGCAGTACGATCGCAACCCCGCTTTCGTTTGGAAAGTGATTCTGGTGATGCTGGCGGGAGCGAACGCGCTTTACTTCACCCTGTTCGAGGAAGCGTGGGTGCTGAAGCCCGGAGACGACGCGCCTTTCACGGCGAAAGCCGCCGCGGTGTCGGCCATCGCGCTGTGGCTGGGGGTCCTGTATTTCGGCAGCATGCTCCCGTTTATCGGGAACGCGTTTTAAGCGATGCCCTTGGGTTTAGGAGTCCTGCTGGTGGTGCTGGTTTTCACTGCCGGCGTCGCGGCGGTGGGCTTTCTGATCGACAGAAGCGCGGAGCGGGCGGATCACCCACACGGGCGCGAAGACGCGCGCCAAGACGGACACGAGACATGAATTTTCTGAACGCACTGGAGCAGATGCGCTTCAGTATCTGGGTGCGCGAGTCCAGTTCCATCTGGGCGTTCCCGATGTTTCTGATGCTGCACACTGTCGGCATGTCGATCGTGGCCGGGTTGAGCGCCATGATCGACCTGGTGCTATTGGGCTTTTGGCCGAAGATGCCGGTCAAGCCGCTGATGCGCTTGTATCCGCTGATGTGGTTTGGGTTCGGAATCAACGCCGTCACCGGCGCCGCGCTGCTGGTTGCGGACGCAGTAACCAAATTGACCAACTGGGATTTCTACGTGAAGATGGCGTTTGTGTTTGGCGGCATGGGCGTTCTCTACATCATGCGCAGGCAGGTGTTCGGAGATCCACAGCTGGATAAGATGCCGGTGAAGGGAAGCGCGAAAAGACTCGCCTGGCTCTCGCTGGTCTGCTGGTTCGGAGCCATTACCGCGGGCCGCCTGCTGGCTTATCTGGGCCCGGGTTCAGGCTTGAACGGCGTGACCAATAAGTAGAGTGCCCGCATTTCGTCGAAGCGGGAATCCATATGGGAGCGCAGGTCATTGATTCGGGAATTCACATCGCCAAGCCGCGAGTTGTTGATCAGGATTCCAATCAACACGGTCAGCATAGTGGGTACGGTCGCTAGGGCGAGCGACAGAACCAGGCTGGGATTGATGTCCATGCTTTCTTCACACAGGTAGCAGAATCCGCGAATTCCTTTCATGCCAGGTAAGGCCGAGAGGCCTCCTCAATCGCGCCGAATTCAATTTTAAATGTAACGATTCCGGCGTCAGTAGCAGAATCGCTCGCCTCGGGGGTATAATTTGAGGTGGGAGATCCTACCGCAGTAAAAGATGTTATCCCCAAGGTTCAAATCATGAGCGGCCGCGTCCTCGGCGAGTATCTCGAGCTGACCAAGCCTCGCATCACGCTCTTCATTTTGATGAGCACGGCGATCGGCTTCTTGTGCGCCGAGCACCTGGTGGGTAGCTTCAGTTGGCTGGTTCTGTTTCATGCGCTGATGGG
This sequence comes from Bryobacterales bacterium, assembly GCA_963794595.1. Lineage (GTDB taxonomy): Bacteria > Acidobacteriota > Terriglobia > Bryobacterales > Bryobacteraceae > Palsa-187. The sequence goes on along the minus strand of CAWCER010000020.1, from coordinate 51,201 downwards.
CACTGCGCTGCTCGCGAGCGGCACGGCGGCGCTGAATCAGTGGTACGAGCGCGAAGGCGACGGCAAGATGCGGCGCACGCGCCAGCGCCCGATTCCCTCCGGCCGCATGACTCCGAAGGCGGCTTTCGAGTTTGGCCTGTTTCTGTCGATCTTCGGTTTTCTCGAACTGTGGTTCGGCGCCAATCTGCTGACGGCGATGCTGGGCGCGTTCACCGAATTCAGCTACCTTTTCTTATACACGCCGCTGAAAAAGATTTCGCCGCATTCGACTACCATCGGCGCGATTCCCGGCGCAATGCCTCCGCTGATCGGCTACGCCGCTGCCAGCGGACTGCTCAACTGGGAAGCCGGAGTGCTCTACGCCATCCTGTTTCTGTGGCAGTTTCCGCACTTTTACGCCATTGCCTGGATGTATCGCGAAGACTACGCCAAGGCCGGCATCCTGATGCTGCCGGTAGTGGAGCCGTCCAACGAATCGACAGCGCGGCGCATCGTCTGGTGTAGCCTGGTGCTGATTCCGATCAGCCTGCTGCCCGAGGTATTTCGATATGGTCGGCCATTACTACGTCTACGGTGCGATAGCGGTTGGCTTGTATTATTTCTACGCGGGCGTGCGCGCGTCCTATGACCGCACGGTGCCGCGGGCCCGTCAGGTGTTGCTGGCGAGCGTGGTTTATCTTCCGGTGCTTTATGGCCTCTTGGTGTTCGACGGCATTCGCTACTAGCGCGGCTTTGGGCGCGCTGTTAATAGCCGGCTGCAGCGGCAAGCCTTCGCTGCCTTCGTATGGCGTGGTCCCGGATTTCACGCTTACCGATCAAACCGGCGCGGCGTTTCAGAGCACCGCCAAGCTCAATAAGAAAATTTGGATCGCGGATTTCATCTTCACGAATTGCCCCGGTCCGTGCCCGCGCATGAGCTCGCAGATGCACCAGGTGCAGGCAGCGCTTGACGGAAATGACGGCGTGCGCTTCGTGTCCTTCACCGTGGACCCGGCGCGCGACACGCCGCCGGTGCTCGCCGCCTATGCCCAGCACTTTGAAGCCGATCCCGCGAAATGGTATTTCCTCACCGGGGCTGAAGCCGACTTGAACCGCATGAGCCGCGGCGTTTTCATGCTGGGCAACGTAGATGGCAGCCTGGAACACTCGACGCGCTTCACCCTGATCGACGGCTCCGGGCGCATTCGCGGCTACTACCTGAGTTCGGAGCCAGAAGCGATTCCCACGTTGATCGCCGATACCAAGCGCTTGCTCAAGGAGCAGCTCTGATCGGCCTTCACGATCTTCCCGCCATCGACGCCGTATTGAACGCGACCGCGGCGGTGCTGCTGGTCACCGCCTTCGTGTTCATCAAGCAAGGACGCCGCGAGGCGCACAAGCGCGTGATGCTGGCCGCGTTCGCGGTATCGAGCGTGTTCCTGGTGTGCTACTTGACTTACCACGCGCAAGTGGGTTCGGTGCACTATCCGCACACGGGCCTGATCCGCACCGTCTACCTGACCATCTTGACCACGCACACGATCCTGGCGGCGAGCGTGCCGGTGCTCGCGATCATCACGCTGCGCCGCGGTCTCAAGGGCGCGTTCGTCCGCCACAAAGCCATTGCCCGCTGGACCTTCCCGATCTGGCTCTACGTCAGTGTGACTGGCGTTGTGGTTTACCTGATGCTGTACCAGTTCTGAACCCTTAGTACCTTAAATCAGTACCTTTGCGCCCAAGTTTCGCGGCTATAATCGGGTAGGACGGTTTCACTATGCGCCTCATCCTGACCGCCGCGCTCGCCTTCGTCCCTGCAGTTTTCGCGCAACACACTCACACCGGATCGTACGGGAATGCTTTGCACCCGGGTGTACCGTCGCCCGGAGCGCTGCGCCCGCCTGCGCCCGCTGGGCGAATCGGTGGTGGCGGACGGATCGGCGGTGGGGGACGAATCGGCGGCGCGGTTTATGTTCCGTATCCGGTTTATGGGCCGGGCTATGGAATGGGTTATGCCTACGACGGTTTCTACGCGACCGACTATAACCAGGGTCTGGGATATGCCGACGCAGCCCCGGCCCCGCCCACGGTCATCATTAACCAGAATTTCCAGACCGACAGCGTTCGTCCGCAGTTGCGCGATTACTCGAACATGCAGTTGCCGGAGCCAGGCGTGGTGTCGGTTCCGCCCGCAACCCCGGCGCAAGGTGCCCTGGCGGACGATCAGCCCACCATCTTCCTGATCGCGATGCAGGACCATACCATTCATCCGGCGATCGCCTATTGGGTGCAGGGAGACACGCTGAACTACATAAATCAGGAAGGCGTCATGAACCACGTGAGTCTGGCGCTGGTGGATCGCGATTTCTCCAAGCAGCTCAATGCCGAACGGCACGTGCCGTTCGCTCTGCCCGCCGCGCGTTAAGCGCATGAACCTGTGTCCGCCGCCGCCGTGGGACTATCATTCTATCTATGACCCACGATTTCGTCACCACTGCGTTCACTCTGGATGGTTTTCGCATCACCCAAAACCTGGGTCTGGTGCGCGGCATTATCGTGCGCTCGCGCTCGATCTTCGGGACTCTCGGCGCCAGTCTGCAAACCATCGTGGGCGGGAATATTAGCCTGCTCACTGACCTGTGCGAGAAAACTCGCGAGCAGGCCTTCGAGAAAATGGTAAGCCACGCCATCATGATGGGCGCCGATGCGGTGATCGGAGTCCGTTACGACGCCACCGAAGTGATGCAGGGCGTGACTGAAGTTCTGTGCTACGGCACCGCCGTGCGTATCGAGAAAATTGCGGCCTAGGTTTGATGATCTCGCACTTGCGCGGCACGCTTCTCGAAAAACATCCTAACCAAATCGTCATCGACGTGGATGGTGTGGGTTATGAGGTCGCGATCCCGGTATCGGCGTATTCGTCGCTTCCAGAGTTGGGCGGCCCGGTGCAGATGCACATCTACCAGCACGTGCGCGAGGACATTCTGGCGCTTTATGGGTTCCCTACCAAAGATGACAAGGCGCTGTTCGAAAAATTGATCGCGGTGAGCGGCATCGGCCCCAAGCTCGCCATTACCGCGCTAAGCGGGCTGACTACAGAGGATCTGGTCGCTGCGATTCGTTCCGGCGCGGTGGAACAACTCGTGCGCATTCCGGGAGTCGGCAAGAAGACCGCTGAGCGCATGGTGCTGGAGCTGCGCGATAAGTTAGGGCCGTTGAGCGCCTCGCAGACTAGCGCGAGCGGCGCGCCCAGAGGCGCCTTCAGCAGCATCGAAGAGGACGTAATCTCCGCGCTGATGAATTTCGGCGCGGGCCGCGCTTCCGCCGAAGCGGCCGTCAACAAGGCCCGCTCGGAGAGCGAATCCAACGATTTTGACGCGCTGTTCCGGCGCGCGCTGAAACTGGTGCGTTAAACGGCCGGGTTCCACTACACTAAAGCTTCATGCAGGAAAAGGGCATCGTTTCGGCATCGCTGCGCGAGGAAGAACGGCAGTTTGAAACCGCGCTGCGGCCGCTGCGGCTGGACGATTTCGCGGGCCAGAACAAGCTCAAGGAACAGCTTTCGATCGCCATCGAAGCGGCTCGCAAACGCGGCGAAGCCATGGACCACGTGCTGCTCTACGGTCCGCCGGGATTGGGCAAAACCACGCTTGCCGGGATCATCGCCGCTGAGCTGGGCGTGGGCATGCAGCAGACATCTGGTCCCGTTCTGCAGAAAAAGCTGGACCTCGTGGGCATCCTGAGCAACGTCGCCGAGCGCGAAGTTTTCTTCATCGATGAGATCCACCGCCTGCAGCCGGACTTGGAGGAAATGATCTACTCGGCGCTGGAAGATTTCCGCATGGATATCCTGATCGGCACCGGACCGGGCGCGCGCACGGTGGCCATGGACATCAAGCCCTTCACGGCCATCGGCGCCACCACGCGCCAGGGCATCATCAGCGCACCTTTGCGCGGGCGCTTCGGATTAGTTTTGCGCTTGAATCCATACGAGATCAATGAACTCGCGAGTATTGTGAAGCGCTCGGCTGCGCTGATGAATATCGAGGTGGATGCGGCCGGCGCCGAAGAAATTGCCCGCCGCAGCCGCGGGACGCCGCGGATCGCCAACCGCCTGCTGCGCCGCGTGCGGGACTACGCGCAAGTGCGCGCCGACGGAGTGGTGGACGCGGGCGTCGCCGAGAAAGCGCTGGACCTATTGGAAGTCGATCGCTTCGGCCTGGATGAGATCGACCAGAAGATCATGCTGACCGTGCTCGAAAAATACGGCGGCGGACCGGTGGGGTTGAGCACTATCGCCGCCTCGATTGACGAAGAGCAGGGCACCATCGAGGAAGTCTACGAGCCTTACCTGATGCAGATGGGTTTTCTGGACCGCACCCCGCGCGGCCGCGTGGGCACGGAGCGCGGCTTTGAATACTTCGGCATCGCGCGGAAGCGGGGCGGCTCGCAAGGCGCGCTGTTTTAAAGCGACATCGTGAAAACCGTCTACATCGCGCTCGGCTCCAACCTGGGGGACCGCGTCGGGAACCTGCTGCTGGCGCGCGAGCAAATCGCGTCGCCGCATGTTCGTCTGACGCGAGCTTCGTCCATCTATGAAACGGCGCCGCGAGAGATCGTCGATCAACCGTGGTTCCTGAATCAGGTGGTGGCGGCGGAGACCACGCTGTTCCCTCGCCAGCTATTGGCGCGATTGTTGGGAGTGGAACAGGAAATGGGCCGTCAGCGCACGGTCCCGAAAGGGCCGCGCCTGATCGACCTGGATATATTGCTGTTCGGCGACGCGGTAATCCACGCCGCCGGTCTTGAAATCCCGCATCCGCGGATGGCCGAGCGCCGGTTTGTGCTCGAGCCATTGGCTGAGCTCGCGCCTGCGCTGCGTCCACCGCGGAGTAGCCTCACGGTGCAGGAAATGCTGAATAAAGTGCTGGATCAGCGTGTGCGGCGGCTATGATCTAGTGGCCGTCGCGATGATCGTCATGGTAATCGCGGCGTTGGCGGTCGCGGTCCCAGCGGTGGTCGTGTCCCACTTCTCCGTGACTGCCGTTCCAGAAGCCTTGATAGTACATACCGCCTTCATAGCGCGGTGCAGTCCAGAGCGCACCCTCGTATGGTGGGCGAGTCCAGTAACCTCGATGCCAGGAATAGCGGTTCCCCTGTGGATACCAATATCCGTCCACCCAGGAATAACCGGGGCCGGGCGCGTTGGGGCGAACCCGTATCACGCGGGGGCGCGGCGGCTCGCCGATGTGAATTCCCACGGAGAATTGCCCAAAACCAATTCCCGCGGTCAAAATCAACGCTGCTAACAGTTTTTTCACTTAACTTTCTCCTTGCCGTTACGGCATGTCTGCAGGATCTACATGCACGCGGCCATCCAGGAGCGTAAGTCGCTCACGATATGAGGGCCAGCCGGTTCGTCGCGTATTGGGGAGAAGTGAGAATTGGCGGCGGGCGGTCACCCGGCCATTGCTACGGGCGGTCGCTGCGCTGCTGCCGCGAAAATACTCTGCTCTTCCATCGGGGCTGATATTCTGACAGTGTAGCGGATGGCATTGCTGACGATTTCGGGCGATCCCGCGTCGCGCTGGGAAGAAGTGGCGCAAGGTGTCGCGCAGCTCCTGAATTTCGAGCTGGTCACGGAAACGCGCCTCGCCCAATGGATCACCGAGGAATTCGGCGAGACTCCACTGCCTGCGCGGACGTGGGCTCCGGCCGCTGTCGCGGTGCTGGCGCGCTTGGCCCGCGAGCATCCATTGCTGATTGCTGTCGATGGCGCCGAGCACTTGTTCCGGCCCGCGCCATGGTTGCTGCGCGCGCGGATCACAACCAGCGACGCGCATCGCGTTGGCAAGCTGATGCTGGACCTGCGCCTGGAAAAACCGGAAGCCGTGGCGCGGCTGCGGGATCTCGATGCCGAGCGGAAGCGCCTTCGCAAAGCGCGATTCAGGCGCGCCTCGACAGCCTCGGCCGATCCCGCATCCTTCGACCTCACGCTAAGCCTTGCCTATATGGACGCCGCGCAAGCCGCCGAGGTGCTGGCCGCCGCCGCCGCCCCGCGCCTGGGCCAGCAAGGCTTGCTTTCGCCCAACGCGGCCGATGAAATCGAATTCGAAATGCGCCTGGAATTGGCCAAGCGCGGTATTGTTCCGGCGGGCCGCGCCCGCGTCGCGCGAGCCAGCTTCGGCCATCCCAGCGAAGAGATGTTCGCCAATCTGCTGGATTTTTACCGCATCCAGTGGGAATATGAGCCGCGCAGTTTCCCGCTGCAATGGGACAAGGACGGCGGCGTCACGGAAGCCTTCACGCCGGACTTCTATTTGCTCGAACTCGACCTTTACGTGGAGGTCACCACCATGAAGCAGTCGCTGGTGACCAAGAAAAATCGCAAGGTCAAACTGCTTCGCGCCATCTATCCGCACATCAACATCCAGGTGTTCTACCAGAAAGATTTCCAGGACCTGGTGTTTAAATACGGACTGAAGATGGTGCACTCATGATGCCGACGCCTGCTCACGAGAATGTTCCGGATAATATCGAGCGCATCCTGTTTACCGAGGAGCAGGTCTCGGCGCGCATCGCCGAAGTGGCGGCCGAGATTAGCGAGAAATATCGCGGGCGCGACCTCAAGCTAATCGCCGTGCTCAAGGGATCGGTGTTTTTCCTGACGGCGCTGGCGCGCGCCATCACCATCCCCGTGAAGATCGACTTCCTGGCGATTTCGAGCTTCGGCGGCCCGTCGCAGGGCCCTACGCCCGGCCTGGTGCGCATTGCCAAGGATCTCGACGAGCCGATACACGAGGAAGACGTGCTCTTGGTCGAAGACATCGTCGATACCGGCTTCACCACGCGCTATCTCTTGCAGACGCTGGCGGGGCGAGGGCCGCGATCGCTGGGAATTTGCACGCTGCTCGATCGCTCGGTGCGGCGCATTGTGCAGGTGCCCATCGATTTCCGCTGCTTCGAGATTCCGGACCGCTTCGTGGTGGGCTGCGGCCTGGATTACCGGCAGTTATATCGCAATCTGGGCTACATCGCCGTGCTCAATCCCGAGAGAGGTTGACTCTCCGAGGCACTCGTTTTCCGCTTGCTTCACGGGCCAAAGGCGTTTCGCCCTGTCAACCAACAACAAGCCATTGTCCAAGACTATCAATCGAGCTGGCGGCTCTCTTGAGAGCGTTGGGCCAGAATCCGCCTACTGCTGTGTTTCCCGCTGTTTAAGCTGCCGCAGGTCGTGGTCGTAGGTTCGGTTATCGCCGGGGTGATTGTCGCGGGAAGCGTCCGGATTCGCCAGCCGCTCTTTCGCCTGGTGCTGGAGGATCTGGTCAATAATCAGCGCGGTTGCGCCGCCGACCGCTGCGCCGATCATGGCGTTCTTCTGGTTGCCGGTCAAGCCGCCCACTGCCAAGCCGACGCCGGCGCCAGCGCCCAGAACCGCCGCCGTATGTTTTATCTGACGGCCGTTCGCATCCGTGCTGTCCGGGGCCACGCCGGATTCGTGGAGCGCTTTGTTTAGGTTCATATTCTGAACCATCCCATTGAACATCGCCGCGCTGCGCATCAGATCGTTCAGGAACTCCGTATTCAACGGAATGTTCATAGGTGGGTTGGCGGGCGTGGTTTGAGGCTCCGCCAGCGCCAATCCGGTCATGCATACGAGAGCAGTCGTTATCCCGATCATGGTCTTGTACATTTTCACCAGCCCTCCACTTCCTACGTTATCAGGATGGATTTCCCGCGGAAACCGTTCCCGCGATCTCGTTAAAATTCCTTAAGCTGCGCGCGCCGTCAAAACGTCGCGATCGGATTCAGCACCGATCCCGTCGCGCCGGGCACTGCCGCGGGCGCAGCGGTAACCAGAAACTCCCAGCGCTTACGACGATCGGCTTCCCGCCCTATCAGCTCCAGATCGAGGTTATCGAAGATCGGCATTCCCATCGCCACCAGCGCCAGCGTATGAACCGGCTGCGAAACGCCCTCGACGCGGGAGGGCAACACATCCTGCGCGTCGTCACCGCCGAGGATCGCCACGTCGCGAGCGTGCATCCATTTTGCGCAACTGACGTGGAGCCCCGCCAGCCCTACTTCCGAGACGGACCAAGGACCTTTGGCGTCGCGCCGCGCCCAGCGGCCTGTGCGCACCAGAATGACGTCGCCCGCGCCGATCTTGACGCGCGCTTTCTTTTCCCAGGCGTCCAGGTCTTCCGGGAAAATGGCGGTGCCGGGTTCCAGGTAATCGACGCCCTTGTGGCGCGCCATGTCCATCAACACTCCGCGCGTCATGATGCCGTTCTTAAAGTTGATAATGCTGTTCTTGCTCGCGCCATTCTCTGTCACCACGTCTTTTGGGTAGCCGTTATACATCTTGCCGTCCCAGAGGAAGTGGCAAAACGTGTCCATGTGAGTGTGCGCGTAGCCGTGGTACGGCGATGAAAAACGAATCCATGGTGTTGCCGATGCCGGTTGCGGGCGCCTCCGCGCCGATTCGCAGCATCTTGCGGACAATGGGAGCAGGGTTATCGACCGCCTTCTCCATTTCCGCGTTGCGCGCCATGGAGAAGCATGCGCCCTCTTTCACCAGGGCCACCGCCTGCTTGCGCTTGGCTGGAGTAATCAGGTTGACCGCGCCCATTTGGTCGTCCTTGCCCCACCGATTCCAATTGGAGAGCTGCGTCATGAGCTGAACGAAATCTTCCTTGCTGGTATGATGCGTGGCGTCGCCGCTGGGCGAGCGCAGTCTGCGCATCCGCAAAGGATTCCGCGAGCGCCGAAAAGGACGCCGCCGCCGCGGCCCGCTGGATCACTTGCCGCCGCGATAGGCCGTCATTGAAAATTGAGTTCATATTGTCTCCTGGCGTTGAATCCGAAGTCTTACGCCAGCAGCCAGTCTAACAGGCTCCAGATGAGATGATGTAAGGCATGAATCTGCCGATCCGTCACGCATTAGCCACGCTGGCCTATCGTCTGGGTAAAGTATTGCGCGGCACGCCCGCGGAGTTTCGCGACTTCCGCGCCGCCGAGGGCATGCGCACGCCGGGAGAGATCCTGGCGCATATCGGCGACCTGATGGATTGGGCTCTGGCGCAAGTGGAAGGCCGGAAGGAATGGCACGACTCGGCGTCGCTCGCGTGGGAGCAGGAAATCGCCCGCTTCTTCCGGGCCATCGAGGCTTTGGATCAACGAATCGCGGCCGCACGGACTGGGCGCAGCGAAGGCGGAGAAGCTGTTTCAAAGCGCGATCGCGGACGCCCTCACGCACACCGGACAAATCGCCTTGCTGCGGCGCATGGCGGGAATCGCGGTGCGCCCCGAAAACTATGCGGCTGCCGACATCGCGGCGGGTCGAGTGGGGCCGGAGCAAGCGGCGCCGCGAGCGGAGTTCGGATAAGCCAGGCGCTAACGCCGCCCTAAGCGGCTGCGCGGCCTCCACGCCCTGCAAGCCCGCGCGATCGATCGAAGCCTTCACGAAGCCCGTGGCCAGCACTTCTCCCAGCAGTTTATTGAGGGCGCCGAGGCGGGCGGGATCCCCCTTGGCGAGCGCGACGGCTTGTCCGGCGACGAAGTAGTTGTCCGACAGCACGCGCAGCTTGGGGAAGCGCGCGGCGGCTTCCATGAGGCGCTGGCGGTTGGCGGCGAAAGCGTCGATTTTTCCGCTCAGCAGCAGGCTGGCAAGTTCATCCACACGAGGGCATCGCCGGGACCGTATTCACGTGATTATTCTTCAGGTGGGCGCTGAGGTAAACGTCCTGGGTATCGTTCTTGACTGCCGTGATGTTGACGCCCGCCCGGTCGGCGTCGGCGACTGTTTGAAGCGGTGAATCGGCGCGCACGATGTAGCTGTTGGGCATCAGCAGCCAGGGCGCGGAGAAATCGACATCGTTCGCGCGACCCGCATTGTACGCCATGAAACCGAGATCCGCGGTATGCGCCTGCAATCGGCCGATCACATCGCGCGCTCCCGCCGCCGGGATTAAAGTGTAAGGAACGCCGAGACGGCGTGCCAATTCCTTGACCAGATCCGCGACCGGGCCGGTAACGGCTCCAGTTTTGGCATCCACGCGGCCCAGTACCGGATTTCCGTCAAGGAATGCGGCGCGAAGCGTGCCGGTGGGCGCGAGCGCCGCAGTCTGCCCCGCGCAGGTGAGCGTGACCGACAACGCCGCGAGACAGCAGAGAGAGAATCGCCGGAGCCGACACATGGCATGATTATAGGTCGAACCTATGCCCGACGGCGTGCTCTTCCAGATCGGCAAATTCGATGTTGGCCCGACGCAGCTTTTACTCTTCGCCGGCACGGCCGTGCTTTTCATAGCGGCATTGATCCTCAGCAACATGTACTGGAAGCGCCGCCTGACTAAGTGGGCCGAGAGCGAGCACTTGGAACTGGTCAGTTTTCGGTACGCCTGGTTTTACGAAGGGCCATCCGCCTGGACCCGCAGCCGCAACCAGCATGTGTTCCGTGTGGTGACGAAAGACCGCGACGGACTGACGAGATACTGCTGGATCATGTTCGGGACGTTCTGGGGTTTCACGTGGGGCGAGCCGATTACACAGGTGCAGTGGGATAACGCGGACGACTAAGCGGGAACGGCAACGCAGCCTGCAATGGTGGTGGGTTCGGGGATGGCATCGCCGTCTTCGCGCATCGATTCCAGATGAATCTCGATCGCGCCCCCAATTTGAGTTCGGCAGTGTCCTCGAAGGTTGCGCCGGCGGCGATGCAGCCTGGAAGATCCGGAACATAGGCGCTGTATCCGCGAGGACACTATGTTCTGGAGGAGCCAATCCAACCAACGTTTCTTGCGCTACATGAAATCAACCTTCCGGCGGAGATCCCCAGGTATTTGAGGCGGGCCCAATCATGTTCGATAACCTAAGCGACGAACTGCAGCGCGTGTTCAAGACGTTGCGCGGAGAGGCGAAACTCTCGGCGGCAATGGGGGTGGGTTCCGGGATGCAGTCGCCGCTCTATGGGGCGCCCGGCGTCTCCACCATGCCCGTTCTCAAGAATCCAGCGATTCGCCGCAACAGGAAATATTCGTTGACCGGCCGGTCGTCCGTGAGCAGCGGCGCCGAAGGATCCCCCTGGATCAGATCCCGCAGTGGGCGCTCCCTGCCGAGGACGGATTCGAACTGACTCGCCGCGTTCGACGCGGGACCCCACTCTATCAAATCCCGAGCCGCCGCCGGTGGCAAATGCGCAGCGAGAGCCTCCGCCGAAAACCGGTTCATCCGTGACGCGCTCGCCAAGAAATGATATCCCGAACCCTCCAGTGAATGGAACACGCGCACGTCCTGAAAACTATTCCGCAAGGATTGGGCGAACGCGGATATGACGGTAGCGTCTCCCGTCGGCAGCCACTGTTGCAAAATACCGCCCGGGAGCAAATGATTGAGCGCCACCCGGTAGAACTCGGTGGAATAAAGCAGGCTGGAGCCGGCCGCCGCTACCGGCGGCGGCGGATCGACGATGATCGCATCGAACGACTCCTGCGTGCGCTCCAGAAAGCGCCGCGCGTCGTCGATGACAACCCGGGCGTGCGGGGATCGCATTACCTGGTCTGCGTCCGCGTGAAAGTAACTGAAGAGTGACGGCACGCTCGGGACCAATTCCACCACCGTCACCGGCACATCCCAAGACAAAGCCGAGCGGAAAGAAGTCCCCATGCCAAAGCACAGAACCAGCACGTTGCGCGGGGGCGCCGGAAGGGACGCCATCGGCAAGTGGGCCATCATCTTGGTGATGGGCGTAAGGCTGGTGATCCCCACGCCATTGATGAGCAGCCTCCGCTCCATGCCCGTTCCGGCAGCGACCGACGTTGCCGTATAATCGCGCGCCACCCGCGCTCCCGGGAAGGAAGTTTCAAAGCCGTGCGTCAGTGTCATCAGCAGGACCGCCACCGCCAGCGCCCCGGCAAGAAATGCGCTCAGGGCCGGGCGGGCCGCTCTCTCCGCCGCACCCGCGCCGGCCGTCAAAGACCAAACGCCAAAGCCAAAAAAGGGAAGCGCAAGCACCAGCAGGGACCACCGTTCCCCCAGCGCCGGCAGCAACACGAAACCTGCCAGCAAAGGGCCCAGTATGCAGCCCAAGGCATTAACCGCATAGGCTTTTCCAGCGCGGTCGGGATTCCCCTGCGACCACCAATCGACCAGCATCGGTGTCAGGAATCCCGCCACGGCGCAAAACGGTCCGATGCCGCCGATAATTAACGGCGCCCGGTTCAGGTAGGAGCGCGAAAGAAGGTGCGGGTCCGCCGCCAGCAGGGGCAGAAACGCGCAGCCGCCAGCCAGGATGGCGGCCACTGCGCTTGCGAGATGCTCCCCCTTCGCTCTTCTGCCCTGGACCCAGATTCTATATCCCCGCGACCCGATCGCCGTAGCCCCCAGGTAAACCGCCAGCATCGCAGCGAACGAATACGCGACTGGCCCCAGGACCGGCATAAATTGGCGAGTCCACACAACCTCCATCCCCAGGCTCGCCAAGCCTGAAGTGAACAAAAGCGGCAAAGCGATCAAGCGGGCCGGCCCGAAACTTTGAGCAGCTCCGGCGGGCACGCTTAGGCCGTATGCTTCGCCGGGCAACCCACGCCGCGCGGCCACGAAAGCAAACGCCGCTGCGGCGATCACTGCGTTGAGCGCGGCCGCAATCAGCAGGGTTTTCGAGAAGCCCAGCAGTTCGATGAAAAAGAAAGCCGATCCCACGGCGCCTGCCATCGCTCCCAGAACGTTCGCCAGATAAAGGTAACTGAAAGAAGTCGCGGACTTGGCGCGAAACGCCGCGCGGATTCCGGCCATCGCAAGCGGAAATGTCGTGCCCATGCAGGTGCAAAAAGGCAGCATGACCAATCCCACCCAAGCCGCTGAAGCAAGATAGTAACCGCCGGACCCCCAGGACGCGCCCTGAGCCGATAATAATGTTCGCCCCGCGCGCAGCAGAGGCGCGACTGCCAGTCCCGAAACCCCGATGGCGAGCTCAATGGCCCCATACAGGGAAATAAAGAATCCAGCCGGCCGGTTTTCGAGGGACCGCACCAGACGGCCGCCGGCCCAACTTCCCAGCGCCAATCCGGCCATGAAAATCGATAACACGATCGAAACCATAGGGGTGGTCACCCCGAAGGCCGCCATCGCGACGCGCAGGCACACAACCTGGTAAACCAGGCTGCAAAAGCCGGACAAAAAGAAAAATCCAAAAAAGAGACTCATGCCGCTTGCATTCCACAATACGTCAAATCGACAGCGTCCCTTGAGGGAATCTGCGATGCGGATGTTTGAAGGCGTCGGATCGCCGCGCGATCGCGTCGCGACAGGCTCCGATGCCGTCTTGCCCGCTTGCGCTACAATGAAAATCTACCTTCCGGTGGAGAATCCCCAGGTATTTGAGGCCCGGGGCTAGTCATGTTCGATAACCTAAGCGACAAACTGCAGCGCGTGTTCAAGACCTTGCGCGGAGAGGGGAAACTCTCGGCGGAAAACATGGAAGCCGCGTTGCGCGAGATCCGCGTGGCGCTGCTTGAAGCCGACGTGCATTTCCGCGTGGTCAAGCAGTTTATCGAGGCCGTGAAAGAACAGGCCATGGGGCAGGAAGTGCTCACCGCGCTTTCGCCCGCGCAGCAAGTGGTCAAAATCGTCCGCGACGAAATGGTCAAGATGCTGGGCACGCATCAGGCCAAGCTGCGGATGGCGAACGAACCGCCCGGCGTGTTCATGATCGTCGGCCTGCAAGGCGCAGGCAAAACCACATCGACGGCCAAACTGGCGCGCTGGCTGTCGAAAAACGGCAGCTCCCCGCTGATGGTTTCGGTCGATGTGTATCGTCCGGCGGCGCGGAAGCAGCTCAGCGTGCTGGCGCGCGATCTCAAGCTGCCGGTTTACGAAGGCACTCCCGACGAGACGCAGCCCTTGGAATTGGCGCGGTCGGCGCGCAAGGAAGCGATCCAGACCGGACGCGACGTGGTGTTGGTCGATACCGCCGGGCGCCTGCATATCGACGAAGACCTGATGACGGAACTCAGCCAGCTCAAAGAAACGCTGAACCCTTCGGAAATCTTGTTTGTCGCCGACGCCATGACCGGGCAGGACGCAGTGAAGTCAGCCGACGAATTCCACAAGCGTTTAGGGATCACCGGGGTCATTCTCACAAAGATGGATGGCGACGCTCGCGGCGGCGCGGCGCTGTCGATCCGCTCGGTTACCGGACAGCCCTTGAAGTTTGTGACCACAGGCGAGAAGCCGGACGCGCTCGAACTATTTCATCCGGACCGTGTCGCGCAGCGCATTCTTGGCATGGGCGACGTCCTCAGCCTGATTGAGCGGGTGGAAGAGACCATCGATCAGAAGCAGGCCGAGGAAATGCAGCGTAAGCTGATCGAAGACGACTTCAGCCTCGGCGACTTCCGCGATCAGATGAAGCAGATTCGCAAGCTGGGACCGCTAGAGTCGATCCTCGGCATGATGCCGCAGGTCGGCATGATGAAGGACCTGAAGAACGTCAAGGTCGACGAGAACGAGATCAACCGGCTGGTAGCGATCGTGGATTCGATGACGCCTAAAGAGCGCTCCAATCACATGATTATCAATGGCCAGCGGCGTAAGCGCATTGCCAAGGGCAGCGGGACTTCGGTGCAGGAAGTGAACAATTTGCTGAAGCAATACGCGCAAATGCGCAAAATGATGAAGAGTTTGACGGGCGGAGGCGGCGGGTTCCTCGGTAAGCGCCTGGCCAAGATGATGCCTCCCGGTATGCCCTTTGGGCGTTAGGTCAAGATTACAGCCAATTTGCCCTTTGAGCGGCAAATTAAGGATTATAGAAGGATAGGAGTTTAGGAATGCTGATGATTCGTCTGGCGCGGTTTGGCGGCAAGAAGAAGCCGTCGTATCGCGTGGTGGTGATTGATAAGGAGCGCGCTCGCAACAGCCGCTCGGTGGAAGTGGTGGGAATCTATAGTCCGGTGGCGACGCCCAAGGCCGTGAAGCTGGATCATGCGCGCATTGAGCACTGGATGAAGAACGGTGCGCAGCCGTCGGCTACGGTGGCGCGGCTGATGAAGACTTACCCAGCGGTGGCCGAGTCGGCCCCGGCCGCTTAACTGGCTTTTAAGCAGAGGTAATGACAGTGAAAGAATTGGTAACCGAGATCGCCAAGATACTCGTCGATAATCCCGGCGAGGTGACAGTTCGCGAAGTCGCGGGTGAGCAGGTTACGGTTCTGGAACTGCGGGTGGCGCCGGGAGATTTGGGTAAAGTCATCGGCAAGCAGGGGCGGACCGCGCGTTCCATCCGCACGCTGCTGGGCGCCGCGGGCATGAAGCAAAACCGGCGGTTCACGCTGGAAATTCTGGAATAGGCTGCTGCATTGGAAGACTGGGTGGCGATCGGCAGGTTGTGGCGCACCCGTGGGAATCGCGGAGAGTTGCTCGGCGAGCTGGATAGCAGCGATCCGGAACGCGAACAGAAGTTGCGCGAGGTCGCGCTGGAAATGGACGGGCGGCGTCAAGTAATGCGGGTCGAGGAAACTTGGCGGCACGACGGGCGTCCGGTGTTCAAGTTTGAAGGCGTCGATTCGATTTCGGATGCCGAGAAGTGGGAAGGCGCCGAGATGCTGGTGCCGACGAGTGAAGTGGAGCCTCCCGAAGAGGGGGCGTTCTCCTATGCCGACCTGGTTGGGTGCAAGGTTCTAGGCGACGCGGAAGTTGGCGTCGTGACCGAAGTAGAGGAGTATGGCGGTGCGCCGCTCTTGAAGCTGGAGGCGGCGGACGGCCGTGAGATTCTGATTCCCTTCGCGCGGTCGATCTGCAAGGTGATCGATGTAGCGTCGAAGACCATCCGGGTGGAGTTGCCGGAAGGGTTGCTGGAGCAACAGTGAAGTTTCACATCGTGACGATCTTCCCCGAGTTTTTCCGGGGGCCGTTCGAGCACGGCGTGATTCAGAAGGCGCGGGAAGCGGGGCTGATCGAGATTCAGGTGCACGATTTGCGGACCTGGACTTACGACCGGCACCGGACTGTGGATGACCGGCCGTTTGGCGGCGGCGAAGGCATGCTGCTAAAAGCGGCGCCGATATTTGAAGCCGTGGAAGCGATTTGGCCCGAGCGTGGTGAGGGATCGAAGGTGGTTCTGTTATCGGCGCAAGGTGAAAAGTTCGACCAGGCCAAGGCCCGGGAGTTCAGCGGATTAAAAGAGCTGCTCCTGATTTGCGGCCGCTATGAGGGCGTGGACGAGCGCGTCGCGGAGCATTTGGCAGACGAAGAGCTTTCGATCGGCGATTATGTGTTGAGCGGCGGCGAGTTGGCGGCGGCGGTAGTGGTGGACGCGGTAGCCCGCTTGCAGGCTGGAGTGCTGGGGAATGAAACCTCCAGCGTGGATGAGTCGTTCGGCGAGGCGGGGTTGCTGGATTGGCCGCAGTATACGCGGCCGGCGGAGTTTCGCGGTTGGAAGGTGCCGGAAGTGCTGGTCGGCGGCAACCATGAAGAGGTTCGCAAGTGGCGCAGGAATGCGGCGCGGGAGAAGACGCAGCGCCAGCGCCCGGATTTGTTAAGGTAGGCTGGCCGCGACGGCCGCTAGCGGAAGGTTTTAGAAAGTAGAGACGAGATTATGCAAAACGCAATGATGGCCAAGATTCTGAACAAGAACAAAAAGGCGACCCACCCCGAGTTCCGGCCCGGCGACACCATCAAGGTGCACGTCAAAATTAAGGAAGGCGATAAAGAGCGCCTCCAGGTATTTGAGGGCACCGTCATCGCCCGCAATAACACCGGCATGAGCGAGACCATCACGGTCCGCAAGGTCAGCTTCGGCCACGGCGTGGAGCGCATCTTCCCGGTGCAGGCTCCGGTGGTCGATCATATCGACGTGGTGCGCACCGGAAAGGTTCGCCGCGCGAAGCTGTACTATTTGCGCGGGCTGAGAGGTAAGGCCGCGCGTCTCCACGAGCGGGTTTAGCTGGATTCGTTTAGTTGTAGGGATGCCCAGCAGCCGCTACGAACGTGCCGCCCGAAGCGCCGGTTACCGGACCATAGCCGGACTGGACGAAGCCGGGCGCGGGGCGCTGTTTGGTCCGGTGTTCGCGGCGGCAGTGGTGCTCGACCCGGCGCGGCAGATTCGCGGTTTGGACGATAGCAAACAACTCGAACCCGATCGGCGCGAAGTGCTCGCCGAGCGCATCCGCGAACGCGCGGTGGCCTGGGCGGTAGGCGCAGCAGACGCCTATGAAATCGATCGCGTCAATATTCTGGAAGCCTCCCGGCTGGCGATGGAGCGGGCGGTGAAGCGGCTGGGAGTGGCCTGCGACTATCTGTTGCTCGATGCGATCCGCATCGCCAGCGCTCTTCCGCAGAAGCCTCTCATCGGACGGCGACGGCCTAAGTTTTTCTATCGCCGCGGCGTCGATCCTCGCGAAGACCGCGCGCGACCAGGCTTTGGTGCGATGGGACGCCGTTTTCCCGCAGTATGGCTTCGCGCGCAATAAAGGCTACGGGACACGCGATCACCTGGATGCGCTGGAGCGAATGGGCCCCACCGCGCTGCATCGCTTCAGTTTCGAGCCGGTGCGAAACGCCAGCCGCCATCCGGTGTGGTCAGGCTATCCCGCACCGGTTGCTATTTCATCGCAAGGCGAACTCTTTGCATGTCGCTGACGCCTGAAACCACACCCACGTCGGAGTCCGCGCGGGAAACTGTCCCGCCGGTCCCGCAGCGGCAGAAGGTGAGCGGTCTACGGCGGCGGATTTGGGTGATCTTATTCGTGATCTTCGCTTTCGAGATCGGCGCTTTCCTGCTGGTATTCCCATGGATGGATTCATGGACCCTGAACCATCTCCCGAGCTTCTTCCCGGGCCATGAAATCGAGCTACAGGACCTATGGGACGACCCTTACTTCCGTAGTTCCATCAGTTGCTTGGGGCTACTAAACGTCTATATCGCCCTCCGCGAAGCCCTCTATCTAATCCGCCGCAGTAAGCAAGCTTAGTATTTTCAATATCTTACGGGAATTTATCCCGGCCTCCCCCCATCCGTCATTTTCTCTGGTCCTGGCAGTACTAAATATCTTGACGTACTAAGGGGAAACCCTTATACTTAGTACTCTAGTTGAAGGGATACTATAAGGTATTGATCTTAGCCCCTTGAGGCACAACGTACTAAGTACCAAATTTTAAGGTTTTAAAGGTGGTGTCAGTTGAAACGATCGAAAGTTTTGTCGATACTGGTTTTGGCGCTTGGAAGCTTGGGTATTACGAAAGCGGCCATTCCGCCCGATGGTGGGACGAACATGAGTGCGATCCCGCCGGATGGCGGGACGAATGCTATCCCGCCTGATGGCGGAACGAACATGACTGCTATTCCGCCCGATGGTGGGACGAATGCGATCCCGCCCGATGGTGGGACGAACGCGATCCCGCCGGATGGTGGGACGAACGCGATTCCGCCCGATGGCGGGACGAATATCGCCTAGACCAGCATGGGCACGGTGCGTAGCACCAACCGCTTGATGGGCGAGCAGCACTCGCGCAGCGTGCCATTATGCGTTACGTTTACTACCTGATCGAGATCGGCGGCGCGTTCGCGCTGATCTCGGTTCTTGTTCTTCTGCTACGCGGTCCCTCCCGAAAATTCTGGGCCCTCCTGATTTACGTTACATGGGAGTTGCTCAGCAATCTAGCCCTGTCGAGCTTTGACCTCATTTACAACGCTGCTCTAGTCGGCGCAAATGCGTCCGAGCAAGCCGTAAACCATTTGTACTCCCGCCTTTACTGGACCAACGATGTCATCGTGGATGTTCTGCGCTTCCTGCTGGTGATCTGGCTGACATATAGGGCTACGTCAGGTGGTCCCATGCGAACATCCATCGGGCGCATGCTGAGTGGGATCGTAGTTGTCGCGCTGGCGCTGCCATTCTTGCTGTTTCCCATGTTTCCCATGGGACCTAGACCCTGGCCTGAAGCTTCGTGGTTCAACAGCACCAGCGAGCTTCTGAACTTCGGCGCGGCCATCATGAATCTAGTCTTATGGGGAGTGCTCCTGGCAGACCGCAAGCGCGATCCGCAGCTTACCGTTGTGAGTGTGGGATTGGGTATCGTGGTGACCGGGGCGGCGATATCCTACGGTCTCAGGCATCTGATTCCGGCCGAGGCGAGATTTATACCAAACATGTTCCTCATGCTGACTCGATTGGCGGGTTGGACTATCTGGTGCCGGGCTTTTTGGCCGGCGCGATACCGACAGCCAGCGCTTGATCCAGCGCCCGGTAACGCCATGCCGCCAGCCTAACTGCCAGTATGTTTGCCTTCACTCCCGGCAGGATAGCAAGGACTAGGTGCCGGTTAAAATTTGATGCATGATCTAGCCCCTGCATTGCTTCGGGACGTGCGCTTTGGATTCCGGATTCTCCTTCGCAGCCCGCTGATCACGGCATGTGTCGTCATTGTCCTGGCGCTGGGCATTGGAGCGAATTCCGCCATGTTCAGCATTGTGGACGGGTTGCTTCTCCACCCGGTCTCCTACCCCGAACCGGAAACGCTGGCGTTTGTCTGGAGCCACGACAGCCAGGGAGCCCTCAGCGATGCTTCGCCGGCGGACTTCATGGATTGGCGCGCGCAATCGAAGACTCTGTCGGATTTCGCCGCGTGGATGCCAACCTCGTTCGTTATGTCCGGAGGAGACCGCCCACGCCAGATCTCCGGGGCCCGGGTGAGCGCGAGTTTCTTTCGCACCTTGCGCGTTGCGCCCGAGCTAGGGCGCTCCTTTCTGCCGGATGAAGATGGCCTGGACCGGCCGGCGGGAGCAGCGAAATCGGCGGTGATCAGCCATCGTTTGTGGCAGGAGAGCCTGGGAGCCGATCCGAACGTGCTGGGGCGCACGATCTATGTGGACGCGGTCCCTTACACCATCGTCGGTGTGACAGCGGCCGATTTTCAATTCAGGTGGCGGCCGAGCGACATCTGGGTGCCGGTTTCGCTCAACACCCACGACCGCGATTTTCGCGACCTGGTTGTCATTGCGCGGCTCAAGGCGCCGCGGGCCCGCGCTGCCGCCGAAATGTCCACCATTGCGAGCGTGCTGTCGAACACGTATCCGGAAAGCGACAAAGGGTGGACCATTCGCGTCGAGGACTTCGAGGAGTTTTTGCTGAACCGGACATTTCGCACGCGCCTCCTGCTGCTGAGCGCCGCGGTTGGGCTGGTCCTGCTGATCGCGTGCGCGAACGTGGCCAGCTTGTTATTGGCGCGGGCGGTGGCGCGCGGGCGCGAAATCGCAGTGCGGATCTCATTGGGCGCGACGCCGGCCCAACTGGTGCGGCAGCTCCTGACGGAAAGTGCCCTGTTGTCGTTAACCGGCGGGGCACTGGGTCTGGCGATGGCCTGGAGCCTGATCCATGTTGCGCCGAAAATCGTTCCTCCCGACGCTATCCCCGGCGGACCCATCGAATTTAGAGCGGGAGTGGTCTGGTTTGCCCTCGCGATATCCCTGCTCAGCTGCCTTCTGTGCGGCCTGGCGCCGGCGCTGGCGGTAGCGCGATCCGATATACACTCGGCGCTCAAGGATTCCAGCCGCGGGTCTACTCCGGGGCGGAAGAGCCAGCGATTCCGGCAAGCCATGATCGTTGCCGAGGCGTCGATCGCCGTGATGCTGCTGGCCAGCGCCGGCATTATGATCGAAAGTCTTCGCGATCTTACCCGTTCGAATCCCGGCTTCGACCCCAGGAATGTGATCACGGTACGCCTTTGGCTACCCGCGGCTACGTATGACGCTGAGCGGGCGCTGCGCTTCTATCGTCAGGGCGCGGAGCGCATCGCGGCTTTGCCCGGTGTAAGAAACGTGGCAGTATCCACCAGTCTGCCGCAGATCGATAACCAGGAAGTGCGCTTCAAGGAAGAAGGTGCGGTGGCCCGCGGCGAGGCTGAGCTCCCCGTTGCGCCCTATGCCGGCGTTGGGCCGGATTACTTCCGCACGCTTGGCATTCCACTGAAGCAGGGGCGTTTCTTTACGGAGGCGGACAACGAGAACGCGCCTTTGGTGGCGATTATCAGCGAGTCGCTGGCGGCCCGCTACTTCCCCGACCAGGATCCGATCGGCAAACGCCTGGCGTTTAACCGGCCCATCCGGTGGCAAAACGGCGAGGAGCCGGTGACGACGCAGGTGGTGGGAGTCGTCGGGAATGTGAGGCTGGACGATTCTTCTTCAGATCAGAAGCCTACGATTTACGTGCCGCATCCGCAAAATCCCTGGTCCCGTGCGGTATGGTTCGTGGCGCGCACGGAGGCCGATCCGGCGGCGCTGGGCCCGGCGTTGCGCGCTGAGTTCATGTCCCTTGACAAGGAACAGCCCATCGACCAGATCCAGACCCTGGAGCAGAGACTCGAAAATCAGGCGGCCGAACCCACGTTCCAGACCAGGCTCATGAGCTCGTTCGCCTTGGTGGCGCTGATGCTGGCCGCGCTCGGAATCTACGGGGTGAACGCCTACGCAGTGGCGCAACGGAGAAATGAGATTGGCCTGCGGATGGCGTTGGGCGCAAGCCGCGGCTCGGTGCTGCGCCAGGTGATTGGCAAAGGGATGGGGCCGACGGCAATCGGCATCGGACTGGGTGTGGTGGGCGCAGTCGTGATTTCGTTCTGGCTCCGGAGCGAGCTGATGGGCACTCGTGCGCTCGACCCGGTTACGTTTCTGGGCGCTACAATGCTGCTGGGGATCGTAGCGGCGATAGCATGTTTCATCCCCGCGCTGAAGGCGACGCAAATCGATCCCGCGATCGCGCTGCGCGCGGAGTAGCTACGACCGGCCTTCGCTGAGACCTGCGCCGCCCGGTGACCGACCGTTATTTCTTGCGAATGCTGATGCCCAGCTCGCGGAGCGCGCGCTCGGGCACATCGGATGGCGCTTCGCACATGAGATCGGTTCCCTTGGCGGTCTTCGGGAAGGGAATCACGTCGCGGATGGACGTTTCCCCGGCAAGCAACATCACCAGACGGTCGAGGCCGAGCGCGATACCACCGTGGGGCGGAGCGCCGTATTCGAGGGCGTCCAGTAGAAATCCGAACTTGTGGCGGGCTTCTTCGTCGGAGAGGCCGAGCGCGGCAAATACCTGCGCCTGCACGTCGCGGCGATGGATACGAATGGAGCCCGACCCGAGTTCCGTGCCGTTGAGCACCACATCGTAGGATTTCGCGCGGCAGTGCGCGGGATCGGTAGTGAGCTTTTCGAGATCCTCGTCATGCACTGAGGTGAACGGGTGATGCGCCGCGTTCCAGCGGCCCTCTTCTTCGTCCCATTCAAACATCGGGAAGTCGACCACCCACAGGAATCGGAAATCCTTGGGATCTAGCAACTGGTGGCGATCATTGTATTTGTGCCCAGCTTGCAGGCGCAGATGGCCGGCAGCGAGCAGCATGGCGTTTTCGGGAAGCGTGCCTTTGACTTCGCCACCCCAGCCGCAGAGCATCAGTAAGTCTTCGTCGGTGGCGCCCGTCCGCTGGCGAACTTCGGCCATGGCGGCGGGGAAGTCGCGCTCGAGACGCTTGGCGTCGTCGAAAACACGGAGGCCGCGCTCCTGGCCGAAGGCTTTGAGCTCGTCGCGTTCCTTACGGCTGACGGGGCCGGTCTTGGGGATGCGAATGGCCACCAGCGGCAGGCCTTCCGGCGTCAGGTTTTCACCTTTAAACAAGTCTTCGACGCAATGGAAGGGCGGGAGGCGCAGATCGGGTTTGTCGCTGCCGTAGGAACGCATGGCCTCCGCGTAGGTGAGGCGCGGCATCGGGATCTGCATCTCTACGCCCGCCGCTTTCACGACGGCTTTCAGCATGCGCTCGATCACTTCGTAGATGGTTTCCTGCTGCGGGAAGGACATTTCCAAATCGATCTGTGTGAATTCGGGCTGGCGGTCGGCGCGCAGGTCTTCATCACGGAAGCAGCGCACGATCTGAAAATATTTGTCGAAGCCCGCGACCATCAGCAACTGTTTGAAGATCTGCGGCGATTGCGGGAGCGCATAGAAATTACCGGGACTGACGCGGGCGGGAATCAGATAGTCGCGCGCGCCTTCCGGGGTGGAGCGCGTCATGAAAGGCGTTTCGATTTCGAGGAAACCCTGGTCGGTAAGCTCCTGGCGCACCGCGGACGCGATCTTCGAGCGCAGGATAATGTTGTGCTGCATGCGCGGGCGGCGCAGATCGACGTAGCGGTACTTGAGGCGCGCGTCTTCCTTGACGTCCACGTTGTCTTCCATCGGGAACGGCGGAGTGCGCGACTCATTCAAGATCCAGAGTTTTTCCACCACCAACTCCACTTCGCCAGTGGGGATGGCGGGATTGATGTTTTCAGCGGTGCGCAGCGCGAGCGTGCCTTCGGCGGCGATGACGTATTCGGAGGCCAGCATTTCGGCCTTCTTGTGCACGTCAGACTCGGTGTCTTCGTGGAAGACAAGCTGCGTGACGCCTTCGCGGTCCCGCAAGTGGATGAAGACAACCCCGCCCAGATCGCGGCGGCGATGGACCCAGCCCATGAGCAGCGCTTTCTTGCCGGCATCGGAGGCGCGCAGCTCCCCGCAGTTGTGGGTGCGGCGGAGGTTGCCTAGAAAATCGAGAGGTACGGATGGCATGATCTAGTTTTTCTGTATATGGGCGGCGAGGGCTTCGCGCGAAAGCGATACCTGCTCGCCCGACGCCATATCTTTCATTAAGTATGTTCCGGCGGCGATCTCGTTGTCTCCGAGGATCAGCGCGAAACGGGCGCCCATCTTGTTGGCGGTCTCGAGAGCGCGCTTGAGTTTACGATCGACCGAGCGTTCAACCGATATGCCGGCGCCGCGTAATTCGGCCGCGAGGGCTCCGGCATGCTGCTCCGCGGCGTCGCCGAGGGGGGCGAGAAATACGTCGACAGTGGGCTGCTGGGCTTCGGGATGGGCTTCTTCGACGCTCATGACCAAGCGGTCTTCACCGATGGAGAAACCGATGCCCGGCGCTGGAACTTTCGAGCCGAGCGCTTCCGCCAAGCCGTCATAACGCCCACCGCCCAAAACGGAGTTTTGGGCCCCAAGCGATCCGTGCGTGATTTCGAATGTGGTGCGCATGTAATAGTCCAGGCCGCGCACCAGGCGCGGGCGGACTTCGAAGGGAATGCCGCGGTGGCGCAGATGCTCCTGCACCACATGGAAGTGGGCGCGGCAATCTTCGCAGAGGTAATCGAGGATCGAGGGCAGCGTGTCGATGGCCGCCTGGTCGTCGGGAACTTTGCAATCGAGCACGCGCAAAGGGTTGGTGGTGGCGCGGCGCTGGCAATCGGCGCACAGCGTGGGCGCGATGGTGGCGAGCTTTTCCTTCAGCGCGGCCATGAACGTGGGGCGGCAGTTCGCATCGCCAACGGAATTCAGGATGAGGTGGAAACCGTCTTGATTGTCCGGCACAACGGGGCCGTCAACTGCCGGCCCTGTGCCTTGTCGCAGTCCGGCTTTACGCAGGAGATCGACCACCATTTCGATCACCTCGGCGTCGACGATGGGCGATTCCGAGCCGATGGCTTCCGCGCCGATCTGAAAGAACTGGCGGTAGCGGCCCTTCTGGGGGCGCTCGCGGCGGAACATGGGTCCGATGTAGTATAACTTCTTGATGCCGGGAATCTGGTCGAGGCGGTGCTCAATATAGGCGCGCATGACGGAGGCAGTAGCCTCCGGGCGCAGCGTGAGCGAAGAGCCGTCGCGGTCCTCCCACGTGTACATTTCTTTGCCCACGATGTCGGTGTCCTCGCCCACGCCGCGGGCGAAGAGCGCGGTCTCCTCAAAGATGGGCGTGCGGATTTCGTGATAGTTGAACGTGCGGAACACTTCGCGCGCTTGTGCCTCGACGCGGTTCCAGACGGCGCTCGCGGGCGGCAGGATATCGCGCGTTCCTTTGACTGCTTTGATCATGCGGATTTGGAGTGGGCGGATCTGATCAACGACTTTCGTCCCTATAAATGGCGGCTTTATCGACGTAGCTCTTGACTCCTGCGGCGAAGCGCTCCCGCTCTTCGGGCGTCACTGGACGGCGTGGCTTGGCCGGCACGCCCAAAGCCAGCATTCCGGCAGGCACTTCGGCGCCCTCGGGCACCAGCGATCCGGCGGCCACTACCGCGCCCTTGCCAATGCGGGCGCCATTCAGAATGACGGCGCCGATCCCGATCAGCGCGTCGTCTTCGACGGTGCAGCCGTGCAGCATGGCCAAGTGTCCCACGGTCACGCGGTCGCCGATGGTGAGCGGGACGCCCGCGTCGCAATGCAGCACGGTGCCGTCCTGAATGCTGGTTTCCGAGCCGATGGCGATGTGGTCCACGTCGCCGCGGACGGTCACGTTAGGCCAAATGCTGGTGCGCTCGCCCACGGTGACGTCGCCGATGACGACGGCGCTGGGGTCCACGTAAGCGGAGACAGCGATGCTGGGAGTGGTGCCGCGAAAAGAACGAATCATGTTGCCAGGGATAGTTTTCATGCTAACACGAGGGGCGCGCGGGCTTTCTGTATTGGCCGCGTGGCCTTCTGTGGCGGCCATGTGGACTTTCTGCATGGGCCAGCGCGCCGGGCTTCCGTAGGCCACTCAAGCAGCAGATAACTTGGCACTTAGGAAAGCGGCTCTCAGTCGGCGCGAGCCGGCCGATAAGAGACACCTGAATTGGGTTATCCCGGAGAGTAAGCAATGAGTGAACGGATGAGGAGTTCCGCGGCCCGGAAGCGAAACTCCAACGGCAACGTCATTCTGGAATCGGTTTTCACGTTGTTGCCGACTTTTGCCTTTATTTTTGCGCTTACCGATTTCGGCTTGATGATGTTCCGCTGGTCTACATTGCAGAATGCCCTCCGCGAGGGCACGCGGTATGCCGTAACGTTCCAGACGCAGGCCGGGTTGGGGCAGGACGCTTCCATCGAGAGCGTGGTGCAGGAGTACGCCCTGGGATTCGTCAAAACGACGGACAACCCGCAGCACATTTTCGTCAATTATTATGCTCCCACTGCCCTGACAACGCCTATCGCCAGCGGCGGAAACGTTCCCGGAAACCTGGTGGAGGTCTCGATTCAAAACCTGTCTTTTGGCTGGCTGGCGCCGCTCAGCGGAAGTTACGGTGGCGCCGTGCCTTTCTTTCGCAGCACCACTCCGATCACTTTCAATCTAGATTCCGCAGATATCCTTGGAGGATTTCCAGTGGGAGTCACCAATGTCACCCGTTAGGCACGGACCGGGGACAGGGACTGTGAACATGAGAGTGGCGCGACATCGCCGACGGCAGCAGGGGCAGGAGATCATCGAATTCGCGTTCGTCGCTTTGCTGTTTGTGCCGATGTTCCTGGGCATGTTTATCACCGGGATGAATCTCATTATGAGTATCCAGGCCAACAACATGGTGCGGAACCTGGGGGATATGTACATTCATGGGGCAGATTTTTCCACCTATCAGTACCAGCTTCTGGCGCAGCGGATGGGAACCGGACTGAATCTGCAAATGCCTACTTTCAGCGGGAATCTGCAATCCAATATGGGGTCGGTCGGCAACGGCATTATTCGGATCACGCAAGTGATGTATGTAGGCAAAACCTCGGACCCGAACTGTGTGGCGGCGGGCGCGGGCGACTGCACCAATCACGATAGTTTCGTGTTTATCCAGCGGGTTGTGTTCGGTAACAGCACCGTGGCGACGCAGTACCCCAGTTCCATGGGCGATCCAGCCGGGGCCACCATTTCCGCGCAAGGCAGCGTATCCAACTACGTCACGGACACCAACGCGAAACTGCCTGCCGCCGGGCAAGCCGCGATGGTGGCGCTATGGCAGACTACCGCGAACGGGCAGGCGCCGCTGACGGACGGCCAAGTGTTCTACGCCGCTGAAGGTTATTTCCAAACGCCAAGCTTCAACCTGGGAAACAGCATCAGCCAGGGCGTCTCGGTACGATCTTTTTTCTAGGAGTCCCATGATGACATTCGCGCAACGAGGTAAAGATCGGGAGAAGGGCACATCGCTGATGCTGGCGGTAATCTCGCTGATTTTCATCATTCCGATGATCGGCCTGGCGGTAGACGTGGGAATGCTCTATGTAGTCAAGGCGCGATTGCAGGGCGCGGTGGACGGCGCTTCGCTGGCGGCGGCGCGGGCTCTGAACCTGGGGCAGACCACCGCGGCCCAAGCAACCAGCGCCAAGCAAAATGCGGTGAATTGGTTCTACGCTAACTTTCCCGCCGGGAGCTGGTTTACCACCGGCACGCTGATGGACACCAGCGATGCGCATGCCCACGTCTATGACGATGCAACGAATCCATTACTTGCGGCATGTTGACGTGACCGCGAGTTCCAATGTCCCGACCCTTTTCATGAATTGGTTTGGCGTAAAGAAAACCCTTATTGTGGCCTACGGATTCGCATCCCGCCGGGACGTGAACGCCATGCTGGTGCTGGACCGCTCGGGTTCGATGGCGGGATCCCCCTGTACTGCTTTGGTCACGGCGGCCAAGACCTTCACGGGACAATTTTCGGCCGGCCGGGATAAGATTGGGGCCATTTCTTTTGGGGATGACGCCTACCTGCATGCGGTGCCATTGACCACTTTCCAGACTACGCTGGGTTATACAAATACTCTTGGCACCGGCACTGGCGAACTCGATACCATCGCATGCGCAGGCGGCACGGCCACGCCCCAGGCCATGGCTCTGGCTTATAACGAGCTGTACAAGATCAATCAACCGGGGGCGCTCAATGTGATCGTGGTTGAGACCGATGGTTTGCCGAACACGGTCACTATGAATTTCTGGGATGGATCCACAGCGGGCCTCTCGTCCAGCAGCACGTGCCTGGATACCAAGAACAAAAAAAAGAGCCAGGGCGGGTTTGCCAGCTCAGCGGTCCTGCCCGCCTGGACCGCAGGCCACTCGATGAACGCCGGCGGCACGGGCTATATGGCGGATATCCCGGCCGGCATGATCGGAGGGCTGGGCGGGAGCGATTCCGGCAACACCGAATATCTCTTGTTCAACTCCTGGACTACGGTGAAGGCCAACACCTACAGCGAGACGGCCAACCAATACTCCGCGGCGAACGGCTGTTCGATGGCGACCACCCATACCACTACCTCGTCTCCGACCGATCTCGCGTGGATGCCCGCGACCGACGTTTATGGCAGCAACCTCATTGACGCGTCCTACAATACCGTCACTGGTATTTCGGGGAGTCACATTACAACCCTCACCATGTCTAATATTCGCGCGGCTGCCTTCAATGCCTTGGACGATATGGCGACGCGGGCCCGCACCAACGCCAATGTTCCCGTGACGGTCTTTGCCATCGGCTTCACTTCCACTGTCGATGACACCATCCTGCAGAGGATCGCGAACGATCCCGACTGGATTTCGAGCGCCTCCTGCGCAAGCTCCGGCAAATGCGTGGTGCACACCGACCAGCCGGAGGGCACCTACGTCTTTGCCGCTACCATTTCGGATCTTATACCGGCGTTTCTAACGTTGTCGTCACAAATTCTCCGCCTGAGCCGGTAAAAACGGACGGAGCGGCGAGAGGGCGGACGGAGTCGAACGGCGCTTTGACCAAAGACGCTCGCGCAGCGATTCGGGATGCCTTCGCCGTGTGAGATCCTCGGGGTATGCGCGGGCCAATGTTTCTGTGTTTGGCGCTGGGTTTAGCGCTCGCTCTGCGAGCCGACGATAGCACGCAGAAGCTCGTCAAGCGGCTGGGCGACGAAGCCGAGGCATTCCAGAAGATCGCACCGCAATTAGTCGGGCGGGAGACGTTGCATCAGCGGGCGCTCGCTCCACCGCGCTTCAAGATGCGCGTGGGCGATGCGGCGAAGCAGCCTCAGGCCGCCGACTGGAAGGAACATGAGATCGTCTCCGAATACGCGTTTGCGCTGCTGGGACGGCAGATCCACGAGCTGCGCCAGGTGACTTCGGTGGATGGCAAACGAGTGGCCGGCGAGACAAAAGCACAGGACGCGCTGGCAAAACTGATCACGGCCAATGACGATCAGCGCAAGAGGCGCGCGCTTGAGCAGCTGGAAAAATACGGATTGCGCGGCGGAGCCACGGACTTCGGCCAGATCCTCCTGTTGTTCAGCCGCGGCAGCGTGGAGCGCTACGAATTCACGGCGGCCGGACCACGTCTGATGGGCACCGTGGCGACTCAGGTATTCCACTATCAGCAGATCGACGGCCCGCAGGCCCTGACGGTGTTTCACGGAAATTCCGAAGCCGGCGCGGCCACCACTCAACGGCTCAGCGTGCAGGGCGAAATCTGGGTGCGGGAAGCGGACGGCCTGCCGGTGCGCATCACCATGACGGCCACCGACAACAGCACCGACACGTCGCTGCGCGAGGAGGCGACGGTGGATTACGCGATGAGCGAATTCGGAACGCTGCTGCCGGTGGAGACCACGCAACGCGAGCTGCGCGCGGGCGAAGAAGTGGCGGAGAACAAGTTCAGCTACCGCGATTTCCACCGTTTTGAAGCACGGCCAGCGGAGTGACTTAGATGCGTGTGGTGTACCTGCATGGGTTTGCCTCCAGTCCCCAGTCGTCCAAAGCACAGTTCTTCGCCGGCAAGTTTGCGGAGGCCGGAGTGGCGTTTGAGGCGCCGCAATTGGACCTGGGAGAGTTCCCCAACCTAACCATCAGCGGTCAAATGCTGGTGGTGGGCAACGCCGTTTCGGCGCACAGGGAAAAGCTGGCGAAAGGCGAGCCGCTGGTCTTGATGGGATCGAGCCTGGGAGGGTACTTGGGGGCGCTATATGCGGAACGTCATCCAAAAGAAGTGGATCGTCTAGTTTTGATTGCTCCGGCCTTTGGATTCCTGCAACGATGGCGGGAGCGGTTGATCGTCCAGGAAATCGAGCAATGGAAGAGCGAGGGATCGATTCCGATATATCACTATGGCTCCAAAACGGAGCAGCGCCTGGGGTCCCAATTTCTGGAGGATGCGGCTCAATACGAAACAGTTCCCGATTTCCACCAACGGGCGCTGATCCTGCATGGCACTGAAGATAAGGTGGTGCCTTGCCAGGTTTCCCACGATTTCGCCTTGGAACACACCAGGGTCCGGCTCGCGCTGTTCAAATCCGGGCATGAGTTAACGGATGTTCTGGAGGGCCTGTGGCGGGAGGCGTCGGGGTTCCTGGAAATCCCTTGACCGGGAGTCGTATGATAGATGCAGGAAGGCTGCGGCGGCTGCAACGTTTTGCCGGTGCCCTGCGTCATTAGTTCGAAGTCGCGGATGGGTGTGTAGCAGTGTCTGACCAGAATCCAAATGGGGCGCCGATGGATGGCCCCGAAGATCACCTCAAGCCAGAAGACCATCTGGCGCACTTGCTTCCGCCTGCCTCCATTGAGAAGCCCTGGTTCCTGGAAATCTTCAAGAACATTAAGGAACTGATCAATCCTCCGAAGCTTCCGCCGCTTGAAATTACCTCGAAGCCGGTTCCTATCCATGAGATCAAGATTTACGCCGGCAACGAAACTACGTCGGGATTCTTATCGCTGGCGATTCACATTGGCGTCATCGCCCTGCTGATTTTCATCGGCTCGCTGAGGCCGGTGCAAAGTTTGGTGAAGCAGGTTACCGGGATTGAGGTGGATCTGCGGCCGTATATCGCGCAGAACAAGAAGCAGGCCTCCGGTGGCGGCGGAGGCGGCGGAGCCAGAGCGCCTCTGGATGCCAGCAAAGGCAAGCTGCCGAAGCCGGCGCCGCGGCAATTTACGCCTCCGCGAGTGGATCCGATTCCGAATCCGAAGTTGCCCATGACGCCCACGATCATTGCGCCCGATGACGTTCCTAATATCCAGGCGAACAACTATGGCGATCCGCTCAGCCATCTGGGCATCCCATCCAACGGCATCGGATCCGGCGGAGGAATTGGCAGTGGCTCCGGCGGCGGCGTGGGCTCGGGCAGGGGCGCAGGCGTGGGCCCAGGCTCAGGCGGCGGATTTGGCGGCGGGGCTTTTCGGATCGGCGGCGGCGTCTCCGCGCCCAGCGTGCTGAGCAAGGTAGAGCCTGAATATTCCGAGGAAGCGCGCAAGGCCAAGTGGCAGGGGACGGTGGTGCTGTCGCTGGTGGTGGACGATCAAGGGCGTCCGCAGAACCTGAAGGTGCTGCGATCGCTGGGCCTCGGCCTGGATCAGAAGGCCATCGAAGCGGTGGAGAAGTGGCGCTTCAAGCCCGGCATGAAGGACGGCAAACCGGTACCGGTGATGGCCACCATCGAAGTCAATTTCCGGCTGCTGTAAATTCCCCAACAATCTTCAAAAAGTGTACGCTTAGGATGAAATGTCCTTTGTCGAGATTCCCGCGCGGCGGCGAAGCCCGCAGCTAGGAATCGCTGCGCTGGTAATCGTGGTTGTAGCGGTGCTGGTCTTCGGACGCACCATCTGCAGCTACGTGATCGACTACTTCTGGTGGCGCGAGATGGGGCAGGTGCCCACCTGGCTGCGGATGACGGCGTACCGCTATTTACCGGGCATGGCCGCGTGGCTGATCGTATTCCCAGTGCTGTGGGTGACGCACGCACGCGGCGTGAACCATGCCGGCGAACGGCTGCGGGACTGGCCCTTCTATGCGCGGATCAGCACGCTGGCACTAGCCTTCGTCGCCTTGATCGTCACGCTTTCGACCGTCGACGGTTGGACTGTGGCGCGTTACGTGGGAGGCCAAGGGGCCGCGTCATCGGGATGGACCGATCCGGTGTTCGGCAAGGCACTACCGTTCTATTTCTTCGACTTGCCGTTTTACAACATGCTGCTCGCCTGGGTAGCATCCACGGCGTTCGTTGCGGGGGTTGTGTATTACGTGGCGGCGCGCGGCTGGCAACTCAAGCGCGACATGCCGGGTTACGTGTTTGGCCAGGAACTCGACCTGCGCGATCTCGGCCGCCTGGGACGCCTGGAAACCGGATTGTTCAAGGGCCTGGCTGCGTTGTTCCTGGTGGCGCTGGCGGCGCAATTCTGGCTGGGGCGTTATGAACTGCTGCTGAGCGACCACGGCAATCTGATGGTCGGCATCGATTATCTGCAGCAAAACCTCGGGCTGCCTTTGCAAACCATCAAGGCGGGCGCGGCGGTGCTGGCCGCAATCCTGGTGATCGCCGGACGGCGCAAGCTGGCGATCGCCTGCGCGATCGTGCTGGTGATCGATTGGCTGGTGCCGCCGCTGGCTGCCAGCCTCTATGTGCGGCCGAATGAGCTGGCGCTGGAGCAGACCGTACATCGTGCGCCACATTGAGGCGACTCGCGCGGCGTACGGGCTGGATACGCGCGCGAAGGTGGTGGACTTCAACGTCCAAAAAGAAGGCCACATCGATTTCGAAGCGAATCGGTCGATGCTCGGAAATGTGCGCCTGTGGGACTGGCGCGCGTTTCATGACACGCTCAGCCAGAGCCAGCCGCTGCGTCCTTATACTTACGCCGATACCGATGTCGACCGCTACCAGATCGACGGCCGCTTGCGTCAAACTCTGCTCGCGCCGCGCGAATTGGATCTGAATCAACTGGGCGACGCGCGCAATCGCTGGATCAACCGCGCCTTGACGTTCACGCACGGCTACGGTTTCGTGATGGCGGAAGCCAACCGCATCAGCGACACCGGATTGCCGCAGTTGCTGGTGCTGGATGCGCCGATCGAGGTGAAGACCAAGAGCCTGAAGGTGGACCGGCCGGAAATCTACTACGGCGAGACCATGGACGAGACGGTGTTCGTGCACACTGCCCAGCCCGAATTCAACTATCCATCGGGTTCGAGCGAAGTCACTACGCAATATGACGGCAAGGGCGGATTCCCGATGTCGTCATTGGGGATGCGGACGCTGGCGACGGCGGCCGATGGCGACTGGAATATTCTATTGACCAACTCGCTGACTTCGGATAGCCGGATGATGATCCACCGCAAGATCACCGAGCGGGTGGCCGAACTGGCGCCGTTTATGAGTTGGGACGAGGACCCTTACCTGGTCATCACCCCGGACGGCCGCCTGGTTTGGATTCTGGACGGCTACACCACCAGCGAATCGCATCCCTACTCGCGCGATGTGGCGATGGAAGGCCTGGGACGCTTCAACTACATTCGCAACTCCATCAAGGCTACGGTCGACGCCTATGACGGCGACGTCCACCTCTATATCTTCGACAATCAGGACCCGCTGATCACCGCCTATCAGCACTTATTCCCGGAGTTGTTTTCGCCGGCTTCGGCAATGCCCGCCGGCTTGCGCGAGCATACGCGCGCTCCCGAAATGCTGTTCCGCGCGCAGGCGGAAATCTATCGCACCTATCATATGCGCGATCCGGAGTCGTATTACAATCGCGCCGATCTGTGGGATCTGGCCACCTTCACGACGGGCGCGGGCGGCGAGCCGCAACCGGTGCCGCCGACCTACATGATTGCGCAGTTGCCGGGCGAGAAGGAGCCCGAGTTCCTTTTGATGATCCAGTTCACGCCGCGCAATAAGCAGAACCTCATCGGCCTGATGGCGGCGCGCTGCGATGGAGAGCACCTGGGTGAGCTGGTGTTCCTGCAGCTTCCCGAAACAGGAAGTGATCTCGGGTCCGCTGCAGGTTGAGGCGCTGATCAATCAGGATCAGAATATTTCGAAGGACCTGACGCTGTGGAATCAGCAGGGGTCGCAGGTGCTGCGCAGCCAGATTCTGACGCTGCCGATCGACCAGACCTTCCTGTATGTCGCGCCGATCTACATTCAGGCGGCGCAGGCGCGCATGCCGCAGTTGCGGAAAGTGGCGCTGGTGCGCGGCAGCACGCTGATTTATGCCGACACCTATGAGGAGGCGCTGGCGCAGTTGCAAGCGGTGCAGGGGGGCAAGCAGGTGCAGGTGCTGACGCCATCGACGCCTGCCGGCTCGACGCCCGCGTCGCCAGGGACCACGCCGGCAACATCGGCGGCACCCACGCTCTCCGATCCGCGCATCGACAGTATTCGCATGCACCTGCAACGCTACCGGGAGCTTTCCGCGCAGGGCAAGTGGGCTGATGCCGGCAAGGAGCTGGAAGCCGTGGAAGCGGCGGTGAAGAGATAACAGCTTGCGGCAGGCTGCAACCATCGCTGCAATTGCGGTTCTGGTTGGGGCCTCCTGGCTGGTTCTGAATATCGCGTTCCAGTACTCCGGCAACCCCACGGGGCCCTTCTATACTGGCGCTAAAACGCCGCTGCCGCCGGCGCTAGCCGCGGGACACACCTATCGAGTCAATGACGATGTGGGATATGACGCTCAGTTCTACCACCTGATCGCGCACGACCCGCTGAATCGGCGCGGATTCCTTTCCTATGTCGACAACCAGAGGTTGCGCTGGCGGCGCATCGGCATCCCCGGGCTGGCGGCGCTGCTGGCGGCGGGAAGCGACGGCGGGGTGGACTATGTCTACATCGCCATTGAGCTCGCGTTTGTTTTCCTGGGGACGTTCTGGTTGAGCCGGTATATGCAGAGTCAGAATCTGCACCGCGGCCTGGGGACTGACCTTCTTGCTGATTCCGGCGGTGGCGGTATCGCTGGATCGCCTGACCATAGATTTGCCGCTGGCGGCGATTTGCATCGGTCTGGCGCTCTACGCGGATGCGCCGAAGCCCGGCTGGAAGGTCTACGCGATGCTCTGCGCCGCTCCGCTGATCCGCGAAACTGGAATGATCCTGGTGGCGGGATGGTGCGTTTACCGCATCGCACAGCGCGACGCGCGCGGGGCCGCGCTGGGCGCAGTCAGCGCCGTACCAGCGGTTGTCTGGTGGGGATATGTGCAGATGCACACGCCCCCCGATGGAACTGACTGGCTATCCAGCTATCCGTTCAGCGGGATCGTCAATCGAACCCTGCAAGGCACGGGAGACCCAACCTCGACGCCCTGGCTCCGAGCCGCGAATGTCTTCGAAAATGTTGCGCTGGCGGGAATGTGGCTAGCCTTGGTCCTGGCATTCTATCTGGCTTGGAAATGGCGGGGGAAATTTATCGAAACTACCGCGATCCTATTTGCCGCATTCGAGGCAGCGCTGGGGAGGTTTGATTTATGGTCTTCGGCCTATGCGACGGGAAGAACCATGTCGCCGCTGCTGATTCTGCTCGCGCTGCTGGCTTTCCAAAAACGGCGCGTGCTGTATGCTCTCCCTCTCGTATTCTTTCTCCCCCGCATTGCGCTGCAGTACGAGGCGGAACTGAAGGCGGTGCTCCATGGCGTGCGGTAGGAACAGGTTGTAGGATGAGAGACATGCGAAAAGCGTACTTTTACTGCCGGTGGTTGTTGATTTGCGCGTGCGCGGTTCGTGTAGCGGCGCAGAACGATCCGTCGCTATTACCGGAAACCACGACGCGTATTTCCGAGCACGTTTACGCCATCATGGGTTTCCCGAACATTGCCATCGTGGTGGGAAGCCGCGGCACGCTGGTGGTGGATACCGGCCTCGGTCCGCGCAATGGAGCGACCATCGCGCGCGTCGTCAAAAAGCTTTCGACCGGCGGATTGCTGTATCTGACCACTACTCACTTTCATCCCGAGCACGCGGCTGGCGAGGGAGGCTTCCCGAGCGACACGATTCTGATTCGCGACCGCGTACAGCAACAGGAGATGGAAGCGCACGGGGCCGAAATGATCGCGCTATTCGCCAGCAGATCTGCGCAAAGGGCCGAGCTGCTGGCGAACGTGAAAATGCGCCAGCCGGATATCGTCTTCGACAATGAGGTGAAGGTGGATTTGGGTGGCGTCACGGCGCGGCTGCTGTGGCTGGGCGAAGCCCACACCAAGGGCGATGAGCTGATTTTCGTCGAGCCCGACAGCACCCTGATTTCGGGCGATGTGGTGCAAAACAAGCGCGTGCCCAGCATCTATGGAGATGGCGGGACTCCCAGCAGTTGGATCGGCGTTTTGGACAAGCTGGCGCCCTTGAATCCGCGCCACATTCTGCCGGATCATAGTGACCCTGGCGACGGGTCATTGATCGCACAAAATCGGGCATTTATCGTGGACTTGCAGACCCGGGCGCGGGCGCTCAAGCGGGCAGGGGTATCGGCGGAAGACGCGGGCAAGCGGCTGGTGGAAGAGTTCAAGACCAAGTATCCCGACTGGCCCAACATAAACGCGGTCGCGGGCTTCGTACAGCGAGTTTACGCCGAAAGCCGCTAGCAACGGGGAGGGCTGGAATCGTAGCGGCTGGAGAGGGCCAGGAACGCGGCGCCTGCCGGGGCCCTCTGTACTAGTTGTAGGATGAAAGTGGTGGAAGCCGCCGATCAGCATCCGCATACGCACCAGCCGCTGGGAGATGACGGCAGGATGAAGCGAGTCCTGATCGCCTCACTGGCGCTGACGCTGGGCTTTGTCGTGTTCGAGGCGCTTGCCGGATTCAGCGCGCGCAGCCTGGCGCTGCTTTCCGACGCGGGGCACAACTTCACGGACGCATTCGCCTTGCTGCTGGCGGCTTTCGGCGTGTATTTACAGGCGCGGCCCGGGGATCAAGAAAGAACCTACGGCTACCAGCGCGCCGGCGTGCTGGCGGCTTTCGTAAACGCGCTGTCGCTGGTGGTGCTGGCCGCGGTTCTCTTTTATGCGAGCTACCAGCGGCTGCTGCATCCGGAGCCGGTAGCCGCCAATATCATGATGATCGTCGCGGCGGTGGCGTTGCTGCTGAACCTGGGGATCGCATGGGCGCTCGGCGGACACGGGCACCATCATCACGATCTGAACGTGCGCGCGGCGTGGCTGCACATGGCGGGCGATGCGGCGAGTTCGGCGGCGATCATCGCGGGCGCGCTGCTGATCCGCTATACCGGCTGGCAGGCGATCGATCCGGTTCTGTCGATCTTAATCGGTATTGCGATCGTGTGGTCGGGTTGGGGGATTATCCGCGATTCGCTCAACATTCTTCTGGAAGGCCTGCCGAAGGGGCTGCAACTGAAGAACGTCTCCAGCGAACTAAGCCAGTTGCCGGGTGTCATCGATGTACACGATCTGCATATCTGGAGTTTGGGATCGGAATCGCGCGCGCTGAGCTGCCATGTACTGATCGACGACATGCCGCCGTCGGAAAGCGATTCGATCCTGCGGCGCATCAACGATGTCCTGTGCGCACGGTTCCATATCACGCACACTACCATCCAGTTCGAACACGTGAAGTGCATCCTGGCGGAGACGCATTGCACCTCCGCTATACAGGCCACCGTGCAAACTCCGCACCGGCACTAGGGGACCATTCGGCGGCAGGTCGTGGACCTGCCCTACTTTGTTACAGTGGGAACTCAAGGTATGAAATACCTGTCACGGGGTGTCGCTCCCGTAACCCGCTGATGGAACATCCTTCGCGCATCGGCAAGTACGAAGTCGAGGAGTACTTGGGTGGCGGGATGTCGCGCGTGTACCGCGCCAAGGACAGCGTTCTGGGACGGCGCGTGGCGCTCAAAGTTCTGGCCGAATCGGTGGCTAGCGATCCCGAAGCCAAAGCACGATTCCTGCGGGAGGCCCGTCTGGCCTCCAGCATCGCGCACGAAAACATTCTTGCGGTTTACGATTTCGGCGAGGAAGAGGGCCGTCCCTTCATGGTGATGGAATTTCTCGAAGGCGAGAGCCTGCGCGACGCCATCGAGAAGCGGCGCACCGGCGACTTTGCGCGGCGCCTGCAGATTGCGCTGCAGGTGGGCCGCGCCATCGGCCACATTCACCTGAAGAAGATTATTCACCGCGACATCAAACCGGAAAACATCCACCTCGACCCCCTCGGCCGCGCCAAACTGATGGATTTCGGCATCGCTAAGCCCGAGGGAATGCGGCTCGCCAATACCGGATTTACGGTGGGCACTCCCTATTACATGTCGCCCGAGCAAGTGCTGGGGCAGGATGTCACCAGCCAAGCCGATGTGTATTCCTTCGGAGTGCTGTTGTATGAGCTGCTAGCCGGGAAGAAGCCCATTGAGGCGGAGAACTCCGAGAAAATTTTTCACAAGATACTTTACGATCCGCTCAACCTGGAGCCGTTGCACGAAGCGGCGGTGGCGCCGGCCGCGATTGAGCTGGTTCGCAAGTGCATGGCCAAGCCGCCTGCCGAGCGGCCGCAGGGATTCGGAATCGTTTGTGGAGCGATCGAGGAGACTTTGAGGCAAGGCGCCCTGCAGCCCCGTCCGGCGC
This sequence comes from Bryobacterales bacterium, assembly GCA_963794595.1. GTDB lineage: Bacteria > Acidobacteriota > Terriglobia > Bryobacterales > Bryobacteraceae > Palsa-187. Next base: position 13,110 of record CAWCER010000020.1, on the reverse strand, counting down.
CGGCGGGGGCCGCGGTGGAACCGTCCTGTGAGGATGAAATGCCGCCGTTTCTGCGGTCCCTTCCAGCGCCTTTGCGGAGTCTAGGCGGATTGGCGTTTCTGGCCGGCGTCGCCACCCTGCTGGTGATGGCAGTGATTTACTTTGGTCTGCGTCTCGGCCATGTCATTTGATCCCATGCACGCTGCCCCGCGAAAGCAGTTCGTGGGGCGCCCGGTGGTACTGAGCCTGGTTGCCGTCATCGGCGTGATCGCCCTTGCGGCGGCGATTTATTTGTGGGTTCACCGCGTGGCCGCGGTCCCCGGAATGATCTATTATCCCGGCGGAGCGTTCCCGTTCGGCCCGGACAATAAGCCGGTGAACCTGGGACCGTTTTATATCGACGAAACCGAGGTCTCGAACGCCGCGTATGCGGAATTTTGCCGCGCTACTGGATGCGCCCCGCCAGCGGGAGCGCCGGATTTGCCGGTAGTCGGCGTGACCATCGTGCAGGCCCGCGCGTACGCCCAATGGAAGGGACGGCGTTTGCCGACGGCGGAGGAATGGGAACGCGCCGCGCGCGGCGTGGATGCGATGCGCTACCCGTGGGGAAAGGAAGAAGACCCCAAGCGCGCCAACGTATTGGATAACCCCACGCTGGTGAATCACGCGCTGATGCCGGTGCGCTCTTTCGCGAAGCTCCCCGAATACCAGATGGCGGGCAATGCCTGGGAGATGATCGATACGCCCGTCACGCCACCCTCACCGAATCGCGAGGAACGCTGGTTCCAGATTCGCGGAGGATCGTATGACACCCCGCTTTCGGCGGCCGTCACGTACGAATATCGCCCCATCCCGGAGAGCTTCTCAAGCCCCGACACCGGTTTCCGCTGTGCCAAGACTTTCCGGTGATTCATATGAGCACCGCCTGGGACGCTAAACAATATCAACAGCGGCACTCCTACGTATTTCAATACGGACAGGCGGTGCTGGATTTGCTGTCGCCGCAGAAGGGCGAGCGGATTCTCGATCTCGGCTGCGGCTCCGGCCAGTTGACGGCCGCGATTGCCGATGCCGGCGCTACGGTGATCGGGATCGACTCATCGCCCGAGATGCTGGCGGAAGCGCGTGCGCATTATCCTGCCATCGAATTCCGTTTGGGCGATGCGGCGAATTTCGCCGTCGAATCGCCGATGGACGGGGTGTTCTCGAACGCCGTATTGCATTGGGTGAAGAACGCGTCAAGCGCGGCGGCGTGCATTGCGCGAGCGCTCAAACCGGGCGGACGTTTTGTAGCCGAGTTCGGCGGCCACGGAAACATTCAGCCGGTTGTCGATGCGCTTCGCGAGGTGCTGGGCCCGGTGGAAACTCCCTGGTATTACCCCAGCATCGGCGAGTATGCGACCGTGCTCGAACAAAACGGCCTGGAGCCGCGGCAAGTGTGGTTGATCGACCGCCCGACGCTCATCGAAGGCGAGGATGGCATGGAGGACTGGCTAGCGGTGTTCGCGCGCTTCGCGCCGAAAGACCAGTTGCACAAGGTGGCAGAAAGACTCCGGGCGACTCATTACAGAGATGGGGTTTGGACCGTAGACTACCGCCGCCTGCGCATTGTAGCCCATAAAACGGCAGTTTAAACGCTGCGTGCTACGCTCGAAGTATGAGCTTTTCGCAGTCGTTTTTCGCTGAACGGTTCGGCATCACCGAGCACGATCTGGAGTCCTACCTGAGCGAAGCGCTGTCGGCGGGAGGCGACTACGCTGACGTCTACTTCGAATACCTGGCCACCAGTTCCATCGGCATCGACGAGCAGATCGTCAAGAGCGCTACCGAGGGCGTCAGCATGGGCGCCGGGGTGCGCGTAATCGCTGGCGAGCGCACCGGTTACGCCTACAGCGATGATCTGAGCCCGGCGAAAATACGCAAGGCGGCGCACACTGCGGCGCTGATAGCGAAGGGCCCTGCGAGCGTCGTGAAGACCGGCTTCGAAGAGTCCCAGCAGCACAATCTTTACCCCATGCTCCATGCGCCCAACGAAATGGGCTTGGAGGAGCGGGTCGCACTGGTCAAACGCGCCGATGTGGCGGCTCGCGCCTACGACTCGCGCGTGTTTCAAGTGCAAGCCACTTACGCCGACAGCCTGCGCAATGTGCTGGTCGCTACCAGCGAGGGTAAGCTCAGCTTCGATCGGCAACCAATGGCGCGCATGAGCGTAATGGTGCTGGCGCGCCAGCCCGACGGGCCTCCGCAGCATGGATACGCCGGTGGCGGGGGGCGCGTGACACTCGATTTCTTCCTGAACGAGAAGACGCCGGAAGACTTCGCGCGCGAAGCCGCGCGGCAGGCAATTGTCCAACTCGACGCTATCGACGCGCCGGCGGGAGAGATGCCGGTGGTGCTCGGCGCGGGATGGCCGGGGATTCTGCTGCATGAAGCGGTGGGCCACGGGCTCGAAGCGGACTTCAATCGTAAGGGGACGTCCGCATTTAGCGGACGGATCGGACAGCAGGTGGCCAGTCCGCTGTGCACTGTGATCGACGACGGCACGATCGGCAGCCGCCGCGGGTCTCTCAATGTTGACGACGAAGGCATGCCTACCCAGAAGAATGTGCTGATCGAAAACGGCATCCTGCGCGGTTATTTGCAGGACAAGCTCTCAAGCCGCCTAATGAAAACTGCTTCCAGCGGAAGCGGCCGGCGGGAAAGTTATCAGCATATCCCCATGCCGCGCATGACCAACACTTATATGCTGGCTGGCGAAAGCGATCCAGCAGACATCGTGCGCTCGGTGAAGAAAGGCCTCTACTGCACGACGTTCAGCGGCGGGCAGGTTGATATCACCAGCGGCAACTTCGTTTTCTCGGCCACCGAAAGTTACCTCATCGAAGATGGCAAGATCACGCGTCCGGTGCGTGGGGCGTCGCTGATCGGCAACGGCCCGGAAGCGCTCAAGTACGTCAGCATGGTGGGCAACGATTTGAAACTCGACGAAGGCATCGGCACCTGCGGCAAGGAAGGACAGAGCGTGCCGGTGGGCGTCGGCATCCCGACCGTGAAGATCGATCGCATGACGGTGGGAGGAACCGCCGCGTGACAGCGCCCATGAGTCCAGCGCAAGAATTAACACTCGAGCAAATCGCCTCCGATGCCATTCAGCAGGCGCTCGCAGGCGGCGCGACCGATGCCGAGTGCGCTATCTCGGAAGGCGAGGAGTTCTCGGTCAGCGTCCGCATGCAGGAAGTCGAGAACCTGAAGGAAGCTGGCTCGCGCGGCGCCGGAATCCGTGTATTGACCGGAGACAAAGGCGCGCAGCGGGCGGGTTCGTCCTACACGTCGGATCTTTCGCCCGAAGGCATCGAGAAAATGGTGAAGGCGGCGCTCGAACTCGCCAAGATTACCAGCGTGGATCCTTTTGGTGGCCTGCCGGAGCCAGACGAACTCGGCAAGCTCGAAGGCGACCTGAAGCTTTACGATGACGCCATCGCGAGGATGACCACCGAGTGGAAGATCGATCAGGCCATGCGCGCTGAAAAAGCGGCGTTCGATTTCGACCCGCGCATTCAGCTGTCCGAAGGCGCGTCTTTTGATTCGCACACCGGCCGCCGCATTTTTGCGAATTCGCGTGGTTTCCTGGGCAGCTACCGCACGTCGAGCTGCAGCTTGAGCGTGGTTCCAGTTGCCAAGCAGGACGGAGCGATGGAGCGCGACTATTGGCACACGTCGGCGCGCAACTCCGGGCGCCTTGAAAGCCCCGAATTCGTGGGACGTATCGCTGCCGAGCGCGCCATCCGCCGCCTCAATGCCCGCAAAGTTCCAACCCAGAAAGTTCCCGTGATCTTTGAGCCGCGCACCGCGGGCCAGTTCCTAGGCGACATTTTCGGCGCCGTCAACGGAGGCGCCATCTATCGTCACGCGTCGTTTCTCGCCGGCAAGCTGGGTGAGAAGATCGCCTCCGATGCGCTGACGGTGGTTGACGACGCCACCATTCCGGGGCTTTTCGGCACGACTCCGTTTGACGACGAAGGCGTGGCATCTCGGCGCACCGTGGTGATCGAGCGCGGCGTCCTCAAGAGCTATCTGCTCAACACCTACTCAGCGCGCAAACTAAATCTCAAGACTACGGGCAACGCATCGCGCGGCATCACCGGCAACGCGGGGATCGGTCCCGGCAATTTTTTTATCGAAGCGGGCTCGCTGCCGCCTGTTGACATCATTGCGAACATTCCCAGCGGCCTCTACGTCACTGAACTCATTGGCGGCGGCGCGAATACCGTAACCGGAGATTATTCTTCCGGCGCGGCCGGCCTGTGGATTGAGAACGGCAAACTCACGTATCCGGTTTCGGAGATCACCATCGCGGGGACGATGCAACAGATGCTGCAGGGGATCGAACAGGTGGGTTCCGATCTCGAATTCCGCGGCTCCATCGCCGCCCCCACGATTTTGATTCGGGAGATGACGATCAGTGGCCAGTGAGCCAGTTGCCGCGCAACGGACCGCGCCTGCGGGTTCGAATTCCTTGTATTATATTGCCGCCGTGGTGGTTCTGCTTGCCGCGGCGGGTTGGGCTTACATGCGGTACCTCGACCGGCACGGCACCGGCGACATCCCGCTTACGGCCGAAGCCAGGGCATACACTCGAAACCTTCCAGACTTCCTATAAAAAGATAGAAATTTGAAGGTTAGAACTGCTTTTCGTACAGCGTATCTCCGTTTTGCGAATGCGCTCGACTTGCTCGGGGGGGAGGGCCCTTCCTTTGATCCTCCCCAGGAATTCCTAAACGATAAGAATCTTGTTCTGCGACGGTTGCTGCCGTCCTGCAAACCAATTGTAAACAACGCCTGAGTCCGGAAGTAAGTGTTTTTGAGCTGCGATTGCCTTGAAATCATTCGATGCCGCTGCCATAAACCACGGCTATAGATGACCAAGACAGAACTTCAAAGCGCACTTGCCGAAGCCACCCAGACCGACAAAAAAACCGCTGGAGTATTCCTGGATACGCTCAGCGCGCTCGCCTACAAAGAGATTAAAAAGAACGGCGAATTTGTCTTGCCCGGTTTTGGCAAGCTGGTGAAGCAGAAGAGGAAGGCGCGCACGGGCTTTAATCCAAAGACGCAACAGAAGATCAAGATTCCAGCCAAGACCGTCGTCAAATTTCGTGTTGCCAAGGCCGCAAAGGACGCGGTTTTGGGGGTAAAGAAGTAGTCAAGGAGTTTTACCCAGGAGAGCCGAAGCGTTTGGTCCTGCGCAGACCAATTGCCGGCTCCCATCTCCACTCTCCATACAAGGCGGAAGCGGCCAGGTATGAATTGAGCATTTTCTGCGCTTCAGCTTTGAGGCCGGAGTGCATCTGGAAGCGCTCCGCCACCATCGAGCTGACCTTTTCCTTCAGTTCGCCACGTGGGAGGCAAAGGCTGTGTGCAAGATCCACGACAGGATGTTTGTCGTCCAGAATGGCAAGCCACTCGGAATGCGACATCTGGTAAGTGGAACGCGGTAGAGAGGGAGCTTGGGGCGGGAGCAGTGGTGGAAGTGACGCGCATCGCGCCCGGAAGGAGTCAGTAAAGGCGTCTGGGTCGGGCAGTTTCATCGCACTGACGTGTTTGGAACGCCGCTTCTTTGGGGTGATGATCGGGCGATCTACGCAACCTTCGTCTCGGGTCCAGATGATTCGATAGGGAGCCCCGAGGCGTTCAACTTCGAGAAGGTAATGAGAACTCAGGTCCATTCTTCGGCTGCCGCGTGAGAGCGCGCGTGAAACGCGGTTGGTTGGTTCACTGACGTCAAAAGGATAATATGAAGCCTCGGGCAGGGGCCTGTTGTTGGAACGCCACCGTGCGGTAAAGACAACATCGACGTCGCCTGGAGAAGTAGCATCTGCGAGCACAGAGCCAAATATTCCGAGAGACTCAATGATGAAGTCACGTGACGGATCGGCGTTGACGCTTTCCGCGTTTCGAATCACGCGACTAATGATAGCCTGCACCTTCGCAGGAGTGTAATGCAGAAGTAATTCCATGTCCTGCCCAGCGATGTGATTTCTGACATGCCAATCGATAAGGATAAATAATGAAGAATAAATTTCCCCCCGATAACCGTCCAGAAATGCCGCCATGGCCTGTGATCCTGACAACTCTCACGCTAATTTCCATCTATGCATGGCTGGTTTTAATGTGTGGATGGGAGCAATGGAAGGCTCTTTGTGTCGTTGCTCTGACTGCATTCGGAATCATATTTTCGCTATTGGCCGCGATAATGATTTTTGAAAATCCAGAAGAGCGTGCCAAAACTTGGCAGTTGGCCTGGAAGACGTGCATGGATGACCTTGATCTGTTACTCAAGTTTTTTCGGATACGCAAATAGTTAAATCAAATATCAAGAAATGAAAAATTTACTAGGCAGCTATGGTCGACAAGGAGGCAGTAGCGCAAATGCCATGAGGCCTGCTGCTCGGCCTTATGTAGCGCTCCACATAAGGCTGATTAAGCGCCAGTGTCCTACGACAAAGTTAACTGCACTTTTGACTTCGAACCCGACTTCGCCCCCGGTTTGGCTGGAGGAGTAAAACCAGAAATCCTGCAAATTATTGACTCGACTCCCTTGCCCTTAACAAATTTAGTCAAGTGGCACACCATTATCTGGTTCTTGGATTGAAGCACTTCCAAGTGGAGGTAAACTTCAGCCAGTGGAATACCAGTAGCTTCGGCGATTTCCTTGTCGGAGCGCTCGCCATGCTTTTTTAGGTATTGCAGAATTTCATTCATTAGGTAAAAAAGGCCGGTTTAAATCGCCGGCCTCTCCTTAATTGTATTGAATCGATCCTTATTTCTTCGCGCCGTTCACGGCTGCCTTCAGCGTGGCACCAGCCTTGAATGCCGGAACCTTGGATGCCTTGATCTTCAGTTCGGCACCAGTTGCCGGATTACGCCCGACGCGGGCAGCGCGCTTGCGCACTTCGAATGAGCCAAAACCAACGAGTGCGACTTTATCGCCCTTCTTGAGTGCGCCGGAGATAATGTCGATGAAAGCTGCGATGGTGCGGTCAGCTGCTGCATTGCTGGTTTCAGTCTTTTTTGCCAGTGCTTCGGCGAGGTCTTTACGGTTCATTATAATTCCCTGTGGTTGAGGTTGATGAAGCAGGTGCGAATTGTTATTGATCTAAGCCTGGCTTGCAATAGCAAGCCTTGTTAGGCGACTGCGATCGTCAATCATTATCGGCTCAAGGCAGATATTATTTAGGCAGAAATTGTTTGTCGGTTGCAACTGGTGATGCCAAATACTTCATGCTGAGAATATCTGAAATATTTGAGGCGACTCGTGGTCTGGACTGGTGAAGCCAACTTAAGGAAACCGGCGGCATGGCGTCCGAAGTTCACTCATGAACGGCCATTTACGTTAGTGTTGGCTAACAGGCCCTAGTCGGCCATAAAGAGCCGGTGACGACTGGCCGTTATAGAGAAGTCTGAATAGTATTTCGAATGCTAGTATTCGCCAAATCCATCTTTTTGTGATGGGCGAAATGAGGAGCGATCAAATTAAATTTCTCAGTTCACAGCACTGCAACTTTGCCAATCAATGTAAAGTCGTCGGAGGCTCATAGTTGCCCTTCTTAGGCAGCAGATGCATAAATCTGCCAGCAGTTTCCGTGAAATAGCGAAACTCGACTACCCCTATTGTCCGTTTCTTCTTGGAAATTCCCTTGGGCTTAATTTTCTGCTGCGCGACCCACACTCCACGTTTTGTTTCCAAAGCAAGCGAACACACATCTATCGTGTAAGGTGATGCGCCGATACTTCCGTACTTTTCGAGAATAGAATCCATCTGCGAAATTTTGTCTGATCGAAGCGACCACGCTTCCATAATCGTGAACACGAAATCAGCCTCCAATAACGATGCTATTGATTGAATCCTCAGCGCAGACTGGTCTTTGTCCTCGCCACTTCCTGGTTGAATCATCACCGGGATTACTTCCTTACTGGTCAGGTTGCCAACGAAGGCGATTGCCTGAAGCTTTTCACCAGCTTCCAGAAGCTCCCGCGCTTTATCGATCAGCGAACTGATAATATCCATGTAGGCCTGCGGTGGCGTGCTAATAGGAGCTTCGATCATTTTTTCCTCAACACATGCCATCGGTCGTGTAAACAGGGGACCGTGCGGTGATGTTTGCTTAGCGCCAGTGTCTCGGCATCTAAACGTTTAAAGTCGGCGCTGAGCACATCGAAGAATTCATCGGTCGCCGTGTTGCCGCCTTTCTCTTCGCCTTCGAGAGTCATAACTTGTCCAGAGCTCATGGCACGAGCCACCTGTTCACCGAACGGAGTGCCAAGGTTCGGCCAGACCACTAACACCACTTCGAAATTGCTTGGCAACAGGGTCACTGCGTTACCGTAGTGATCTAGGCGAAACACTGTTTGCATGGGATATTTGCGCCCATTAGTTGTTCCTCTTCATGTCCAACGAAGCTGTAGAGAAATCTATTTCATTGGTCTGGCAGGATTATCGGCCATGCCTTGCCCGACGCTAGATCAGGATGCCGTGGTTCAGAATCCGGCGTGCCATAGTTGTCACGGATCTCGTCGATCTGCCGCAAGCAAAGCGCAGCGACGTCATTACCGCCCCCGTCCGTCGTCATAGCGAGAAGCTTACGGCGCAATTCGATTGCAGGAACGGGAACGATCTCGTATGCGCCTTTCCAGTTTTCTGATGCGACTTGTTCGGTCACGACATTCTCGATTGTTCGCCATGAGATGAAAGAACGCTTGTGCTCTATCTCGATTTGGATAAGTAGAAGCAAGCCGTCAGTGTCGGGGGTTTCCGCAACGGCTTGACCAAGCAGCGTGAGGCTGGGCATCGTAACACCGTTTTTTAGGCGCTGATACACGTGCGCACGCAGTTCTGAGTGTTCGTTTATCAGACTGGCGAGTTGGCGCGCCATATGCCAGTGGTCAATTCCCTCGACGTCGAACACACCATTTGCAGCCAAATCGACAAGTCGCAGGGCTGCTGAAAGAGTTCCCCTGCGTATAGCCGCATCACGCCAAGAGTAGTTGGCATAGAGTTTTGGATCGGCCACTGCGAACTGAAACAGTACCTTCTCGGCGTCATCGCTGGGGGCTGCTCCCAACGCCACTATTAATCTTTCCATATGGTTCATCTTACTTTGATGCTCTGGCAAACCGCGTAAAATATCGAATGTTTCACCAGGACGGTTTGTGAAGGGTAACAGTCCCAACCACTCACTTAAGTTATAGCCTTCCCACAGTATCCACGTCTGTGTCTTTGCTGCATCGAACACCTCCGCTATACCGTTTTTGACCATCTCGATGTCGATGCTTTCTCCCGACAAAATAAGGTTTTGAATGAGAGCGGCGCGCTCGCGACGCGGAGCTAGTGAAATGAGTTTTTGAATCGTGGCGTCACGTTGCCCATGCGGTAATAGGGCAGCAATAACTCCGAGGGTAACGGCGTGCTTTTTCTGGTCATCCGTTGCTCCATCAACGATCAAATACTCGATAGCGATGAAAATGGCATCTGCCTCTGCTGACGTTTCGGTTGGATTACTAGCTCGCGCAGCCCGCTTCTCCTCGACGCGAGAGAAATCCACCCCGCTCCGAAATCGCTCCCCATCGCTCGGTTCATTCGCGGTGATCCACTGGGCAACCAACACTTGGGCTGCAAGTCCGCCGAAATGCTCATCCTGCAGATATTTACACATCAGTGCTGCAGTCTCGGGCACGTTGATTGCGTTAAAAGCGCGCTGATACGCACCTAAATAATGGGTCCGGGATTCGTTCAGTGCTTTTCCTTGACGCCAACCAATCGCCTTTGCTTCTTCGCTGAAGGCTCGGTAGCGGTGCAGCTCTTCGTCCAGCAGCTGCTTTAGCAATGGCAGCAAGATCACTGATGGAGCGAGGCTGGCGAGCGTTGCGATCGAAGCAAATTGCAAACGCGTTGCATCGCCTGATGACAGCATCCGGCTGCCCCAGTTTTCTGCGAACTCGCCGATTGCGGCAAGCGCGTTGGCGTCGAAAGGCCTACCGCGATCGTTCTCGCCGTTCGGTTGGCGTGAAATAAGTTCTGCCAAATCTGCCATTTGTTCATTCCCCGCCTGTGCGGAGCGCGCACGGACGGTGGCGACGAGGCTTGCGCCGGGCGTATGTGCGATGCGGGCAAGCAAATTATGATACCTGTCACCTGCGGCTTGATCGTATTTGCCGCTTGCGTCGTTAAGATTCTTCTTCGCTTCGAACATAATTTCGATCATGCGTCCCACAGCCTGTGGCCCTAACACGGATGCGGCTGCTTCGGCGCGATCATCGCGTCGGCCGGTTTCGGAGAGAGCAATTTCAACGAGCGCGTCGTCCTCTAGGCTGAAGCCTGCAGATGCCAGAAGGTCATCCGCGCCGTAGAACAGGGAGCGACCCGCGAGCACACGCTTCAGGAGACCATCAGCGATAGCGCGTGAGTAGCGGTTCCGCGCCTCATAGAGAAGCCGGATTTCCGCATCCAGTTTCTTGTCGATCTCCATATCGGAGATGATCGCGGTCAGTTCGCCGCTCTGGTCTTCGTCGCCTTGTGCATGGATAATCGCTCGCATCTGATCATAAACCGAAATGCCTTGTTTCCGCTGGCGTTCGCGTTTCCAGTAAATGAACGATGGGCTCTAAACTCTCTTTGGTGGAAAAATAGGGCGCACAGGCTATCGTCACTTGCTTTAATAGGGAATTAGAGGGAGTGGCGTCAGAAGAGGGCTTGCAGCTTCTCCGCCTCCGGCAGGGGATTTGCCTTTACAGCCGCTGCAAAACTGGTTTGCCACGAGGCATCGGGCGCAGAATCCATTAAGACTAGGCCCCTCAGCTTATTTTCCACTTCGGGGGTAGCCAGGGCAAACATGCCGCCGGAGGAGTGGGCTACCAAAATCACATGGGGTAAAGCGCTCACGGCTTCGATCAGGGCCTCTGGCCAACGGGAAAAATCCCCTGTCGTATTGGAGCCGTCGCCCGGTAAATCGAGCTGCCAAGTAGATCCGGGCAGGTTGAGAAGATCCGTTAAACCTGTTAGAGATTCCGATCCTAAACCGGGACCGCCGGGGAGAAAAAGCCAGTTGTAATTTCCGGGATTAGTCTTTAAAAACCGGAGTCGCGCTTTTGATTTAGTCCACAAATTCTTCATATGAAAATAAAACAGTTTTTGCTAATATACTCGGTATGAATGATAATAATCAAAAGAAATTCACCCAATTGAGAAGTTGGAATTTACCCATTGGTGAATATCTGATCACCGGCAGCGGATTGCTGGGCATTTTAAACTTAAGGGAGATCGGAGATGTCGATATCATCGTCTCTGATGCCCTTTGGAAAAAGCTGGCGGATCAATTTGGCGTTACGGTAAAAGAGGGTATTGAAAGAATCGAATTTCCCGATGGCCTGATCGAGGCCTTTCCGGCGAGCAATCCTTACAACTCTGAGATACCAAACCGCATTGCCGATGCAGAGTTTATTGAGGGATTGCCTTTTGACACTGTTGAGACCTTCCTCTACTATAAGAGAAAAATGGGTAGGGAGAAGGACCTTAGGGACATACAGCTCCTCGAAGGTCACTTGTGATAAAATTTATTTATAAGAAAAGTAGGCTGTAAGGTATTATTTGCTGTCTATGACTGCTTTGAAGTGAAAAGGAGTGATGATGGATAAACTTTCTGAAGCTGGTAAGCTTGTTGTTTTTGAGGATAAGAAAATCCGCCGGATTTTTCATAAGGGAGAGTGGTATTTCTCTATTTTAGATGTCGTTCGAATATTGGCCGGTACTTCTAATCCTCGTCGATATTGGCCAGAATTAAAAAACAACTTATTGATAATGAGGGATTTGTTCAGTTGCTCGGAAAAATCGAGCAACTGAAATATTGCCGAAGAAGCCGGTTGATTGGTGAATGATACGCATAAAAAAGCTAACAGGAAAAAAAAGAGGGCTAGCTCGGCCCTCCGTGAGAAACTTTATCCAATATCGGGCTCGTTTGACATGTCATTGATGTTTTGCAACTCTTCTTCCTGCATCGGATCTCCGGCATTCTGAAGCGTTTCTTCTTGATATTGAGAAGTTTGTCTATAAGTGGGCTGCTGATAATCAGGGTAATAACCGTAATCGTTGTAATAACCTCCGCCCATATTGCCCTCATTTCTAAAATCTTGCCTTGCTTCAGATTGGTAAGGACCCTGTCTGTATTCCGCTTGGGAAATGGCAGGTAATAAAATTAAAGCAATAAATAAGGATGAATAAATTAGTTTCATAATACCTCCGTTTGTAACACAAATTCAATTATAGTTTGTTTTTATTATTAATTAAATTGTTTTTTAACTAATGGAGTATAATGTGCTATGTTGCAATGAGATACGTTTCTAAAACGATGATGGAGGCGATGAAGAGAAAAAGGGCGATTAGAGTGAACTTTCCGCCAAATAGGCTATATGGTGAGTTTAATTTCAGCGAGTAGCGCCCCACCCAGACCATGAGGATCGGGAATAGGCCGTTGAGTATCGCCTCGCCGTAACCACCGGCAAAGCCGATAGCCGCGATGAAGATGTGGGGATTGTGAGCGGCAAACAAGGCCGGGGGTAAGAAAACAAGTAAGCATAGCAGCAGTCTATTCCACCCTTTATTGGAAGTCTTCAGCCCGTCGGCGAGAAAGTCGACCATTGAGAGGGACACGCCTAAAAGGGAGGTGACCAGGGCGAAAAAGCCAAAAAAAGCGCAAAAGGTGCTGACCCAGGCGTTACTCTTCCGGCGACCACTTGTTGACAATCACGGGGAAGTCCTCCCCTGCGCGACCGGCGAATGGTTTCCACACCCGAGCAGCGCGGTACCAGCGTAGAGCGAGGACGCCCGGCCCGCGTCCCAGTTCAGCCGGATGGCGAAAGGAGCGCGGCGCGGAGCGCGTGGCACACCTTATTTTCCCTTTTTTTTTTTTTTTTTTTTTTTTTTTTTTTTTTTTTTTTTTTTTTTTTTTTTTTTTTTTTTTTTTTTTTTTTTTTTTTTTTTTTTTTTGCAGCGCTCCCGACCCTGCTCCCCCAGTCTTCGGTCACAGCGGTGCGAACGAAACGCGGTCGGCTCCCGGGAAACGACAAGATGCAAAACCC
>CAWCER010000019.1:0-200092 GCA_963794595.1 Bryobacterales bacterium | reverse complement strand
GATGTATTGCAGACCGTCCCAGGCGGCAGATACCGGGTAGAACAGTCGCGCGGCGGCGCAGTAGGAGCCCGGAGCGTCGGTGCGCAAAGCGGCCGAAAGCGGCGTGTGGTCGAAGCGGCGATTCCCGGTCTCCTGAAAAAGGCCGTGGCCGGCCATAAAGCGGAGAATTCTATAGAGCGTCGGCTCATGCGTCTTGGTGGCGTTGGCGAGATGTTCGACCGGCTGCGGCTGACCGCCTTGGATGAGATCGGCGAGACCGAGCTCGGCGATTGCGCTGACCGCACGGCTGAGGGCGGCGCTGGTCATGATGCGGGTGAGTTGCTCAGTTTCTTGTTGTGCCATGAAGTGCTAGTTAGAATACCCTAAATCGCAGCGGCTCAACGTTCCGCAACCTTGCGGCGCCGTCTGCGTCTTACTTTAAAACATGGGCAGGCTGCTCCAGGATCTCCGCTACGTTCTTCGCTCGCTGCGGGCGGCCCCAGGGTTCACTCTAATAGCGGTCCTCACTCTGGCCCTGGGCATCGGCGCGAACACCGCTATATTTTCGGTGATCAACACCTTGCTCCTTAAACCCCTGAGTTTCCCCGAGCCGGACCGGATGGTTTCGCTGATGAGCGTTTCCAAGCGTGGTCCAAATCGGGGCGGCTCGCCGACAAAATATAACGTCTGGCGCACTCAAACGGACGTGCTCCAGGACGTTTCCGCCTACAAATTCGGTGCGATCAATGTGACGGGGGGCGAAACGCCTGAGCAAGTCCCAGCCGCGCAGGTCTCGGAAGGCTTTTTCCGGTTGTTTGGGTCTTCTCTGGTTATGGGTCGAGGTTTCACCCCGGAAGAAGACCGGCCGAACGGTCCGAAAGTGGTAGTGATCAGCGATGGCTTGTGGCGGCGGTTGGGAGCGCCTCCCGACATCCTAAGCAAGACCATTTCCTTGAACGGGGAAGCCCGGCCCATCGTTGGAGTTCTGGGCCCCAATCTGGATAAGAGCATCGATCAGGCCCCCGACGTATTGGAGCCGTTTCAAATCGATCCGGAAAGCACCAATCACGGCCACTACTTCCAAGTCTCCGCAAGGTTAAAACCAGGCGTCACTATCGAGCAGGCGAACGCGCGGCTGAAGTTGGCCGCAAGCGAGTTTAGAGCGAAGTATCCACTGTGGCAGGAAGATACTTTTGCCGTCGAAAGAATGCAGGACGAAATGGTGCGCAACGTCCGCCCTTCGCTACTGATTCTCGCGGGCGCAGTAGGACTCGTGCTGCTGATCGCCTGCGCCAACGTGGCGAGCCTGATGTTGGTGCGCGCTTCCGTCCGCCGCCGCGAATTCGCCGTTCGAGCGGCGCTGGGCGCCGGACGGTGGGACCTGATTCGTCAGCAGCTCACGGAGAGCGTCGTGATATCTCTCGCGGGCGCAGCACTGGGGCTGATGATCGGATCGGTGGGCATTCGTGCCTTGCTGGCGCAGAGTCCCGGCAACATTCCTCGCATCGGTGAGAACGGCGTAGCGGTGAGTCCCGATCTGCGAGTCCTATTGTTCACGCTGGGGATCGCGGTTCTTACTGGGATCGCCTTCGGCTTGGTTCCCGCGCTCGCTTCCTCCAAAGCCGACTTGAATACCCCCTTGAAGGAATCCTCCGGCCGCACCGGTTCCGGATTCCGGCAGAACAAAGCCCGCGCGACTTTAGTGATCGTCGAAACCGGTCTCGCCCTAGTCTTATTGATCGGTTCCGCCTTGTTGATCCGGACGTTCCTCGCGCTACGGTCAGTCGAACCTGGGTTCGACACACACAACATTCTCACGATGCGAATGTCTCTGACGGGCGAACGATTTCAGAAGACCGCCGGCTTGGAGCAGATTGTGCGGCAGGGCCTCGACCGGGTCCTCGCTTTGCCGGGTGTCGAGACGGCATCGGCTTCTTGCTTCGTACCCTTGGACCTAGGAGGATACGGGCTTCCGTTCGAGATCATCGGTCGCCCACGCGATAACCAAGCTGGTGGAGGCTGGCTGACCATTGCTCCCGGTTATTTTGAAGTTTTCCGTATCCCGGTGATTCGGGGAAGAACGTTTACCGACCGCGATAATGCCGCCGACGCTCCGGTGGTGATCATCAATCAGGCGATGGCGAAGAAGTATTGGCAGAACGCTGACCCGCTGAGTGACCAGATCGTCATCGGGAAAAACGTCGGGCCGGATTTTGTGGATCCGCCCCGCCAGATCGTGGGCGTGGTTGGCGATGTCCGCAACAACTCCTTAAACGATGATCCGTTTCCGACCATGTACATTCCAAATTCGCAGGCCTCCGACGCGATCACCAAATTGAACTCGGATATCTTTCCGCTCGCCTGGGTCATCCGAACGCGCGTGGAACCCCGCTCGCTCAGTTTGGCGATCCAAAACGAATTGCGGCAAGCTAGCGGAGGATTGCCGGTTGGACGCATCCGCTCGATGGACGAAATAGTCGTGCGCTCCACGGCCCGGCAGGATTTCAACATGCTGTTGCTCTCTATTTTTGGCGGACTGGCCCTGGTACTCGCGGCAATCGGCATTTACGGCCTTATGGCGTTCACCGTCGAGCAGCGCACTCAAGAAATCGGCATCCGCATGGCCCTGGGAGCAGGCGCCGGAGCCCTGTGCGGCATGATCGTCAAACAAGGGATGCTGCTGGCTGTTATTGGAATCGCAATCGGGCTGGCCGCGGCGTATGGATTGACTCGGCTGCTCGCTGCGTTTCTATTCGGCGTGAAACCGGTTGATCCCCTGGTCTTTGCGGCGGTTCCAGTTGTACTCGCTCTGGTCTCGCTAGCGGCGATCTGGGTACCGGCAAGCAGAGCCACCGGGGTCGACCCCGCACTGGCATTACGCCGCGAATGAAACCGCCGCCGGCCGCTTCGCCGCGCCACTAGGGCTTCGGGTGCTGAGCGAAGAAAGTCCACATGAGGCTCGTCGCCGGGACATCGTTGCGGCTGAAGCGCGTACCCGGCCAAATATGGTGGCCACCCTGGATCGCGTATACTGCCACCGCGCTGCCCATCCGGCATCCCGAGTAAGTCTCGACGTGCACCTCGTCCGATTCCTTGCGCTGCGGGGTGGGCGAACAGCCGTCCTGTTTCACCCAAAATGCGGTGGTGCTCGAAACCGAAGTATCCGAGCGGCGCGAGCCCATCTGGAACGGCGTCGTGCCACCTGCAAACGGGACCAGGCGATCCGCCGTGCCATGAAATACGATCACCGACACAGGATTCGTAGGGTGGCAATCCAGATCTTGCGCGCCCTCGACGGGAGCGACGGCCGCGACTGTCCCCGCCATTTCGCAAGCGAGACGATAGGACATCATGCCGCCATTGGAGATTCCGGTGGCGAAGATGCGCTTGGGGTCTACGGCGTAATGTTGCTTGAGCTTACCGATCAAAGCGCTGATGAAGCCGACGTCATCGACGCGATGCTCCATTGCGTAGCCGCAGCAAGCGCCTGCGTTCCAGGTAGGCAGCCGTCCCGTGCCCCTGGGATAAACCGCGAGAAACCTCTCCTGGTCCGCGGCCGCGCTCATCCCGGACATTCGTTCGATGCTTTCCGGGCTTTGCGTCGCTCCGTGCAGAACTAGCACCAGCGGCAGCGGCGTCTTGCCGTCGTAGGAAGGGGGGACGTGGACGAAATACTGGCGAGTGAGGCCGCCGGCCTCAATGCTGCTGTACCGGCTGTCAGCCTCCGCCGCGCTCGCCCGATATCGGTGGCAGGCCACTCCTAGAAGTAAGACCAGCACCAGCAGGCCCGAAAAGCCAGTGCGCCGAAACGAAGCCTCCACAAGCCGATCATAGCGGAAAGGCGTGCAGCTCGAAAATGGCCTCTAATCGCAGAAAAAACTCAGCGCCTTCGCGATATACGCTTTCATCTCACCGCGCTTCACTACGGCGTCCAGGAACCCGTGGTCGAGCAAAAACTCGCTGCGCTGAAAGCCGGGCGGCAGTTTCTGGCGAATGGTCTGCTCGATCACTCTCGGTCCGGCGAAGCCGATCAGCGCTCCCGGCTCGGCGATGTTGAGATCGCCCAGCATGGCGAAGCTCGCGGTCACGCCGCCAGTGGTCGGATCGGTCAGCACGCTGATGAAGGGCAGACGCTCCTCATCTAAACGCATCAACGCGGAAGAAATCTTGGCCATTTGCATCAGGCTGATCGCGCCCTCCTGCATGCGCGCGCCGCCCGAGGCCGAAACCACGATCAGCGGCGCCCGCCGTTCCATGGACCGCTCCACCGCCCGCGTGATCTTCTCGCCCACCACCGTGCCCATGCTGCCGCCGACGAACTTCAGCTCCATCGCGCAGATGTTGACCGGCCGCCCTTCGAGCTTGCCCCAGCCCGCCAGCAGCGCGTCCGACATCGACGTCGCCTTCTGCATCTCGCTCAAGCGCACGGCGTAGGTTTTGGAATCGGAAAAGCGCAGCGGATCGGTGGAAGTCAGGCTGGCGTCCACTTCTTCGTAGGTCGCCGCCGTCGAACAGCAGAGCTAGCCGGGCGCGGGCATCAACCCGAAAATGATGATCGCATTGCGGGCAGACCTGCCCGTTCTCTTCCAGAGCTTTCTTCCAGATGATCTGGCTGCAGCCCTCGCACTTGAGCCACAAACCCTCGGTGCGGACGCGCTTTTCGCCTTCCCCCGCCCCCTCTGCCCCCGAACGTTCCCGCGAAAACCACGCCATAGTGAGTTCTTCTTAGGGTAACAGGCGCCCCGAGGCGGAAGCGAATTGCGGTGGCATCATTGCGGTCACATCATTGCGGTCACGACATTGCACCCGGCGGTTTCTTCAGCCGCTGCTTCAACTTCGCGCTTTCACTCGCATCCCGGCGCGGCGAGCCTGCCGCATCTTAGTCCCGTAAGAGTCGGCGCCTCCCACTGGGTAACCCGGCCGCGCTCGGCGGAAGCCTGCAGCTACCCCGCCGGACGCACAAATCAGTGTGGTGGTTGTGGCGAGCCATAACGTCATCCCTGGTTGGAAAGGGTTACAAACCAGCCAGGAGCGCTCCGAATTTAGAATTTGAAGGAAAGCATCATCACGAATCCCAAACGTAGGCCGCGAAGTCCCGCCGGTCGGTAAAGCCCATTTGTTCATAGAGGCGGATAGCGCTGGTATTCTCCGACGTCACGGTCAAGCCCACGGTGCGGCACCCGTGCGCCGCCAGCGCCAGCATGGAGCGCCGCAGCAGCGCGTATCCAACGCCTTTGCCGCGCTGCGACGGCGCCACGCAGATCTGCGTGATGTGTCCCGTCTCACTCGCCACCAGGCTCGCTAGCGAAATACCGCATAGCTCGCCCTTAGCCCCATTCGATGCCACCGCCGCGAACGACGCCGGCGGGAAGAAGGTTCCGCATCCGGGATACTGCACGATGTTGCTCAAGAACCGCCGCGACCCGCTAGGCGAACGGTACTGGTCATTGATCTCGCTGTCGATGTGGCCGCGATACGATGCCGCCACCAGCCGCGCCGAATCGTCCTGCTGCGCTTCCGTCCAGGGCGCGATCGCGATGCCTTCCGGCTCGCGCGCTTCAAGCGCCAGAGCCTGCCTCGCGGGCGCCTCCAGGAACCGGCGGGGGTACGGCTTGAACCGCGATGCGAACGGCACCTTGCGCTTGAGCGGCGAATCGAGTAGCAGCAATTGCGCTTCCACGCGGCGCACGCCGGGGGAGCGCCACAAGGCTTCGAGAGTTGCCTCGATCAGCGCATTCTCGCGTTCGGCGGTGCGCTCGCGTTCACACACATACAAGTCGCCGATCAGGCCCTTCTTTTCTTCCCGAATGTAGTAGGAATAGCCGATGGTGCGCTCGCCCTCAAGCAGCGCGAACCCGTTCAGCGCCTGCATCCCCACGAAGCGCCGCACCAATTCAGCCGAGGGCTCGAAGTCCCAATCGAGCGCCGCCCTCCACGCCACCGTCTCTTCATCCAGCAGAGGCGCCATGTCCGCCGCCGAGATGTTTCGCAGGTCGACGATAAGGTGGTCGGGCGATTCCAGCCACGCAGCCATAGCCGCCTACATTATGTCAGGAACCCAGCGGTATGCGGAATGAACCACGTCCTGTCACTTGGCCGCGAGCACGCAGGATTATCAAACAAACTTCAATTTCCTGTTCGCCTTGATAATCATCCTCAGCAGCAACATGCCGTGGCTCCAGCGCCGGATGTTGGTTTCGCCCCACACGCGCTCCTGGTATCTCACGGGCAGGTCGACGATCTTCAGGTTGTACTTGGCGGCTCCAAACAGCAGGTCGAAATCTCCAAAGGGATCGATTTCACCGAAGTACGACCGGTTCGCGGCAATCATTCGATAGTGCTGCTTACTCAGCACCTTGGTGCCACACAGCGAATCCTTGATGTTCTGGCCGAGCAGCCAGCTGAATGCAAGGCTAAAGAACTTGTTGCCCAGGTGGTTGAAGAACCGCATCGCCCGATCTTCCATGGGGTAGACCAGGCGGACGCCATTGACAAATTCGGCATGTCCGGAGCGCCAGGCTTGGTAGAAGCGGGGCAGGTCCTCAGGCGCCACCGTGAGGTCGGCATCGAGGATCATCAAGACCTCGCCACTGGCTTCCTGAAACCCTTTGCGGACAGCGTCGCCTTTGCCTTTTCCGGATTGTTTGAACGCCTTGGCCCACACTCCCGGGCGGCGTGCGAGTTCGCGTTGAATCGCGCCCCAAGTGTCGTCGGTAGAGTTTCCCTCCACGAAAATCAACTCGGTCCCGGCGCCCATTTGAGGAACCCGGTCGACAATCTGGGGAATATTTCCCTCCTCATTCCGAGCGGGCACCACGACAGTGACGATAGGCTCCTGCCGGACTGGCGCCGCCTTGGGCCGCGCGATGAGGACGTTCGACATCGCCAGCCATCGGAAAGGCGTGAGCTTCACCAAATACCGGTTGGCCAGCCCGTTGAGCCCGGGAGTCCGGAAAGGCCAGAGGATCTCCTGGGTTTGGCGGATCAGTTCCAGGTTCGAGAGGTACAGTAAATTGCTCAGATCTTCTGCCACCACCCAGTTCTGCGTCAGCAATCGCTTGGCGATTCCTGCCGCTTCCGCCATGCGGCGCGGGATTTCCCAGAGCCGGCTATAGGCGTTCAAGATCACGCGGGTTCCGGGATGGCAATGGCGAGCGATCCGCTCCATCACCTGTTGGATATCCCACAGATCGTTGACCAGGTCCGTGCAGATGATGTAGTCGAACGTTTCACCCAGGTCGAAGGTGTGCGCATCTGCTTCCACAAAATTCAAACCGGGATTGTGTTGATGACCCAGGTCGAGCATGGCGCGGCAAAAGTCGACGCCAACTCCGTAGGAGGGCTTCAGCGCGGCTAGCAAATCTCCGCGTCCACAGCCGATCTCGAGCACGCGCATCCCCTGTGGGATAAGGAACGAGTAGATCTCGACCAGCCGCTTTTGGTACCCGGCTCGATATCGCTCCCATCGCGGCAGCGTCTTTGCGAACTTGGTCCAATAGCGCCGGCGCTCATCGGTGTAGGCGGCGAACTTGGCCGCTCTTTCGCCCTCCACCGGCTTCGCAATCGCTGATTGAAGTTCTCTGACCGCGCTTTGGTATGAAGTCTTCAAGGGGTCCTTTTCCGAGTGGGCGCCGGGGCCACTTCCCGGATAGGAATATATCGTCGCTTTTTATTGATAACTTTAGGACCGCAAACCACTTAACGGCGTTCGATGACGATCAGAGCGAACATTGCCAGACGGCTCATGAACGGATCGAGGAGCCGCTCGACTCCGCGCCAGAAGGGGAAGAAGAAAGAAGGCATCAGGTTGCGCGTGGCGATTCCTCCCGAGACCAGATAGCGAAAAGGCATAATGCCCCGGATCAGCTTGACTTGCAGATTGGGGAACTCCGCCTCCCAGCGCTGCCGGTCGCGCTCGAACACAATCCAGGGAAGCGCGCCGTTGGCCGCCGACAACCGGCCGCCTTTGGGGAACGTCCACTCCTCGCTGCTGGCATCGAACGGCTCATGATGCAGATGGGTGTAAACGATGCGCGACCAACTGGAGACCCAAGGCTCGATCGCCACCACTCGGCCTCCCGGCTTCAGGCACCGCGATGCTTCCTCAAACAGCCGGCGCACGTCAGGCACGTGGTGGAGGACGTTGACCATGGTGACGCCACGCAAGCTGGCATTGCGGAACGGCATCGCTTGACCGTCGAAAACGATTTGAACATTTGGGAAGAAGCACACTTCCGAAGTGATCAAGCCCGGCAGGAACTCCCCCGCGAATCCAGCTCCGGACCCTAGCTCTACTACCGGAGCACAGCCGCCGGGCAACCATTGCGCCAGGAGCCGGTACCATTCCTCATAAATACTCTTGAGAAATGGTTTGCTCCGGATAATTGTTCTGTGAAGGTCGGTGGTTTCAGGATTATCGAGGTGTAAATCCGGGTCGATCGTCAGGGGATGGGCCAGAGCCCGGCGGAGGAATGCGCTCATGGGCAGTTCACGCGAGAGCCCTTCGGGCGAAAAGCAGGTCCACCCATTCGTCCTCCTGCAGGCTCTTAGGAACTCCGGGCATCAGCCTGCCGCCATGCAGAACGGAATGCGCAACGTACCCGCGAGACTCAAACCATTCAACTAGTTTTTCGGGATCGTAACCCTGCTCACGTAGCGCCGCGGGCATGTATTCGAGCGACACCATGCACTCTGGATTGGCCGCGAGCGTACGGCTCATCCCCTCGCATACCGCAGGCTCGTAACCTTGCACGTCTATCTTGATGAACCGTACTGGATGAATGCCTTCACGTTCGACAAAGGAATCGATCGCGAGCACGGGCACCTCCACGATTTCGCCCACACGGGTGTCGCCCCCCAGGGCATCGGTGGCAATCCGGTGGTCACCGTGATGCCGGGGATTTAGCCACAGCCGCAGAGTGCCATTCTCAGCTCCCACAGCAGCCCGTGTGGCAACCACTCTGCCATCCAACCCTCTCTGACGTAGCACGTGTTCGAGCAACGCAAAGTTGAACGGTTCGGGTTCGAAGCCGTAGACCTTTTGCCCGGCATCGGCCGCGCCCGCGAAGAGCACCGAGCAATATCCGACGTTAGCTCCCACATCCAGGATGTGTCCCCCGCGAAAGAGTTCCGGCATGCTCTGGATCAGCGCCGCGTAGGGATCCTCCAAGCGGCCCTTATAAGCGAAATAGGAACTGAGAAAAAGCTCCCGCCCCATGGCCGTGCTCAGGAACCCTGAACTCCGCGCAAGAGAGTACGATTTCGAAAGTAGACTAAAACCGAGAATTGGAATACCTCTGCTAGACGCATATCGGCTGAAATCAAGGCCGGCAGCACCCGCTGGAGCATTTAAACCCGCTCCGTAAAGAATTCCGGGAGAGGGCCGAAGTTATTTCATGTGAGCGATCTAGCACTAGTCCCGCCCGAAGTCCGTCCCGCAGCGGCGGACGAGCAGGATTCTGTCGCGGTTCCGCGCACGGCGATCCTGGTAATGACATGTCTGGCAGTTCTGATCGGTTGGCTGCCACGGCTGCGCTGGGGCTTCTGGATTGACGAGTGCGCAACCTACTGGATGTCATCGGACGGCTGGCGTGCTGCCATCGAGCGCACGTGGAATTGGCCGGGTCAGTCGATCCTTTACTCGGTCCTGGAATCTTTCTTCGTCGTGCATGGCCAATGGCAGGAAGCGGTGTTGCGAATCCCCTCTGTTCTGGCCGTGGCAATTGCTTTGTGGCAGGTGAAACGGCTAGGCGAGTTATTGATCTCGAAGGATGCTGGATGGTATGCACTGGTGCCCTTCGTCTGTGCCCCGGACGTGATGTCCTTCGCCACAAATGCCAGGTCCTACGGGCTGGCTTTGACCGCTTCCCTGGTTAGCTTCCGGTATTTGCTCGAATGGCAGCGAGAGGGCGGAAAGAAGAACGCCGCTCTATGTTTGCTAGCGTCGATTCTCACCGTGCACTTCCACTATTTATTTGGATTTATCCTGCTGATTCAAGCGGCATATCTGCTCTTGAGCGCCTGGTGCGGGATTCGCGTGCGCTGGAGCCTGCCGCTCACGATCGCCGCAGCGGTGCCCTTGAGCCTGATCTTGATCCTGGGTAGCCTCCGCAACACCGCGCGACAGAAAGTGGACTTCCAGGCGGCTCCGCCAGAGATCGGGCAATGGTTCCAACTGGTTTTTCCGCCGACTCTTCTGTTGGGACTCGCGTTGGGCGCGGCCCTGGTGCTGCTCATGGTGCCTATACGCAAGCTGAAATGGAGCCCGATCCCCCTCCCTAGACCCATCGCCTGGCTGCTAACCGCGTGGCTGCTGGCGGCTCCGACGCTGTTCTTCCTGGTGTCCCGATTCACCTCGAAGACCATGTTCACCAGCCGGTATCTGTTGTTCACGCTGCCGGCGATCGTCCTGATCATTACTTGGGCCGTCTGCGGAATCCGGAACTTGCAGGCACGGACTATTTGCATGCTCGCGATTTTCGCCGGCAGCGTGCTGCATCCAGCCATGCTGGTGTCTGCATTCCGCGAATCGCCTAGCAGTTGGCGCGAGCCAATGGCATTGCTGGCCCAGAAGTCTTCGAACGCGCCTGTGTTCGCCGCCAGTGGCTTCGCCCACGCCGTGTTCGGCAACTGGAAGACTGAGGACCCCAAGAATAGTCCGCTGTTTGCGCCGTTCGCCGCCTATCCGATTGCGAATCCGGTGATTCCTCTGCCCTACCAGTTTTCCCCCGACGTCGAACGTTTCATCGAGGAGAAAACCGCAAAGCTGAGCGCGCAACCCCTAATCTTCCTTCTGGCGGAATCCGATTCCGGGCTCGGGCCGTGGATGACCAAATATATGGAGGGCCAGGGGTATCGGGCCCGCACGGAACACGTGAACGACTTTGTAGTAGTCGAATTTTCGCGTCACTAAGAATCTAGAGAGAATCCCATACATAGGCTGCGAAGTCTCTCCGATCTTTCTTGGGCCTTGGGATTCAGGTTTGGCTTCAGCCTTACTTTACGCGCTGGAGCCAGGCCCCGGGCCAATAGGTAACGTTTTCAGTAAGAGGGCCATGCTGCGCGAGCCAGGCCGGCGGTTGCTGGCGAAACTCGGGATGCCGCGCCGCAAAATCATTCGCGGCTTCGAAAGGGTTGTCGGTCTTCCATTCGGGCAGCGCGCGCGGCACGTCCGCGATATCTTTCATGATGCCGTCGGTCGCCACGATATACGATCCCATAGTGACCAGCGGCGCGTAGCTTTCGAGTTCGCGCGCGACATGATCGCGCGTATGGCCGGAGTCAAGAATCACCAGCACCGGACCCGCGGATCCGATCATGCTCCGTGACCTGCGCGACGATCTTCGGATCGGTGGAGTCGCCTTCGAGCAACGAGATGCGCGCTGCCAGCGGATGGCGGCATAACGCGTCGCGCGTGGGCAGCGGGATCTCGCGGTCGACGCCGATCACTTTGCCTTCGCCGATCCCTTTGTCTGTACCGATCGCGGCGAGCAAAGACGCGTGGAATAGCAAGGAGCCGCCCTGATACACTCCGGTCTCGACGATCACGGCGGGGCGCAGCGCGTAGATCACTTCCTGTAATCGCAGCAAGTCTTCAGGAAGCTGCAAAACAGGCAGGCCGAACCAGGTGAAATTGTGATAGTACTGCAGGCTCCAGCCGACGCGCACCCATGCGAGCGAAAGCGCCTCGAAGGCCTCTTTGGTATACAGGCCGACAGTGTTTTCCGCGGCGCCGCTTACTTGCGTTAAAGTTTGCGCGGCGGTGTCGATCACGATCTTCATTCCCTCAAGTATAGGCATTGCTCCAAAACACTTTCCTAAAACACGGCACTTGCTTCCACACTCCGGATGCCAAATACTGAAATGAGCTATGGATGTTGCTAAAGTTCTGTCGGATCTTCGGGCGTACAAAGCGCAACTCGACGAAGCGATCGCTATCTTCGACCGGCTGGCTCACCAGCGAGGCAAGCGCGGGCGCCCGGTAGGCGTGCCTTCGAAGCGCCGTCCGGTAAGTGCAGAGGCGCGCGAGCGCATGGCCGCCGCGCAAAGCAAACGTTGGGCCGCTGCGCGCAGGGCGAACGCAAAATCTAAAACCTGAGCGCACTGCGGAATTCGCCCCGCCGCCCGTGCAGCCACCCAGCGTGGCCGCGCAGTGCCGATCGCTTGT
This sequence comes from Bryobacterales bacterium, assembly GCA_963794595.1. Classification (GTDB taxonomy): domain Bacteria; phylum Acidobacteriota; class Terriglobia; order Bryobacterales; family Bryobacteraceae; genus Palsa-187. The sequence goes on along the minus strand of CAWCER010000019.1, from coordinate 187,947 downwards.
TATCATGCCTGCATGAAGCGTGCGCTCTTCCTACTTTCACTCCTCGCGGCGTTCGCCGCATGGGTCCAGATCACTCCGGCCCAAGTCACGCTAGCCGAGACCAGCGGCATCTCGGGCGAGCGCATACGCGCGCACGTGAAATTTCTGGCCAGCGATTTGCTCGAAGGCCGCGGGGTCGGCGCGCGGGGCGGCGATCTCGCAAGCGAATATATCGCCACCGAGTTTGCGCTGGACGGACTGAAGCCCGCCGGCGATAACGGAACCTATTTCCAGAACTTCACGCTGGTCGGCGCCGATCCGCAGCCCACTACGGCACTGAGCGTGACCGCGGGCGGCGTCACCCTTCCCTTCCGCTGGCTGGACGATTTCGTCGGAGTCACCTTCCAGCAGAAACCCACCGTCGACGTTCGATGCCGACGCCGTGTTCGTGGGCCATGGCATCGTCGCGCCGGAATACCAGTGGGACGACTACCAGGGCGTCGACGTGCACGGCAAAGTGGTGGTGTTGTTCACCGGGCGAGCCGCCTTCCCACGATCCCAAGATTTTTCAACGGCGAGGCGCTCACTTACTATGGGCGCTGGACCTATAAATTCGAAGAAGCCGCGCGCCACGGCGCGATCGGCGCCATCATCATTCACACCACGCCGACGGCCAGCTATGGATGGAATGTGGTGCGGTCGTCCTGGTCGAAAGAAGAACTGGAGATGAAACTCGCGCCGGGAACTCCCGCCGTCGGATTCGCCGGCTGGGTTACGAAGGAGGCCGGCGAGCGCATCGCGGCCACCCAAAACACTACCGCGGACGCAGTGGCTCGAAGCTGGCGGATACGCGGGGCTTCCGGGCCAAGCCGCTGCCGCTGCGCTTCCGCGTGCACGCCTCCGCAAAAATCCGCGAAATTCGGACGCGCAACGTCATCGGCGAAGTGGAGGGCAGCGATCCGCAGCTGAAGAACGAAGCCGTGATGTTCAGCGCGCACTGGGATCACCTGGGCATGGGCGAAGCCGATTCGCGGCGACGCGATTTATAACGGCGCGCAGGATAACGCCACCGGCTGCGGAATCCTACTGGAACTGGCGCGCGCGTGGGCCGCGCTGCCGCAGAAACCGCGCCGCTCCGCGCTGTTCATCTCGGTGGCCGCGGAAGAAGCCGGGCTGCTGGGCTCGGAATATTATGGACAGCATCCGGTAATTCCCGCGGGCAAAACCGCCCTGGCGCTCAACTACGATTCATTGCCGCCGCTCGGCCGAACCAGCGATGTGCAGGTCAATGGCGCCGAACGCACCACTATTTTTCCGCTAGTCGAGGAGGCGGCGCGGCGCTTCCATCTCACCATCTCTCCGGATCCACGCCCGCTGGCCGGCACCTATTATCGCTCCGATCATTTTTCGTTTGCGCGCGTCGGCATCCCGTCGTTCTCGATCGACGCCGGCCACGACTTGCTGGGCAAGCCACCCGGCACCGGCAACCGGCTCGCCGACGAATACAATGAAGCCCATTACCACCAGCCGTCCGATGAGTATCACGACAATTGGGATTTCTCCGGCATGGAGCTTTACGCTCGCTTCGGATTTCTGATCAACCGCGAAGCCGCCAACTTGCCGAAGCTTCCCACCTGGCACGCCGGCGACGAATTCCTAGCCGCACGGGTCGCCAGCGGGGTAAGGTAGCCATAGGCGAACAAACGGCGTAAGTTCAACCACTGCAACAAAATGCTTGCTAAGTTCCAGAACCTTGGTTTACACTGAGTGGACTGAAGTGGTCCGTAGTGGTGTCAAGTGGCTGAACAAGTGGTTGGAAATGGCGTCGGCGGAGCGGTTCCAGTGGAGCCGCCGCACTCGATTGCCCAGGCGCGGGTCGACGACAAAGGCCGCCTCAAGCTGCCGTCCGAATTCCTCGAATACCTTAAAAAAGCTGGGCGTCGACAAAGTTTTCATCACCACGCTGGATCGCCAGCTAGCTAGAATTTACCCGATTTCGGTGTGGAAAGCCAATGAAAATTTATTCGCGGACGCGGGCGACCTGGCCGAGACCGCCGAGGACGTGGCCTACATCGCCAAAGTTTATGGCGGCGATTCGGAGATCGACGCGCAGGGCCGCGTGCTGATGCCGGCGGCGCTGCGGCGCGTGATCGAGATCGAATCGCAGCCGGTCTGGCTGGATTGCTACAACGGCCGCATCAACGTGTCCAGCAAGGGCGTCCATGAGGAGCGCCTCAATCGCGCCATGGCGAATTTGCCCGAGAAGGTGAAGACTCTCGAGAAGAAGGGATTGAAGTAGCGGCCATGTATGCACGTACCGGTCATGTTGCGCGAGTGCCTGGAGTATCTGGCAATCCGGCCGGACGGAGTTTATCTGGACGCAACCGCGGGTATGGGAGGACACGCCGGGGCCATCGCACGGCAGCTTGCTCATTGTCAAGCGGGGGCTTGGTCCTGGCGTGCGACCGCGATGCGGAGAGCCTGGCGCGCGCGCAAGCGAATACCGCGGACTGCGCATCGCGCATTCGATTTCACAACGTTTCCTTTTCTTTGGTGGGGCAGGCGCTGGCGGCCGAGGGGCTCACGCAAGTGGACGGGCTGCTGGCGGACCTGGGCGTATCGAGATATCAGTTGACGGAGGGAGAAAGGGGCTTCTCCCTGATGGCCGATGGGCCGCTGGACATGCGCATGGATCGCAGCCAGGGGCAGACGGCGGCCGACATCGTCAACTACGAAGCGGAAAAGCAGCTCGCCGACTTGATCTTTCAGTTAGGCGAGGAAAGGAGGAGCCGGAGAATAGCCAGAGCAATCGTGCGGGCACGGCCGATCAAAACGACCGGTCAGTTGGCCAAGCTGATCGAGAGTGCCGTGCCCCGTACGGGCAAATTGCATCCCGCCACGCAGACCTTCATGGCGCTGCGCATCGCGGTGAATCAGGAAAACGAGGAACTGGACGCGCTGCTGGCCGCTATCCCAAGGCTGGTGAAGCCAGGCGGACGAGCGGTGCTGCTCACGTTCATGTCTCTCGAGGACCGCAAGGTCAAACAGAGTTTTCAGGCGCTGGCCAAGGACGGGCGAGTGAACATTCTCACGCGCCACGTGGTGCGGCCCAGCGACGAAGAAGTCCGGGACAACCCGCCGTCGCGGTCGGCGAAGTTACGCGCGGTGGAAATCGTTTGAGGGAGCGCACAGCAACTGCGTCGTGCGCGGTGGAAATCGTTTGAAAGCGCGCAGCGACTGCGTTGTGCGCGGTGGAAATTATTTGACGGGAACAAGCGGGCAGCGTTCAGCCACAGGCACTCTCCTCCTCCAGTGCCTGGGGCTGAGGGTTGACCCGCAAGCAGGAGAGGAAACGGGAACATGGCAACTCTAGCAACAGTCTGCAGCAGAATCTTCACCGGAGAAGCGGTGCGGTCTGCGACCTCGTCCGGAGCGCATCGCGCCGCCCGCGCGGTACCGGTGCGCGCCTTCGCCAATGAGGACATCTACTTCTTCGTGAAGCGCATCGACAACAGCCGCGTGGTGCGGCAGACCGATCCGCAGGCCGGGGGAGTTTGCTGGAAAATGATCGGCTCAGTGGGCGCGGCCGCGCTGCTGCTGATCGGCGTGCTGCTGCCGAGCGCCTACGGATTGCTGGCGGGTTACCAGATCCAGTCCCTGCGCAGCGAAGCCCAGCGGCTGGCGGGCGAGCAGGCGTCGCTGGAACTGCAGGAAGCGAAGCTGGTTTCGCCGGCGCGCATGGAACAGTTGGCGCGCCAGCAGCAATTTATCGATCCGGAGCCGGAGAAAGTGGTTTACCTGGATTCCAAGGACGGCTCTTCGCTGGCGCTGAATCAGAAGCGGTAGGCGCACGCTCAAGGGGAAGTCATGCCGGAAACTCTATCTACCCGGCGGCTGCGGTGGCTGCTGCGGTTGTTGTTGGTGTGGGCGGGCGCCGTTTTCTGCAAGCTCATCTGGCTGCAAGTGGTGCATCATGATGAACTGGTGAAGCTCGCCGAACAGCAGCAACAGAAGACGGTGGAGATCGAAGCCCCGCGCGGCACCATTTTCGACCGCACCGGCCAGCCCCTGGCCAAAACGCTGCCGGCCGAATCCATCTGCATCAATCCCCTGAAGATTCCGGATGCGGGCGTGGCCGCGGATCTGCTCTCGCGAGTCCTGGACCTGAAGCGGACCGCGCTCTACAACCGCATTGCCATGGCCAAGATTCGCAACAACGGATTCCTGTGGGTAAAGCGCAAGGTCTCCGCGGAAGAAGCCGATCGGGTGCGCAGCCTGCATCTGGATTGGGTGGAATTTCGCCCTGAGATGCGGCGCTTCTATCCGCACGGGGAGCTGGCTTCGCATGTGCTGGGTTCGACCGGCATTGTCGATCCCGATGACGTTATCGAGCATGGCAACGGCGGCGTCGAGATGAGTTTCGACGATGAGCTATCGGGACGGCCGGGCCTGGCGAAGGTTTATAACGACGTACGGCAGAACGCTTATGACTCCGTCGTTTCGCGGCCGCCGGAGCCGGGCACCAACCTGACGCTCACGCTGGATCCGAATCTGCAGTACGAGGCCGAGAAGTCGCTGGCAGCGGCGGTAGCCAAGACCAGCGCGAAGACCGGCTCGATCGTGGTGCTCAATCCTTATACCGGCGACATCCTGGCGATGGCCAACTATCCGGCTTACGATCCCAATGGACCCCAGACTGGCGAGAAGGAGATGCCCGGTGCGCGCAGCAATCTGGCGGTGGCGACTCCGTTCGAGCCCGGCAGCGTGTTCAAGGTGGTGACGCTCGCGGCGGCGCTCGAAACCACCAATCTGACGCCGGACTCGATTATAAACTGCGGCAACGGCACCATCAACCTATTCGGGCGCGTGATTCACGATCACAACCGGTACTCGTCGCTCAGCATGGCGGATGTGCTGGCGAATTCGAGCAACATCGGCGCGATCAATATCGGCTTGAAAGTGGGCGAGAAGAACCTTTACGAATACGTGCGCAAATTCGGTTTTGGGCGCAAGACCGGCATCGAGCTGCCGGGGGAATCGGCGGGTATGTTGCGCCGCGTGAGCCAGTGGGAGGCGACCTCGATTGGATCGGTTGCCATGGGGCACGAAGTGGGCGCGACGTCGATTCAACTGGCGCTGGCCGGCGCCATCATCGCCAACGGCGGCATGCGCGTGAAACCCCGCTTGATCCTGGCGCGGCAAAAGCCCGGCGGAGTGGAAGAGCGCACCGTGCCCGAGAAGCCGGAGCGCGTGATCCGGCCGGAGACTGCCATCAAGATGCGCCAGATGATGGAAGGCGTGGTGCTGCACGGTACCGGCAAGCAGGCCATCCTGCGCGGCTATACCTCGGGCGGCAAGACTGGCTCGGCGCAGATTTACGATTTCAAAGCGAAAGCCTACACGCACCACTACAACGCAAGTTTTCTGGGTTTCGCGCCAGTATCCAATCCGCAGATCGTGATTGCGGTGACGCTGGTGGGAACGTCGGGCGGCGGCGCGGGCTATGGAGGTGTGGTGGCCGCGCCGGTATTCCGCGCGGTGGCCACGTCGGCGCTGCGGATGCTGGACGTTCCCAAAGATCTGCCGGACACCAGCCCGCGCTTGGCGAAAAACGGCAAACGGGATGAAAACGATTTGGCAATCGCCGGCCTGGGCGCTGCTCCGCTGGAACTCGCGGCCGCGCCGGCCATCGATATTCCGCACAGTCTTGAGATCGCGCACGTCACCGCAGTTTACGCGCCGCGGGCTGTGCGCTCTGGAGTTGTATCCTCCGTCACTACGCCGCCGGCTTCGGGGGTTTCATCTGCTTCGGCAGTTGAGGCCCCTCCGGGGATTTCCTTCGGGACGTCCCCGGACCGGCGGCCTTTTTTGAGCGCGCAAAAAGGGATCGGGCCGAAGGTGCCGGATCTTCGCGGTCTGACGCTGCGCGCGGTGCTGGAGGAATCGGCGGCCACGGGGCTTCCGATCGAGGTGCAGGGAGACGGGATGGCGCGGGCGCAGGATCCGCCGCCCGGATCCATACTCGCGCCCGGGAGCCGTGTCCACGTGCAACTTACGCGGTGAAGGATTGAAGCGCCCTCATGGCCCCCACGCAGATGACTTTGGCCGGGGTCTTGAAGGGCGTGCGGCTGCGCGGGGCGCTGCCGCGCGAGTGGGCGGAGATGAAGGTCGAGGGTCTGGAATACGATTCGCGCAAAGTGGAAAAGGATACCTTGTTTTTTGCGTTTGCAGGAGCGCGCGTTGACGGACGCCAGTTTGCACGGGAGGCGGAGGCCAGAGGTGCGTGCGCGGTAGTGAGCGAACTGCCGCGGAGCGAAGACCTGGCGAGTTCCGCGATTCCCCCGCGATTCCCCTCGCGATTCCATGGATTGAAGTGGAGCACGGCCGCAAGGCGCTGGCCAGTCGCCGCGCGAAATTTTTATGCGCAGCCGGATGAACGGGTCCAGTTCACCGGCATCACGGGCACCAACGGCAAGACCACGACCGCATATCTGACCGATGCGATTTTGCGGAGGGCGGGGACCCTGCGGCGCTTACGGCAATGATCGGGACCATCGAATATCGCATCGGCGACGAAATTCGCAAGGCGCCCAACACCACTCCCGAATCGCTGGATGTCATCCGGCTGGCGGCCGAGCTGGAGCAGCGCGGCGGACGCTACCTCACCATGGAAGTTTCCTCGCACGGCCTGGCGCTGGCGCGGGTTTACGGCATGCGCTTCCATACGGCGGTGTTCACCAATCTGACGCGGGATCATCTGGATTTTCATCAGACGATGGAGGAGTACGCCGCGGCCAAGCGGCTGCTGTTCTCGCCGGACGAAGGGCCCGCGCCGCGAGTGGGCGATTCTGAATGCCGACGATCCCGCGAGTGAGAGCATGCTGCCGCCGGGCGACGCGCGCGTGATCTGGTACGGGATGGCGGAGGGCGCTGATCTGCGCGCCGAAAATATACGCTCAGGCTTCGATGGGTTGCACTTCGATGCCGTCTATCAGGGACAGCGTCAAGCCATCGAGTCTTCTTTGGTCGGGCGCATCAACGTGTCGAACATCCTGGCGGCGGTGGGTGTCGGGCTCAGCTACGGCATGGATCTGGCCGCGATCGCCGAGGGCATTCGGATGTGTCCGCCGGTTCCGGGACGCTTCGAGCGGGTTGACGGCGGGCAGCCTTTTCTAGTGGTGGTGGATTACGCGCATACCGACGATGCGCTGCGCAATGTGATCCAGGTAAGTCGTGAGTTGGCAGGCCAGGGCCGCGTCATCACGCTGTTCGGATGCGGCGGCGACCGGGATCGCACCAAACGTCCGCTGATGGGGATGGCCGCGGCCGAGGCCAGCGATTTCGTGGTGCTGACGTCGGATAATCCGCGCTCCGAAGATCCGCTCGACATCATGAACGACGTGATGGTGGGCTTGCGGCGCTTCGACACGCCGCATGGTCGCCGAGCCGGATCGCGCCAAGGCTATCGCCCGCGCGCTGGGCGAAGCCAGAGCCGGCGACGTGGTGCTGCTGGCCGGCAAAGGTCATGAGACGTACCAGATTTTGAAGGACCGGACCATTGATTTTGACGACCGCGAAACGGCGCGGCAGGTTTTGCGATCTCTGGGTTATAAGAAGCATGGGGTATGAGCACGAGAGATGAAGTTTTCCCTGCGAGCGGTGGCGGACGCGCTGGGCGTGAGTCTGCCTGCCAATCCGGATGCGATGGTCACGGGCTGGTCGGTCGATTCGCGCACGTTGCAGCCCGGCGATCTGTTCTTCGCGCTGCGAGGTCCGGTCAATGACGGGCATGCGCACGTCGCCGAGGTGTTCGAAAAAGGCGCGGTGGCCGCGGTGGTGGAAGAGAGTGTCGACGGCGGCCCGCTGCTGCGCGTGGACGATTCGCTGCGGGCGCTGCAGGAACTGGCGGCGTGGGCGCGGCGTGAATGGCGGGGAGACGTGGTAGCGGTGACCGGCAGCGCCGGCAAGACCACCACGAAGGATGTGATCGCGGAGATGTTGGCAACGGAAATGGCGACGGCGAAGAATCAAGGCAACCTGAATAATCACGTGGGGCTGCCGCTGTCGCTGCTGCGCCTGGAGGAAACGGCGCGCGTGGCGGTGCTCGAGATGGGGATGAATCACGCCGGGGAGATTCGCGAGCTGGCCGCGATCGCGCGTCCCGACGTGGGCGTGGTGACCAACGTGGGCTACGCGCACATCGAAAATTTCGAATCCATCGAGGGCATCGCGGCGGCCAAGCGGGAGCTGGTGGAGGCGCTGAGCGATCGCGGCACGGCGGTGCTGAATGCCGACGATGCGCGTGTGGCGGCGTTTGCGGCGGCACATCGCGGGCCGCACGCATTCTCTACGGCCAATCGCCGGCCGCGCAGGTGCGCGCCGAAGATGTCGAGTACTCGCGCGGCGACGGATCTCCGGGCGTGCGCTTCCGCGTCGGGCGCGGTGCATTTTGAGAGCGCGCTGACCGGCCGCCACAGCGTGTCGAATCTGCTGGCGGGGATCGCGGTGGCGGGCGTGTATGGGATCGCGCCGGAGCGGCTGAGCGAAACGGTTCGACAATTGACGCCGGGAAAGATGCGCGGCGAGACGCTTCGCAGCACAACGGCGTCCTGATTTTTAACGATTGCTACAACTCCAATCCAGATGCGGTGCGGGCCATGCTGGAGGTGTTGCGCGACACGCCGGCGCGGCGGCGGATCGCGGTTCTGGGGGAGATGCTCGAACTCGGCCGCTGGGCCGAGCCCTTGCATCGCGACGTAGGCAACTACGCCGCGGTGTGCGGTATTGATGTGCTCGTTGGAATACGCGGCGCGGCCTGCTACATGGTGGACGCAGCCAAGCGTGCCGGCCTAAGGGCCGACGCCGCGTTTTTTTTCGACGACCCGGCAGAAGCGGGACGGCTGGTGCGCACGCTGGCGCAGCCGGGCGACGCCATCCTGTTCAAGGGCTCGCGCGGCGTGCACGTCGAACGCGCGCTGGAAGAGTTCCTGACCGAAGGCCGGGAACTGAGCCGAATGTTCTACTGGCTGTTCTTACGAAAAACTGTTCCATCTCTATTCGCCGTTCCGGGTGTTTCAATACTCGACGTTTCGCACGGGTATGGCGAGCACTGACGGCGCTGCTGCTGTCGATCGCTGCTGGGCCCGTGGCTGATCGCGCGCTTGCGCGAATTTCAGATCGGCCAGCACATTCGCGAAGACGGGCCGCAATCGCACCACAAGAAGGCCGGGCACGCCGACCATGGGCGGTTTGCTGATCTGCGTGTCGATCGTGGTGCCGACGCTGCTGTGGGCCAATCTGCGCGTGCCCGCGGTGTGGGTGGCGCTGGCGGGCCTGGTCAGTTTCGGCGCGGTGGGATTCCTGGACGATTACACCAAGATCGCGCAACAAGCGAAATCTGGGCCTGACGGCGCGCTGGAAGCTGGCGCTGGAAGTCCTGGCGGCGCTGCTGATCGGCGTGCTGCTGCTGGCGATGAACGCGCGCGGCGCATACTCCACCAGCATGAACGTGCCGTTCGTCAAGAATTTCAAGCCGGACCTGCTGATATCGCGCATGGCTGCACAATCCGCTGGACCTATCCGCTGGCGTTCGTCGGCATTCTTCGGGTTTCTGATGCTGGTGCTGGTGGGCTCGTCGAACGCGGTGAATCTGACCGACGGGCTGGACGGGCTGGCGATCGGACTGATGATCATCGCGGCGGGCGCGATGACGGTGCTGTCGTTTCTGAGCGGCAATGCGGATTTCGCGCGCTACCTGGAATTGGCGCGCACGCCGGGCGCGAGCGAGCTGACCATTTTTTGCGGCGCGATGACCGGCGCGTCGCTGGGTTTCCTTTGGTACAACGCGCATCCGGCGGAAATTTTCATGGGCGACGTAGGATCGCTGGCGCTGGGCGGCGGGTTGGGCGTGGTCGCGGTGCTGCTGAAGCAGGAGATCCTGCTGCTGTTCATCGGCGGCGTGTATGTGATCGAGGCGTTGTCGGTGATTTTGCAGGTGGGCAGTTTCAAGCTGCGCGGCAAACGGATTTTCAAGATGGCGCCGCTGCATCATCACTTCGAGCAGATCGGGATGGCAGGAATCGAAAGTAATCGCGCGTTTCTGGATCGTCGGGCTTGATTCTGGCGCTGTTCGCGCTGACCACGCTGAAACTGAGATGAAACTGGAAGGCGCAAGAGTCGTGGTGGTGGGGATGGCGCGCAGCGGCGTGGCGGCGGTGGAGCTGTTGCGCGAGAAAGGCGCAGCGTACGCGCGGTGGATCAGAAGCCGAGCGATCGCGGCACGGCGGTCGAGCCGCAGACGCGAAGCTTCGTTCGCGGATGCCGATCTGATCGTGCTATCGCCGGGCGTTCCCGCCGATCTGGACGTCCTCAAAGATGCCCGGCGCGCGGGGCGTGCGCGTGATCGGCGATCTGGAACTGGCGAGCTGGTTTCTTGCAGGGCGAGATCATCGGCATCACGGGTTCGAACGGCAAGACCACGACCACGGCGCTGACGGGCCATATCCTGCAAGCAGAGCGGCATCCCGGCGCAGGTGGGCGGCAACATCGGCACGCCGCCGGCGTCGATGGTGAAGACTTCGCGCGCCGGGCAGTGGAACGTGCTGGAGCTTTCGAGTTTTCAACTCGAAACCACCGAAACATTTCGCGCGCACATTGGCGCGGCGCTGAATGTCACGCCCGATCATCTGGACCGGCACTACACGCTGGAACGCTACGCCGAGGCGAAGGCGCGGCTGTTCGTGAATCAGACGCGCGGACGATTTCGCGGTGCTGAATGCCGACGATCCCATCTGCCAGGGCTACGCGGGGCGCGGTCGTGGAGCCGTGGTGTGGTTCAGCTCGACGCGCGAGGTCTCGCCCGGGGCGTGCCTCGACGGCGGCGAGATCGTGCTGAACGGCAACCGCCGTGATGACGGCCTCGGAAGTTCCCTTGCGCGGCGTGCACAATCTGGAAAACACCATGGCCGCGGCGGCGATGGCGAGCCTGGCGGGCGCGACGCACGCGCAGATTCGCGCGGCGGTGATGACGTTTCCGGGCGTCGAGCATCGGCTGGAATTCGTACGGCGAGCTGAACGGAGTCGCCTGGTATAACGATTCGAAAGCCACCAATGTCGACGCGACGCTGAAGGCGATCGCGGCGTTTGCCGGCGGCCTGTGGGTGATTCTGGGCGGCAAGGATAAGAACAGCGACTATTCGGCTGCTGGCGAGTCCGCTGAAAGAGAAGGCGCACGGCGGCGTTGTTGATCGGCGCGGCGGCGGAAAAAATCGAGGCCCAATTGCGCGGCGCGGTTCCGTTGTTTCGCTGCGGGCACGCATCGAGGCCGCGGTGGCCGAAGCGCATGCGCGCGCGCAATCGCGGCGATACGGTGCTGCTCGCTCCAGCCTGCGCCAGCTTCGATCAGTTCGAAAATTTCGAGCATCGCGGCCGCGAATTCAAGCGGCTGGTGAACGCGTTAACCGAGAGCGGCCGGAGGCGAAACATGGCTAGATTGAGCACCGATTGGATCCTGTTTCTGACCATTGTCGCGATGGTCGTGCTTCGGACTGGTGATGCTCTACAGCGCATCCAGCGCGGTGGCGGAGCTGCGCTATCACGTCGCGCCGTATTATTTCGTGGTGCGCCAGATCGGCTGGGCGGTCGTGTCGTTTCTGGTGCTGATGTATTTCAAGCGCATGGATTACCGGCGGCTGAATACGCCGGCGTGGGCGTTTTCCGGATTGGGAATCGTGCTGGGGTTGCTGGTGCTGGTGTATTTTGCCGATCCGCGCACGCACCGCTGGTTCAAGCTCGCCGGGCGTCGGATCGTTTCAGCCGTCCGAGTTCGCCAAGCCCGCGCTGATTTTATTTCTGGCGTATTTCATCGCGCGGCGCGCGCACGTTATCAACGATCGGCGCACGCTGCAGCAGGCGCTGGTCGCGGTGGCGATGCTGGGCTTCATGGTGGTGGTGGCGGATCTGGGCACGGCGCTGGTGCCGGTGATCACGGCGGTCATCGTGTTCTGGGTCGCGGGCCTCGAAGCGCAAATACATGCTGCGCGTCGGCGCTGATCGGCGCTGGCGCTGGTGGTGGTGGCCATCGCTTCGCGCGGCTATCGGCTGGGGCGCATGATCGCTTACGTCGATCCGGACTACACGCAAGATCGAAATGATCGACCCGCAGCGGCTGGCTGCAAGCCTACGTGCAGCGGTCGACCAGCGTGCGCGACGCGAGCTATCAGCCGCGGCAATCGCAAGATCGCGGTGGGCACCGGCGGCGTGCTGGGCGTGGGATTGATGCAGGGCAAACAGAAGCTGATGTTCCTGCCGGACGCGCACACCGATTTTATTTACGCCACGGTCGGCGAAGAGCTGGGCTTGTGGGGATCGACGGCGGTGCTCGCCGGGTTCCTGGTGATCCTGTGGCGCGGCGCGCGGCTGTTCATGCTGGCGCGCGACGATTTCGGAAAATACCTGGCGCTGGGAGTGACGGTTTCGATCGTGGTGCAGGCGCTGATCAACATGAGCGTGGTGCTGGATATGGCGCCGACCAAAGGCTTTCCGCTGCCGATGATCAGCTTCGGCGGCAGTTCGCTGCTGAGCACGCTGGCTGTCGCTCGGAATGCTGTTGAGCGTGAGTGAACATGAAGGATGAGTTTGCCGCAGACATTCGTGATGGCCGGCGGAGGCACCGGGGGCCATGTGATTCCGGCGCTGGCCGTGGCGCGCGAACTGCGCGCGCGCGGGCATCACGGTGCGCTTCATCGGGACGCGAGCGCGGCATGGAAGCGAAGCTGGTGCCGGCCGAGAATTTTCCCATCGAGTGGATCGAGATCGGCGGCTTGAATCGCGTCGGCTTGCGGCAGACGCTGACGACGCTCGGCGAATTGCCGTTCAGCGTGTGGCAGGCCGCGCGGATGCTGGATCGCGCCGACGCCGGCGGCGGTGTTTTCGATGGGCGGCTATGTGGCGGGACCGGTGCTGCTCGCCGCGGTGTGGAAGCGAATTCCGGTCGTGGTGATGGAGCCGAACGCGATCCCGGGATTCACGCATCGGCAACTGGCGCGCTTCGTCTGCGCGCGCGCTGGTGAGCTTCGCCGAAGACGGAGCGCTGGTTTCCCGAAAGGCCGCGCCGAAGTGACGGGGCATGCCGGTGCGCGAAGAATTCTTCGCCATCCCGCCGAAACCGCGCGGCACAGTGGTCACGGTGCTGATCACCGGCGGCAGCCAGGGTTCGCGGACGCTGAATCGCGCGGCGGAAGAGAGCTGGCCGCTGTGGAGAACAGATCGCGGATACGCTTGATTCATCAGACCGGATCGCGCATGCTATCGCTGATCTGGCGCCGAAATTTCAACGAATCCGGCATGCCGGGAGAGGTCGCGGCGTTTCTCACCGACATGCCGCGGGCTTTCGCGGAAGCAGACCTGGTGGTCAGCCGGTCCGGGATGGGCGCGGTAAGCGAACTGGCAGCGGCGGGCAAGCCTTCGATCCTGGTGCCGCTGCCCACGAGCCAGCGATCAGCATCAATTGCAGAATGCGCAGGCGTTCGAACGAGGCGGGGCGGCGCGGCTGGTGCTGGATCGCGGAAATGACCGGCGCGCGCTTGGTGGAGGAAGTGACGCGGCTGACCGAGAGTCCGGAGCTGTTCGAAAAAATGGCCACAGCGGCGCGAGCCTTCGCGAAACCGGGAGCGGCGCGGCGGGCCGCGGACGTCCTGGAGTCCCTCGCGGCGCGACTATCCACCGGCGAGGCTATTGACACGCGCTAAGCAAAGCCGAAACAATACATTATTAAAATGTTTTTTAAACCCCAGCCCGTTCACTTCGTCGGCATCGGAGGCATCGGCATGAGCAGCCTGGCCGAAGTGCTGCTCGAACTGGGCTATCCGGTGACCGGTTCGGATCTGAAATTCTCGCCCACCACGGAGCGTCTGGCGGCGCGCGGAGCCGTGGTTTACGAAGGCCACGCGGCCGCGAATCTGGCCGGAGCCAAGGCGGTGGTGTACAGTTCCGCGGTGCGGCCGGAGAATCCGGAAATCGTCGAAGCGCGGCGGCGGCAAGCTTCCCGTGATTCCGCGCGGCGAACTGCTGGCCGAGCTGATGCGCCAGAAATTCGGCATCGCCGTCGCCGGCAGCCACGGCAAAACCACCACCACTTCGATGGTGGCGGCGATTCTGATCCACGCCAGTCTGGATCCCACCATTCGTGGTGGGCGGGCGCATGGGGATCATGAGCGGCTCCAACGCGCGGCTGGGCAAGAGCGAATATCTGGTGGTCGAAAGCGACGAAAGCGACGGGTCGTTTCTGAAGCTGGCGCCGATCATCGCCATCGTCACCAACATCGACCGCGAACATCTGGATCACTACTCGGGCATCGAGGAGATCCGCGCGGCGTTCGCCGACTTTATCGCGAAAGTCCCGTTTTACGGCGCGGCCATCCTGTGCCTGGACGACGAAAACATCCAGCAGATTCTGCCGGGCGTGAATCGCCGCGTGGTTACCTACGGCACCAGCGCGCAGGCCGACTTGCGCATCACCAGTGCGTCCGCCGGCCACATGGCCAGCGAGTTTCATCTGATTTCTGGGCGATCGCGATCTGGGTGTTTCCGCCTGCAAGTTCCCGGCGCGCACAATACGCTGAATGCCACTGCCGCGGTGGCGGTGGCGCTGGAGCTCGACGTTCCCGTGGAGACGATTCGCGAAGCGCTGGCGGGATTCCGCGGCGTGGACCGGCGATTTCAAGTGCGCGGCACGGAGCGCGGCGTGACCGTGATCGACGATTACGGCCATCATCCCACCGAGATCCGCGCTACGCTGGCGGCGGCGCGCGCCTGCCGGTTTCAAAGCGTGCATGTGCTGTTTCAGCCGCACCGCTACACGCGCACGCAGGCGCTGATGGACGATTTCGCGCGCGCCTTTCATCAAGCCGATAGCGTGCACGTCACCGATATCTACGCGGCCTCGGAAGCGCCCATCGAGGGAGTGACGGCGCAGGCATTGGTTGAAAAGCTGAATGCCTTTGGGCATCGCGGAGCGAGTTATGCCGGGTCGGTCGAACAGGGCATCGCCGCCGTGATCGAGGCCGCCGGCTCCGGGTGACGCGATCGTTACGCTGGGAGCCGGCAGTGTCTCGCAAGCCGCTTCGGAGATTCTGACGCGCCTGAGGAGTAAAGCGTGACGCCATTGCAACCGCCGCCGGCCGCGCCCGCGCGTCTCGAATCCACGGGAGACAACGGTCCCGCGGCTGAAGATCGCCGTGTGGGTAGTGGCGATGACTGTCGCGCTGGTGATTTCGCTTTTCGCATGGCATCGCCTGGAACAGTTCCTGATTCACGATCCGCGCTTCGCCGTGAATGGACCCGAAGGCGCTGACGATGCGTCCGTAATTCAGATCCAGGGCGCCCAGCACGCTTCGCGGCGCGCAATCGAAGGCGTATTCGCGGATGATATGGGCGAAAGCATTTACCTTACTGCCGCTCGAGGCGCGGCGCGCCACTCTGCGCACTGTCGACTGGGTGAAGGACGCGACGGTGATGCGCCTATGGCCGAATCGCGTGGTGGTGCGCGTGGCCGAGCGCAAGCCAGTGGCCTTCGTGACCCTCTCGGGTTCGCGCTACGGGCTGATCGACGAAGACGGCGTGATCCTGCCGCCGGCTACCGATCGTTTCCACTTGCCGGTGCTGCGCGGCGTGGCAGCGCGCGATCCGCTGGCCGACCGCCGCGATCGCGTGCAGCGCATGCAGAAGCTTTTGCGCGCACTGGGAGCCAACGCCGATAAGATCGCCGAGGTGGATGTGACCGATCGCGAGGATCTTCGAGTTACCCAGCCTTACGACGGCCGCATGGTCACCTTGCTGCTGGGCGATCAGAACTTCGCGGTGCGGTATCAGAATTTCCTAAATCACTACGCAGAGATCCACGAGAAAATGCCGGATGCAAGCTCGCTGGATCTGCGGATGGAAGACCGGATTACAGTGGTGCAGCAGAAAGACGGCGCATGAGCACGAAAGTCCAACTGGCCGTCGGACTGGACGCTGGAAGCGCCCGCACGCGCTGCGTCATCGGCGCGATTGAGAACGGCGGGATTCGCTATCTGGCGCATGGCCTTGCGCCTTCGGCAGGCTGGTTGAAGGGCCGCATGAGCGATCCGGTTGCCGTGGCCGAATCGATTCGCGCGGCGGTCACCGACGCCGAGCGCGGCGCGCAGGTTTCAGTGGATTCCGTCACCGTCGGCATCGGCGGCATGGAAGTCCGGGGAGCGCAGAGCCGCGGTCTCTACGAATTCGGGCGCCCTCACGAACTGGACTCGGGCGATCTGGAATATGCCGTCGAAATGGCCGCCGACGTCCGCCTGGAACGCGACCGCACGTTGCTGCACGTGCTGCCGCAGCATTTCACGCTGGATGGGCGCGGAGGATTCCGGCGTCCGCAGAAGAGCGTTTGTTCGCGCCTGGAGGCTCATGTCCACATCGTGACCGCCGCGGCGCACGAACATCAGGCGCTGATCGCCGCCGCGCACCTGGCGCACCTGGCCGTGGAAGAAACCGTGTATGAGCCGCTGGCCGCAGCCTACGCCTGCGTGCATCCGGAAGCGCGCGCGCGCGGCGTGGCGGTGCTCGACATGGGCATCCAGTCGACCGACCTGGTGATTTACGATGGCGACTCGATGCTGCTCGCCGCCAGCATCCCGGTGTGGGGCGACCATCTGACGCGCGACATCGCGATGATCTTCAAAGTCACCTACGAAGACGCCGAATGCCTGAAGCAGGAATATGGCTGCGCGCTGCTCGGCATGACTGCGGATTCGACGCCTGATCGAAGTGCCTTCGCCCGAAGGCCGCCCTTCGCGCGAAGCTCGCCGCAGCGAGCTGAACGAAATTCTGGAAGCGCGCGCCGAGGAATTGTTCCTCTATGTGCGCTCCGAACTGCACCGCGTGGGCATGGAGCGGCACCTCTATGAAGGCATCATTCTCACGGGAGGCGGCGCGCTGCTGAACGGCATGTGCGACATGGCCGAGCGGGTGCTCGATTGCCAGTCCGCCAACGGCATCGTCACCGAAGACGACATCGGCGGCTGGCCGGAAGAATTGAAGAGCCCGCTGTGGACCACCGCCGCCGGGCTCGCGCTCTATTCGGCGAAGTTGAAGCTGCACCAGCCGCCTTCGCGGCACGCCAGCGGCCTTATGGGTTTAGTTTTGAGATAAACAGGAGGAACCAACCATGGCACTCGACGGATTGAAATTCATGATAGAAGAAGATCCCGCGCCGCGAACCAAAATCCGCGTGTTCGGCGTGGGCGGAGGCGGCTCCAACGCCGTCGCGCGCATGCTGGAGCATGGCTTGACGGGTGTCGAGTTCTGCGTATTGAATACGGACGCGCAGGCGCTCGAATCCTGCGCGGTGCCGTCGAAGCTGACGATTGGCTCGAAGATTACCAACGGACTGGGCGCGGGCTCGGACCCGGCGGTAGGGCGGCAAGCCGCGCTCGAAGACACCGAGCGCATCATCGACTTGCTGGAAGGCTCCGACATGGTGTTCGTCACCGCGGGCATGGGCGGCGGCACTGGAACGGGCGCGGCGCCGGTGGTGGCCTCGCTCGCCAAGGAACTGGGCGCGCTGACGGTGGCCATCGTCACCACGCCCTTCGGCTTCGAGGGGCCGAAGCGCCGCAAGCAGGCCGAAGCGGGCTTGGCGGAACTGGCGAGCGTGGCGGATACCGTCATCACCATTCCCAACGATCAACTGCTGGAGCTGGCGCCCAAGGGCACCAGTTTCATGGATGCGTTTCGCATCGCCGACGATGTTCTGCGGCAAGCGGTGCAGGGGATCAGCGACATCATCAACACGCCCGGCTTGGTCAACCGCGATTTCTCCGACGTGCGCAGCATCATGACGGGCATGGGCTACGCCATGATGGGCACGGCCACGGCGCGCGGGGAGAATGGCTGCGTCGCGGCGGCGCAGAAGGCGCTGCACTCGCCGCTGATGGAATCCGGCGGACTGCGCGGGGCTCGTGGAGTGCTGCTCAACATTACCGGTTCCAGCAAGCTGGGACTGCATGAAGTCAACGAAGCCTGCACGCTGGTGCGCGAGGCCGCCGGCAACGACGACGTGCAGATCAATTTCGGCGTGGTGCTCGACGAAGACATGGGCGATGAAGTGAAGATCACGGTGATCGCTACCGGTTTCGCGCGGGAGAATCTGCCGAAGATCGAGCGTCCCGCCGCGAAGATCGAAGCCGTGGCTGCGCCTCCCGCCGCCGGTATTCGCAGTGACCAGCGCCGAGACGGAACAGATGGAGGAGATCGAGCCGGAACCGGCCGAGCCGGTGTATGTCGAAGCTCTCGCGCCCGAGCCGGTTCACGAGGAGCCCGCTCCGATGGCGATGGCTGCCGCCGCGATGGCTCCGAACGGAACTACTCCTGAATCCGACAACCTGTTTGACGATCTGGAAGTCCCCGCGATCTTGCGCTCGCGCAGACGGATGGTGCAGTAGCTTCTATCCCAGTAATTGCAGCACCACGCTGCGGCGATAGGGCGCGGAGCGGTGCTCGAACAGATAGATGCCTTGCCACGTCCCCAAGGCCATGCGTCCATCGATCACAGGGATGGAGAGCGAGGTTTGCGTCAGCGCGGAGCGGATGTGCGCGGGCATGTCGTCGGACCCTTCGGTAGTGTGGCGATAGCGCGGGTCATCCTCAGGCGCGAGACGCTCGAAGTAATCGGCCAGGTCCAAGACCACGTCGGGATCGGCGTTTTCCTGAATGACCAGCGACGCTGAAGTGTGCTGCACGAAGACGGTCAGCAGTCCGCTCTGAACGCCGGTCGAAGCCACCCACTTCGCGACCTCGCGCGTGAACGGATAGAGGCCCTTGCCGCGCGTCGCCAGGTGCAGAGTGTGGTGGAAAGAATTCACTCCACGTGGTTACTCGACAGTAACGCTCTTGGCCAGGTTGCGCGGCTGATCCACGTCGCAGCCGCGGCGGACCGCGATGTGATACGCCAGCATCTGCAGCGGCACCACTTCGAGGATGGGCAGCAGCAATTCATTGGTCACGCCGATCGGGATCACGTAATCGGCGACCTTGGACACTTCCTCTACGTCGGGCTCGCACGCCACGGCCACCACGATGCCCTCGCGCGCCTTCACTTCTTGCAGATTGGAGAGCGTCTTCTCGTAGAGCGTGCGGCTCAGCTCGTCTTCCGGGTCGCGCGTCGCCAGCACCACCACCGGAAGGTTCTCATCGATCAGCGCGTTGGGACCGTGCTTCATCTCGCCGGCCGGATAGCCTTCCGCGTGAATGTAGGAAATCTCTTTCAGCTTGAGCGCGCCCTCGAGCGCGATCGGGAAATGGATGCCCCGCCCCAGGTACAGGAAATCGGTGGAGCGGAACAGAACCTTGGTCAGGTCCTCATAAATCGCGTCGCGCCGCAGCACGTCCTCAATCACCGCCGGCAGCTTGAGGAGCTGGTCCACCAGCATCAGGGACTTGGCCGGTTCCAGCGTTTCGCGCACCTGGCCCAAGTGCATGGCGATCAGAAACAGCGCCGTCAACTGGCAGGTAAACGCCTTGGTGGAGGCCACGCCGATCTCCGGCCCGGCGTGCGTGATCAGCGTGCCGGACGCCTCGCGCGTGATGGCCGAGCCGACCACATTGCAAATGGCCAGCGTCTTCGAACGCTTGCGCATGGCTTCGTGCAGGGCGGCGCGGGTGTCGGCGGTTTCGCCGGACTGCGAAATCACGATAGTCAGCGTATCGGGCCCCACCAGCGGATCGCGATATCGGAACTCGCTGCCGTAATCCACTTCGACGCGGACGCGCGCCAGGCGCTCGATCATGAACTTGCCGGCCAGCGCCGCATGCCAACTGGTGCCGCAGGCCACGATGCGCACCTGGCTGAACGCCTTGAAATCTTTTTCGGAAATCTCCATCTCGTCCAGGAAGATGCGTCCGGATTCCTGTCCCACACGGCCGAGCGTGGTGTCGCGCACGGCGCGCGGCTGCTCAAAGATTTCCTTGAGCATGAAATGCTTGTAGCCGCCTTTTTCGGCCATGATTGGGTCCCACAAAATGTGCGAAGGCGGACGCTTCACGGGGCGGCCGTTGAAGTCGGTGAGATGGACGCCGTCCTTGGTCAGCACGGCCATATCGCCATCCGCCAGGAAGATCATGTCGCGAGTGTGGCTGAGGATGGCGGGCACGTCGGAGGCCACGAAGTATTCGCTGTCGCCCAGGCCGATCACCACCGGTGGCCCGGAGCGCGCGGCCACGATCTTGTTAGGGTCCTTGCGCGAGATCACGCTGAGCGCGAACACACCGGTCAACTGGCGCACGGCGTCGCGCACCGCGTTTTCGAGATTCCCGTCGTAGTATTTTTCCACCAGGTGCGCGATCACCTCGGTGTCGGTTTCGGTGATGAAGGTGTGGCCTTCCTTGATCAACTGGGCCTTGAGCGTCAGATAATTTTCGACGATGCCGTTGTGCACCACCACGATGTCGCCGTGGCAGTCGCGATGGGGATGCGCATTTTCCTCGGTGGGGCGGCCGTGCGTCGCCCAACGGGTGTGGCCGATGCCGAAGTGGCCCTCCACCGGATTCAGCTTCAGCACTTCCTCCAGATTGCGCAGCTTGCCGGAGGCGCGCCGCACCGCCAGACAGCCGTTCTCGAGGACTGCCAGGCCAGCGGAATCGTAGCCGCGGTACTCCAGCCGTTTCAGGCCGTCAATAATGATAGGGACCGCTTCGCGAGGCCCAATATAGCCGACTATGCCGCACATAGTTAGGTTATCGTCCGTTTAGTCCGAAAACTCGATACTGTAATCCTCGATTACCGGATTGGCCAGCACGTCGCGGGCGATCTGGTCCATCTCCCGCTGTGCCTGCTCACGCGCGGCGCCGGGGGCGATTTCGATATCGAAGAATTTGCCTTGCCGCACGGCGGCGATGGTGGAATGTCCCAAGCTGTTGAGCGCGCCGCGAATGGTCTGGCCTTGCGGATCGAGCACGGTGGGCTTGAAGGAAACGTATACGCGAGCCTTCATACTCTTACTCTACAGGATCGGCGGAACCGGCTGTCGAAACCTTCTCGCGGCAGCGGATTCGGAGGTCTGGCGCGAGTGCCGAAGACGGTAAAGCCAGCTCCAATTTCGTTTGAAGTACGGCTATTAAAATCAAAAAATATTGACATTCAGTGGCTTCCGTGACTAGTGCGCGTTTTGTCAGTCGGAAGCTGAGGTCGCCATTGACGGCGTGCCCCTGTGCGAAGAGTGCGCGGGCAAGCCTGAGAACGAGATTCGAAAGCTGAAGACGGATCGGCAAATTCGCGCGAGTCTGCATCCGGAAATCCTGGCGTCCAGGGCAATGTCTCACGCCGCGTCTGAGGCATTAAGCGCAATTATGGCGATACTCCCAGCGGATTGCCGCAGCCGGACGGCAGTCAGCAGATTCAAAATGCCGCACATGCGCTGGCGGCTGCCCGCAATGAAGTGATGCAAGCGTACTCCCGGCTCGACGAGTTTCTGGCTCGCGGCGTCGTCCCCGGCAATTTCGAGTCCGGTAGCCCTGCCTAGTATCGGCTATGCGCGGCCATTTGCGACGGGCGCGCGCGTGCGGTATACCTAACGAGTATGCCTTCTCTCACCGACCGCCGTTCGTTTTTATCCGCCGCGCTCGGTAGTGTCGCTCTGCTGCCGGGTGCCGTGCGGGCCCAGTCACAAGCGGTTTCTCCGGTTCCTTCGGCGCGCAACTATGCGGGCGGTCCGCCGGTCCAATATCCCGATCCCGACATCATTGCGCTGGACAAGCGCTTCCAGCGTTACATCGTCGGCAACACGGTTATCAAAAGGCACTACACCGGTACGTTTTGGTCCGAAGGGCCTGCCTGGAATGGCGTGGGCCGTTACCTGGTCTGGAGCGACATTCCGAATAACGTGCAAATGCGCTGGCGGGAAGAGGACAACAGTGTCAGCGTGTTCCGCAGTCCCTCGGGATATAGCAACGGCAACACCTTCGATTTCGAGGGACGCCAGCTTTCCTGCGAGCACGGCGGACGCCGCGTGGCGCGCTACGAATACTCGGGAGCCGTGACCGTGATCGCCGATAAATTCGAGGGCAAGCGCTTGAATTCGCCCAACGACATCGTGGTTCATCCCGATGGCAGCGTGTGGTTCACCGATCCCACGTACGGGATTCTTGGGAACTATGAAGGCTTCAAGGCGCAGTCTGAACTTAAGCCAGCGGTTTATCGTGTCGACACGAAAACGGGACAAATGGATAAAGTGGCCGATCAGCCGGACCAACCTAACGGAATCTGCTTCTCGCCGGATTACAAGAAAGTGTACGTGGCGGATACCGGCAACGCCCGCCAGGTCTGGGTCTACGACCTGGACGGCAAGACGCTGCGCAACGTCAAGCGGTTCGTGCAGCTAAACGTTCCGGTGACGGGAGCGCCCACCGCTGCCGACGGGATGCGATGCGATACCGACGGCAACCTGTGGTGCGGCGCGCTTCCAGGTGTGCAGGTGGTTACGCCCAACGCCGAACTCATCGGCATGATCCGGTTGCCGGAGAATTGCGCCAACGTCTGTTTCGGCGGCACCAAGCGCAACCGGCTGTTCATGGCTGCGAGCCAGTCCCTTTACAGTGTCTTATGTGGACACGCAGGGCGCACATATCGCTTAACCGCGTTTAGCCGGCGATACTTTTCCAGTTCTTAACGAGGTGATCCGCGGTGCGCCACGCCAGCGCCTGCGCGGTTAGCGTAGGATTGCGCGCGCGACTGGTCCCCATTGCCGAGGCCCCCAGAATGCCCAGGTTGGGTGCCTCGTGGGAGAAACCCCAGCGGTCGACGACGCTCGTTTCCGGATTGTCGCCCATGCGGGTTCCGCCATAAGCGTGAGTGCTCAGAGCCGGCACACCGACCTCCGCGGGTTGGACGGCAACGGCGCCGGCTTCGCGGAACCACTGCTCCATTTTGGTCTGGGCGTAGCGCGTGGCTAGATGTTCGTTCTGTTTCGCGCCGCCGGTGGTAATGCGGCAAACCGGGTCGCCGAGCGGATCCATCACCGCAGGATCGAGGTCGAGGTAACAGTTCTCGTAAGGGAATGTCGATGTCTGAAGATAAGTCATAGCGACGCGGGCCGCATTTTCGTGGACAAACTTCTTCCAGGCCGCACCCCACGTGGCAGACTTGCCGTAAGTATCCATGGACGCCCCCTCAATCGGGTGGCGCTCGGTGCGTACATGCAAGCTGGTTCCGCCGACGAAACCGAGACCAGCGTGGTCATACGCGTCGTCGGCAAAATCGTCCACCGCGATCCCTTGCGCTGGCAGACCGTACCAAATGTTCACGTCGAATGGAAACAGCCCAGTCACGCTGGTCTGATAATGCGCGAAAAAATGCTTGCCTACCTGGCCATGATTGTTCGCTAACCCGTAACGATAGGCTCCTGACTTCGAAAGCAGCAGCAGGCGTGAGTTTTCGTACGTGTATCCGCCCAGCAAAACTGCCTTGGCGGGCTGGAAAAACTCCTCGCGGTTTCGCAGATAGCTGACGCCGGTAACCCGCCCGTTCGAATCGGCGACGATGCGCGTAACCTGGGCGAGATCGAAGATCGTCAGGTTCTTGGTGGCGAGCGCCGCCGGAATGGTAGTGACCGCAGTGGAATTTTTGGCGCTGACGTGGCATCCGCCGGCGTTGCAATATCCGTGATAAGCGCAGCCGGGACGGTGATCGCGCGGCTGGGTGTTGATCGCGGCGGGCGGATGAAACGGGTGCCAGCCGAGGCGCCGTGCGGCTTCCGACATGTGATCGATGAACTCGGTGCTGCGCAGCGCCGGCATGGGATATTCGCGGCGCCGCGGACCTTCGAAAATGTTGCCGCGCGGATCGATCTTCCCCTGGATGTTGCCGGCTTTACCGGAGACGCCGACTTCCCACTCGATGGTGTCGTAGAAAGATTCGAGGTCGTCGTAGGTGAGGGGCCAGTCTTCGAGCGTTGAGCCGGCGGGCAGCGCCCCCGCTCCGTAGCGCCGGATAATTTCGGAGCGCGAGCGGAAATCCCACGGCTTCAGCCGCCAGCTTTGCGCCCAGTAGTGAATCGACGTTCCGCCGATCGCGTTCATCATCGGATGCTGCGCCGCAGCCGGGCGCGCGGTTTCCGACGGATTCGCCCGGGCCGTTGGAATCTCCCGCATGGCTTTGGGAACCGAAGTGACGCGGCGGCGGACGTTGTTATAGATTTCGTCGGCGCGATAGTCCTTGGGGCCCATCCAGGTGCCGGCTTCGATGCCGGCGACTTTCAGCCCCGCGCGCGCCAGCGGCAGGACCGCTACGCCTCCCGCCGCGCCCAGCCCGATCACGGCGACATCCACCGGCTTTAGCTGAGTAGCCATGTCGCGATGCTCCGCTCGAAAGTTTTCATGCAATCTAAGATATCAGCGCGGATAACGGCGCGTGGAGGCGCGGCAGTGCTTTTTTTCGATGCTGAGTTCCCATACCGCAATGCGGTATTCTCCAAATAGAATGCCAAAGATAACCGGCGCGAAGAAAACCAGCTTTGGCTCAGAGTCGATCGGGGGAATGAAACTGGTCCTGGCCCATCAACATGGCAACGTTGAGCTGGAGCAAGTGTGGCCGAAGCCGATCGATGTCAAGGCCATTCGTAAGCGGGTAAAAATGTCGCAAGCCGAATTCGCGCGGGCGTATGGAATTAGCAAGCGCGCGTTGCAGGAATGGGAACAGGGCGGGCGGCAGCCGGATTCGGCGGCTCGCGCTTATCTGACCGTTATCGCCAAAGAACCGGGCGTGGTACGGCGCGCTTTGGCCGGCGAATAAACGCCTCCAATGCCCGAACCCGCTCGCGGTGACATCCCTTCCACGCTGACTCGTCCCGGCGCGGCGCCCTTCTGGCTGGCGGTGCTGCTCACCGGTATCGGTACGGGCGTGGCTGCGGCGGCGCTCACCCGCTTGCTGGAAATGGTGCAGCGCATGATGTGGGGTGGTTCCGGCACCGACCTGTTGCACGCGGCCGAACAGGCCGGTGCGGAACGCCACATTCTGGTGCTGCTCGGCGCAGGCATCGTGACTGGCTTGGGACAAATCATCCTGAGACGCCTGTCGAGCGCTAACGGAATCGATACCACGGCGGCGATCTGGTTCTATGCCGGACGGATGCCGGCTTGGCGCACACTGGGTAGCGCTCTGCTTTCCGTGATCATCGTTGGCATGGGTGTATCGTTGGGCCGCGAGGGCGCACCCAAACAAGCCGGCGCGGTAATCGCCAACTTCTTTTCGGACCGAATCCGCCTATCTGACGAACAACGCCGCCTATTGGTGGCTTGCGCGGCGGGAGCAGGGATGAGTGCCGCCTATGGCGTGCCGTTGGGTGGCGCGCTTTTCGCACTGGAGGTGATGCGCGGCGTGCTGGCGCTCCGATACGTGTTGCCTGCCCTTATCACTTCCGTAGTTGCTGCGGCGGTCTCGTGGGTGGTGCTGCCCGATGCGCCGACGTACCTCATCCCCGGATATTCCAGCTCCGCTTCGAGCGTAGTGTGGGCGCTCCTGGCGGGGCCGATCATGGGAGTGGTTTCGGTGGGCTATGTACGGGCTGTCACGTGGGCCGATCGCACCAAGCCGCAGGGTTGGCTCCGATTTGCCGCGCCAGTGCTCGGATTGGGTCTCTTGGGCGTAGTCTCGATCTGGTTCCCGCAAGTGCTCGGAAACGGCAGGGACGTATCGCAGCTTGCATTCACGGGCCAAGTAGCGCCGGCATTGCTTCTCATTCTGCTGATGCTGAAACCCGCCGCAGTCGTGCTTTGTATCCGCAGCGGCGCCCCTGGCGGATTGTTCACTTCTACGTTAACAGTAGGCGCACTGCTCGGCGCTCTCCTGGGGCATGCCTGGTCCTGGTTCTGGCCCGGCGTGCCTCCAGGGCTGTTCGCGGTGCTTGGCGCGGCGGCGATTCTCGCGGCCACCACCCAGGGCCCGATCTCGACGGTGGTGCTGATGATGGAATTGACGGGCCGGGATCGATCGTTTATCGTGCCCCTGTTACTCGCCGTCGCTACCGCTACGCTGGTGGCGCGGACCATCGAGCCTCGCTCGATCTATGACGCTCGTCTGACCGATGCGGAGGTCGCGGAACGCCGTAGGTTACGCGAACTTGCCACGCCGATAGCCCATGGCTGAGCAGTCCATGCGGTGACCGGCCTGAGACATAGGTAACAGAACGTTGCGGAGACATGGGTAACACTTTTTCGCCTGAAAGGGGGCGGAAGAGGGGGATGCCATGGAAGGAAAGGTCTGTTATGGACGAACGAATGCGGTTTGTGATTCGGCTCGAGGATGGAGAGAGCATGGCTTCGCTGTGCCGGGAGCACGGTTCACGCCGTGCTGGACCGCCCAGCGCAAAGCGGAATATAACACCCCCTGATGGCAAGACAGAGTTTGGCTGATCCGTAAGTCGTGTCCCCAGAAACCATGGTTTTGAATTGCTATCCGTTACCGGCAGGATTGCCTGCTAGCTGTCGGAACGGAGTTGGACAGTTGCTGAAGGTCAACTTAGAGATGATGGAATTGCGCTTCGGACTCCTCTTTCCTTTGGCTGGCCTAATGCTCGAGGGAACGGCTCACCAGGCCTTTAGAGCCGAGCCCTATGAGGGCGGTCCTGCGCATTCCGGCTAGCCTGTCCCTTTGCTGGCTCGAGCCGGCACGCGAAGGATCACGGCGCCGGGGCGGGCGAATTCGACCGCCAGCGCCCGAGTGTCAATGCCGCAGGCTTGCGGGTCGTTGGCAAAGGATGGGTCCTCGGTGGTCAGGATCACGTCTGCATCGCCGTCAGCAGCTATGAGTTGGGGCATGGCTTCCGGCACGGTATCGCGGCCGGTCCCGTGCAGCCGGACGAACGTCAATAGCTCGGTTCCGTCCGCAGCGGCGCGGCGTAAGAACAAACTGGAATCGCCCAATTCCGTGATCTCGACTGGCTTATCGGAAGGTGTCAAAGCTTTACGGATTGCCAGAAGGCGTTGGTAGAGTCGCGCCACGGAGGCGTGCGGCTCGCGGGTTCGTTCTTCCCAACAAAGCCGGCTGGCCTCGAAGGATTTGTGACTCTGTGGATCCGGTATGAGGTCGCGCAACGCCGGATCGGCAAATGCGGCAAACTTGCTAAATTCCTTGCGCCGGCCCTCGGTCACCAGGCGGCCCAATTCCGGATTGTGGTCAGTGAAATAGAGGAAGGGCGTGCTCGCGGCCCACTCTTGCCCCATAAAGAGAAGCGGGCTTTCCGGGAGCGTCACCAGCAGGACCGATGCGGCGCGCCACAACGCGAGATCGATTTTATGATGGATGCGGTCCCCAAAGGCCCGATTGCCGATCTGATCGTGGTTCTGCAGAAAGAAAATGAAGCGGGCGGGCGCGAGACCGGATGGATCTGTCCCGCGTGGTTTATCAAAGTACCGCGCGTGCTGACCAGTGTAGAACCAGCCTTGGCGGGCCGTTGCGGCGATGCTGCGGGTGGATCCATCGAAGTCCTGAAAATAGCCATCGGAATCGCCGGCCAGAGCGCGGCGCATTTGGTGGTGAAAGTCGTCCGACCACACCGCCGTCAGCGCCCAGCCACCGTGGGATTCCGGGTTCATCATGCCGGCAAGGTTGCGAACGTCTTCGGCTATGACCTGCACCGTGCGGTCCGTGCCTTCGAGAGAGTGCTGCACCGCGGAGGACACCGACGCGAGGATGTGCCGCGGACCGTCGTCGACGATGGCGTGGGTGGCGTCGAGCCGCAGGCCGTCGAGATGGTATTCGTGGACCCAACGCAGCGCGTTCTTGATCACGTAGTCGCGCACCGGCTCACTGTTGGGGCCGTCGAAATTGATTCCCGCGCCCCACGGGCTGTGATGTGTATTCGAATAGTAGAAGCGGCTGAACGCAGATTGATAGGCGCCGTCCGGGCCCAGGTGGTTATACACCACGTCGAGATGAACCGCCAGACCCAGCGCATGTGCCCGGTCCACAAACCGGCGCAGGTCATCCGGATTCCCATAGCAACGCGCCGGAGCGAAGGGCGCAACGCCGTCGTAACCCCAATTCCAGCGGCCGGGAAAATCCGCCACCGGCATGAGCTCGACCGCTGTTACACCGAGATCCCGCAGATCGGGAAGCCGTTCCGCGGCGGAGGCGAAGGTTCCCTCCGGCGTGAAGGTGCCAATGTGCAGCTCATACAGGATAGTCTGCTCCAGCGCCCTACCAGTCCACCCGGCGTCGGTCCATGTGAAGCTCGACCAATCCACAATTTGCGATGGCCCGTGAACGCGCTGCGGCTGAAACCGCGAAGCCGGATCGGGAAACGGTCCCCGGCCGTCCAGTCGATAGCGGTACAGGTCGGCATCGGAAACGCCAACCACCACCGTTCGATGGAACCCGTCGGCGCCGCGGGCCATGCCATGAACTTCACTCTGACGTCCGGGTGTCTCGATTACGACCTCCACCAAATCCACTTCGGGCGCCCAAACGCAAAAACGCGTGGCGCCACCGGTTACTCTGGCACCGAGATCGGTCTCCCAATAACTCACCCCACGACCTCCGGTTTAAGAACCACTATACCTAGCGGCGGAAGGCAAAGACTCAACGAAAAAGGCCGCCCATGCGCCGGCACTGGACCGGCCTCGACTCCGCCTTGATTGCCGCGCCCGCTGCCGCCGCCGACCGGCTGGCGAGGCGATATACACGCTTCCGCGCGGTGTACGGGGCATTCCACAATTTCAGGGACGTATCCACCAGCCGTTCCCATTGGTGGCCGGATACCTCCGGCAGGAAAGAAATAGATCCGCTCATGATGAGCGTTAAACATCACGAAAAGCGAATCCCGCCGCACCTGGTCTCTGGAATCCAAGGCATCTTCCTCCCGATTATGGCGCTTTCTGAACGGCAGGCGCGGATGGGACATGGAGATGTTCGGCAGACGATGCGTACACGCATTCGGACCTGGAGCGAAGGAGAGCCCCTATGTCTTAGGAACAGTCTGTTACCCATGTCTCCGGTCCGGACAAAATTGAGTATGATGGGCGCGCGGGGACTCGAACCCCAGACCTTCTGCGTGTGAAGAAGAAACACCTGTTCCAAAAGCTACATCGATGTTATCCCTCCATTCCTATTTTCATTCACTTGGGGAATCTGCTTCGCTCGCAGACGCATGTCGTTGGCCCCTGACACGCCGGAGCGCTAATGTTGCGAACACCTCTGCCCGGAAACGGGTACACCGGTCGCATTGAGTGCGGTGCAGATCAATAGATGTGGTGTGGGTCCGCAAAGCACCAATCGATTTCACACGGGGGATTGAGAATGAGGGGTTGACCAAAGGCGCCGGGACCGGATCCTGATCCTGCTTATTGTGCTCGTAGCACCAGCGGACTGGAGGTTCTGGCACATTCGGGCACGTATCCGTCCCGGCCGGATTGTCGGCGCCAAGCGTGCCCTGCGCGGCGATCCTGCCAGCCGCGCCGATGGTTTTGTCCGCGCAGCTCTCTATGCGCTGTTGAGGGAGCGGTGCTTCTGGATCCTCACGCCACCTGGGCGGCATACTCCATACGTGGATTGGCCGTGCTGGTGGGCGTGGCGATTCTACTAGGCGTGATTGATATGGCGCGGTTCGGCGCCTACTGCTTCTATTGTTTGCTGACGACGGGGCCCACCCCAGTTTTGATCTGGATGGCGTTCCTTCTCTAGAGTCGGTACGGACCACATTCGCCAAAGCGATCCAAAGAAACCCACTCAGGCCGATCAACGGTGCCCGAGCGCTTTGGCGGCGCGTCTGGGGTTATTCTGCCCCGTCCTGATCCCGAAGTGGGTTCTCGGTATCTATCCGCGACACGTTTGGCGGTCGTTCAGCCCGCAGGTTTTCTGTCGGGCTCTTGTTCTCCAAGCCAACTTCCACTAAAGCCCGCGCGACGAAGACCTTCCACGATGGGAGGACACTTGCGGACGGTTTTCCAAATGAGCTTCGAAGCGTGGTTTTCGATCATAAGAATAATCGGGGCCTGATTCAGGCCGAAGATCCAAGGAGACACCCAGCCATTCGAGTTCCTACTTTTTTCGGGATAAGTCGGATTGAAACTGGCGTCAAAACCGTAGGGGTTACGCTGTTTCAGATCCAGGCGCTCAATGGCGTGACGGAGAGTCTCGACAACAATCTCCGGCGCGAATGGAAGCGATGCCGCAACCGCCCAGGGCGAGATCGTACCGTCATCCGGCCCAAGCGGAGCGCCTCGTGCGATGTATCCGTAGAATTCTCTGTGTACTCCGCCCAAATTGAGCACGGCGGGGCCTGGTCCGTCGCTGGCTGTAAATCCCCAGCCCTGCTTGCCATAATGGGCAAACCCATGCGGGTTTTCGATTCCATATTGCCTGTGGACGCAGGTGGCGCGGCGGCTGTTTTCGAAATAGTCGATTCCGACCCGCCGGTTCATCGCATCGTTAATCCCACGACAATCCAGCCAAATTTGGGAGAGCTGATGAATAAAGAGAGGACCGGCGTAAAGATACTCTACGCCATAGAATTCCTTCCATTCGAAGGTTGAGGTCCATTCGTGATAACCCACCGGGTGTATTGGAAATGTGGGGGAGCCCAAAGCGAGGACGTACAAGATATGGGCTTCGCTGTACCCCCGGTCCCACCAGTACGGAAGGAAACCCGACTCGGGGTTCCAGCCGTGCGAGATTGTCGTCTTGCCGTTTAGCGCCCAGTTCCAATCAACACGCGCGTACAGGATATCTGCCAGTCCGCGAATTTCAGTTTCTTCAACATCGCCGCGGTCGAAATAAGTCGCCGCCGTAAGAATGCCTGCGATAAGAATCGCAGTGTCGATCGTCGAAAGTTCACATTTCCATGCCCGGCGCCCCGTCTCCATAAGGAGGAAATGATAGTAGAACCCCTTGTACCCGGACGCATCCGGTTCCGTCCCTTGGGGGCTTGCATGAAAGAATCGCAAAACCTTCAGGGTTCGCCGGACGGCTTCGCTTCGCGAAATGAGTTTACGTTCGACGCCGACGACGTAAGCGCTCAGACCCAAGCCTACAGCCGCGATGCTCGCAGGTGACGCGGGCGCCGTTTTATCGGCGATCAAGCCGGTCCGATCGTTATATTGATCGAGAAAATATTTGAAGCTAACCCTACAGAGTTCCGCGAGCATCTCCGCAGCGCTTCCTTGCGGCACCCCAATCGGCCATTCCTGATCGCTGATTTCCTTGGCCATGGGAGTGCGTCAGCCGTTAAGCAAACTCGATCGTAATAGCCGTTACGCTCTGGATGGGCAGCGAGACGTGGAATTCGAGATTTTCTTGTTTGTGAGTCCACGATGCAGGTTCCGGCCGCAAGGCGGACGCCTGGGAGAGCTGTTCGACCTGAAGGGCGCTCAGATACTCCGGCTCGCCCATCGTATGCCAGAGCACGCGGGGATTCGCGTGATCCTCGTCGATGCGTTCAATCCACGCTGTTTTGGGCGCGGGTGCGTCCCGGAGACGCAAATGAATGAGTTCGGTTTGAATCGGATGCCGAGGCATCGCGAGATTCGTGATCAAGACGATAGCCGATTTCTGCTTGCAGACCACCCAGACGTCGAGCGTCGGATGACTCCCTTCCACCTTCAGGAGTTCAGTGCCCAACCCATGCAGCAACTGGAATGCGCGATAGATGGGTTTCGCAATGCCGTGAATATTTAACAGTCCGAATCCGCCCTGAAATGGGACCGACGGAAAATAGTTTTCTGAAAAAATATCACTGAATGTCCAATAGCTATAGCCCTGTACCAGCCCGTGCGCCTCCATTACGGTTTTGGTGGCGAAGGCCGCGGCGAAGGGCCCGTCGTGCATTGGGTCTCTCGGATTCGAAGAAATATTCCACTCCGTGTAATACAGCGGCAGATCGCCGGCCTCCTGGCGCGCGGTGCTAGCTTGCGATTTCATCATGCTACGGGGGGCATGTTCAAGCTGCGTTTCGGTGTCCGCTCCCGGTTTTCCAAAGGCGTCGGTTGGATAGTGATGGGTACTAACGAAATCCACGGGAACCGAGTTCGTACGGCAGAACGTAAGAAACTCAGGAATCCACTTATTGTCCGCGGTCGCCGGGCCTCCCACCTTGATGGCGGCATCCACGCCTTTAATCGCAGCGGCCGTACAGCGGTAAAGATGGAAGTAGCCAGCTTGGCCTCCCGTCCAGAAGGCTTGTAGATTGGGCTCGTTCCAGACCTCGAAAAACCAGGTGCGAACCTCCGCCGCGCCGTACCGTGAGATCCAGTGCGTGACCAGTTTCTGAATCAGAGTTGCCCACTGATCGTAATCTTTGGGCGGCGTGACGTTGGCATGATAACGGAAAACGGTAGTCGCACCCGAGGCCAGCGTTTCGGGCATGAAAGAAAGTTCGACGAACGGCTTCATTCCTATGGAGAGAAGGAAATCCACAATCTGGTCGGCGTTGAAAAATAAATAGAGGAGCTGGTTTTCCTCACAAAGCAGCGTTCCCATCTCGCCGGAAAGGAGCGCGTGAAAGCGTACATACTGGAAACCTAGCTCCTGGTGGCAGCGCCGCATCTGCGCCTGCCAATCCGCACGCAGCGCCAGAGGCGCGTGACCGCTTCCCACCGTGTGCTCCCAAAAGTGCGGAAAGGCTTTGCGGATCTGTCGAAAATCGCAATCAAAGCGGGGCGACCGCGTTGCGGCCGGAGTTCCCTGCGCCGCTAGCTCGCCAGTCAACTTCGCACCTGCATATTTGCTGACTTGAGTATGGCAGAACGGGCTTTGCCACGGCTCCAGTATCTCCGGTCCGGGGCAAAATAGGTTAGATATGGTGGGCGCGCGGGGACTCGAACCCCAGACCTCCTGCGTGTGAAGCAGGCGCTCTAACCAACTGAGCTACGCGCCCGTATTGCGGGCGGAATGCTCATTATAAACTATGCTCGCGCGGTCTTAGCCCCACGAGCCGGCATTCGCTAGAATGGATCTACTCATGCCCGAGCCAGCGCCGCCCAAAGACGCACCCCTCAGCTTCGAGACGGGACTTCAGCAACTGGAAGCCATCGTCAAGGAAATGGAAAGCGGCGAGCTTCCGCTGGAGCGCGCCCTGGAACTATTCGAGCGCGGTATGAAGTTGAGCGACGTCTGCCGCAAACAATTGGAAGAAGCCGAAACCCGCGTCGAAGTGCTGATGAAGCGTGCCGGCGAGGTTCATCCCGAGCCGCTCCGATCGAACAAAGCATGACGCTCGCCGAATACATGGCGGCGCAGCAGAGGGCTGTCGACGCGGCGCTCGACCGCTGGGTCCCGCCGAAGGACGAGAATCCGGCCACGATCCACGGCGCCATGCGCTACAGCCTGTTCGCCGGCGGCAAACGCATTCGTCCGCTGCTGGCCATCGCCGCAGCCCAGGCGGTTTCCGACGCGCCAGTTGGTATTGAATCTTGCGCTTGCGCGCTGGAGATGATCCACACCTATTCGCTGATCCATGACGATCTGCCGGCACTCGATAACGACGACTTTCGCCGCGGCCGCCCCACTTGCCACAAAGTCTACGGCGATGCCATGGCGATTCTGGCCGGCGATGCGCTGTTGACGCTGGCTTTCGAAGTCCTGGCGAAGATGGAACAAGCGGATGCGTCCAAGCGCATCGAACTGGTCCGCGAGCTCGCCACCGCTTCGGGCACCGTGGGCGGCATGATTGGCGGCCAAGTCAACGATATTGAAGGCGAGGGGAAGCACCCGACGGCGCACCTGCTCGAATCGATTCACCGCGCCAAGACCGGAGCGCTGCTGCGCGCCAGCGTGCGCATGGGCGCGATCTACGCCGGGGCGGCCGCCGATCAACTCGCGGCACTCACCAGTTTCGGCGAGCACATCGGCCTGGCGTTTCAAATCGTGGATGACATCCTCGACGTTGAGCAATCCTCAGAGGCTCTCGGCAAGACCGCCGGCAAAGACGCCGCGCAAAAGAAGATCACTTTCCCGG
This sequence comes from Bryobacterales bacterium, assembly GCA_963794595.1. GTDB lineage: Bacteria > Acidobacteriota > Terriglobia > Bryobacterales > Bryobacteraceae > Palsa-187. Next base: position 153,994 of record CAWCER010000019.1, on the reverse strand, counting down.
CGGTTTACGGCATCGAGCGCTCCCGCGAAATGGCCGAGGAGAAGCGGCTCGCCGCCCACCTGGCCTTGCAACCTTTCGACGATCGCGCGCAGCGGCTGAGGGAATTGGCGGACTTGGTCGTGCGGCGGCAGGCATGACAGCCGGGACCATGACATCATCCGCGAAAATCCGCGTCGATCAACTGCTGGTCGAACGCGGGCTGGCGGAGTCCCGCGAAAAAGCTCAAGCTCTGATCATCGCAGGTGAAGTGGTGGTGAACGGACAGAAGGCGCTCAAGCCCGGCCACAGCGTGGCAGCGGATTCGAGCGTCGAAGTCCTCGCAGCGAATGCCTTACGTCAGCCGCGGCGGCTATAAGCTCGCGGACGCGCTGGATCACTGGGGGCTGGACGTCGACCGGATGGGTCTGCCTCGACGTGGGCGCGTCCACCGGTGGTTTCACGGATTGCCTTCTGCAGCGCGGCGCCGCGAAAGTCTGGGCCATCGATGTCGGCCACGGGCAGATCGACTGGAAACTGCGCAGCGACGCGCGCGTGGTGATCCAGGAAGGCGTGAACGCGCGCTACCTCACTGCGGCGGACTTCCCGGAGAAGTTCGACCTCGCGGTATGCGACGCCAGCTTCATTTCCCTCACGCTCCTGATTCCCGCCATGGCGCCTTTGCTCGCTCCGCACGGCAAGATGGTGTTGCTGGTCAAGCCGCAGTTTGAAGTGGAACGGGGCCAGGTCGGCAAAGGCGGAATCGTACGCGAGCCCGCATTGCATCAGGCCGCCTGCGATCGGGTTCGAGCCGCGGTTGAAGCGCAGGGGTTCCGGACTGATATCATCGAGAGTCCGATCCTGGGCGCCGAAGGCAATCGGGAATTCTTGCTTTATGCCAGCCGCGAATCCCATCACATAAAATCTCCACCGCCGGCATCATCTCCAAGCCGCACAGCGAGAAGGCGGCCATCGTGGCGCCCGCTCTGGTGAAGTGGCTGGCGGAGCGCGGCGTGGGAGTTCGCTGCGATCGTGGAAACCGCCGCCTATCTGGCGAACGGCGCGGGGCTGAAGAATGGACTGCCTCGCGAAGCCGTGCCGGAAGGCGCGCAACTGCTGATTGTGCTGGGCGGCGACGGGACGCTGCTGTCGGCGGCGCGGGCCTTGAAGGGCCGCGACATTCCGCTGTTCGCCGTCAATCTTGGCAACCTGGGATTCCTGACCGCCATCACGGTCGAAGAGCTTTATCCGCAACTCGAGCGAGTCCTCGCGGGCGAATACGACGTCAGCCGCCGCCGCATGCTGCACACCGAGCTGTGGCGCGGCGGCCACTGCGCCTGCACCTACGAAGCGCTCAACGACATCACTCTCGCCAAGGCCGACATCGCGCGCATCATCGATCTGGAAGTGCAGGTCGACGATCATTTGATGTGCTTGTATAAGGCCGACGGGCTGATCGTTTCGACGCCCACCGGCTCCACCGCTTATTCGCTTTCGGCCGGCGGCCCCATCATGGTTCCGGGGGTCGCCGCTCTCTGCATCACGCCGATCTGCCCGCACATGCTGACCAACCGTCCCGTGATCGTCCCCGATGAAGCGGTCATCCAAATTAAGATCAGCGGCGACAACACCACCTACCTGACAGTCGACGGCCAAGTCGGCGAACAGCTCCAAAAGGGCGATCGCGTGACCTGCCGGCGGTCCGAGCAGACGGTGCAATTGATCCGCGCCGGCGGGGTGGGGTTCTTCGATGTGCTGCGCGAGAAGCTCCAGTGGGGCGGCTAAACTCTCAGTGCGCAGGCGGAGGCGCGAGCACGGCTAACACCACCAGCCGTTTTTCGCCGCGATTGCGCACGGAGTGCATCACGCCTGAAGGGGCAAAGGCGCCGCCCCCTGCGGAGACCAGTTCCGTATCATCGCCCACCTGAATCTCGGCCTCGCCTTCCAGCACGACGTAAAGCTTGTCCTGGCCGGCGTGGGCATGAGCCGCGTGCTCCTGGCCGGGCTCGAAACAATTGAGGCCCGCGAACAGGGTCTCGCCCCGCGCGACCGCCGTCTTCGCCATTTTTTGGGAAGAGAATTCGCCGAGCCCGGCCAGGTGCTTTACGATCATTGATGTCGAAGCTTACGCCGTCGCCGCGACGCCCAGCTTTTTGTACCAGGGCGTTGCGCCGGTGAGCGCCGCGTTCACGGCGTTGATGTTCTCCACGCCCTTTGTCGACAGGAAGTCTTCGAGCGCCGACAAGCCCTTGGTGGCGTAGATCGGCATGCCATCTTTCCACGTGGCGCGTCCGCATAACACGCCCGAGTAATCCGTGCCCGCTTCGGTGGCCATCCGCAGGCTCTCTACGAACTGCGCGTTGCCCACGCCGGCGCTCAGATAAATAAACGGCTTGGTAGCCACGGCCGCAGCCTTGCGGAAAAGGTCCATCGCTTCTGCCATCGACTGCGCCTTCTCGCCCTTATAAACTGAACTGCCTTCGACAAACTCGGCGTTGATAGGCACTTCCACTTTCAGCACATCCACTTTATATTGCGGCTTGGTAAACTCCGCCATGCAGCCGATCACTACGTCCGGTTTGATTTTGGCGTACTCGACGCCCTTCTCGTTGCCGCCCTTGGGGTCGTAACCTACGAATTCCAGAAAGAAGGGAATTTGATGGTCCTCGCATTCGGACCCAATGCGTTCGACGAAAGCGTGCTTGATATCGTTGACTGACCCGTCGTCGAACGGGCTGTAGTAAATCAGGATCTTGACGGCGTCTGCGTCCCAATCGACAATCCGCTTCACGGAAACGTGCGGCAGCAGGTCGGGCAAGCGGCCGGGCTTAGTGTTGTCGTAGCCGGAATGCTCATACGCCAGCAGCAGACCGGCATTCGAGGAGCGCGCCTTGGCGGCTTCCAGGCCGAATTCAGGATCGAGCAGGATGGCCGAAGCGTGCGGCGTCAGAATGCGGGTGACGGCTGTCTTGAACTCCGACATCATCTCCCAGGTGATCGCTTTTTGATCCACGCCCTTGGCGGTCGCGAGCGACTTCTGCAAGCTGCCGCGCTGATCCATCGCAGCCGCGGCGATAATGCCGTCCTTATTGGACAGCTTCGTCATGTATTTTGTTTTTCCAGCGGAAAGAGCCATAAACTTATTCTAAAGGGCGACGCACCCATTTTGTCACCCGGCGAAAGAACGCTTGCGCCCGGCCTACGTCGCGCAGGATCTGCGCCTTCAGCGCCTCTGGCGTCTCGAACTTGCGTTCCTCGCGCACGCGGCGCAGAAATTCCACACGAATGCGCTCGGGCGCGGGCGTGTCCAAACGATCCAGCAGGAAAGTCTCGATGGTCAGTTCCTGACCGCCGGACGCGTCCGCGAAGGTGGGGCGATAACCGACGTTGGTAATCGAATTCCAACTGCGCTCCGACTTCGCGTCGAACGTGCGCGTGATATAAACGCCGGTCGAGGGCAGCACCTGCGCGTGCGTGCGCAAATTCAGCGTGGGCACGGTTTGCTTGGAACCGATTCCATGACCCGGAACTACCTCGCCTGCGGTCACATAGGGCCGTCCGAGCAGCCGCGCCGCGAGCGCCACTTTGCCCGCCTCCACCGCGCGCCGGATTTCGCTCGAAGACACGGCTCGACCGCGCCACTTCACCGGAGTCACCACGCGAGTCTCGAAACCGTATCGCTCTCCCAATCGCGCCAACACGTTCACATCGCCCGCCTGGCCGTGCCCGAAGCGGAAGTTGTCGCCCACGATGACGGCGCGCGCCCGCAGGGCTTTCACCAGCACTCGCTCGACAAACTGTTCTGGAGTCCAATCCGCCACCTCGCGCGTGAACGGGAGCACCAGTACGTACTCGATTCCTTCGCGCGCCAGCACCGCGCAGCGTTCCGCCTGGGTAGTGAGCAAGCGTGCCGCGCGGTGCGGCGCGACGATCGATGCGGGATGCGGATCGAAGGTCAGTACCGCCGGCTGCAAACCTTTTTCGCGAGCCGCGCGCGCGACTTCACGCAACAACTCATGATGCCCGGTATGGACGCCGTCGAAGTTGCCGATGGTCACCGCCACCGGCTCGAACCCGGCGGCTTCTTCTAAGGAGCGGGCGACTCGCATCTAGACCGGAACCTCAAGCTGCGGAAGTGGCACTTCGAGCTGCAGGCCGTCGTACGCCAGGCGCACGTTCGGTGGAAAGGCGGCTTCGGTCTGCGCATGTGGCAAGTCGTGGCAGATGTGCGTGAAGAACGCGCGCCGCGGCGCCAACTCGCGAACCGACGCCAGGCTCTGCTCTACGGTCGAGTGAGTGGGATGCGGGCGATGCCGCAAGGCGTCGAGAAATAGCACATCCAAATTCCGCAGCAGCGCCTTCGAGCTTTCCGGAATGTCGCTGTGATCGGTGAGGTAGGCGAAGTCGCCGAAGCGGAATCCCAGGGTCGCGCCGCGGCCGTGCATCAGGGGAATGGGCATGACGCGCAGTCCGAACAGATCGAACGGCTCCTCCGTAATCGTGTGCAGGTCCACGCGAGGCGCCGACGATTGCGACGTCGGCTCCGGATCGAATGCGTAGCGGAAAACGCGGCGGACGATGTCCAGCGTCGCTTCGGCGCCGTACGCCGGAATCGACATCTTCTGGTGATAGTTCAAGGGGCGCACGTCGTCGAGTCCCAGGATATGATCCGCATGAGCGTGCGTGTAGAGGATCGCATCCACGCGGCCGATGCCCTCGCGCAATGCCTGGGCGCGAAAATCGGGGGTGGTATCGATCACCACATTCTTCCCGCCGTACTGCACCAGCACCGAAGGCCGCAGCCGGTTATCGCGCGGGTCAGTGGAGGCGCAGGTGGCGCAACTGCAGCCGATGGTCGGCACGCCCGAGCTGGTGCCCGAGCCGAGCACTGTAATGCGCAATGTTTCCGGCATCAGGACGACGCGGGCGCGTCCCCCGATTCGGCGGATTTCTCTGCTGGTTTTTCTGCGACGGCAGGCGGTTTTTGTTCCGCCACCTGCACGAAGCGGAAGCGCAGCTCAGTGAGCGAGTTTTCGATCAGCCGCTGCTCTTCGAGCGCCAAATTGCCGCGCGTTTTCTCGGCGATCATGGCCAACAGGTCGATGGCGTGGCGCGCCGCCGGCAGGTTGGGCGGCTCCTCGGATGTCTCTCCGAACTGGAACAGGCCGAGTTGCATCTCCGCCTGGGTCTTCAGCGAAAAAACTAGAAATTCAAAAGTAGGAGGCGGTAAAGGGAAACCAGAATCACTCATGGGCTTTATTCTTAGTGTAGTTTGGAATGGAATGCCTGCGCCGGAAGAGCCTACGAGTCCCGATCGGGAACGGATGGACGCCATCTCGGGTGCGCTTGGGCACGTATGGTTCAGCGCCAAGAAGAGTTAGAGCAACGTCTGCTGCGGATCGAAGCGGCCGTGGGGCTTGCTCCCACTCCGCCACCTGCCGCTGCCGAGCCCGAGCCGGTACCGGTGGCGGCCGTGCCACCTCTGCCACTGACACCGCCGCCTTTGCCGCGAACGCCGCCTCCACTGCCGCAAGAAATCCCGTCGGTTTCGCCGGAAGTGAACATGGCCGCGCCTGAACCTGCCCTCGAGACCACCTTCGGACTCGGCTGGCTCAACCGCGTGGCCGTCGTGACGCTGATCTTCGGCGTTGGCTTTCTGTTCAAGTACGCGGTCGATAGCCAGTGGATTGGTCCCGCGATGCGCGTCGCTCTGGGCATCGCCGCGGCCACTCTCTCGCTGTTTCTGGGCGAATGGATTTCGCTGCGCGGCCAGAAAACTTTTGCCCGAGGATTGACAGGACTCGGCCTGGCGCTGCTCTATCTGTCCTTCTACGCGGGCTTCGGGTTCTATCACTTGCTGCCGCAGACGACTTCATTCCTGCTGATGTGCCTGACCACCACCGCCGCCGTGATGCTGGCTCTGCATTACGATTCGCAGGCCGTCGCCTTGCTGGCTCTGGCCGGAGGTTACCTCACGCCGGTGCTGCTCTCCACGGGCGAGAACCACATGTGGGTTCTGGCCGCCTATACTTCCATGCTGACTCTGGGAGCGCTGCCGATCGCGCGCGTGAAGCGCTGGCCTGCGCTGGAGTATTTGGCTTGGGCCGCCACGGCGTTATTATTCTTGGGCTGGGCCTCGCAGTGGCTCGACGACGAGACCCGCCTTGCCGCATGGGGCTGGCTCTCGCTCAGCTTCGCCTTGTTTTTCGCAGCGAGCATCGCGAGTGCACGGCTGTGGCTGCTGGCGCTGAACACGGGCGCCTACTTCGTTGGAACTTACGATTTACTGGACCATCGGTATCACGGCTCCATGGGCGCCTTCACTTTTGCTCTGGCCCTTTCGCACGCGCTCCTGGCGAAAAGCGTTTGGAACCGGGATCGTCGTTTAAGTGAATTGGCGGCTGCCATGGCGATGGTCTTGCTGACGCTGGCGATCCCCATCCAGTTCGTGGGCTTCCGCATCACCATGCTGTGGTCGCTCGAAGCCGCCGCGCTGACTTGGTTGGGTGCACGCTTCGACCGGCCGAGGCTTCAGATGGCAGCGTCGGCAGTGTTCGCCTTGGTGCTGGTCAGGCTTGTCACCTTAGATTCCGCAATGTATTCGATCGACTACACTTATACGGCGCTCGCGAACCGGCGTTTCGTGACGTTCGCAGTTCCCGCCGCCAGTCTATGGATCGCATCGCGGTTCGCCCGCACCCGGGAATCGCAGTCCGTTTCATACGGTACGGGGCACGTCGTCTTGCTGTGGGCTCTGGGATTGGAAGTCGCCGGATGGGCCGCGCCGCACCAGCGATCCCCAAGATGTTACGAACATCGTTTCTACCGGAGTTTCCATTTTGATGGCGGTTTACGCCTCGGCTCTGGTTGTGGCCGGAGTCGCGCTGCGCTCTGCCCTAAACCGTATCTTGGGCCTGGGACTGTTCGCGCTGGTGATCGTGAAATTGTATCTGCTGGACGTGTGGTCGCTCAGCCGCGGCTTCCGCATCACCGCATTCCTGGCGTTGGGCGGCTTGCTGCTGCTGGTATCGTATCTATATTCCCGTTTTAAGCCGGCCCTCGAAAGGCTTTGGAGACCGGAAACGGCGGATAAGGACGCTCCGCCGGAAGACCCGGCCACTGGAGAGCGTTCGTCCATCTAGCCCATGCCCCGACATTTCACCTTGACCGAAGCCGAGCGGATGCTGCCCGAAGTGGAAGGCGCTCTACGCGATGCTCTGTTTCACAAGGCCGAATACCAGGCCGCCGATGCAGAACTGAACGCCACCATGCAGGGCATCCGCATGGCGGGAGGCTCGCGCGTGAACCCCGGGCCGATCCTGGCGACGCGCGCCCGCCGTGATGCCAGCGCTGGCGCACTGCGGGAAGTCTTTGAAAAGATTGAGCAGATGGGCGTTCTCATCAAGGATCTGGACATTGGCCTGATCGATTTCCTGACCCTCTACCAGGGGCGCGAAGTGTGCCTGTGCTGGAAACTGGGCGAAGAACGCATCCGCTTCTGGCACGGGACGGACGAAGGTTTCGCAGGCCGCAAGCCCATTGACGACGAATTCCTCGAAAACCATCGGGGCGACGCCGTAGTCTAGCGATTCGGCCGACGGCCGTTTGCGCGGGCGGGGTATACCCTTAGATTTGCCTAGGTGCGTATCTCTTCGGACTAGTACGAAAGCACCTTAGAAATAGGACTAAAGACTGATTCCGCGTACTAGCGTAGATTCATTATATTCAGTTCATGCGAGCTATCCTCATCTGCCCGGGCGAAGAGCTTCGAAAAGAGTTCGAGCAAGCAATTGCTCCGCATTGGATGTTGAACATTTCCCGGACACTCGACGATTACCCTTCGACGCAAGACCTTAGCAGGGTGGTTCGCGCGTGGGCTCCCGAGGTTGTCTTTCTCAGTATCGAGGACCTACAAAAGGCGGAGCCGGTCGCCCGCCAGTTGGAAACCGAATTCCCGGCCATTCAGCGGGTCGCCATTCACTCGACGCAGGATGTCTCCGTACTCCGCTGCGTTCTACAGTTGCGAATGACCCAGCTTCTGGCTTCGCCGTTTGAAAGCGCCGAAGTGGGCCAGATATTGGATCAGCTCGAGCGTGATCTTGAAGTTCGCCCGGTGGTGATCGATTCGACCGACCGTTTCTTCGCATACATTCCAGCGAAAGCGGGAGTTGGCGCCTCCACCATTGCCGCCAACACCACTTGGGCCTTCAGCCAAATGGAAAATCCCAGCGTGCTGCTGGCCGATTTCGACATGGCCTCGGGAGTGATCGAATTCATGTTCAATACCTCCCACGACCGCAACCTTTCGGACGTAACCGCGCATGGCAAGCAACTCGACGACGATGCTTGGCGAAGCCTGATCAAGACCGTCGGCAACACCGACCTGCTTCTGTCCGGCGCCCCCCGCGTGGGGGAAGGGATTCCGCGAGTGCACGTTGGCCAACTGATTGAGTTTGCCCGGCGCAATTACAATATCGTCAGCGCCGACCTGCCGGACACCTTCGATGAAACCACGCTCGCGGTGCTGCGGGACGCCAATAAGATCCTGCTGGTGACCACTCCGGAGCTGCCGGCGTTGCGGCTGGCCCATCTGAAAGTCCTGCTATTGCGGAAGCTGGATCTGCTCGATAAGGTTTCACTCCTGGTAAACCGGGTGTCGGGCCACATGTTACTGAGCTTCGCCGAAATTGAGAAGACCGTCGGCTTGCCGGTGTTCGCGTCGTTCCCAGGCGACTACGCCGACGTAACCGCGGCCATTCGCGCCGGCCGGCCCGCGCCGAAGCTCGCAACCAGCGTCCAAAAGTTCGCCAAGATGCTGCTGGACAAGCAGTCAGGGCCTGAGAAGCCGCGCCGCTTCATCGAACGCTTCGGCTTGGTTCCGATGCGCTACGGTTACCGCTAGACGTCCGGCATGGGGTTGAGGAGATTGCAGTGAGCACAGGGGTACAGCGCAGGCAGTCAAACCGGAAGCGCACCGATCCCAGCGTCGTCAGGGTCCGCCTGAAGGATCAGTCGGGGAACGCGCGTTGGGCCACGGCTTATCTTCGCGATGTAACCGAAGAAGGCGTTGGCCTTTCGCTGATGACGCCGCTGGAAATTGGCACGATGGTGGTCTTGCGCGGAACTTTCGGCGACGGCCGCGCCGACGTCCAGTTGCAGGCGGATGTTAAGTGGTGCAGCGAGGAAAGCGGTGGCGTTTATCAAGTCGGCCTGGAACTGACGAACGGTCAGTCGTCGCGCGGCAGAAATGAACGGCGGGAGGAACCGTCGCCCAGCGATGCCACGCCGTTCACCGACGATCCTGAGCAGTTGGATTGCTACGAAATCATGCAGTTGAGCCCGAAGGCCAGCGCGGACACCATCCATCGGGTCCATCGGATGCTGGCCCAGCGCTATCATCCCGATACACCCGACACCGGCAACGCGGAAATGTTCATGAAGGTCACAGCCGCGGCCCGGATCTTAAGTGATCCGGAGCAGCGCGCCAAGTATGACGCCCGCTACCATGCCAAATCGCAACTGCACTGGAAGATCTTCGATCAGGCTGAGGCGGCGCTCGGACCCCAAGCCGAAAAAGCGAAACGGAAGGGCATTCTTGGCTTGCTTTACGCCAAGGCCGCGCACGACATAGAACGCGCCGGCATGACGGCTATCGAATTCGAGGAAATTCTCGGCTGCCCCCGCGAGCATCTGCAAGCTGCTCTGTGGTACTTGAAAGGCAAAGGCTTCATACAGCGCACCGACAACGGACGCTACAGCATTACCGTTGCGGGCTTTGATGAAATGGAGTCAGAATCCTTCCTGCCCGAACCCGGCCATCAAAAACTGATCGAGCAGGGAACTTCCCGGGTAGCGTGAGGCCGATCGGGCCTGCGAAGTTAAGCTTCTCCCAATCACTCGCATTCTCGCCGGCCGGCATTCGGTGCCGTACGCCTGTTGTATACTCCAACCCAGAACCATGACTACGCGACGTTCCCTGCTTCGCTTGACGGGCGCGGCTGCGGTGGCTGCGGTTGTGGAGAGGCTGCCGGTCCAAGCCGATGCGCCGACGGATATACGAATCACCGAAGTGCGCCCGCTGATCGTCAAGGGCCGCACACTCTTCGTGATGGTGAAAGCTTCCAACGGGATGTTTGGCCTGGGCGAGTGCTCGCCGATGAACATGACGGTGCTGGCTTCGAATGTCCAGACTTTGCTGAAGCCGCGGCTAATCGGGAAAGACCCGTTCCAAACTGATCCTCTCTACGACGAAATGCTCTACCCGAATTTCAAGCTCGGCCCTATGGGCGCTATTTCGGAAGCGATTGCCGGCGTCGATATCGCCCTGTGGGATCTGAAGGGCAAAATCCTGGGCGTCCCCGTCTATAAGCTGCTGGGCGGCAAGTATCGTGACCGGCAGCCGGTGTATTTCAGCTACGGGCGCGGAGGCGCGAAGACCGATACTCCGGAAAGCGTGTCGAAGCTGATGGCGCAAGCCGTCGAGCGCGGCTTCACCGCGGTGAAGATCCGCATGGACTTCGGCAGCCAAGTACTGGACGCTCCCGAGGACCCCGCGGAGAGTTTTATATCGGCGATTCGAAAGGCCGTGGGCGACAAAGTCGACGTGGCGTTCGACGCGAATAATGGCTATTCCCCAAAGCGCGCCGTTATGATCGGCCGGAAATTCTCGGAAAAATACAACATCGCCTGGTTTGAAGAGCCGACGCCGCAGTACGACTACGCAGCGATGAAAGAGGTCGCCACGGCGCTCGACGTACCGATCAGCGCTGGCGAACATGAGTACACGCTTTGGCAGTTTAAAGACCTGATCACGCAAAGCGGAATCTCCATCGTGCAGCCCGACGTAAGCAAGTGCGGCGGCTTGACGCAGGCGAAGAAGATCGCGACGCTGGCGCTGGCCTACAACAAGCACGTGGTGGTGCACAACACGACACCCACGGTGGCCACCGCCGCCGTGATCCATTTCGCGGCTTCGTGTTCAAACGCAGCCCGGCGGCAGGAGTTTCCCGGCGAGCGCGCGGATCTGGAGCCGCTGTTTGAGAACAAGCTGGAGTTCGATCGGGGCTTCATGAAGGTGCCGGAATTGCCCGGACTCGGTCTGATCGCACGGGAAAGCGAACTCGCGAAATATCAGTAGGTCAGCGGCACGATAAAATGGCAGTACCATGAAATACCCCGCCGCCGTAATCGCCGCGCTACTCGCTTTCGCCGGAAGCGGAGCGGGCCAGACTGCCGCCGTCACACCCACCACCGCCGAAGTCGACGCCATTTATCCCGACATCGAAGCCTTTTACATTGATCTTCACCGCAACCCGGAGCTGGCGTTCCAAGAGGTGCGGACCTCGGGCAAACTCGCCGCGTTCACGAAAGCGCTGGGCTATGACGTCACCACCGGCGTCGGCAGAACCGGCATTGTAGCGGTGCTGAAAAATGGACCCGGCCCCACGGTGATGTTGCGAACCGAACTCGACGCGCTGCCGGTGGAAGAAAAAACCGGGCTGCCGTTCGCCAGCAAAGTGATCGAAAAGACCGCCAGCGGCCAAACTACTGCGGTTATGCATGCCTGCGGACACGATATCCACATGTCGGCATGGGCCGGTACCGCGCGCTGGATGGCGGAGCATAAGGATCGCTGGCACGGCACGTTGATGCTTATAGGACAGCCGGCGGAAGAAAGCGGCTCCGGCGGAGCTGCTGCAATGCTAAAGGACGGCCTGTTCACCCGTTTTCCGCGCCCCGATTTTGCGCTGTCCCTGCACGATGACGACACCATGCCGGCCGGAACCATCGGCTACCATCCGGGCCCTTTTCGCGCCATGTCGGATGCAGTCACCATCATCGTTCACGGGCGCGGCGGACATGCCGCCATGCCGATGAATACGGTGGATCCCATCGTCCTGGCTGCGCGGATCGTGCTGGCGTTGCAGACCATCGTCTCGCGCGAGAACAATCCCACTGATCCAGTAGTGATCACGGTGGGCTCGATTCACGGCGGCACCGCGGGCAACGTCATTCCGGATGAAGTGCGCCTGCAACTCTCGGTGCGGACCTACACTCTCGAAGTCCGGCGCAAGACCCTTGCGGCCATCCGCCGCATCGCCAAGGGCGAAGCCATTGCTGCGGGAGCGCCGCGGGAGCCGGAGATTATTTCACGCGGCGACGAGCCCGCCGAATCCGTGGTCTACAACGATCCAGCCCTGGTCGCGCGACTGGCTGCGGCGCTCAAAGCCGGCTTGGGCGACAAGAATGTGGTCGCTATGCCGGCGAAGATGACGTCGGAGGATTTCGGGCAGTACTGGATCACTGGCAAAGTCCCGTCCGCGCTGCTGCACATCGGCGCGGTGAATGCGGAGAAGTTCGCAGAAATTCAGAAGACCGGCATTCCTGGTCCCGCCCCGCATTCGCCAGAATGGGCTCCCGACCGTGAGCCGACCCTCAAAGGCGCGATCCGCGCGGAAGTGACCGAACTCACCGAGCTGTTTAACGGAAAGTAGCAGATCCGCATCACCGTGGTATCGTCGGAGTGATGTATACTTTACCTGATCTGCGATCGCAGATCAGCCCAGCCACACCGTCATTTGGGCAGCGTGTGGTCCAAAGGAGAATTATGAAGCACCGTAAAGCGATGGCCACCCTGCCGGCGATGGTACTGGCTCTGAGTGGGTTGGCCATGGCCGCCGACCCCGATGTCAATATTCTGAAGAACAGCGGCTCTCTTGAGCGGCTGTTCAAGCAATCGGGTGTATATAACGCCTCTAGTACGGGCAAGACTCCCGGCTTCGTTGCGGATCCCGCATGGCCGCAGCCGCTGCCCCACAACTGGCTGGTGGGCCAGCTCGGCGGCCTTTACGTCGACCAGCATGATCATATTTGGGTCTACAATCGGCCGCGTACGATGACGAATGAAGAGGCTGGCCTCGAAGGAGCCGTGCCGGGCGCGACCAATGATAAGGGTCAGCCGATCGACGGTATTGGACAGCCGCGTGTTTATGGCCCCATCGCGGATTGCTGCAAAGCCGCTCCTTCGATTCTGGAGTTTGACGCCGACGGCAAGCTGCTGCGGGCCTGGGGAGGTCCGGCGGATCCCGGTTTCATCGGCGGCAAATGTAAAGAGGAGGCGGGTTGCATCTGGCCCCAGAGTGAGCACGGGATCTATGTCGATCAGAAGGACAACGTCTGGATCTCGGGAAATTCCGGGGTTCCCGGCAAAGCATCGATGCCGTGGTCGACGAACAAGGCAGGCGGAGATGGCATGGTCCTGAAGTTCGACATGGACGGCAATTTCAAGATGCGGATCGGCGGAACTCCCAAGGGACCGAACAGCAACGATATGCATGGCGGTATTAACGGCACGCCGCTGCTGTTCCAGGCGACGGACATGGTGGTCGATCCCACAACCAACCGCTTGTACGTTTCCGACGGCTATGGCAATCGCCACGTGTTGATCGTCGACGCCGACACCGGTCAGTACATCGGCCATTTCGGGGCTTATGGGAACAATCCGGTAGACGACGCGGCCGCTAAGGCCGCCGGGACATGGATCCAGGATTACGCCAAGGGCAACCGGAAACCCGCATTCTTCCGCAACCCCGTGCATTGCGTGAAGCTATCCAACGACGGCAAAATTTATGTCTGCGACCGCGGTAACGATCGTATTCAGGTGTTCGACAAAAACAGCCCCGAGCTGGGCAAGCCGTGCAGTAATCCGACCGGCGAGCCCGGCAAGTGCGGCTTCGTCGCCGAGCAGTTTATCAGCGAACACACCAACACGACGATTCCCGGAACAGCCGTTTCCATTAACTTCTCAAGCGATAAGGCGCAGAGCTGCCTGTATGTAGGAGACAATTCCAACATGACCATCTACCTGCTGAATCGAAGTAATCTGCAGGAGCTGGGACGGCTCGGCCGCAGCGGGCAGATGCCGGGCGAATTCCACTGGCTGCATCAAGTGAGCGTGGACAGCAAGGGCAACATCTATACGGCCGAGGTCGACACCGGCAAGCGCATCCAGAAATTCATCCGCTACGGCCCAACGGGTTGCAGCGGAACCGGATCGCCTACCGTCGGCGGCCCGATGAAATAAGATTCAGATCGTTCGAGTGGGAGCCGACAGTCGCAACCGGGCCACGGCTCCCACTATACTCGCGGCGACTGCGACGCCGAACCGGACCGCGGGCGTGCCGTCGGCAATGCGATCTAGCGTTTTCTTTTGTCTCGGCGTCACGAAGAACGCCGTGCCGGGCTGCTTCACTTCCACGCTGAAGGCAGGCGTCTGCCGTAGCGAAGATTCGCGGTAGCGGTGACGGTTAGCATTGCCAGAAAAGCGAGCGCCCCGACGACAACCGCGCCCAACCATTAAGACCCCACGCCCGGACTGCCGCTTATGGGTAACCCGCCAGCCTCCGCTGCCCATGTTTCCATGGTGGAGCGTCGGAGAATCCATTAACGTTCGGCATCTTCACTTTCGGTAGACTCTGCGCGTCCATGACTTCGCTTTCCTTAATGACTTCGTTCTTGGCGAGCAGGAAGGCCGTCAGCGAGTAGACTTCGTCAGGCTTCAGCGTCCCCTCTTTGAAAAGAGGCATGCCGCGGTTGATGTAATCCCAGATGGTCACGGCGTAGGGAGAGCGTAGCGCCATGATTCCCGTGTCCGGCGACATGTGCATTCCTTCCATTCCAGCCGGTATAGGCTGGCCTCTTTGCGGGCCACCTTTGACCAAAGCTGGCGCTCGGGCCCCTATCCCGGTAGGCCCGTGGCATCCCCCGCACCCCTTCGTCAAAAACAGCTTCGCGCCTTCGGCAGCGGTACCGCGCCCCGGCGGCAGTTCCTTTCCCTCGGGACCAATCGAAATATCCCAGGCGCGAATTTCATCCGCGCTCGGAGTCTTCCCCAAACCATAGGTCGGCGACTGCGCCCATCCGGTGCAAGCCCCCAACGCCAATGCGAGCAGCGGAAGCCTAAGCGTGCCCATTGCGAACGCTCCCATCCGCGGCCACGATCCATGGCTGAATGCTATTGTCGGTTCCGCGCACTCGAGCTTTTTCTGGCGGATCGCCAAAGAATTTGCCGGCTTCGGCTACGGTCGGCTGAACCGCGCCCAACTCGTCCGTGCAGCGCGACAGCAGCGTGCATTCTTTCCCGTCCCACCTCCAATTGAGGCCAAAGCGGGTATGCGCCATGCGATAGGCGGGCGTCCGCAGCTCGGCGTCCTGCCATTTCTTTCCGCCGTCGGTGGATACTTCCACTCTCTTAACAGCGCCCCCGCCAGACCAGGCTAGCCCACTGATCTCGTAAAATCCGGGGCCGGAAAGCTGCTGTCCGCCCGAAGGAAATGTGATGACCGATTTCGGCCCCCACTGGACAGTCAACGCGGTGACCTTCGGATCCGGGTTGATGTGCCCGTAATCGTTATAAGTCATGTAGAACCGGTCCACGACCTTGATCCGCCGCAGATACTTGGTCTGATAAATTCCCTCGAAGCCGGGAACGATTAGCCGGAGTGGGAAGCCCTGCTGAGGACGCAGCGCCTCGCCATTCTGGGCGTAGGCCACTAAGCAGTCGTCGAGCCCCTTGGCGAGAGGAATGCTCGACGCGCCTTTCACTTCCTCCGCCCCTTCCGCCACCATCCAAGACGCGCCTGCTTGCACGCCGCACTCCTTGAGCAATGTCGAGAGCAACACACCGGTCCATTCACTGCAACTGGTCAGCCCGTGGGTATCCTGGACTGTCTTAGCCTTCGCGCCCGAGCGGTTTCCGAGGCACTCGAGAAAATGCACGCGGGTCACGTAAGGGAAGCGCTTCAGGTCGTCCATGGTGAAAACCAGCGGGCGGTCGACCATGCCATGAATCATAAAACGATGCTGCTTGGGGTCGATATCCGGAACAAAGGAGCCACGGTGGGTGGCCACATAATGCAGCGAGGAAGGCGTGATGATGCCTACCGAATCCTGCAACGGAGTGGTTACGTGAAACACCAGTCCAAAAGCATCCGGCGACATTCTTCCGGGTACCGGCTCGCGTATCGAGGTCACGAAGTGGGAGCGCTCGCCATAGGCGATCAGATCCTTTTTCGAATACGCCATATCGTTTGCGGTCGCATCGGCGGCAACGACCTTCCCCGCTCCCACGGCCAAACCGGCGGCCGCGGCACCGCCTTTTAGAAATCTCCTTCGGCCAGGTTTTTTCGAATCCATGAGTCTCTCCTCGCAGATGAAGTTTTCCGGAATTCGTGACGGGGCAGTCCGGTGGTTAAAATTATACATCCAAACCGCCGCGGTGGATACCGGGAGATGGTGTCCTTTGCCGCGTTCACAAAAGCCTTCGCGTCACGCCTGCCATGCATCTGGCACATCGCCGAACTTCTGGTTGATACACTTGCTCAATTAGGGAGCGCCGCAAATGGCTATATCATCCGGCGAGGGCGCACCATATTCATCTGAAGGCGATGCTGACGATGCCTTCGCCAGACGGCGGACGGGCGCTATATGCCGTCAAACCTACGAAAACTTTCTAGCTCAGCATCGTTTGGCGGGGTGGGGGTTAAAGATTACCCACGTCGATAAAGACCGGATTTCGGTAACAAGCACCTTCCCCAAGAAACAGAAGCTCATCACGCGGGATTTCGCCGTGACCCCTTCGCTGGCCGACGATCTAAGACGAGCGCTTGAACAAGATTTTCTTGAATGGCAAACATCGGGAGGGTCATCAATGCAGTCTTAGGACACTACTGACGGGAGCTATCGACGATCGCGACGCTGATGGCACGGGGGCCACACTTTTCGAGCTAGGGATTCGCTCTTTCTGCAACCAGCATAGACTCCATGATCTGATCGGACACCTCTCGAACACCCGCGGGCGAATGCGTCAGAAACAGTGTGTTGGTGCGGTCGCTTTCGCCGATGGACTTTAGCGTGTCGAAGTATTGCGTCACCATGACCAACTGCATCACTTCCTTGGCGGACGCGCCTTCGACCACTTTTTGGAATTGTTCGATCGAAACCTGCAATCCTTCGATGATGGCCTTTCGCTGATTCGCGATTCCTTGTCCCTGGAGAGCGGTGCTCTCGGCTTGCGCTTCGGCTTTTTTCACCACCAGGATCTTTTCGGCCTCGCCTCGGGCGTTCGCGGCAACCTGCTCCCGCTGGGCCGCATTGATGTCGTTCATGGCCGACTTCACCTTGGCATCGGGAACAATGTCGGTGACCAGCACATTGACGATTTCATAGCCAAACCCCGCCATGTCGGCGTCCAACTCCTGCTTGACCGCCGCCGCGATGCTGGACTGGCTGGCAAATACTTCGTCCAGCGTCATTCCCGGCACATGCCCGAGAATCACCTGCTCGACATAGGATTTAATCTGGGCCACCGGGTCCGCCAGCTTGTAGTACGCGTCGAAAACCTTCTCCGGACGGACCCGATTTTGAACGGAAATAGGAATCGTGACAAACACGTTGTCCCTGGTTTTTGTTTCCATCGTCAGCGTAATCTGGACCACCCGCAAACTAACTCTGCCTGCCACTGAATCGAAGAACGGAGATTTCCAATTCAGTCCCGCGTCGGCGATGCGCAGGAATTTGCCAAATCTCGTGATCACCGCCACCTCTGCCGTCTCGACCGTGAAGAAGCTCCCAAAGATCACATAGAGCCCGATGAAGCTCAGGATCGCCAGCAGAATCAAATAAACTTGGGCCACAAATCCTCCTCTTGCAGTTTCCGAACCGACTTAGACCAGAGTATATAAGATCGGCAGGATCATTCCACGCAACTAGGGTCGCGGCTTCGGGCGATAGACGTAGTATTAGATGCACTGATATAGTTCGTCTCAAAGACGCGTGATGCCGGAAATCGGAAGCAATAGCGATGGTCCAATTCGGCGGTATCTCAGGCGTTCTAGGGATGGTGCAAGGACCGCGTTCGGCTTAGACTACTCAGGAAGCCTAAAAGCGTTGGGCAGTCAACTGTCCAGCGCGCCCATGCCAGGAGCGTCACCTGTTTCTTTTCTGATCTTCTAAGTTAACTGGTTGCTGGTTTCACAAAAGGCCCGGCTCCATTTACGGAGTCGGGCCTTTTTGCATGGGGCCAACTAGACATAAACTGGTGTGATGACGCACCCGAAACGCATCCTGCCGGCGATCATCCTCTTGACCGCAGTCTTCCCGGCGCTGCGCGCGGCTGATCGAGCAAAGCCAAAGGTCCGCGCGGTCACCGGCTTTATTACGGTCGACGCGAAGTCGTATCCGTCGCAGTTTGAGGAAGCCGCGAAATTTCTCAGCCAAGTGCGCGGAGCGATCCAGGCGGCGGGGTACGAAGTGCAGGGCATCCGCATCACGACGCAGCCGTTTCCCGATTACACCCGCGGGCTCAGCCGCGCCGAAGCGTTGAAGGTGCTGCGCGGTATCAGCGACCTGGCGGCGAAAGAGCACTTCTCCATCAGCATCGGGCCTGCCATGTCGAAGGACAGCGACAGCACCGAGTCGGTTGAGGTTCTGATCGATGCGTTGTCGACCCCAGGCAATCATCTCAACGGGACTATCGTTACCGCAGGCGCGGACGGTATCCATTGGAACGCGGTACGGCAGGCGGCGCACCTTATCAAGACGGTGGGCGAACGCAGCCCGCACGGCCAGGGAAATTCGAGTTTCGCCGCTGCGGCGATGATCAAAGCGTACGGACCGTTCTATCCCGGCTCCTGGCATCCCACCGAGGCGATGCGCAGTTTTTCGATCGGGTTCGAATCCGCCAACGTGTTGATGGACGTCTTCTCGCGCGAGCGCGACCCGCGAAGCGCCGGGAAAGCACTCACTGATGCACTCACGGTGCACGCACGCGCAGTGGAAGCGGCAGCGATCAAAGCAGCAGCCGGAAGCGGATGGAACTACAACGGGATCGATCCGACGCCCGCGCCGCGCGGTCCGGTTTCGGTTGGCGCCGCCATTGAATCATTCACGGGCGCGCCGTTCGGCTCTCCCGGAACGGAGACCGCAGCCGGAATCATTACGCGCGCGGTCAAGGCCGTGCCTGTCAAACAGGCGGGTTATTCGGGGCTGATGCTGGCCGTGCTCGAAGACGATACGCTGTTGCGCCGCTGGACGGAGGGCACCTACGGAATCGATTCGATTCTGGCTTACTCCGCCGTCTGCGCGGCCGGGGTGGATACGGTCCCGCTAGCCGGCGACACCAGCGAAGACGCGATCGCGCGAATTATCGGGGATGTAGCGACGCTGGCGTTCAAGTGGGATAAGCCTTTGGCGACTCGGTTGCTGCCGGCGCCCGGCAAGAAGGTGGGCGACATGACGGAGTTCAGCGGCATCTACGAAAACACGATCATTCAGCCGCTGATTGGCTCGCCGCGAAGGTAACAGACCTTGCGTACAATTATTTCGCGGGATTCATCGCGGCGACGTCCACGCGGTAGCTGACGGTCTCAGCGGTCGGGAACGACGCAGGGACCGCTTGCGTCACTTTCCCCGTGGCCGCCCACTCCGTTCCACGCTGGAATGTCGTGATGAACCCAACGCCGCTCAGTGCAGGAACATCATGTCCCATAGTGGTGTGGAAGATGCGGCCCTTTCCATAACTGAGGACCATTAGGATGGGTTCGTCGCGGCCGGTACCTTTGTTGGCAGGATCGGAATGAGCGGTGGCGAGCACCGTCATGTTTTCGCCGGGGCCGCGCAAGGTTGCGTAAAGCTCATCCGGCGCGTGCATCCAGGCTTTCGGCAATCCCTTCAAGATCGGGTGTTCCGGCTGCTGGGCCGTTACCAGGAAAGGCAGGCGGGCGCCATGCGATCCGGCTGATCCCGGGGTGTTATCGGAAACCAATCGGCCGTCCTTGAAATACCAAAGCGGTCCAGCCTTCTCGGTTCGTTCGCGCCAGCCGCCGATGCCGATCATCTGGTTAAAGCCGCGCCAGTCCGGAAATGCATTGTCGGCGGCATGAACAATGACGAGTCCCCCGCCCTCTTTAATATAGTTCTCGAAAGACGCCTTAAGCTCCGCGGGCCATTCCGGACCATCGTAGTTCAAGACCACAGCCTGATACTTGCTGAAGTCCGGCTTAAAGTTTTGGAAGTCACCGCCGGATGGGGGCGCCGTCACCACATCCACCCGGAACAGACCGGCTTCCTCCAGTTCTTTCTTCAGCACGGGCGTGGTGTGCTGCCAGTCGTGATAGGTCCCGGCGCTCTGCCCGTCCAAGATCATGACGCGCAGGGGAGGCGCGGCGCGGAGAGGCAGAGACGGAGTCAGCAAAAGCGCGCCGGCAAACACCGTATAGAAGGTCTTGCTCATTCTTATTTCCTTCCGAACACCAGGAACAACTTGGTCCCCGGAAACAGATCCGGATGTTCTTGAACCAGCTTGAACCCGGCATCCGACATCCACTGCAAGATATCCTCGCGGGCCACCAGCAGCTCGGGCTGATTTCTGTGAGGCGTCTTGGGATCGTTCTTATCCATTTCGATAATGGCAATCCGTCCGCCCGGCTTCATATAAGTTCCGAGCGCCTTCAAGTAAACCGCGCGGTGTTGGATATGGTGGAGCACGTCATTAATGAAAGCCAGGTCGACGTTGCGCGCCGGCAACTTGGGATCGTCATACTCACCCAAGACGGTCTGGATGTTGCCGATGTTCTCTTCCTTGTCGCGCTGGTTGATGTGGTCCAGCAGATCCTGCTGAATATCGACGGCGTAAACTTTCCCGCCGGGAGCCACGGCCTTCGCCAGTGGCCTCGAAAAGAGCCCCGATCCGGCGCCGATGTCTGCGACTACCATTCCAGGCTTCAAGTCGGGCTTCGACAAGACTTGATCGATCTTCTGCGTGGCGATTCGCTGTGGACCTTCCAGCGTGGCGACCCATTCGTCCGCCTTCCGTGCCGCAAGCTGCGCCTGAGAATTTGTCGCGCCGCCGGCCAGAATCAGGCCAACTAGACACCGCAACCATGCTTTGTTTTTTCGGAGCATTTGAGGACTTAGGAGATCATGACTTTGCGCGGGAACTGCCCGTTGTCCTGCAGAAACGTCTTTTTTCGCTTTAACTCGGCTTCCGTCGGCTGCACCATCCCCTCGGCATCGGTAACGCGCGAGACCAGCGTATGCTCGCCCGGCGTGGCGCCTTCCCAGCGGTAAGTGAACAGCTTCCAGGAATACTGAGTATTGGTCGAAGCCAGCGTGGCCTTCTGCCATGCCCCGTTGTCGATCTGCACTTCCACCGATTTAAGCGGCGTGCCGTCGTTCAGCACGAATCCGAGAATCTCGTAGGCGTCCGCCCTTCTTGCGGACGCGCGCGATGGCCGACTTCAAGTGGATCCGGGTGATCTCGTTCTCCACCCACTGCGTGGCCGGATCGTTGTCCTCGCCGGTTCCGCCGACGCCCACCAGCGAACGGTACCAGCGCGCCTGATAGTTCCCCAGAAAACGCTCTTCCTGCAAATGCACTTCCGCGAGCCACTTCACGTTGGCGACGCCGTACCAGCCGGGCATGATCAGCCGCACCGGGAAGCCCTGATTGCGCGTCAAGGGATCGCCATTGAGCGCGTAAACCAGCATCGGCTCGCGCTTCATCGCGTTCTCCAGCGTGATGCTTCGCGCGAACTGCTGATCGACCTTGAATGTCTGTGCCCGGAACACGACTTCCTGCGGCCCGCGGTCGGTGCCGAAAAAGACTACCTCGCGAGCCTTGGCGTTGACACCCACCTGCTTCAGGACGTCGCTTAAACGAACGCCGGTAAAGCGGCCGCACGAAGACAGTCCCTCGATAGCTCGGGGACTGTTGCCGGAGCACTCGTAGCCCACGACCAACTCCGTGGACCGCATGGCCCGCAGATCCGCCAGCGTGAACTCTGCCGGCTTATTGACCATGCCGCGTGAACTTCAACTTGTAGGTGGCCGCGTCGATCTCGGGCTTGCCCATGTGCTGGATCGTGAAGAAGTCGTCTTTCGACGTGAACGGCCCGTCGATCTTTCGGATATCGAGCATGCGGACGCCGGTAGTGGCGTTGTTCGGATTGAACGTTGAGGGGATATCGGTAAACGGCAGATCCACCTCGCCCTGCGCAAGAGCCGGAGTGGCCCAATCGGGCACCAATGCGAGCAAGCCCGCCGCTGCCAGCCCCCGCTTCAAGGTTTCTCTGCGTGTCGTCTGCTGCGACGTTGTCAGTTCCGGCATGGGTCTCCTCAGTCCGCTATGAATTCGCGGGATTCTGGTACATTCTAACTCTTGTGTTGTCGAAGCACCAGCGCGGCCCGACGGCCCGGATGCGGGCTCAGCTTCGTGACTGGCGATGCGCGCCGCCACCCAGGCCGCCCAGGTCGACGATCACGGCGATGAGCAGCCACAGGAGATTGATTCCCGCTGTAAGCATGCCGCTATTCAGCTCCCAAGCATAGACGAGCGTGGTGAGCGGGAGAAAAATGAAGCCGAGCAGGGGCAGGAATAAGCCAGCGTGGAAAGCGCGTTGCAGATAGTTCGAGAAGAACCACAGCAAGAGGAGCGCGACGCGGGGAAACAGCAGGACGATAAATAGCAGGAAGCAAGGCATAGTCGATTAGAAATATTCGGACAGGCGAAGCCGCTTTGGCGCGAGGACTCCCCAGCGCTGCAATCAAGGAGGCCGCCCGTCTTCTCTGTACAGAATCCTTTACAAGGAGCAACCCGGGTGGGCGCAACCGCACGAGATCTCAACCGATCCCTTCGAGTCCTGGCAACGCTGGCAGCAGTATTTCTTGTCCTCTGGGACGGTACACTTGCAAGCGGGGTGGGCGCATTTCTTTTGCTCTGTCTCAGTCATGGAGAATATCCTTCCTTACGAATGCACGAGAGCGCCTTTAGTGGCGCTCCCGGATTTCGAACTCCGCCGGCCTAGCCAATATTGATCTTGAGCAGGGCGTCGGAATGATCGTGACGCCATCCCCAATAGGCTTGCTGGTCGTTCTCGTTCAGCTTGGAAAAATCGCGATATTTGCGATGGTTCTGCTTTACGTACATACGATACGCCTGATCTTCATGACTGTTCCATTCATGATCGTCGTTGTGATCTTTGTCGTGGTAGCTGCGCACGGCCTTGTGATCCTGGGCTCGTAACGCGGTTGGCGCCATGGCCACTGGGATGATAAGCGCGGCACCCAGCAAGGCCGCATTCAAGAAACGAAGCATAGATTTGTTACTCCTAGTCTGTGGCTAGGGCAATTGTCGTGCCAAGACTTGACCCGGGGCTTTGGCAAACGCAAACCTCACAATACAGAGACGATGCGAGTCGCTGGTTACTTGGGTTCCTGTGATTGGGGCGATCGTTCCTTCGGTCAAAATGACGCCATATGGTCGGGCGAGCCTTCCGCTATTGACACTCACTTCATTCGCGGCCTACAGTTGGGGCATGGAACAAGGACCTTTCGGGAACCAGTCGCTCGGCAATCCGGCGCTGGGCAGTCGCTCGTTCGGGAGTGCGTCAATCGCAGCCGAGAACGCCCGCTTCATGAGCCGTGTTTACGGCTGGATGGCAGGCGGCCTATGTCTGACCGGCGCAGTGGCGTGGAATGTTGCGGGCGATCCCGATCTGGTGCAAATGATCTTCGGCAACAAGCTGCTCTTCTGGGGATTGATCATCGCGCAACTCGGCGCCGTGGTGGTCTTGTCGGGCCTGATCAACCGGATTAACGGCCTGACGGCGACGCTCATCTACTTTGTGTACGCGGGACTAACCGGACTGACTCTTTCCAGCATTTTTCTGGCTTACACGGGGTCCAGCATCGCCGAAGTATTCGGAGTGACGGCTTTCGGCTTCGCCGGCCTCAGCGGATTCGGGCTGGTGACCAAGCGCGACCTGGGACCGATAGGCTCCTTCTGCATGATGGGGCTTTTTGGAATGGTTGGTTTCGCGGTGCTCTCTATGATCTTCCCATCCATCATGGGTGCAGGCGCGAGTTTCGTGTTCTCGATCGTCGGCATCATTGTTTTCGCGGGGCTGACGGCGTACGATACGCAGCGCATCAAAGCCATGAACGCGCCGGGCAACGAAAGCACCGACGCCGGCCGCAAGACTGCGATCTACGGCGCTCTGGCACTGTATCTGGATTTCATCAACCTATTCCTGAGTCTGCTGCGGCTGACCGGACGCAGGCGCTAATCGCACTTCGTGACGGCCATAGTATAATCTCGTAGCCATGAGCATCCATCCTTCCGCTCGCCGAGAATTCCTACGTTTCCTGGCCGCCAGCCCGCTGGCCGCTCAGGCCTTGGCCCAGAATCCGACCGGCCCTTATACGCCCACTTATATTGCACCTGCTTCTCCCAAAGACGCACTGGATGTAATGGACTTCGAGCCTTTGGCACGCAAGGCGCTCCCGCCGGCGCATTGGGGCTATATGGCCACCGGCGTGGATGACGATCGGACGCTGCAGATGAACCGCGAGGCGTTTCACCATTACCAGTTGCGCGCCCGGCGCCTGGTGGACGTCGCGACAGTGGATCTGAAAACCGAGGTGCTCGGCGTCCCCTGGGACATGCCAATTTATATCAGCGCCGTGGGCAGCCAGAAAGCGTTTCATCCGCAAGGCGAACTGGCGACGGCGCGTGCGGCCAAAGCCAAAAAGACCATGCAGATGCTGTCGACAACCACCTCCACTGCGGTGGAAGATGTGGCCAAGGCACTGGGCACGCCGCCCTGGTACCAGCTCTACATGCCCCCCTCGTGGAACGAGACTGAGAAACTGGTGAAACGGGTGGAGGCGGCAGGTTGCCCGGTACTGGTCTGGACCATCGACCTTCTGGGCGGCCGAAATACGGAAACCGCCTCACGATTCGCCCGCCAGGACACCCGCGATTGCCTGTCTTGTCACGCCACCTCTCCGGCGGCCGGAGCCAATACCTCGAACATGGCGGGCAAGCCCATGCTAGACGGGCTCTCGGGCGAAATGAATCCACCCGAAGCCAACTGGTCCTACGTTGACCGGCTGAAGAAGATGACGAAGATGAAGCTGGTGCTGAAGGGCATCGATATCGCCGAGGACGCGCGGCTCGCGCGCGAGCACGGAGTGGATGCCGTGGTTATCTCGAACCATGGCGGCCGCGCCACGGAAACTGGCCGCGGCACTATCGATATTCTGCCTGAGGTCATCGACACGGTGGGCCCGCAATTTCCGGTTTTTGTCGACGGCGGCTTCCGCCGCGGTTCGGACATTTACAAAGCTCTGGCGATCGGGGCGCGTGCCGTGGGCCTCGGCCGGGCCTATATCTACGGCCTTTCAGCGTTTGGCCAAGAGGGCGTGGAGCGAGTGCTCGACATCCTGCGCGCCGAGCTCACGATGACGATGCGGCAGTGCGGCACTCCGACGCTCGCGCAGATCACGCGTGCATCGATCCTTAAGAACGGTGCGCGTATTTAGGCTGCGCGCGGTGGACGAGGCGCGCCCTCAATTAACGATGGCCTACGGCTGGAGCGCCAGGGTCGCTTTTCCCGCGGGCCCGCTGTAAATCAACTCAAGCGAACGAATGTTATCGGTCTTACCGTGATACTCGAAGAAGAGCAGTCCGGCTTGCGGCAGGGGGCGGTCTCCTTCCGGCATCGAGGCCCGCTGCACCCGTTGTTGCATGGTGCGCTTCAGCTCTATGGGCATACGGACAGTCGGGTGAAAAGAGTCATCTGGTTGTCCGCCGCCTGCGTTGAGCATGGGTTTGTCCTCTTTGGACTTTGACGGCGGCTCCCATTGGGGATCTTTGAGCGACGAGAACGAGAGCCCGTAGGGTTGGCTGGGCAAAGGGGCCTTTTTACCGTTGATCCGGAGCGAGAAATCCCCGGTGGACAGGACAGCCCGCGCCTCCGGGGGGCCGAACAGACCGGTTTCCACCATCACAAAGTCTTCGGTCGTATAGGTCGCGTCGGGCGTCGGAACGGCGTGCCCTACAAACTCGGCGCCGATCTTTATCGCGCCCGCCTGCACATGCGCCTGATAGTCGGTTGGAGCCGCTCGGGGCGGCAGACCCTTCGATTCGTTGGCGAGCGCTTCCTTGGCGGCGGCTTCTTGCGCCGGCGCGTCCTGGGTTTGAGCGCGCGCGCACAGCGCCCCGAACGAGACGACCAGCATCAACCCTGTTCTCGACGCAGAGGAGAGTCGCATTCCAACTCTCAAGCTAACATATCGGGGCCGGGGCGAACCGCGAGCGCGGACCATTTGCTAAATTGGGTGCGGTGCGAAGAAAGCGACGATGAATCCGACAGCCTCCAAACAAACGACAATTGCTGTTTTCCCAAGTGGGAAGCCGTTGGGGGCGGAGATTCGCGGCGTCGATCTGACGGCCGTGACGGATGCCGATTTTGCGGCAATTCATCGGGCTTGGAACGATCATTCCGTGCTGGTTTTCCGCGGCCAGCAGCTTACCGACGACGACTTGATCGCCTTCAGCCGGCGCTTTGGCGATCTGGATTGGGCGCCGGTTCAGGAAACCGGACGCCGCTTCGTGGAGGGGCACCCGGAGATCTACGTGGTCTCGAACGTGATCGTAAATGGCGAGCCGATCGGCAGCCTGGGCGCGGGTGAGGCGACCTGGCATACCGACATGTCGTATCTGGAAATTCCGCCCAAGGCGAGCATGCTGTATGCGCTGGAGGTTCCTCCGACCGGCGGCAATACGTATTTCTGCGGGATGTACCACGCCTACGATTCCTTGCCGGACGCGTTGAAACGCCGCATCGCGGGACGGATGCTGAAGCACGACGGCACCTATAACAGCGGCGGATACCTGCGCCAGGGCGTCACGGCCGGGGACGATCCGATGACGTCGCCGGGCGCCTGGCATCCGCTGGTTTGCACGCATCCGGAAACCAAGCGGCGAGCACTTTATCTGGGACGACGGCGGAACGCCTACATTCAGGGGCTGCCGCTGGCGGAGTCCGAAGCGCTGCTCGACGAGCTGTGGGCGATCGCCACGCGGGAAGAATTCACGTGGGGGAACGAGTGGCAAGTGGGCGATCTCGTGCTGTGGGACAATCGCTCGACCATGCATCGCCGCGACCCGTTCGATCCGACCACGCGCCGTGTCATGCATCGGACGCAGATCAAGAGCGAAACGCGTCCCGCGGCATGCGAATAGGCAAGCTGGGCGCGCCCGACCGATCGTTCTCGCGCTGCTGTGCGCGATGTATTTTCTGTATTTCGTCGACCGCGTGAGTATCTCGACCGCGGCGCCGCTGATCAAGGCGGATCTCAAGATCAGCAACACGCAACTCGGGCTGGCGTTCTCGGCCTTTGCGATTCCGTATGCCTTGTTCCAATTGATCGGCGGCTGGATCGGCGACCGGCTTGGGTCCGCGGCTGACGCTGGCGATTTGTTGCGCGCTGGTGGGGATATCCACGGTGCTGACGGGCGCGGTCACCGGAATCGCGTCGCTGATTCTGCTGCGGCTGGCGCTGGGATTCGGCGAAGGCGCCGGCTTCCCTACGGCCACGCGCGCGATGGCCAGTTGGACGCCGCAAGGCAATTGGGGATTCGCGCAGGGAATCGTGCATTCGTTCGCGCGGATCGGCAATGCGGTGACGCCGCCGATCATGGCGGGACTGCTGCTGTTCTCCACCTGGCGCGGCACATTTGTGATGCTGGGCGCGGTGAGCCTGCTGTGGCTGGTGGTCTGGGCTCTGGTATTTCCGCAACGATCCGCGCGAGCATCCGGCGATGACTCCGGCGGTTCTCGAAACGCTGCCGGTTCGAGCCGGCGGCGCAGCACGGGCGATTCCCTGGCTGCCGCTGGCCCGGCACGTGATGCCGTTGACCATCGTGGACTTCTGTTACGGATGGACGCTGTGGCTCTTTCTGACCTGGATCCCGGCATTCTTTTTCGAGAACTATCATCAGAACCTGCAGGCCTCGGCGCTATTTTCGGGCGGCGTGCTGCTCGCGGGCGTCATCGGCGACACGGCGGGCGGCGTTGCGACCGATCGTTTGCTGCGCAAGACCGGCAGCCTGGTGATCGCGCGGCGCGGCGTGATTGTGGCGGGATTCCTGGGCGCATTTGTTTTTCTGATTCCGGTGGTGTTGATTCACAACCTGACGGTTGCGGCCGTGTGCCTGTCGCTGGCGTTCTTTTTCGCGGAGCTGATCGTCGGGCCGATCTGGTCGGTTCCGATGGACATCGCGCCGCGCTACGCGGGCACCGCCAGCGGCATGATGAACTTCGGCTTCGGAGTCGCGGGCCTGGTTTCGCCGCTGAGCTTCGGCTACCTGGTCGACCGCACCGGTAGCTGGGTGGTCCCGTTCATCGCGATCGATTCTTCTTCTGCTGCTGGGCGCGGTGCTGGCGCTGCGGCTGCGGCCGGATCGTCCCTTCGTGGAAGACGCCACGACGGAAGCCGAACCGGTCAATCGCTGATCGTGGAAGCCAGAATCAGGGTGGGAAACGAGAAGCAGATCTTGCCGTCACTGGCGAACTGCCGCCATGCCGAGATCGTCATGCTCCAGTGATTCGGCGAAGATTTTGCGGATGCGATCGGCATCCCCTTCGCGGGGAAACGAGCGCGCGAGCAGACTTTCCACGTCTCCCGGCAGAAGGTCAGGCTGAACGCGAGGCGCGGGCAGACCCGCGTCGGCAAACAACGCGCGAAGCTCTTCAGGCGACAACGCTCGGACGTGCGAAGGATCGCGCAGCCGCTCCATGCGATTGAACGCGTCGGCTTTATCGGCGGCGGGCGCGCTATCGGCCACGACAACGCGGCCTCCCGGGCGGCATACCCGGCGCATCTCCTTCAGCACTGCGAGTGGATCGAGAAAGTGATGAAAAGCGAACCGTGTACTGACGATGGAAAAGCTGTGATCCGCATACGGCAGGGGCAACACGTCGCCTTCCTGCCAAGTGAGATTTTCTAAACCGTGCTGGCGCTGTAGCGCCCGGGCTTGTTCGAGCATGGCAGGAGTCAGATCGATACCGGTGACGTGCCGCGCCACGCGGGCAAAGGCGCAAGCGAGGAGCCCGGGTCCGCACGCGACATCGAGCACTGTATCGTCCAGGCCGGCCTCGGCCATCTTCACGATACGGTTGAGCGCGTCATCATTACGAATGGCCGCGGCAGTCGCGAAAGGCACCGCCTGACGGGTGAATTGATCGAGAATGTGTTCCTTGTGTTCCGTTGCCATGGCTTGAGTTTACAGTTCTTCAAATGGTTTATCGGGCCGCAGGCGCAAGGCTAGAATCGCGCCACAAAACAGCAGCACGATCGACGCTATGAATGAGATAACCCAACTGCCCGTCAGGTCCACGAGATAGCCGAAGCTGGAGGGCGAAACCAAGCCTGCGATGGCAAAGCCAGTGTTCATCATTCCGCTGGCGGTGCCTGCGTAGCGCGGTGCGATGTCCATAGGTACAGACCAAATCGGCGCCACGATCAGCTCGGCGCAAAAGAACGCCAGTGAGAGGCACACTGCCGCGGTCTTCAGATCGTGAATCAGGACTACCGGCAGCATAAATACAAACGCGCCCAGAAAACCTCCGACGATTACCGACCGTCGCGCAATCACCAGGCTGCCAGTCCTGCGCAGTAAGCGGTCGCTGAGGACGCCGCCCACGGTATCGCCCACAACTCCGGCAAACAGGACGCCTGAAGTGAACATGGCGGACGACTTCAAATTGAGGTGATAGTTTTCGAGAAAGAATGTGGGGATCCAGCTCGTGAACAACCACAGCGTCCATCCGTAACAGAAGTCGACTGCGGTGACCGGCAGCATGCGCCTAGCCAGACGCAGCCAAGGGACTGAGGGTCGGTTACCAGCGGCGCGAACGGGCAACGCCGCCAGATCCGCTTGCGTGATGGCGGGATGTTTCCGCGGGTCGTCACGAAAATACCAGGCCCACGCTACCAGCCAGACGATGCTAGCCGAACCCATGACTACGAAGGACCCGCGCCACGTTATGAGCGCAAACAGCGCGACCATCACCACTGGCGTCAAGGCGTTGCCGATGTGGGCGAATGAGTGAGTGATCCCTTGTGCGAAGCCCCTCTTTCCAACCGGCAGCCAGATGGACATCGCACGCGTGGCTGTCGAGAACGCGGCGCCCTCGCCCAGACCCAAGGCCAGACGCGCGGCAATCAGCGACAGGAATCCGCCCGCCGCGCCGGTCAGAATGGTCGCGGTGCCGACGATGGCGCAGCAGACTGTCAGAATCAAGCGCGGCCCAAACTTATCGCCGATCCAACTGCCGAGAAGCTGGAACACTGCATAGGAAACGGCAAAGCTCGAAAAGACTAGTCCCAGTTGCGTATTGCTGAGATGCAGATCGAGCTTGATCAGAGGCGCGGCGGTGCCAATGTTCACACGGTCCACAAACAAGATCAGGTACATCACGCACAACAGCGAAAGAACGATGGTAGGAGCGCTGATTCGTGCTCGTCCGGCTGCGGCGCCGGCGGGTGATGCGAATTGAGTAGGGGATCGCATTCAGGCAGTCCGGTTACAATTCGTCGTCTTTGGTTTCGCGGCTCGCGAGCAGCCCGATGAGTGTCAACACCGCGGCCCCGACGAGATAGTAGCCAACGTACTGTAATCCGTAATTCTTAGCGAGACCGGTGGCGATGTAGGGCGCGAGCGAAGCCCCGAATATGCCAGCAAAGTTGAACGTGAGCGAACTGCCGGTGTAACGCACCGAGGTTGGGAATAGCTCGGATAGAACGGTGCCGAGCGGGCCGTAGGTCAAACCCATCAAGGTCAAGCCAAGCCCCATCATCATGACCGCGCCGGCGGTTCCGGCGGCAAACATTGGCGCCATGATCAGTCCGAACACTCCGATCGCGCATGTTACCCACAGAAGCGTGAGGCGGCGGCCTCGTTCCGCCAGCCGCCCGCCAACCGGAATTGCGAGCGCGAAGCAGATCATGCCGGACAACTGCATCACCAGGAACTTCTCGCGGCTATAGCCGAGCGCCGTGGTGCCCCAGGAGAGGGCGAAGACTGTCATCAGATAGAACAGAACA
Organism: Bryobacterales bacterium; assembly: GCA_963794595.1. GTDB lineage: Bacteria > Acidobacteriota > Terriglobia > Bryobacterales > Bryobacteraceae > Palsa-187. Next base: position 123,067 of record CAWCER010000019.1, on the reverse strand, counting down.
AAGGTTGCGAGCGACACCATGGTGCCGATGATCAGCGCCCCGGCGTGGTCGCGGAACACCGTCAGCATCGGCACCTTCACCTGCTCGCGGCGGTGGAGGGCGTCCTGGAACACGGGAGTCTCCGTGATGGTCAGGCGCACATAGAGGCCAATCAGCACCAGCGCGGAACTCGCCAGGAAAGGGATGCGCCAACCGAAGGAAAAAAACTGTTCGTCGGTGAGCCACCTGGATAGCACCAGAAATGTGCCCCCGGACAAAATGAATCCGGCGGGCGCGCCGAGCTGTGGAAACATGCCGTACCAGGCGCGCTTCCCGGGCGGGGCATTCTCAATCGCCAGCAACACCGCCCCACCCCACTCGCCTCCGAGGCCCAGCCCCTGGCCAAAGCGAAAAAGCGCCAGGAGCACTGGCGCCAGGACACCAATCGTCTGATACGGCGGCAGGGCGCCGATTGCGACGGTCGAGAGTCCCATGGTGAGCAGCGCGGCCACTAACGTAGTCTTACGGCCAACGCGATCGCCGAAGTGGCCGAAGATCGCCGAGCCAATCGGCCGCGCGAAGAACGCAATCCCAAATGTCGCCAGCGAAGCGAGCCGGGCGGTGGCCGGATCGGACGCCGGGAAGAACAACTTGGGGAAAACAAGCACGGCTGCGGTTGCGTAAATGTAAAAGTCGAAGAACTCTATGGTGGTGCCGATGAGGCTCGCAAACAGCACCTGGCTGGGGCTATTTATAGCCGGGGCCTCGCCCGGATGCTGGGGGCTGATCGCCGTGCCGGTGTTAGGTAGCTCTCGCAAGAATCCCCTAGCTTACCGCAGGCGGCACAGTCAAATTACGGCCGGAGCACTACAAAATGGCTGACGGAATAGCCCAGGGCAGCGCCGAAAAAGATGTCGGAGGGAAAATGCGCCTGTACATTCAGGCGCGAGAGTCCGACTACGCCCGCCAGGCCATAGCTACCCACGGCACCCAGCGGTGGGTGCGGTAGCGCTCGGCAAACACCGTCGCCACCGAGAAGGCGGCCACGGTATGGCCCGAGGGGAAGCTGCCGAACCCTCCGACGCTGCGGTTATTGGAGTCGGTCCAGGTGTCGTTGAAGTTGCCGTTCGGACCCACGTCGACAGGACGCAGCCGGCGGCCGATGTCTTTAAAGGCGATGGTAAGAATCTCAGCGTTGACCACCGCTTCGCCGGCGAGGAGTGCGGTGTTGGTGGAATACGTGTCCTTGTGTAGAAGTCCGGCAACGTAGAATGAAACCGGCACGGCCGCAATGAACAGGCCGGTATTGGTGCCGCTTAGCACGTGCCCGATGCGATGAACAGCCGGATTCCCTTGGTAAGAAGCGCCGTTGAAAAAAGGCGTATCGTGCGGATCAAGGGCCACCAACCCCGCGGTGGCGCCAATAACACCCAATGCGGGTTTCCAGCCTTTCCCGCGGACCGCTGTCACGGGGAACAACCAGATGCGTTTCTGATCGGTCGCGATCTGCCGCAGCAAGAGCTTCGGTGCTCGTCTGGCGCGCCGGGAGCGGCCGGATCCGCATCGGCGGGGGGGAGCGATTGCGCCTGGAAGCGGACGGCAAACGCAAGCAGCGCCGTCAGAATGATTGTGCTACGACAAGGCCTCACGGTTGAGTCGCCACTTCAGGCTGGACTTGCTCTAGCTGCGCACGTTCTTCGAGCACTTTCGCCCATTCGGCGCTAGCCTTTTTGGTGGGTGGCGACACGGGAGGCTTGCGATCCTTGTAGTAGTCCAGAATATTGCCGCGGAGATCCGCCGAGACTCCTGCGAATTTATCGCCGGCGAGCTTATCCAGTAGCTTGTCATAAGCCAGGTCGGCTCCCAGATACTCTCCGGCGAGAGTGGGTTTGCCGATGTCAAAATTCTCGTTCGCGAGTTCCATGCGGCCGCCGCCGGCCTTCACTAGCAACGCGCGGTAGCTGTCAACGGTTGCGTTGAAGCTGGTCATGAACATCTTCTCCACCTCCGGCGTAGGCGCCCGGAACTTGAGCGACTTGAAGGGACCAATCTTCGGCATGATCTTCAAAATCCAGGACACCAGGCGCGTACGAAACCCGGGCCGGTGGTATTTCGTTCCAAATTCCTTTTCATAGCTCGAGCGCGAAAGATTGAACAGGAACTTCCGTTTAGTGATTCCAGGTATCTCTTTAACGAGCGAATCGCTTTTGAGTTGCCATGCCACGCGCGTCATTCCCGGAATAATATTACTGACGCTGTAGCGATATGAGCCCAGCGCGAGATCCAAGCTCCCAAAGACATCCTTGAGTTCCAGGCCGTAGGTATCGTGGAAGGCGCGTTCGAGCACTGGCTTGGAGACCTGGAAACCGATGAACTTGCGGTAGGTGTCGGTGGCATAACGCCCTTGCGCCACCTGCAGGACATCGAAGCCGAACTCCGTTCGCATGTGAGAAAGGGGATTGTCCCAGTAGGTCACGGTCCTGCCAAACCTGGTGCGGAGCTTCGGATAGAGGATCGGCACCGCCAGATTGGTGGCGAGCCGATGGCCGCTGTCGTCCGCGGCGTAATGGGCCAGTGCGCCTAGCGCGAAGGCGTATTCGTTGAGGTCCTGCGATTCGTCGAGGAGCGCGACGATGAAATCCCCGCTGCGGACGTAATGCGTCAGATCGCTGAAGAATTTGCTGCTGAAGGGATAGTAGCCCATATCCTGCAGAATGCAGCCGCCATAAACGTAAGCGTGGGCATCCTCCAGCTCTTCGGGGGTTGCCGCGGGAAATCGCTTCAACAGCAGCTTCTGGATCGAAGCATCCCAAAGAGAATCGACGATGGCTTCGTGAGTCAGCACCGAATAACCATAGGAGGCCGATGTTGGGAGCAATGTCGAGAGCAATAATAGAGCGCTTAGCCGTGCGGCCGTTGGGAAGCTTACAGACATTTATTGACGATGGGGCGCTGCGCCCTTGGAGGCCGCCAATGTGCTCATGCTATATTCCACGTCGCGCGACAGCATGGTGTGACGTCCCAGAAACCGAACGTCCGCGCTCGACTCCGAACTGGTCTGCAGCCACATGCCGCCGACATCGCCGTAAACCAGCGCCACGCGCGTGTCCTTGAGCCACCAGGAGGGGCTCCGGGCCGGTTCGCCTTCCGTCCGCTGGAGCAGATACGTGATCGCGTCCACCCAGATTTGGCCGTGCAGCAAGTTTTTGTCTTTGCGACGCGGAATGATCTCCAGCACGTAGCAGCGCCGGCCAGCCAATTCTTCTTCGCGGAGATAACGGAAATCATAATTGGCTGGCGCCAGGTCGGTCGACGTATAATTCCTGCCAATCTCGGTTTCGTGCTCCAGCATCTGACGAACGATCCTTTCGCCCAGTCCCATGCCGCTCGCTTGCTGGATCACAAACTGTTTGATGCCCGGAGGGTCGAACGTCACTCGCGCAATCACTTCGGACCTCGCCGTCTGCCTCTCTTTGCCGAACAGCCGATAATCGCGCGTAACACTATAAGGGCGAAGGCGGGCGCGATTCTCCGAGCGCGCCTGCATCATGTGGACGATAATGTTATCCGCACTGGGGACAGGGCTTTCGATGTGCGCCGCTGACATAATTCCAGACACACCTAACACGCCAGCGAAGTGCAGGCAGATCAAACGGCAGGGTCGCGATCGCACGGCACCCACGCTCCCTTCCATTCTGTTGAAATTATGGGCGAAACTCCGGCGGTCCACGGTGCCCCCAGGTGGCGATGGCGTCGGAACATCCGGCCGCTAAAATGAATCAACCGCCGGGGCCTAAGTTGCACGGGAATCAAATTCCTTCCTGATAACGCTCGTATTGAGATAGTAGTCGTCCGCCGAAGTTATTCTCATCGTAAGATTTTTCCGCCATCGGCGCGAGCTCAGCACGAACCCGGTAAAGCTCTGTCCGGGATATTTTTCCGACTCTTTTCACCCGGAGTTCATCGAATGCACGCAGGTGACCATTCACGCTTGCGGGATTGTAGACCCCTAGAGTTGGGTCCTTATTGGTTGGACGCATGACGGTCCCGCGTCGAATGACCGCTGGGGGTCAAGCAGGTTACGGCTTGCGGTGCAGCAATTTTCTCTTGATGTCTGGCCAGAACTCCGATCCCAGATTGGACAGCAGATCGAAGCCGAGTTGAGTCGACCCCTGCGAGAAGCCTAGCGCTATGGTGTTCACGCGGTCGGGGTACCATTCGTTAGAAATAAAGGCCGCGCCATACGCACTCCCCAACCGCCATGTGGCGAGCGTCTCACCCCCTGAGTCCTTATGAGTGAGGATGGTCTCGCGGAACGCGTGTTTGGTACGGTGCCACATGCCGCGCCCGGTCGAGCGATAGTAGCGCGGGTCCTGGCGCAGCGCTGAATCGAGACCAAAGCCGAGCAGGTTGCGAACTCCCGAATAGGCCAGCGTAGAGCCTAAACGCTTGCTGTAGCCCAGCCCGCCTTGTCCCCATTCGCGCGGGTAATCGATTCCCTGGAGGAAGCCATCGTAAACCAGGGCGCCCGCAAGAGCCGCGGGATTATACGCGCTCACGGCATGAAAGCGGAGTTTGCCTTCCCATCCGATGGGATGCATGTCCTGAGAATCGTGCGTGATCGCAGTGTCCTCTGCAACTACAGCGTCCTGCGCGATCGCGGTGCTGACGAAAAGGGTCGCGAGCAGCGCTAGCAACCGGAGCCGCCCGGCCAAGCGCCGGTTAGAGCGTGTCACTCAGCGCCTTTTTACGGGTTGTCGAAGCGGTACAACTCATTGCGATGGTGAACGTAATGCACGGCATGGACCAAATTCCCTCCCGACGCGTTAAGATGCGACACCAGCTTGGCACTCTACGTGCCTGGATCATACCGCGATAGGAGTTTTTTACATGAAATGCGCGAGTATAGCCGGCGCCGCAGCAATCTGCTTGTTTTCGGGATTGATCGTCCCTGGATACGCCCAGCACGATGAGAAACAAGAAGAGAAGCAGGGGGAAAAGCAGGAGCCGCGCGCTAAGCCAGTACAGCAGCAGCAACACGCTCAGCAGCCCCAACGGCAGGAGCACGCACCGCAGGCCAAGCAGCAACCACAGCGGCAGGAGCACGCACCGCAGGCCAAGCAGCAACCAGAACGCGCTCGGCCAACACCTCAACATGCACAAGCGCCGCAAGCGCAGCCACAGCAGCGCGCGCAGCAACCACGGCAGCAGGAACGTGCACAGCAGCCAAAACAGCAGGAACGTGCGCAGCAACCGCAGCAACGCGCACCGCAGGCCCATCAGCAACCGCAACGCGCGCAGCCGGTGCCTCAACAGCAGCATACCCTAGCGCCGCCCGAGCGCGCTCAGCAACAGCATCAACAACAACGACAGGAGCCGCAGGCGCAACAACGCTCCATCCTCTCGCAACCGCAGCCGCAGCGCACCAGGCAGCAGGCGCAATCCTGGCAGCAACAGCGCGGATGGCTAAAACAGGGCGGCTGGCAGGGACATGATAATTTCCAGCAAGACAGCTCCCGAAACTGGAACTCCGACCATCGGACATGGTCACAGCGCGGCGGCTACGGCGGCTACTACATCCCGCAAAGCAGCTTTAATCTGTACTTCGGCCGCCAGCACTTCTTCCGCTTGCGGAGCCCACCGGTTATGTATCTGGGTTATCCGCGTTTTGAGTACCAGGGCATCTCGTTCCTGCTCTTAGATCCTTGGCCGGCAAACTGGTCGCAGAACTGGTATGAGGCGGACGATCTTTATATTGACTATGACGGCGACGGCTACTATCTCTACAACCGCGATTATCCGCAGCAAAGGCTCGCCATCACAATCCTGGTGTAGCCAGCGGCCGGCGAACCGAAGTGGAGTCCGGCACCGCCGGGCTGGTTCGCCGTTTAAGTACCACTAAAACCTGAACCCTTTTGCAATAAGGAGAAAACAATGAAAACTCTCAAACCGTATTTGTCCCTGCTGGCGTTGTTGGCCGTTGGGACCCTGGCCGGATGCTCGACCAACTCGACCAAAGCCGCGGATGTTTCGGGCAGCATTCGCACCTCGCTCGATCAGGCTGGTTTAAAGGATGTGTCGGTGACCCAGGACCGTGATAAAGGCGTGGTGACTCTGAGCGGACACGTCGCGGCGGACGCCGACAAGGGACAAGCCGAGTCCATCGCCAGAGCCATGGCGGGGAACCAGGTTGTGGCGAATCAGATCGCCGTGCTTCCGCGTGGCGACGAGAGCGACGCGAAAAGGATGAATTCCGACTTGGATAAAGGCATCGCGAGCAATCTGGATGCGGCTCTGATTCAACAGAACCTTCACGACAGCGTTAAGTATGCCGTCAAGAACAACGTCGTCACGCTGACGGGCGACGTCGACTCGGAAGCGAAGCGCGGACAAGCGCAACAGGTGGCGTCGACGGTGCCAAATGTGCAGCAAGTAGTGAACGAGTTGCAGGTGAAAGCGCAGAAAGCAACCTCGTCAAATCCGTAACGATTAGAGATAGAAAGGGAGATTATGCTTTGGACACTTGTAGCTGTATTATTGATTTTGTGGCTTTTGGGATTTAGTCTCAGCATTGGAGGCGGCCTGATCCACATTCTGTTGGTGATCGCTTTGGTGTTGATCGTGGTCAACTTGGTGAGCAGCCGGCGCGTGGTTTAGATCCTCGGGGCGACGCAATGTGCCGATGAGCCGCAAGCCGGCGATCGAAAGCCTCCAGGCCGCTTCTCGGGCCTTTGCATTTCCGGAGGTTCTTCAGCCGTCTGGGACCGGGATTGATCACCGGCGCCGCCGACGACGATCCCTCCGGCATTTCCACTTATTCCGTCACGGGCGCGGCGTTCGGCTACGCGCCGTTGTGGACCGCGCTCTTCTCCTTTCCACTGATGACCGCGGTGCAGATGATGTGCGCGCGCCTGGGCATGGTGACGGGCGAAGGACTCGCGGGCGTGATCCGGCGCCACTATTCGCGATGGGTTTTATGGGGGGCGTGCGCTCTGCTGGTGATCGCGAACACCGTGAACATTGGCGCCGACCTCGGCGGCATGGGGAAGGTCACGGAGTTGATGACCGGCATCAACAGCATGTACTGGACGCCGGTCTATGCCGTGGTGATCGGCTCCTTCCTGATCTGGTGGTCCTACTACACGATCGCGCGCATCTTCAAATGGATGACGCTGATTCTGTTTTCCTATGTCCTGGCGGCATTCTTCGCCAAGCCGGATTGGGCAGCGGTGCTTCGCGCCACATTCATACCGCATGTCGAATGGTCCGCGGAATATTGGGCCACGCTGGTAGGAATCTTCGGAACCACGATCTCTCCTTACCTGTTCTTCTGGCAGGCGTCGCAGGAAGTTGAGGAGGAGCGGGAGCACGGAGCGTCGACGGTCAGAGCAGAGAAAAGGCGCTTCCACCGCGCGAACTGCGAAAATCCCGCAACGACGTGATCACCGGGATGTTCTTCTCGAACCTGATCATGTACTTCATCATCCTGACGACCGCGGCAACTTTGCATGCGCACGGCAAGACCACGATTTCAACCGCGCAGGATGCGGCCGAGGCGCTGCGGCCCCTGGCAGGGAGTGGCGCATACTGGCTCTTCAGTCTGGGACTGATTGGCGCGGGCATGCTGGGCGTGCCGGTGCTGGCCGGATCGAGCGCCTACGCGGTCGCGGAGGGAGCGGTGTGGCGCGGATCTCTGGCCGATCGTGCCGGCACCGCGCGCGGATTCTATGCAGTGATCGCAGTCGGCTTGGGACTTGGGACTGGTTCTTGGATTACGCGGGCTTCAATGCCGTATCCATGCTGTTCTGGTCGGCGGTTCTGAATGGCGTGCTGGCGCCGCCGCTCATCGTCATCCTGCTGCTTCTGACCAGCAATCCCGCGATTATGGGAACGCGAGCGAACTCGCGATGGCTGGCGGGGCTGGGATGGACCACGGTGGCGGTGATGACCGCAGCGAGCCTCGCGATGTTTGCCACCTGGAAATGATCCGGTTGGCGCGCGGCTCGCCCGCGCTAAAGATCGGCACGCGAGATGCCCAGCTTTTTCATCATGGCGTTCAGAGTCGTCCGCGGCATCCCCAGGCGGTTGGCGGCGGCGCTGATCACTCCGCCGGTTTCCCGGAAGACCCGCAGGATATGGTCGCGCTCCACTTTTTCGAGGGTAGAATTGCCGCCGTCTTCCGGAGCGTCCGCCCGCAATTCCGCTAAGGGCGCGCGCAGGCTGGGACCGCGCGACAGGATCACGGACCGCTCCATGAAATTCTCCAGCTCGCGAACATTGCCGGGCCAGGACCAGTTCGTCAGGGCCTTCATGGTTTCCGCCGGGATTTTGTCGATGGTCCGGTCCATCTTGGCAGCGTACTTCTTGGTGAAGTAGCGCGCCAGGACGGGTATGTCCTCGGGATGGTCGCGCAGCGGAGGCGTGATGATGGGGAAGACTTTCAGCCGGTAATACAGATCGCTGCGAAACAGCTTATCGCCCATCATCTGGGTGAGGTTCCGGTTGGTGGCCGCCACCAGCCGCACGTCGATGGGGATGGTTCGCGTGCCGCCCAATCGCTCGAAGGACTTCTCCTGCAAAGCGCGCAGCAGCTTGGGCTGCAGATCCAAGGGAATGTCGCCCACCTCATCCAGAAACAGAGTCCCGCGATGCGCCATTTCGAAGCGGCCGATCTTTTGCCCCAGGGCGCCGGTGAAGGCGCCGCGCTCGTAGCCGAACAACTCGCTTTCGAGCAGTCCGGTGGGAATCGCCGCACAGTTCAAGCTGATGAACGGAAGATTCCGCCGCGGACTCATGCGGTGAATCGCGCGCGCGATCAACTCCTTGCCGGTTCCGGTTTCACCCAGGATCAATACGGTGGCGTCGGTGGGCGCTACCACCTCGACCTGTCCCATTACCCGTTTGATGGCCGTGCTGGATCCGATAATCTCTTCGAAGTTCTGCGTGACCTCGAAGGCTTGCCCTTCGACATCCTCCTGCCGATCACGTTCGCGCAGATCGGTTACGAAGGTAATCCAGCGGAAAGGCGACAATTTCAGGACGGCCGTGGCGACCAATACCGGGACGCGTGTCCCGTCCTTGCGGATCAACTCCTTTTCGAAGGGCGTACAAGCCCCGAAGCGCAGACCCTCTTCGTGCGCGAATTCGTCCAGGCCCACGTACTCCTTCGGCGTCAGGTCGGGCCACACCAAGCGGCCCGCCCGCAGATCCTCACGGCTATAGCCGACCAGCTCGAGAAAAGTGTCGTTGGCTTCCGGGATGCGGTCAAACTCTCCGGCAACCACGCCGACGATGGTCGATTCGGCGGGCACCGTGCGGACGCGTTCCCGGCTGCGCCGCAACTTCTCGTCCCGTTTGTGACGTTCGGTGAAGTCGCGCACCACACGGGCATAGCCCTGCAAATCTCCGTTTTCGCTCCTGAGAGCCATGGTGATGACGTTGGCCCAGAATCGGGTCCCATCCTTTTTCACATGCCAGCCTTCGGTGCCGAAATGGCCCTCGCTCGCGGCCCTCTTCAGCTCCTCCTGCATCGCGACTTGCCGCGGGTCTTCGTCGGAATCCAGAAGCGTTACATTCTGCCCAACGGCCTCGCCGCTGGTGTACTGGTAGATGCGCTCCGAGCCCGCCATACCAGGCTACGATCTGTCCGTCCACGTCCAACAGCGAGAGAGCAAAGTCCTGCACCCAGGCGGGAATGGAGTTTTGCGCGGGATCTGCATCCGGCGTTGCTGCTGCACTCTTGTCACGCAGCGCGAGCAGGTGGCGAACCGGCAGCACGTTGCCTTTCGCAACATACTCGACATCCCGCGGAGCACCGTCGGGACCCAAAAGCTGGAGCGTTCCCACCTGCTCGCCCTCTTCGAGAAACTTCCGCCAGCGCTCCGAGATGACCGGCCTGATTTCAGGAACCGCAAAATCGTCCAGACTGCGGCCGATGATTTTTTCACGCGGCAGACCCAGCAACTTGCTGGCGCCGACGCTAGCCTCCCGATAACGGCGATCATTATCCGCAATGAGGATGGGCGTGGAGGGATGGAAAATTACGGCGCGGAGCAACAGCTCAAGTTCTTTTGGTCCGTTTTCCGTGAGCCAACGAACAGCGACGGGCTGTGAGGCCATGGAGTTCAAAACGCTTTTCTCCTTTGCCCCGTCAATCCAGGAAGCCGTTTGCCGGAAGAACGCATACGTCGCGTTCCGCAAACATTGGGACGCCAAGTATGGCGGTCTAGACTGATGGTATCACGGAAAGTACGGTGGTCAGCGCTTTTTATTGAGATTGTGACCATATACAGCCACTGCTCGGTACGATTCGGAAGGATCGCTTTCCTTATCTGCAGCTTAGCGCTCGCCTCGACAATCCGCGCAAGCGATTTATGTATCCGGCGAAGCCCAGTAGAAGGCCGATACTCAAGAGAGTGGCCGTTCCTGGTTCGGGAGCAGTGGAGATCCCGGCGCTACACCCTGGCGCGTTAATCGAGACATCGTTGGTATTCATAGTGACGGCTCCGTTGAGCGCCAAGGCCCTGCCGCAAGAAATGTCCGCGCCTGCATCCAGCGTAATATTCGAAAGCGCGAGGATATTCCCTGCGAATTGGCTGCTAGTCCCCAGAGTCGCCGAGCCGCCGACCTGCCAGAAAATGTTATTGCCCGTGCCTCCATTAATAATCGTCACCTGCGAGTTGCTTAGAGTTGTCAGCGCGCCGCCTACCTCGAAGATGAAGACCGCATTTGCGTTTCCCTGGGCGTTGAGAATGAGGTTTCCATTCAACTGCGCCGAGGACGCAAAGCAATAGATTCCAGCCGTCAGGGTCTGTCCACCCAGATTCTGACCGGTCAAAACGCCCCCGCAGGGTTGGGCCGCGGCAGCGTTGTATGCGCTGGTCAGGTCCATCTGGGCCTGCATAGCGAGGGCGTTGGCAGCATCAGTGGTTCCACTTACAGTTCCGGGCGGAAAGCCCGTGATGGACGTGCCCGACCAGAGTCCCAGATTTCCAGTCGATGGAGCTCGGACCGGTGTTGGTTACACTGGTTCCGCCGAGGACCGCAAATAAGTTTGCCGATCCCAGCCCGGCATTTACCGTAGTAGCATAAACGTTTGCCGCCCACAGGAAACAAATTATCAAAGAAATACTTCGGACTTTCAAACCAACAACCTCTCTCGCGCGCGGCGAATAGATTCACCGTTCGCCGAGTCGTATAGACCAATGACAGAGCGCTTATCGACTGCACCGCACATTTCTTTAAGGCGTCGCTTTAGTCACGCTTGCGGCCAAGCAAGTGTCACTACGTATCGGCTAACTGACTCACTTCTTTTCAGCCGAGCTGACATTTTGCGTCTTAATATCAGCGTTGCCCGCAAGCCCGCTGTAGCCGGTTCTTTAGTACGGGGTAATCGCTTCGATACTCCCATGGGAGCACCACAGGCATGCATTTTACGACAATAGTAAGTCCGATAGTCTCCTGCAGACGACTTGGAATAGAGCGTTGACTCGCAGGGTTTCGGTGTTGACCGTGTGTGGTCATGTGACGGCTAATAGTCAGCTATTACACCAAGAATAGTCACGTACTTCGTGAGTATTAGTGAGTTATGGAAATCCAGCGGCATGAACTGGATGGCGCTCTGCCCACGTACCAAGAGCGATTTGGGCCTTCGCCTGCTCTTCCTAAATTGCCTGCTATTCCCATCAAAACAGGCACTATTACTTGACACTAAGGAGTACACTCAGCATGCAAATAGCACGTATTATCCGATCTGCCGCGCTAGCCGGGGCGGTCTTCATGATGGCAGCGGGCGCTAGCGCCGCCACCATTACCTTCAACACCGCCCAAACGGGCTCAGGAGGCTCGGGCTTTAACAGCAACGGCAACCTGGTCCTGCAGAGTTCGTCGGGCGCCGGTGCGGTCCTCGCGTTCGTGCCGGATATGAACTCGGTTAACGCTGTGCCGGGAAATGTAAACTTTGGAAACTTTACCCTCGCGTGTGCGTCTTGCTCGACACAAGCCGGCGGTTTCGGCTCTTTCTTCAACGCTTTCACTTTTGAAGTGGTCATCACCGACGTCACCGACAGCGCCACTGGGATTTTTGTTGGTAGCGCGGCCGCCGGATCGGTGTACCTGGATGCCAGCACCCTTACCATCAACTGGCAACCGCTGCAACTCGGCCCGGGCACCAGTAATGCAACCTCGGGAAATTTTGGCTCGACGTATTTCCAAACCGTATCCCAAACCAAGATCGTGAATCCCTTGTCCGGCGCCCAGATCGGCAGCACGACGGTTCAGGGGAATATCAACTCCAGTGCTATCCCGGAGCCGGCGACCTTGAGTTTAGTGGGCGGTGCATTGTTAGGTTTTGGCCTGCTGCGCCGCAGGAAAGGTTTGTCTCGGTAGAGATTCCGATGCAGACCGGCAAACCCTGAAACGGGGCGATGGATAATCAGATCGCACCCGTTCAGGGGCTACCGGACATTCAAGATTTCCTCGACCACTCAAAGAATAGGCGCCACGGATGGGATATGGACCACCGATGGGATATGGGCCATGGATGGTATATGGACTATCGATTGCACATGAAGTGGGCGAGGAGTATACAAAATGCCTTTGATAAATATTGTGATCGCGTTGATTGTGGTGGGCATGGCGCTGTGGCTGATCAATAGCTTCATCCCTATGGCCGGCAGCATCAAGACCATCCTGAACGTCGTGGTAGTGGTTGCCGTGTCGGTCTGGGTACTGCAAGCTACCGGACTTTGGGGACCGATTAGCAGCTACCGGCTGACGCGATAACGCCTGCGAACCTGCAGCTGCCCATTGACAACCATCAAAACTATTGGCAATCGCGCTCATTGCAATAGGAATCATCGCCTTCGCCTACCAGGGCATCAGCTATACCAGTCGAGACAACGTCGTCGACCTAGGGCCGCTGCACGTGACGGCCGAGAGATCCCACACCCTGCCTCTGCCTCCGATTGTAGGAGTGATCGCCTTGGTGGGCGGCCTCGAGTTGCTCTTCCCGATTGGCCAGAAAGCTCAATAATAAGTGCTCTTTCCCGGCGCCGCGGACGCCGGCGGCGCCCCCCACCTTACCCCATCCTCACTGCGTTGACGTAATCCGGTCAAATGACCGTACTCGGTCAGATCAATCTCCCCCCTGGGATCAAATCCTTTGCCGCCTATCGGTGCGTGCTCCTCTAACGCTCCAGCGCAATGGCGCGATGGGTATAGCGATATATGCATCGCAGGCCGGCTTTTTCGTGCAGACTGCGATGATCGGCCGCAACGGACCCCGGCGTGCCTTAGTCCAGATATGCGCAGCGAGAACACAGGCTCGCTGAGTTAAGAACACGTGGGTTTAGAACACCTGAGTTTAGAACACCAAAGGAGAACAAATGACATTTTTGAAAGCAGCACCGACCGTATTAGGCTTGGCGCTTCTGGGCTTGGCTTTCTCGCCCAGCGCCACGGCCGACGAATGGAACAAGAAGACCGTCATCACTTTTAGTGGACCCGTGGAAATCCCCGGCGTCCACCTTCATGGCTATGGAGTGTTGCCCGCGGGCACGTACGTCTTCAAAGTTCTGGATTCGCAATCCGACCGCCACGTCGTCCAGATTCTCAGCCAGGACGAATCGACGGTTTACGCCACCATCCTGGCCATCCCGAACTATCGCCTGAAGGCCACCGATAAGACCGTAATGACTTTCCGCGAAAGACCGGCGGGCGAGCCGGAAGCTCTCCGCGCCTGGTTCTATCCGGGCCGCCTATGGGGCGAGGAATTCGTCTATCCGAAGGCGAGAGCGATCGCGCTGGCGAAGGAAACCCATACGGCGGTTCTTTTCACGCCGGACGAGGTCACCCCTGAAGTTACCGTCGCCGATCAAGACGCCGGAGGAGCCGGTGGTAGTCGAACTCGAGAAGGCGCCCGTAAAGGCGATCCAACCGACCGGCGAGGAAGTTGAGATCGCGCAGGTGGTCACGCCGCCTCCCGCAACTGAACTGGCTCAGGCTGAGCCGCACCGGCGCCTGCACCGGCGCGCGGCGCTCCCGGCAACCGGCAGCTCGCTGCCGCTGGTGGCTCTGTTCGGAATGCTGGCTCTGGCCGGCGGCCTGACTCTGAGTCTGATCCAAAAGCGCGCACTGTAAGGCTTGTGACGAATTGGACCGGCGCGTCGCACTGGGCGCGCCGCCCTGGAGAGCGGTCCGCGGCGTGAAGGAGCCACCGGTGCAACAAAAAGTTATCCCGTTATTGGTCCCGCCGCTGCGCAAGAGCCGTCCCGAAGGAGCAGGCCGCTACGTGACTACCAAACGGGGAATGGCGGTTCTCACCACGCCGCTGCTGAACAAAGGCTCCGCGTTCACCGCCGAAGAACGGGAGAGCCTGGGCCTCAACGGGCTGCTTCCGCCGGTCATCAGCACGCTCGAATCGCAAGTCGCCTCCGCCTATATCCAATACCAGCGGCTGCCGGATGCGCTGGGCAAAAACATATATCTAACGGCGCTTCACGACCGCAATGAGGTGCTGTTCTTCCGGCTGTTCTCGGAGCATCTGCGCGAGATGATCCCGATCGTGAACGATCGCACGGTCGGCCTCGCGATGGAACAGTACCATCATGAATGCCGGCGTCCCCGCGGAGTGTATCTTTCGATCGATGAACCCGACGGGATTGAAGCGGCATTCAGAAACCTTGGCGCCGGGCCCGACGACATCGATTTGATCCTGGCTACCGATGCCGAGCAGATTTTCGGAATCGGCGACTGGGGCGTGGGCGGGATCGAAATCGCCATCGGCAAGCTGGCGATTTATACGGCGGCGGGCGGAATCGACCCGGCCCGCGTAATCCCGGTGATGATCGACGTGGGCACCAACCGCCAGAGTCTGCGCGACGATCCGATGTATCCCGGAAACCGGCACGCCCGAATTCGCGGCGAACGCTACGACAAGTTTATCGACGCTTACATGAGGACCGCGGCCCGGCTGTTTCCGAACGCGCTGCTGCAATTGGAAGATTTCGCGATGGGCAATGCGCGCCGCATCCTGGAAAAATATCACGGGCAGTTCCGTACCTTCAGCGACGACTTGCAGGGTACTGGCGCGATCACGCTGGCCGCACTGGTTTCAGCGATGCGGGTGTGCGGGACTCCGCTGCGCAATCAACGCGTGGTGATTTTCGGCGCGGGCACCGCGGGAATCGGCATCGCCGATCTGATCCGCGACGTCATGGTTACAGAAGGTCTGACCGCGGAGACCGCCAGCCGCCGGTTTTGGTGCGTCGACACCGAAGGTCTGATCACCGATGACATGGGCGATGCGCTGCCCGACCATCACATAGCCTACGCTCGCCCGGCCGCTGAGGTAAAGGGTTGGAGGCGAGACCTCGACGACATCGGGACGCTCCGGAAGGGATCGCGTCGCTCCCGCAGCGGCCGCGCCATCGATTTAGCTGAAGTGATCCACCAGGTGCGTCCGACCATGCTGATCGGTACTTCAGGACAAGCCGGGCGCCTTCACCGAGTCCATCATTCGGGAAATGGCCTGGCATACCGACCGGCCTATCATTTTCCCGCTCTCCAGTCCGGCTGCGCTCACCGAGGCCACGCCCGCCGATCTGATCGCCTGGACCGATGGGCGCGCCTTGATTGCAAGCGGCGGCTTGTTCACGCCCGTCACGCATAAAGGGATCACGCATGTGATCGGCCAGTTGAACAATGCCATGCTGTATCCCGGCGTGGGCCTGGGCACGATCGTGTCACGCGCGCAGATATATTAGCGTAGGAATGCTGATGGCCGCGGCCAATGCGCTTTCGAGCCTGGTGGCAGTGCGCCTGGCGGGCGCGACGCTGCTGCCGCATATAGAAGATCTGCGCAGCGTGACGGTGACCGTAGCGGTCGCCGTGGCCGAAGCGGCCGTGCAGGAAGGCTTGGCCGAAGCCCGGCTGGCCGATATCGTACAGCAAGTGGAGGATGCGATGTGGCGCCCCGAGTATCGCCGGATCGAAGCTTGCTGAAAAGGCGCGACAGTCCAAGATGAAATATGCTCTCATCGCTCTCCTGCTGGCAGCCGGATGGGTTGCGGTGGCGCAAATCACTTCGGCACAAATCGCGGCGCCCAGCCGGGGCACGCAGCAGGATTCCGAGCAAGGGGCGTTCCAGATTTCGGTGGATGTCGCCTTGGTGGTGCTGGCAGCCACCGTACGCGATCACGAGGGCCACGCGGTTCCCCAGCTCAAGCGCGAGGACTTCGAGGTATTCGAGGACGGACGGCCCCAGCCGATCCGTCTGTTCCGGCATGAAGACACGCCCGTCACGGTTGGCCTGGTGATCGACCACAGCGGCAGCATGCGCGAGAAACTGGACGGAGTAACCGCCGCAGCCCGCGCCTTCGTTCGTTCGAGCAATTCCAGCGATCAGATGTTTGTCGTGAACTTCAATGAGACGGTGTCGGAAGGTCTGCCTCCCGGCATGCGCTTCAGCGATAGCGTCGAACAACTGGGAACCGCGGTGTGGGGGCACCCGGCGGTTGGTACCACCGCCCTTTACGATGCGATCATCGAGGGATTGAAGCGTTTGCAGGAAGGCTCCCGGGACAAGAAAGTTTTGATTGTGATCAGCGACGGCGGCGACAACGCCAGCAAGGCCCCTCTCGACCGTGTACTGAAGATGGCGGAACAATCCAACGCCATGATCTACACCATCGGCATCTTCGACCCGGACGATCCCGACGGGAAGCCCGGAGTGCTGCGCCGCCTGGCCCATGAAACCGGCGGCGAAGCGTTCTTTCCCGCGCAGCTCAGTGAAGCTGTGGAGATTTGCGAGCGCATTGCCAGGGACATTCGGGATCAATACACCATCGGGTACTCGTCGCCGGACGAAAAACGGGATGGGACATACCATAAAATTCGGCTTACTGCGCATTCGAAGACGGGCGGAAAGTTATCGGTGCGCACCAGGGCGGGCTATAGCGCGGCTGATGCATCCCCGGCAGTATCCGGTCTGGGAGCGAAATGAAGGTCGGCTATCCCGCAGAATTCCGCCAAGAAGTTAGTGCGGTGGTCGCGGAACTGTGTTGCTTACCGCCGCAGCCGGCCTGCTCGGCTATTGTGCGTTTGTGCTCGCGGATACATGGATGTATCAGAGGCAAGCGAGCCAGTTGTTCGACCAGGCCCACCTGCAGGTTGCCGCGATTCCAAGCCCCGGGACGGATTCGACCAATGGATTGCTGGGCCGCATGGAGATACCGCGGCTGGGCGTTTCCGTGATCGTCGCTGAAGGAACGGACGAAGCCACGCTGCGTCGCGCGGGCGGCCATATCGCGGGTACCTCGTTCCCGGGCCAGGGCGGCAATGTGGGCATTGCCGGTCACCGCGACACGCTGTTCCGTCCGCTGCGAAACATCCGGCAAAATGATGTGATCACGCTTACGACCTTGGCCGGCGAATATCGTTACCGCGTGACGTCTACGGAAATCGTGAGTCCGTCCGACGTTGCGGTTTTGAACTCGGATGGACATGAAGTCCTGACGCTGGTCACCTGCTATCCGTTCTACTTCATAGGCCCGGCGCCCGACCGATTCATCGTACGGGCCAAACGAGTCATGGGAAGCACCTAACCGCGGCGCAGAAAATCAGTGCCCGCCCCTCGGCTTCACGCCCTTCTGGGGCTTCTGCATCAAGAACGCAGCGGGAGCCATCACCGCGCAGATCAGCGAAAAGATAAAGATGGCGTCGATATAGCCCAGGAGCGCGGCCTGCCGTTGCATCGCGCCATAAAGCATCTGCTGCGCCATGGTGGTGGCGTGCGCTGCGTCCGAACCTAGCGATTGGAAGGTCTGCGTTAAGCCGGCCAGGCTTTGCTGGAACGCGGAATCGTACTGGCTGGTGTGCGCCGCCAGCACGGTCTGATGATATTGCGCGCGGCGCGAGACGATCACGGAAATCGCCGATATGCCCAGGCTGCCGCCCAGGTTGCGCGCGAGATTCGTCATGCCGCTCACGTTATTGTTCTTTTCCTGCGGGATGCCGACGTAGCACAGCGTCTGAATCGGCACGAACAGGAAGCCCATGCCGATGGCCTGGTAGACGCGGAACATCATGGCTGTCTTGAAATCGATATCCAGCGTCCAACTGGTCATGTGATAGAGCGCGAGCGCGGTGCTGGTGAAACCGAACACGATCAGCCAGCGCCCGTCCATCTTACCCAGCAGACGGCCGATCAGAGGCATGGTCGCGATGATGACCAGGCCTCCTGGCGAGAGCACCATGCCCGCCTGCTGCGCCGTGTAACCCATCAAAGTTTGCAGCAGTTGCGGGATCAGCACGGTTGCGCCGTAGAGCGCGGCGCCCAGCATGAACATCATGATGCAGGCGACCGAGAAATTGCGGCTCTTGAAGAGGCGCACGTCGAGCACCGGATGGGGATGGTGATATTCCCAGATGATCGCGCTCACCAGCGCCACCACTGCAATGACGGAAAAGCTGACGATGAAGCTGGAGCTGAACCAATCTTCGCGCTCGCCCTTATCGAGGGCCACTTGCAGGCACCCGATTCCGGTGGCTAGCAGTCCCAGGCCGACATAGTCGACCGTGAACATCTGCTTGCGCAATTTCTCGAGGAACGGCGGATCCTCCAGCATGCGGGCGCTCAATACCAGCGAGAGCACGGCTACCGGCACGTTGATTAGAAACAGCCATCGCCAACTGAAGTTGTCGGTGATGTAGCCGCCGAGCGTGGGCCCGATCACCGGCGCCACCACCACCGCCATGGCGTAAACCGAAAACGCCTGGCCGCGTTTTTCGGGAGGGAAGGTGTCGGCAAGTATCGCTTGTTCGGTGGGCGCGAGGCCGCCGCCGCCCAGTCCCTGCAGGATGCGAAAAAATACCAGCACAGGCAGATTCGGAGCCAAGCCGCACATCAGTGAACTGACTCCGAAGAGCACCACGCATGTCATATAAAAGCGCTTGCGGCCAAACTTGGTCGAGAGCCACGCGCTGATGGGCAGAATCACCGCGTTCGCCACCAGGTAGGAGGTCAGTACCCAGGTGGCTTCATCCTGGCTGATGGAAAGATTGCCGGCGATGTGCGGCAGGGCTACGTTGGCGATGCTGGTATCCAGCACCTCCATGAAAGTCGCGAGCGTGACCGTCATGGCGATGGCCCACGGATTAAACCGCGGGCGCCATTCGGACGCGGCGGCGGGGACGATAGGATCGACTGCTGTGCTCATGCGATGGTGGATCGGCTGTTAGCGGACTCTCACCGAAGGCACCACGGACATGCCGGGACGCAGGAGATGATCCGAATTTTGACCGGGATCGAAGGCGATGCGCACTGGAATGCGCTGCACTACCTTCACGAA
The DNA here is from genome assembly GCA_963794595.1 of Bryobacterales bacterium. Classification (GTDB taxonomy): domain Bacteria; phylum Acidobacteriota; class Terriglobia; order Bryobacterales; family Bryobacteraceae; genus Palsa-187. The sequence continues at coordinate 103,739 of CAWCER010000019.1, read as the reverse complement.
GTTACCGGTGGCGTTTTCCGGCGGCAGGAGACTAAATTTCGCGCCGCTGGCTCCGGCGATGCTCTCGACGGTCCCGTTATAGTCGCGACCATAGGCGTCCACCGTGAGCTTCACCTTTTGACCGATCCGCATGCCCTTCAGCTGGGTCTCCTTGAAATTCGCGGTAACCCATAAATCGTCGAGTGGAACGATCGCCATCATCTGCTGGCCTACGGCCACGTTTTGGCCGGGGTTGATATTCTTTTTGCCAATGACACCGTCGATTGGCGCCGTGATCGTCGTGTATTGAAGATTCAAAAGCGCCTGGTCGAGATCCGCCTGGCGCTGCGCCACCTTGGCCTGCGCGACCGCAACTTCGCTCTGGGTGATGGTGACCTGTTGCGGACCGGTCATGGCCTTCTGCACCTCGGCTTCGGCATGCCCCAGTTTTGCTCGAGCCTGCTGCACCGCCGCCGCCTGCCGCGCCGACGCCGTGCTGCGCCTCGACAACCGCCGCTTTCTGTGCTTCTACGGTGGCTTTCGCTGCTTCCGAGGCGGCGACCGCCTGATCGTACTGCTGCTTGGAGATCTCGTCTTTGGCGACCAATGTCTGGTAGCGCTCGACATCCTGTGCGGCTTTGGTGGCGTTGGCTTCGGCCACTTTCACGTTGGCCTGCGCCAGGCTCAAACGCGCCTGTGCGACATTTTGCTGCTGTTCTGCGTAATTGATGGCTTCGGCCGCATCCTGTCTCGTAGACTTCGCTCCATTCAGCGTGCTGCTGGTGGTAGCAGTGGTGAGCGGCACGTCGTTGCGGGACGTCTGCAGATTGGCGAGTTCGTTGTTCAGATCGGCTTTCGCGCGCTCAATCGCGATTTCGAAATCCTTGGGATCGAGCTTTACGAGCACGTCGCCCTTCTTCACCATTTGCCCATCCTCCACCAGGACTTCGCTCACGTGCCCCGCCACGCGGGCGCTGATGGCGACAACATTGCCGTCGATTTCCGCATCGTCAGTGCTCTCGGTCTTCTGCATCTCCTGCCAGATGAAGTACCCGCCAATCACTACCACCACAAACACAATGAATCCGATGATCTTCTTCATTTACTGGTCCCCATGAACTGCTTCAAATTGGTGTCGGTCATGCCGACGGCGCGCGCCAGCGCCACTTTCGCCAGATTGTGCGCGTACATGCTGGAGATCAGCGCCTCCTGCGCGTTGGCCACGGCGTCCTGCGCCTGCACTACTTCGATGTTGTCGGTGACGCCGGCGGCAAAGCGGTCGCGCGCCTGCGTCAACGTCTGATTCGCAACGTCCAGATTGTCCCGCGCCACGGCCACCTGATCCGCGGCGGACTTCAGATCCAGCAGCGCCGAGCGGATATCGACATCGATGTGCTGGTCAAGCGATCCCAGTTGGTCCTTGCGCTGGCGGATCTCGATATCGGCCTGGGCCACATCGGCGTGGATCCTGCCGCCATCGAAGATATTCACTTTGACGGAACCGATGAACGCGAAGGTCGGGTGCAGTTGCGCTGTATTGACGCCGTTGGCGCCATAGTTGCCTTCGAGCGCGAGCTTCGGATAGCGCTCGGCGAGCGCCGCATCGCGCGCTGTCTCGGCGGCCTGGATCTGCGCTTTCAGACTTAAATAATCTCCGCGCGATTGATGAGCGCGATCCAGCATTTGCTCCGGCGTGAGGCCTTCGAGCGGCGCATAGGGCGCGGTGTCCGACAATTCGAAATCCTGCGCGGGCCGCAACCCCGTGACGCGGGCCAGCGTGAGTTTGTCCTTCGCGAAGAGATTTTGCGCCGCGAGTAACTGCTGCTGGCGCGATTTCCACTCGACCTGCGAGCGCAGCTCGTCGATCGCGGGAGAGACGCCGGCGGCATGCTGATCGCGAGCTCGCTCATAGAGCGCTTGCGCGGTGGCCGCTTCCGAGCGCGCCGCTTCCACGCGCGCCCCCGCGGCAATGATGCTCAAGTAAGAATTCGCCACGGCTTCGACCACCAAGTCGCGCGCGTCCTGCCCGCTCAGTTCCACGGCCTTCTGATTCTGCTCCGCGGCCCGCAGATTCTTGCGCGCCGACCAATCCAGCAGATTCATGGATGCCGAGGCACGGACGTCGGAATATCCGAACGGACCAATGATGGTAGGAAAGCCCGGGAAGCGGAATCCGAAAGTCGCTAAATTGATCTCCTGAACGTATTCGCCCGCGCTGCCGCTGACTGTCGGCAGTAAGGCGCTCAGGGCACGAATGCGCTCCACTCGGGCTGAGCTGTCACTGGTCCCCGCCTGCAGGGAAGCCAGATTATTCTTGAGGCCCAGCTGAATCGCTTCGTCAAGCGAGAGCTTCCGCGGAGCCGGAGGCTGAGCCTGAAGCTGACCCGTCAGACAGCCAAGCCCAATATAAAAAGCAAGATTGCGCATCACACTCCCATTCCTCGCACGCCACATTCCGCTGTAAGTTACTCAATAAATGGATAGTGCCGATTTAACGGCGCCGATATAGAATCAATTGACGAAATATCGTCTTCTAATGCCCAACCGTCCCATCCTGGATTGCAGGGTACTGCGCTTCAATCCGAGTAAGTTAGCGGCCCCTTTGGGACCACCCACTACCCAGTTGGATGCGTTCAGGGCTTCCAGGATGTGGCGACGTTCGGCGTCGGTCATGGGGAGGACGCCGGAGGGTTCGGTTCAGAGGCTGGCTAAGGGCGTCCTTGGGAACCTCCAGCCGGGTGCCTGGGGAAAGAATAACGGAGCGTTCGAGCACGTTGCGGAGTTCACGGACGTTGCCCGGCCACGCGTAGTTCACCAGCGCAGTCCATGGCTTCCGCGGGGATCGCGTCGATGGGCTTGCGCATACGAGCGGCGAAATCCTGCACGAAGAAGCGCGCCAGCAGGGGAATATCTTCGCGGCGCTCGCGCAGCGGGGGGACGGTGATCGGAAAAATGTTGAGCCGATAGTAGAGATCCATGCGAAACTCCTGATCGGCGGCCAAGGCGCGCAGGTCTCGGTGGGTGGCGGCGATCAGGCGGAAGTCCGAGGTGAGCGTGCGCGAGCTTCCGAGCCGCTCGAACTGGCCGTCTTGAAGAACTCGCAGCAGCTTGGGTTGCAGTTCAAGCGGCAGGTCGGCGACTTCGTCCAGGAACAGCGTGCCTTTGTGGGCCAGCTCGACGCGGCCCAACCGCTGGTTGAGAGCTCCAGTGAAGGCCCCTTTTTCGTGGCCGAACATTTCGCTTTCGAGCAGGCCCGCGGGAATCGCCGAGCAGTTGAGTTTGACGAAGGTACCATGACTGCGGCGGCTGAGCTGATGCAGCGCGCGCGCGACCAGTTCCTTACCAGTTCCGGTCTCACCCTGTATCAAGACGGAGGAATCGGTCGGCGCAGCGGATTGGACTTGCTCCAGCACGTGGCGCAGAGCGGGGCTGGAGCCGATGATTTCGCCGAAGCGATGCTCGCTGCGGATTTCCTCTTCCAGGTAAACCTTCTCTCCTTCGATACGCTCGCGCAGGCGATTGATTTGCTCGAAGGCGAGGGCGTTTTCGACGGCGATGGCTACGTGCCGAGCCACGTGCTGCATGAATTCGCGATCTTCAGCGGAATACGGGTCGATGGCGCGGGAGGCGAACACCATGCTGCCCAGCCGCTGGCGCACGGTCGAGAGCGGGACCCACAAGCCGCTGGAAAGCTGGTGGCGGCGAAGATCGTGCATGACATCCGGGCGGAAACGGGTTTCGAGCGCGAGATCGGGAACATAGAGCGGCTGCTGAGATTTCCAGGCAAGTTCGGAAGGCGAGCCTTCCAGCGGGAAATCGCGGCCCACCGGGCTGTCGAGCGGCGGGTCTCCCGCCATGGTTTCGATGCGCAGGCTGTGGTTATGCTCATCGATCAGCGTGAGCAGCAGATGGTCGAAGCGGATCAGGGCGCTCAGCGACTTCCACAGTCCGCGAAACAGGGCATCGCAATCGCGCGAGCCCAAAAAGGCTTCCGAGATCTCCGTGAGGGCGCGATATTTGAGGGCGCTGTCGTCGGACATGCGAGGGCGACAGCTTTATTTTAGAACGCCGGTGCTCAGGCTCCAACGGCGGGGATGCGCCGCGCGTGAACGATGAAGCGCATCGGCGCGGGACCCAAGTAAGAGAACGGATAGCACGTCACCAGCGTCAATTCGGAACGATTCGAGCTGTCGAGCACAGCGACATCCTGGGGCGGGACCACCTCCGTGGAACTGACTTCATATTCGTAGAACCCAGCGGGTGTGATCAGTTTGATGCGGTCCCGCACGGCAACATTGCGCAGCCGCCGGAAAACGGTATCGCGATGGGCGGCGATCCCAACGTTACCACCGTCGCCAGGCAGGCTGGTCCATGGCACGTGACCCGCGCCGAAGCGCAGGGCACCTGCGTCGTCCCCTTCGACCACCACCGTCGACATTCGCAGCCGCGGGATCTCAAGGCGGCCGATGACTTCATGCGGATGCAAGATCCCGCGGGGCAAAGGGTACACGGAATGCGAGCCGGGCGCGGCCGCTGTATGCAGCGGATACGCCAGCTCGCGTCCTTCATACCAATCGAATAGAGCTGTACCGCTCCACACGACGGCAACCCAAACTAGCGCGGCGGCTCCAAAGAGCAGCAAAATGTTGCTCGCGCGCTTCATGGTCCCTCAAACAGTTTTGCCGAAGACGCGCAGGGCTGCTCCGGAAGCTACCGAGAACGCCCCAAGTAAGGCGATTAGCGGCAGCGTGCTGGCGGTCTTGGGAAGTTCTTTCGCTGGCGCTGGCGCAGGTTGCGTCTGAGCAATTTCAACCGGCGGCTGCGGAGCGGGCACCGCGGGTGGCGTGTTTTGTGCGATCACGGGAGCGTTGGCTGGTGGGGGCGGCGCCTCGGCGTGTGACGGCTCGGGCAGTGCGGGCCGGGGATTCAACGTCGTTGGGGGCGGCGCGGTCCGAGCGGTTTCAGCTTTTGGATAGACGAATTCTTCGCCCCAGTTATCGCCTGGATAAAACCAGGTTTTCAGCGCTTGCGGCGCGTTCGCGGCCCGCTCTTCGAACGTGAAGACGCTATGATCCCGGACCATATTCGGCTCATAGTCGGGAATGGCAAGTACGGTTGCGAATACGTGATTCTCGCGCTCATTGAGGAACTGCACAATATTCCGGTCGCTTAAACTATTCACGAGCTTAACCACATAAGTGCCAGGGCCCAATACAACTCGAGGGATTTCGACTGGCTGGTGAAAAGTGACGACAGTGCGTCTATCCCAAGCGTCTGCATGCAGCAAAGGAGCTGCCACCGTGCATGCCAGCGCAAACCATATGCCGTAGGAAATATGACAGAGTTTCATTAAAAGTGCCTCCGTCTTGCGAGACGCGTGCGGGGAGAGAAGGGTCATCCCGTTGAGGCGGTATTTTCGGCGAGCATTTGGTGAGTAGAAAAAAGTGCCGAAATCAACGGGATGAAATTCGAAGTTGCGCGTCTACCAATTTGGATACAGGAGTGACATCCACACTATGAAATTTCAAACTCTTTGGAAAGAAACAAGGATTTTTGCATTTTGCCTAGTATCGGCGGCCGTGGGCGCCGTGATTGGCTCCGGCCTCTGGGCCGAACATGCGCCCGCGCTAGCGCCGGTTGCCGCTGCTTCGACGGCAGCGGTTACACCAGGATCGATTGATACCAGCTTTGCACCGATTGTGGACAGAACACTGCCGGCGGTGGTGAACATATCTTCATCGAAAACCACCAAAGTCAGCGCCGGCGGTATGCAAGGCATGCCCCAGATGGATCCGTTCTTCCGGCAATTTTTCGGCGAAGAGTTTGGAGGCCGGGGAGGATCCGGAGGGCAGGGCTCAGGCCGCGGCTCGATGATGCCTCGGAAGCAGTATGAACACAGCTTGGGTTCGGGCGTGGTCGTGCGGTCGGATGGATACATATTGACCAACAACCACGTGATCGACGGAGCCGATGACATCACGGTTACCCTGGGCGACAAACGCGAGATGAAGGCGAAACTGGTCGGCACGGACGCGAAGACCGATGTCGCGGTGCTAAAAGTTGACGCCACGAATCTGCCGACCATCGCGATGGGCGACTCCTCGCGAGCGCGGGTAGGCGATATCGTGCTGGCGATGGGCAGTCCTTTCGGGCTGAAACAGACTGTGACCATGGGCATCGTGAGCGCGCGCGGGCGCACCGGGCTGGGCATCGAAGACTACGAAGACTTTATCCAGACCGACGCTTCCATCAATCCGGGCAACTCCGGCGGAGCTCTGATCAATACTCGCGGAGAACTGATCGGTATCAACACTGCCATCCTTGCGAACAATGGTGGCAATCAGGGCGTGGGTTTCGCAATTCCGGCCAACCTTGCGCATAGTGTGATGACTCAGGTGATGGAGCACGGCAAAGTGGTACGCGGCTATCTGGGTCTGTTGCCGCAAGATATTACTCCCGCCATGGCGCAGGCGCTGCACTACAAGCAATCCGAAGGCGTCCTGATCGGCGACGTCACCGCAGGCACTCCGGCGGCGCAAGCGGGATTGCAGCGCGGCGATGTGATCCTGGACCTGAACGGGCAGAAGGTGGACGACAGCAATCAACTGCGGATGCGGGTTTCCATGACGGCCCCGGGAACCACCGTGCAGTTGCATGTAATGCATAACGGCGCAGAGAAGACCGTGCCGGTGAAACTGGCGGAGATGTCAGGAAATCTGGGCAGCTCGTCGGTAAAGGGCAGCGAGGGCGGTGCCACCAGCGCGCTGGATGGAGTGACCGTAGAGCCAGCGCAAGGCCACGGCGTAACCGTTACCAGCGTGGACGAGGGTAGTCCTGCCTCAGAGGCCGGCTTGCGAGAGGGCGACACCATCCTCGAAGTGAACCGTGCTGCCGTCTCAGGCACAGCCGACTTCGACCGCGCCATGCACAGCGTGAGCAATGGAGCTACTCTGTTGCTGGTGAAACGCGGCGACAACACGTTCTACATCGCAGTCCAAGCGAAATAAGAACGGCTGAGCGACCGGCTGCGTGGAAAGCGGCTAAGAAGCTAAGACGAGGGGATCGGGCTCGCCCGGTCCCCTTTTCGCGGATCGTCGTCGGAAAAGTTGCGTCTGGCCTCCCCGCCCGCGCGAACTCGCCAGATGTGACTAAGGCTTCTGCAGCATGACCTCGGTCGACTTGATCACTACCGTCACCTTGTCTCCTTTTTTTAAATTGAGATCTTCCGCGCTTCGCCGGGTAATCACGCTATCAATGTGGCTCTTCCCTATTTTCACGACGATGTGAGCCATGACGTCACCCAACTTCACGCTTGTGACTTTTCCAGTCAGTTGATTGCGGGCCGATATGGGCATGTCCTAAGGATGCCACGGATTCCGCCTTCTTGCGCCCGCTACAATGAGTGCGTGGAAACCCGCCGGATGTGTCCCAACTGTCGCGCCTTTATTACCACCAGCGACAAGGTCTGCCCGTATTGCGATATGAAATTGCAGGCGCCGGCCGCGGCCCGCCGCGCATCAGCCGACCTCCTGGGTGGCTTGATTCCCCATGCGCACTTCACCACCATCGTGATTCTGTTGATCAATGCGGGCTTCTATCTGGCGGAGGAGCTTCCGGGCCTGCTCCAGAATGGCGCAGTGGGACTTCCGATTTTCCAGGCAGGAGCGAAGTTCGGTCCCTACATTCATGAGGGGCAGTGGTGGCGGCTGCTGACGGCCGGTTTTTTGCACGGGGGGATTCTGCACCTGCTCATGAATTCCTGGGTGCTCTTCGATCTGGGTGCGGCCACCGAGGAAGCCTACGGCACTAGCCGCTACCTGGTGATCTATGTCCTAACTACCATCGCGGGTTTCTACGCGAGTTATCTGTGGAATCCGGGAGTCGCTTCGGTGGGTTCGTCAGCCGGCATTTTTGGATTGTTGGGAGCCCTGATTGCACTTGGCGTGCGGGACAAATCTTCCTACGGCGCGGCGCTTCGATCCCACTATTTACAGTGGGGAATTTACGCAATCCTCTTGTCCGCGCTATTCCCGCAGACCGATAACGCCGCGCATATCGGAGGCGTCGCCGGTGGATTCGCTATCGGGTATATCGCGGGCACGCCGCGTTTAACCGGCTACGGAGAGCGCCTCTGGCATTTTGCGGGAGCTGCGGCGGTTGGGCTCACGGCGGTTGCGTTCGCTTTTATGTTCCGTTGGATGATGACAGGCGGAAGCTTCTAGAGCCGGCGTCGGCAGCCACTACTTCGGCGGGACTTCAGAACTGGTGGTATCCTCGATCGCCTTCCAGTTTCCGTCGGCCTGTTTCTTATACACCGTGAGGTAACTGCCTTTATCTTCGACAGGCTTTTTAGTCTTGGGATTGGTCACGGTCATGGTGTAGGAACCCTGGGTGGTTGCCAGGTCTCCGGACGCGCTCACCTCGACACGTTCCGTGGAGAATGCCAGCTTTCCCTTAGGGTCGGCAAGCATGTCCTTCCAGACCGCACGGATCGCATCCTTACCCTTGGCCGCAGGTGCGCCGGGTGTCATTAGCATGGCATCGTCCGCATAATTGGCCACGCTCTTATCGAGATCCTTGGCGGCGGCGTCATTCGACCAGGCCGTTTCCAGGTCGCGAATCTTAGCTTTCTCGACGGATATATCGACTGCGGGAGTTGCAGGAGCCGGGGGAGCGGAGTTGCAACCTACCAGTAGCAGAAAGCCTGCGAAAGAGACAACCGTAAATTTGAGCATGAAGAACTTTAGCCGATCGGCATAGTGAATGCAAGCGGGCTTGTGAAGAGACTAGCGAACAACGACTTTGGCGAGGCCGGCGTTGCCTGCGACATCGTAGGCGCGGATAACAATCAGATGTTCGCCGGGCGGGAAATTCTCAATGTGGATGAGAAATCGTTCGCGGGCGGAATCCGTGACGCCGTCGACCGCCTCGACGGGCACCCAGGGCCTCGCGTCGACCGAATACTCACATCGGCGGATGGCGGAGCCGCGGTCCTGCGCATCGACATCGATTTCGATTGCCGTACCGCTGCGACGCGCAGCGCCGGCATTGACCACCGGAGGCGTGTTATCGATGAGTACCGGCGGTCCGATCAACTCGACCTGGCGGGCCTGATCCGGGGGATTGGAAGGACGGTCCGACGCCACCACGCGGAAGAAGTAGCGGCCGTCAGCGAGCATGTCGCCGTCCATCAGATAAGTGTTATCGGTAACATCGGCTCGCAGCAGCTTCCACTCCCGCTCGTCTTCGCCGCGAAACCAGAGGCTGTAAGAAAGTTTGTCGCCATCGGGATCGTCGGCCTGCCAGGAGATCAGGATCTGCTGGCCTGCGGGCCGCGAGAGGGTTTGGGCCTGAGTGCCCGCGGCACTGGTGGCGTCGCCGGTATCGGTCACGGTGATGGAGAAAGCAGAGGATGCGCTCGAACTGACGCTCTTCGAAGCACCGACGGGGGCCGCCTGCGCCGATACGGTAATGCTGCGGAGCGACGGCGGACTGTTCTGCGGCAGATACGCGACCGTCACGCTGTCAAGTTCCGGAGGGGCGCTAGCGGCACCGGCAAAATCGGCGCGCCATTGAATAAAGCGGGCGTTAGGACTGGCGATCAGTGCCTTCGCGGGGTCGGCAATGGGATCGGACCAATCGCTCCAGGTGGAGTCGGGACGCGCCGAATTTCCCGCGCGGGTTTTGAAAACGACACCCTTGCTGCCGACCCACGCCAGACGGCCCCAACGCGCGACCGTACCGGAATCGTGGACCGCGGATTCGAACCAGCCGGTGCTCGAGGCGGATGCGTCCAGGCGCAGGATTTTTCCAACATTGCCGGCTGCGACCAGAAGCCCGCGCGGCGAAGCGGCCAGCCGCGTAACGTCGGCTTCGTTGGTCTGGGCAACCAGTAGAGCGTCGTGGGTGCGATCGGGGCGCGGGTCAAGGCGATAGACGCGGCCCTGCGCGTCCGTTAGGAAGGTGAGCGTGCCGCCGGCGTCGGCCACCACGTCGTAAATGTTTTCGTCTTTCGAAGTCCACAGGGTCTCAACGGTGTTGTCGGGGAGAATCTTGTAGAGCGCCGAGCGCTCCACGCCGGAGACTTCGATGGCGGTCGCAGGGGCGCTGATGGGCGAGGCTCCGGTTGCGGGCTTGGTGGGATCCGGCTTGGGCGTGACCGCAAGGCCGGCCTGGGCGTCAGTGACGGTGATGCTGGTGGCAGGAGCAGTGACTGTAGGAGTCGAGGACGACGAACTGGACGCGGCGGAAGTGCGCTTCGCCAGACTGCCGCCGAGCGCCGCGGCGTAGATGGAGCCGTCGGCCGCCGGAACGATGCTGCGGATTTCCGGCAAATTCGCGTCGTAGAGCACGAAGCCGCGCGCGGGCGTGCCAGTAATGCGATACAGGATTCCGTTGGGCTCGCTGCCTGCAAGCAGGCGTCCTTCGCGATCGAAGGCCAACGCCGTAACGTGGGACTGGCCGGTCTCATAGTAAAGCTCGCCGCGGCCAGCGCCACGTCCGTCGGCGACGACGCGATAGATCTTGCCTTGCTGGCCAGTGCCAACGTATAGCGCGCCGTCAGGCGCAAAGGCCAGCGCCCAGATGTAACGCTCGCCGGGGGCGAAGTATTCAGTGGCACGGCCATTCTCGATGCGGTACACCTTGCCGTCAGGCGAGGTGGCGGCATAGACCACGCCGGCGTGGTCGACCGCCACCGCGAAAATCTCCGGCTGATCGGAAGTCCACGCCACGGTGCCATTGCCGGCGGCGTCAACTTTCAGAAGCCGGCCGCGGTTGCCGGTACCGAGATAAAGCGAGCCGTCGGGCGCCGTGGCGACACTCCAGATCTCGGCCTGATCGGAGGAGAAAACTGTTTCGAGCTTGGGGCCGAGGATCAAGTGGCCGTCGTGCGTGATCGAGAGGCCGCTCATGCGGCCGCGCAGGAAATCCTGATAGCCGTTCAATTCCCAGGTGGCTGTGGTGGCGGCGAAAGTGAAACTGGCCGCTATGGCCGTGAGGAGCAGCGCGCGCGCGGCGGATCTCATTCCTTCACCTCGACCTGAATCGTCTTGGTGCCGGTGACGACGAAACCCGGCGCTCCTGGTACTTCGAGCTCAGCCACCTTTGCCCCGCGCGTGTTCACCAAATTGGTGGAGCCGGCCTGCCCCCTGGTCAGAAGCATCGAGAGCGAAGGTGGCGGATCGGGAATGTCGCGGCCATCGAGGGTGAAGGAAGGCTCGGCGCCGCCAGACGCGGATGTAGGCTTTGGTATTTGAGCGAAGACCATTCAGCAGGTTCAGCACCTGCCGGGGCGAACGCTGCGGCGTGGCCACGGCGGATTGGAATTCGATCACATTGGTGGAGGTGGCGTCGGCGATAGTAAAGTTCAGCGTACCGGCCGGCGTCCCCACGGGAACGCGATACTGTACGCGGCGCGATGTATCCACACCATTCTGGCCTTCCATCACCACGGTAAGGTCGAGGTCTTCGCCGGGACGCACGGTTCGCGCGGCCATCAGGTCGACTACCTGCTGCTGGCTACGGCGCTCCACCGGCGCAACGTCGAGCGAAACGGTCTTCAGCTTGAGAGCATCGAAGCCACTCTGCAACGCGTAAGCGATCGGCGACCCGATGCCGGCCGAAGCGATCACCGCGACGCCAACTTCGCCGCTATAGACATCATCGACACGAACCGGTCCGCCGTCGAAATCGAGCTGGCCGCGCACCGAGTACGTCTCGGCGCCGACGCTGCGCTCGGTCGAATCGATAGCCGAGAATAGCGCCATCTGCATCAGCAGCGGCGTCATGACGCGGTCCTGCACCAGTTGCATGTGGTACATGTTTTGACCGACGCGGATCTGGACGGGGATCAAACTGGCCTGACGGCCAGTGAGTCCTGAGACGGCGGTCTCGCGATCCGAAGTGATGGAGCCCATCCATTCGCGCGCGGCAGAGATTTTGAAGGAACTGGAAAGATTGGGCAGCAGCGCCAGCACCTCGGCGCTGGCGAACGGAAGATCGGTAGAACCTTCGTCGAGGAACCGGTGACCGAAAGCGTACACGCGATTGCCGTCGATGGCGGTGATGGTGCCTTCCGCGCCGACCGTCATGTCGCCGGAGATCAATTGCACGCTGATCATAGACCCGGGCTCAAGCTTGCGCGGGTCGCCCAAGCGAGCCGGGATCGTGCCACCGCCGGAAACTCCCTGGCGCGGATCGAGACCCAGTTTGCGAAGCTGCGGTGTGAAGTGCTCCAGCGCGGCGGGCGTGAAGCCGGTGAAAGATACCGGGGTCGCGATTTCCTCAAGAGCATTGCCTCCGGTAACAAAAGGCTGGCGGCGCGGCGCGGCCTTCGCGATAGTTTGCGCCGGCTGCGGCGTCACGCGCAGCATGTCTTCGATAGGCCGGATTCCGGCGATGGCTTCCTTCGAGAGCGGAAAGCTCAAGGCGATGGCGCCCACCAGCTTGCCCTCGATATAGACCGGCGAGCCGCTCATACCCTGCATGACGCCGGTAGAGGCTAAGGGTCCTCCGCTCAAGCGTGCCAGGATGATGGACTGCCGAGGACCCAGATTCTCAAGCACTCCAAGCACTTCCACCTGAAATTCTTCCACGCGGGCGCCGGAAAACACCGTTCGGCCGACGCCATGTTGGCCTGCGCGAACATCTTTCAGCGGAAATATGTCCGGGGCGGCGAACCCCATGGAAGCGAACCCCAACCACGCGAACGACAGGGCGGCCATCCGGCGCGGGTGGATCACAAGAACATTGTAACGAGTCAAGCGAGTCCATCATCTCACTTCAGATTGGCCCGTAGTAGTATAGGTGAAGTACTCTGACGTAAGGAGGCGCTTTCCGATGTGGAATCGCCGAAAAGAAGAAGAACCAGCACCGAAACCCACTTCGGTTCCGCCAACCGTGTCCCAACCAGTTAAGGAAGGAATCCCCATGTCCACACAGCCGACCCGTCCCCTGGATACGCGCACCGAACCCGCGCGCGGAGGCGTCGCCATACTAGGAAAATCCGTGATTCTGAAGGGCCAGATTTATGGGCGCGAAGACGTGACCATAGATGGCGAAGTGGAAGGGACGGTGGAATTGCAGGAGCACCGGCTCACCGTTGGGCCCACGGGCAAAGTTGTCGCCACCATTAAGGCGCGCGAAATCGTGGTGCTGGGTACGGTTCAGGGCAACATCGAGACGCGCGAAAAGATCGATATCCGCAAGGACGCCAAAGTCGTGGGCGACATTCGCACCGCCCGCATCGTGATCGAAGACGGCGCCTACTTCAAGGGCAGTATCGACATCGTTCGCGCCGAAGCCCCTAAGCCGGCAGCGGCGCCAGCGGCTGCGCCGAAGCCGCAACCAGTGGCCTCGGCTGGCACTCCCTCCCCGGCAGTCAGCCGCGAGCGCTGGTGACATCAAGCGGTAGTGGCTCAAACGCCGATAGCCGGTTCCGAGACGCGACAAAGTCACGGTCTGGATCAATTCTGCGCTTCGCTCGAGGAACGGCCGGGGATGTCCATTCTCGACTTCGCGGGCGCGAGCCAGGCGACGGTGAGCTTTGTCACCAACTACGGGCATCGTCTCTATTCCGACGATTTTGTACGGCAACTGGATCGGGTCTTCGGAGCAACACCGGCGGGTGCGAGTGACGCCGAGTTTTTCGAGAACCAGACCAACCCCGCGCTGGTGTCGGACTTTTTCGAGCTGGCTCTGAGCTTCGACGACGGGAGTTTTGACGGCGCGCTGGTGTGGGACTCGCTGCAATTTCTGTCGTCGCCGCTGTTGCAGATGGTGGTAGCGAAACTTCACCGGATGTTGCGGCCGGGCGCGAGTTTGATGGCGCTGTTCCACACTGACGAACGGATAGAGAACATTCCTACCTACGCCTACCGCATCCACGACAAACGGACCATTCAGATGGTTTCGCGGTCGCAGCGCAAGCCGGCGCAGATTTTCAACAACCGGAACCTGGAGAAGCTGTTTCAGGATTTCCAGTCGGTGAAATTCTTTCTCACGCGGGACCGGCTGCGGGAAGTGATTGTCAGGCGCTAGGGGACCGCTGCAAGTGATTCGTGCGCTCTATACTTCCTAGAAGGAGTCTTTTTGTCCCTCGAAGACGATTTGTTGGAGCAGCGCGTCAAGCGCATTGCCGAGATCGAAGCTCTCGGGTTCCGGGCGTACGGGCAGCGGTTTGATTTTACGCACACCGTGCCGGAGATCCTGGCGGCCGAGAGCGCGAAGACCGCCGAGGAATTGGCGGCCGCGAAACCGCAGGTCCGGATCGCCGGGCGCATTCAGACCATGCGGCGCATGGGCAAGGCCGGCTTCTTCCATCTGATGCAACGCGGCGAGCGGCTCCAAGTGTATGTGCGCAGCGATGCCGTCAACGAGCGCGAGTATGCGCTCTACCAGTTGCTCGACATGGGCGACATCGTGGGCGTGGAAGGCTATCTGTTTCGCACCCGCACCGGCGAATTGAGCGTTCATGCGGAGAAGCTCACGTTCCTTTCGAAGATCCTGCTGAGTCTGCCCGAAAAATGGCACGGTCTCGAAGACGTCGAGATTCGCTACCGGCAGCGCTATCTGGATCTGATCGCGAACCCGGAATCGCAGAAGATTTTCGTCACGCGGGCGCGCATCATTTCGTCGCTGCGGCGGCAACTGGAAGAGCGGGGATTCGTGGAAGTGGAGACGCCCATGATGCAGCCGCTCTATGGCGGCGCCGCGGCGCGCCCCTTCGTCACGCATCACAACACGCTGGACATGGATCTGTATCTGCGCATCGCGCCGGAGTTGTACTTGAAGCGGCTGATCGTCGGCGGCCTGGAGCGGGTCTACGAAATCAACCGCAATTTCCGCAACGAAGGCATCTCGACGCAGCACAATCCGGAGTTCACCATGCTGGAGTTTTATCAGGCCTACACCGACTATCAGGGCTTGATGGATTTCACCGTGCGAATTCCTGAAGCAGACGGCGATGGATGCGACCGGCTCGGCGGTGGTCGAGTGGCAAGGCCATACGCTCGACTTCGCAAACATCCGCCGCGTTTCGATGCAGGAGGCGGTGGGCGCGGAGATACCGCTGCGGGGGCACGCGCTGGTGGAGGCATTCGAGCGAAACGTGGAGCCCACGCTCATTCGAGCCCACGATCATCTACGATTACCCGGTGGAGGTTTCGCCGCTCTCGAAGGTGAAGCACAGTGACCCGGCGTTCGTCGAGCGTTTCGAAATCTATGCCGCGGGCATGGAGATCGGCAACGCCTACACCGAGTTGAACGATCCGCAGGAGCAGCGGCGCCGTTTCGAGACGCAACTGGAGTTGAAAGCGGCCGGCGATGAAGAGGCGCACCAGATGGACGAGGACTACATCCGCGCGCTGTCTTATGGGATGCCGCCCACCGGCGGCGAAGGCATCGGCATCGACCGGCTGACCATGATCCTGACGAATTCGAAATCCATCCGCGACGTGATTCTGTTCCCGCTGCTGCGTCCGGAGGGAGAGATCGGGATGGCCGAGAAGCTGCGGCGCATCGCACCCTAAATGTTTGAACTGTTCATCGCCCGCCGCTATCTGCGCGCCAAACGCAAGCAGGTGGTGATCTCCGTCATCACGGCGATTTCCGTGATCGGCGTGGCCGCGGGCGTGATGGCGCTGGTGATCGCGCTGGCCATCAACAACGGTTTTCGCGACACGCTGCAGCGCAATCTGTTGGGCGCGACCGCGCACGTTTCGATTCTCGAGAAGGAACCCGGGACGGGCATCGAGCATTGGGAACAACTGGCTCCGAAACTGGCGAGGATTCCGCACGTGAAATCGGCGGCCCCCGCGCTCTATGAGAGTGGATATATCAGCGGGCCGGTGAGTGGAGCGGGCGTCGCGATCAAGGGCGTCGATGTCCGCGCGGGTGCACCTATCGCGGACACGCTGCGGCACCTGAAGACCGGATCGCTCGAAGGATTGCGGGCTTCGGGCGACCTGCCCGGGATCGTGCTGGGCTCGCGTCTGGCCGAGAATATCGGAGCCGTCACCGGCAAGCAGGTGCACACTGGTGGTTCCCAACGGGGAGTTAACGCCGTTCGGGCCACGGCCGAGCTACGTGCGGCTGCGCGTGGCGGGAACGTTTGAATCCGGTTTCTACGATCTGGACGCCAATTGGGCGTTCCTGTCGCTGACGGATGCACAAAAAGCCTTCGATCTGACGGACGTGGTGAACAGCATCGAATTGATGCTCGACGACATTTATCAGGCGCCGGAGGTGGCCGCGGCAGCCGAAAAACTGATCGGACCGAAGCTCGCCGCAACTACCTGGGGCGAGCAGAACAAGCAGTTACTGAGCGCTCTCACGATGGAGCGCACGGTCACCGTGGTCACCATCGGCCTGATTCAATTGGTGGCGGCGCTGAATATCTTGATCACTCTGATCATGATGGTGATGGAGAAGCACCGCGACATTGCCATCCTGATGTCGATGGGCGCCAAGGCCCGGCAGATTCGCAAAGTGTTCGTCTACGAAGGCGCGCTGATTGGAGCGGTGGGTACCGCGATCGGCCTCGTGATCGGCTACGGCGTATGTTACCTTGCCGAGCATTATCAATGGGTGAAACTCGACCAACAGGTGTACTCGATTGCGTATGTGCCCTTCGAGCCGCGGGCTTTCGACGGCATTTGGATCGCGGCGGCGGCGATGGCGGTGAGCCTGATCGCGACGCTCTATCCGGCGCGCAGCGCGACCCGCATCGCCCCGGTCGAATCGTTACGATATGAGTAATAAATGCCTCAACTGATCGCCGCGCCTACCCTCATTCCTGTACCCGGAAACAAAATCATCGAAGAATATATCGGACGCGTGAACTCGGGCGACACGCAGGCGAGCATCGCGCGCATGCGCAGCCCGGCAGGTTGGTCGGAGCCGGGTCAGCGCCCGGAGTTCGATGAATACACCGTAGTGTTGCAGGGCGTGATGCGAGTGGAGCATGAGGGCGGCGTGACCGACGTCACGGCCGGCCAGGCGATCATCGCGCGGAAAGGCGAATGGGTTCGTTACAGCACGCCCGAAGGGGCCGAGTACGTCGCGATATGCGTGCCCGCGTTCTCGCCGGAAACCGTGCATCGCGACCAATAGCTGGCGCGTCGTTCTATTCGCACAGCCGGCAATAACCCGTCCGGACGCGATTGACACCCTCTCTCCGCGGCCACTATGATGATTAGCGGCGGTCGCCATAAGGCGCCGCTCACCTTTAAACTAACCAAGCGGAGCTGCTAACCAGACAGGGCTCTCACTCGTCCAAAATACGCCAACTTATGATTAGAGTCGAAGGACTGACCAAGCGGTACGCCAACCATGTCGCCGTCGACAATATCTCTTTCTCAGTAGAAAGAGGACAGATTGTCGGCTTCCTGGGCCCCAACGGGGCCGGTAAGACCACGACCATGCGGGTGCTGACCTGCTTCCTGCCGCCCACTTCGGGTACGGCACGGGTGGCGGATTTCGACGTCCTGGAAAATCCGATGGAGGTGAAGACGACGCATCGGCTACCTGCCGGAGACTCCACCCCTGTACCCGGAAATGGAAGTCGTTGAATACCTGGAATACGTCGGCCGGCTCAAGGGTGTACCCAAAGAGAGCCTGGCGCGGCGTGTGGATGAGGTTGCTCAAAAGTGCTCGGTAGGCGACGTGAAAAACAAGCTGATCGGCAAGCTCTCGAAGGGCTACCGGCAGCGTGTGGGGCTGGCGCAGGCGATTATCCATAATCCGGATGTGCTGATTCTGGATGAGCCGACCTCGGGCCTTGACCCGCAGCAGATTATCGAAACTCGCGATCTGATCAAAGGCCTGGCGGGGGATCACACCATTATTCTTTCGACCCATATTCTTCCCGAGGTTGAGCAATTGTGCGAGCGCGTTATCATCATCGCGAAAGGCAAGCTGGTGGCGACCGACACGGTTCAAAACCTGACCAGCCGCCTGCGGGGGGCCGAGACGGTGGCCATCGAGATCGCCGCGCGCAATGGAGCGGCGCTCAGCGCGCCCCAGGTACAGCAACAACTGGAACGCGTGGCAGGCGTCAGCCGCGTCCTGGTGCGCGATTCACGGGACGGGCATCTGGCCTTTACGGTCGAAAGCCGAGCAGGGACAGCACGTGCGGCCCGAACTCGCGCGCGCGGTGATCGAAGCCGGATGGAATCTGAATGAGCTGCACGCAGTGGGATTGAGCCTGGAAGAGATTTTCCTTGAATTGACGGGAGCGCCGCGAGCCGATGTCGATGCTCCGCACGCCACTACCATTGGCGCAGAGGGTATTGGCGCGGAGGGAGAGCGGTAATGAACACATTCACAATCTGCCGCAAGGAATTGAACAGCTATTTCCGTTCGCCCATCGCTTACGGCGTGATGTTCTTCTTCGCGGTAATTACGGGCTATTTTTTCTATGCGTACCTGGTATCGTTTGTCACTTTTAGTATTCAAAGCTCGATGCAGGGGCAGAGCCAGCCGTTGAGCGTGAATGACCAGATGATTCGGCCGTTGCTGTCCAACCTGGCGGTGATCGGACTGTTCTTCATCCCGATCATCACGATGCGCCTGTTCGCGGAAGAAAAACGTACCGGCACCTTCGAACTGCTGGCGACGTCGCCGGTGACCGACATGGAAATCATCCTGGGCAAATGGCTGGCCGCGGTAGCGCTCTACGCGGCCATGTTGGGCATATCGCTGATCAGCATGGCGACTTTATTTGCGTACGGCAGGCCCGACTGGCGTCCCCTGATGGTGGGATATTTGGGACTCCTGCTGCAAGGCGGCTGTCTGCTCGCAATCGGCACATACATATCTTCGTGCACCAAGAACCAGATTGTCGCGGCGGTGGCTACTTTCAGCGTGCTGCTGATGCTGTGGGTGATCGACTGGGTATCCTCGCTTCAGGATTCCGCGCTCGCGAAAGTAACCGGATATCTATCGGTGACGCAGCATTTCGATTCCTTTTCGAAGGGCGTACTGGATGCGAAGGATATCCTTTTCTATGCGTCCATGATTTTCATCGGACTATTCCTGACGGCGCGGTCGCTTGAGTCTCTGCGGTGGAGGGCCTAGGCGATGGCCATTAACAATTCCTGGATGAAAGCGCGCCAGACCAAATTCGCGGCCTACACCGCAGTGTATGTGCTGATCGTGCTGGCGGTAGTGGGCGTGCTGAATTTTCTCGCGAACCGCTACGACAAGACCTACGACACCACCAGCAATAAACAGTTCACGCTTTCCGACCAGACCATCAAGATCGTCAAGAATCTGAAACAGGACGTCAACATTTCGTATTGGGATCTGCCTACGCAGTTTCAAGCGGCACACGACCTTCTGGATCGCTACAAAGATCTTTCCCCGAAGATCGACGTGCATTACGAAGATGTTGAGAAGAACATCACACAAGCCAGAGCCGCGGGGGTGACACGGCGGGGCGAGGTTCTGGTCCAGACCGCCGGCAAGACACAAGAGGCCAAGAGTCTTTCCGAGGAGGAAGTCACCGGGGCGCTAGTGCGCGCCATGAAGACCGGCGACAAGCTGGCCTGTTTCACGGAAGGCGCGGGCGAGCACACGCTCGATGACGCTGACCGCAGCGGCTACGGGCAGTTGAAAACGCTGATCGAGAGTAATAACTACAAGACTCAGAGCATTAACCTGCTGCAGAAGCCGGAAATCCCCAAGGATTGCAGCATGGTGATTGTGGGCGGCCCTTCGCGGGATTATTTGCAGCCGGGGGTGGACGCGCTGAAAAATTACGTCGAAAGCGGCGGCAAGGCGATTTTTATGCTGGACCCCCCGCTCAAATTCGCGAAGCAGAACATCGATGACAATAGCGCACTCGTCAGCCTGCTGGCATCCTGGGGCGTGACCACCGATAAGGATCTGGTGCTGGATACCAGCGGCGTCGGCCAGCTCTACGGGCTGGGTCCGGAGATTGCGCTGGTCAGCAACTACGGAACGCAGCCCATCGTCGCATCGATGAAGACGTCTGGCGTCGGGTTTTCCGATCGCCCGCTCGCTCGAGATCAAGAACGGCGATAAGACTACGGTGGAGAAATTGTTTGAATCGACCGACGACTCCTTCGCCACCACCAACCTGGCGGCATCCGAGATCAAGCAGTCTCCTTCGGATAAGAAAGGTCCGTTTGTGCTGGGAGCCGCGGGTACGTACAACACCGGCAAGGAAGGCGGCGGGCGCTTCGTGGTTGTGGGGTCGTCCAGTTGGGTAGCGAACACTTACTTGCGCCTGGCGGGCAATCGCGACCTGTTTTTGAATATGATGAACTGGCTCTCGGCGGATGAGGATCTGATCTCGATTCGTCCAAGAGAACCTGAAGACCGGCGCCTGACCATGACGCGGAGCCAGATGGCGCTGGCGTTTTATTCGAGCGTGCTGGCGATTCCGCTGCTGATTCTGGCGGCCGGCCTTAGCGTATGGTGGAAGCGGCGCTGACATTATGAAGTGGGGCAGGATGTTGATGGCCGGCGTCTTGCTGGCCGGATTGGCAGTCGCATTATGGTGGTCGAACCGGCAGGAGAAGGCCAAGGAAGGCAAGCCTGCAGCGGACGCACCGCCAAAGATCCTGGCGCTGGGCGCGGATACCATCCAGTGGATTGAGATCCGGCATCGCGGCGAAGATCCGATTACGTTGCAGCTCAAGGGAAGCCAGTGGGAGATGACATCGCCGAAACCGTTGGCGGTGGACCAATCGGCGGTGTCGGCGATGACCAGCGCGGCGGCCAACGTCGATGCGGAGCGGGTAGTGGATCCAAACGTAAGCGATCCCAAAGCGTACGGCCTGGCCCCGGCGCTCATTGAAGTAGACTTCGGCACCAAGAACGGAAAGACTTCCAAACTTTTGATCGGAGAGAACACGCCCAGCGGCAGCGACGTGTATGCCAAGCTCGACGGCGACCCGCGCCTCTTCGCCATGGCGACCTACTCCAAGAGCGCCTTTGACAAAGAGGCTAAGGACCTTCGCGATAAGCGCCTGCTCCCGTTTACGCAGGATAAACTGAGCCGCATCGAGATCACGGCTCAGAAGCAGACCTACGAATTCGTCAAGAAGGGCGAAAGCGAGTGGCAGATCGTGAAGCCCAAGCCCATGCGCGCCGATAGCACTCAGACCGACGATCTGGTGCGGCAACTGAGTAACGCACAAATGGATTTGAGCGGCGTCCAGGACGAAAGAAGGACGCGGCGGCGTTCAACTCGGCGCCACTGCTGGCGATTGCGAAAGTCGACCGATCAGGACGGCACCAAGACGCTCGAAATCCGCAAGGTCAAAGACGACTACTACGCGAAATCGAGCGCGGTCGATGGCATTTACAAAGTGTCGAAGATGGTTGGCGATGCCCTGGACAAGCCGGTCGACGCCTATCGCAACAAGAAGCTTTTCGATTTCGGGTTCAGCGATCCCACGCACATTGAAGTCACCGACGGCGGCAAGACTTCGATCTTCGACAAGAGCGGCGAGAACTGGATGTCCGGCGGAAAGAAAATGGACTCCACCAGCGTTCAGGCGTTTGCCGATCGTCTGCGCGATCTTTCGGCCACCAAGTTCGCTGGACTCGGGATTCACGAAGCCCGTAATCACGCTGACGGTGGTATCGAATCAAGGCAAGCTGCGGGAGAAAGTGGAGATCGCGCCCGCGGCCTCCGGCGGCAACTTCCTGGCGCGGCGGGATGGCGATGCGTCATTCTATGAGTTGGAGGCCGGCGTGGTGAAGGACTTGCGGCAGGCAGTCGGCGACGTGCGCGAGGCGCAGCCGGAAACGAAGAAGAAGTAGTGGGCCTCGGCCTTAACACCGATCTTTACCAGCTCACCATGGCTGCCGGCTATTTCGAGGCCGGGAAAGCGCAAGATCGCGCGACCTTCGAACTCTCCGTGCGGCGCCTGCCGCACAATCGCAATTTCATTCTCGCGGCTGGACTCGCGCAGGCCGTCGATTACCTGCTCAACTTCCGAATTACCGCGGAAGAAATCGCGTACCTGCGCAGGATTCCGCAGTTCAAGTATGCGAGCGGCGAGTTCTTCGAAATGCTGGCTGGATTGCGCTTCACCGGCGACGTGTTCGCAATACCGGAAGGCACCCCGGTATTTGCGGGCGAGCCGTTCATGACGGTGCGCGCGCCGATCATTGAAGCGCAGATCCCGGAGACGTACTTGCTGGCGATGATCGGCTTCCAGTCGTCTATCGCGACCAAAGCAGCGCGGGTGGTGAAAGCGGCGCTGGGCCGCGATGTGGTGGAATTCGGCACACGGCGTGCGCATTCGCCCGAAGCGGGCGTGCTCGCGGCGCGGGCGTCGTACATTGGCGGCTGCGTCGGATCGAGCAACGCCGAAGCCGGGCTGCGTTACAAAGTGCACGTGTTCGGGACGGCGGCGCATTCCTGGGTGATGTCGTTCCCGAGTGAGCGGGCCGCGTTCGAACAGCTTCAGAAATTGCTGGGCGAGCGCACGACGTACCTGATCGATACCTACGATACGATCGAAGGCGCGAAGCTGGCCGCGTCGCTGGGGCGGCCCTTGTGGGGCGTGCGATTGGACAGCGGCAATTTGATCGAACTGGCCCCGGCGGTGCGCAAGATCCTGGACGATGCCGGCCTGGCGGACGCCAAGATCATGGCCACCGGCGATCTGAACGAGTTCAAAATTCACGAACTGGTGGCCGCGCGGGCGCCCATCGACGTATTCGGCGTTGGAACCGACCTCGCGACGTCGTCGGACGCGCCATCGCTTGGCGTGATCTATAAGATGGTCGAGATGGAGACCGCCGGCGAGCACCGCTACACCGCCAAGTTCAGCCACGAAAAGCACACGCTGCCGGGCGCCAAACAGATTTTCCGTTTTGCGGATCACGATGTGCTGGGCCGCTCGACCGAGTGCATTGCGTGCGGAAGCGGCGGGATAGACGCGCTGCAGCGTCCCGTGATCCTGGGAGGAAAGCTGGTAGAGCCACTGCCGGCAACCGCCGAGGTGAGGCGCTACGCGGCGGAACGCCTGGCGCGGCTGCCCGCACCGTGCCACAGTTTGTTTCAGGCCAAGGATGCCTGGCGCGTCGATCTGAGCCATGAACTTACTGGAATTAACCGAGCAAGTGCGGAGGGAGCACGGCGGGTGAAGACGGTATTTTTCGACGTAGACACGCAACTGGATTTCATGTATCCGGCCGGAGCATTGTACGTGCCGGGCGCAGAGAAGATCGTCGAACAGATCGCCGCGCTGAACCGGTTCGCTGGAGCGCAAGGAATTCCTCTGGTCTCGACCATGGACGCGCACGCCGAGAACGACCCTGAGTTCCGGGCGTGGCCGCCGCACTGCGTTGCCGGCTGCATTGGCCAGCACAAGCCGGAGGCGACGCTCTTGAGCCGGCGCGTAGTCGTGCCAAATACGCCGAGCGGCGTTGCCATCGAAAGCGGACAGCAGATTCTGCTCGAAAAGCAAACTTTCGACTGCTTCACCAACGTAAACCTGGCGCTGCTTCTGGAACGGTTGGGAGCGGAACGCTATGTGGTCTATGGCGTTGTGACCGAGATCTGCGTGAAACTCGCGGCTTGGGGGCTGCTCAAGACCGGCAAGCGCGTGGAACTGGTCACGGACGCGGTGCGCAGCCTGAACGACGACGCCGCGGCCGCAATGACGGATGCGTTTCTCGCGGCAGGCGGCGTCCTGACAACCGTCAGCGTGGCGACCCGCAATCCCTAAGGCCTTAGCGCCGCTTCCGCCAACCCGTACACACCACCTGCATTTCTTATGAGATTTTTCCACGCGTCCTCGCACTCATAAATCAGCACGTACTCCTCCGATTCGTGCCTTGGGCGTTCCTTCCATGAGCCGCGTGACCAATCGCCGCCTGAAGGCAGGAACGCCTATTTTTGATCCTCTAGGCCGGATGGCATACTGGTTTGGTGCGCGTTAAAGAACTGGCTGCCTTCTTGCAAGCTCCTTTTGAGGGGGATGGCGAGCGCGTATTGCGCAAGGTGGCGGCGCTCGAATTCGCGGGCCCTGATGATCTTTCCTTTGTCTCCGGAGGGCGGTCGCGCAAGCTGGCCGGCGCATCGGCTGCGGGCTGCCTGCTGGTCCCGGCTGACTTCGACAACAACGAACAGCGCACGGTGATACGTACGCCTTATCCCAGGGCGGCAGTCGCTCGGGTGATCCCGAAGTTTCACCCAACGATTGAACATGTTCCCGGCGTTCATCCTTCCGCCGTGATCGGGCCGGGGGCGATCATCGAGCCAGGGGCGCACATTGGCCCGTTGGTTTCGATTGGCGCGGGGGTGCGCGTGGGCATGGGCGCTTCCATCGGCGCCGGGAAGCGTGATCGGCGATTACGTGGTCATCGGCGAAAAGTGCACGCTGCACCCCAATGTCACCCTCTATCGCGACGTGACGCTGGGCCGTGAAGTGGTGCTGCATTCCGGCTGCGTGATTGGCGCCGACGGCTTCGGCTATGTGCTGACGGATGGGATCTACGAGAATTTTCCGCAGATCGGACGCGTGGAAATCGGCGACCGCGTGGAGATCGGCGCGAATTCCTGCGTGGATCGCGCGGCGCTGGGCGTGACGTCGATCGGCGATGGCACCAAGCTCGATAACCTGGTGCATGTGGGCCACAATTGCCGTATCGGGCGCAACGTGGTGGTGGCGGCGCAGACCGGGTTCTCCGGCGGCGTGGTCGTGGAAGACTACGCGGTGATCGGTGGGCAGGTAGGGGTTGGCGACAAGGCGCGCATCGAATCGCGGGCGATTGTGGGCTCGGGAAGCGGCGTGCTGACGTCGAAGATCGTGCATGCGGGCCAGCCCGTGTGGGGCACTCCGGCCCGTCCGCTGAAGGAATACTTGGATCAGTTGGCGGTCCTGAGCCGGCTGGCCAAGCAGCGCAAAAGAGAGAAAGCGCCGTAAGCCGTGCCGCGCACGCTTCCTACTGTTTCCACTCCAGCGTCTCGACCACGCTTACGCGCGCCTGCGGAAACACGGTCATGCGAAAGCGCACCGATTTCGATATGTTGCGGTAAATCAGGCTGCCGTTTTGCAGTTGGGCGGCGTCGAGCACGACGGGTCTGGTAGACCCGCCATCGTCGATTTCGAGCAAGCCTCTTTGTGCGTAGCGCACGGCGGGCGACCGGCCGCTCCAGCTCAAGCGCAGGTTGTCGCCACTCTGCTTGACCGATAGGGACAGGGAGAAATCCTGCGCGGCACTCACCGCCGTACGAGCCCCTGCGGTAAGGGCCAGTTCATATCCTAATCGCTCCGCCCAGCAGCATGAAGAGAAAGATGAGCGGAAGCCAAACCCAGCCGCGGGGCAGGCGCGACATGGCGAACGCGGGTTCGGAATCCGGCGGCAAGACCGGTTCGTAACCCGAGAATCTAAATGCTGTCTGCGGCGGCTCCTCAGGAGTAGCCACTGCGGCGCCAGCCGAGCGCTCCCGTAGACCGCCCGCCATGCGTCCTTCCGCAAGCGGGCGGCGCGGCGCAGCGTCCGCTCCCAACAACTCGCGGCGCCGCAAGGGAAATTCCAGAGGAGTGGCTTCGGGAAACTCCCCGTGCTCGCGAACGAAGAAACCGCCGACACTGACTTTGGTGGCGTAGGGCTTGATGAGCAGCGCGACGTGAGCGGGGCCGGGCAAAAAGAGATCGAGAAGCTCCAAGTCTTCCGGCGCTAGAGAGAATCCATCGCGGGTGTGGCTGCGAAAATATCCTACCGCGTATGCCGAGGGCGAAACGCTGGGCTGGAGCCGCTTCCAACCGTCCTCTATGGCGACGCCGTCTTCCTCCGTGAACTGATACGAAGGGCCGCGGCGATATTCGCAGGCGACCGGCTCGAAGTCGTCAATGCGTACGATCGCGGGAACACCCGGGCGGATGGTGCCGATGAGAAAGCCGCCGATTTCGGCGCCGCGTTTGGGAACCGAGCCGAAGCCTCGCATGACTTCCGCGGCAAGACGATCGACGACGTCGAGGCGCAGGTGAACTACCACGGATTGCCCGGGCACTTCCCAGACGTAGTAGCCGGCGGGATCTTGTGTCCGAGTCTCCATTTCAGTTACCGTTTCATCGTACTACGGTGACTGGAATTCTCTACATTGTCGCGACGCCCATCGGCAACCTGGAAGACATCACTCTGCGCGCGCTGCGCGTGCTGCGCGAGGTGGACTGGATCGCTTGCGAAGATACCCGGCAGACCCGCAAGCTGCTGGAACATTTTGGAATCGCCAAGCCTATGCTCAGCTATCACGAGCACAATGAATCCGGGCGCGCGGCGGAACTGGTGGAGAGGCTCACTGGCGGCGCCAATGCAGGCAGAAGCGGCGCGCTGGTTTCCGACGCTGGGACGCCGCTGATTTCCGATCCGGGCTATCGCCTGGTGCAGGCCGCAATCGCGGCGTTGATCCCGGTAGTGCCCATTCCGGGCGTCTCGGCAGCCGTGAGCGCGCTAAGCGCCGCGGGATTGCCGACCGATGCATTTCGCTTTTGCGGATTCCTGCCGCCTAAGTCGTCGCAGCGAAGAAAGACGTTGGAACAATTGAAGCCCGAGACCGCGACGCTGATCTTCTACGAAACTCCGCATCGGATTCTGGAGGCGCTGGAAGATGTCGCGGCAGTGATGGGCGCGCGCCCGGTGGTGGTCGCGCGCGAGCTTACAAAATTGCACGAGGAGTTTTTGCGCGGAACGGCGGCGGAAGTGCGCGCGGAACTGGCCTCGCGCCCGTCGGTCAAGGGCGAGATTACTCTACTCATCGGCAAAACCGGCGAGGTGCAAGCGGACGACACACCGCTCGAAGAAGCTGTCCGAGCGGCCGAGCAGCAGGGCCTGCCGCGCATGGAAGCCATCAAACAGGTGGCGCGGCAACGCGGCCTTTCGAAGCGCGAGGTCTACCGGCTGATTGCCGGCGACGGAGGCCGCTGAGGCGCCGGGCAGCAGGTGGCGGCGCAGGGCTCCGGTTCGCGCTCGATCAGTTCCGCGATCATGCGGATGATGGCGGGATGGGTCCCGACCGTGCCAGCGCGCACCATGCGAACGCCCAACTCCTCGCACACAGCGCGCGCTTCGGTGTCCAGGTCATACATCACTTCCATGTGATCCGAAAGGAATCCGATGGGGGCGATGATGGTGTCGCTGGGAGATTCGCGCAGATAATCGCAAATGTCGGGGCCGAGCCAAGGCTGGGCGGGCGGTCCGCTGCGGCTCTGGTAGACCAGCTTCCACTCGCGTACGCCGAGGGTTTCGGCGACACGCCGCGAGGCGGCTTCCAGTTGCCGCACGTACGGACTGCTCTCCGCCATGGAAACCGGCACACTGTGAGCTGTAAACACCACCCGCGCACCCGGCAACTGGGCGAGCGCCGCGCGCACACGATCCGTCATGGCTTCTAGAAACAGAGGATGTTCGGAAAACGGCGGAATTTTCACGATTTCCAGCGCATTTTCGCCTGCCCGCCCGGGCGCGCTGGATGTCCTCCAAATACTGGCGGCAGCCGGAATAGGAGCCGAAGGCCGAAGTTGCAAACGCCACCGCCCGGCGGATGCCATCCTGCTGCATCTGGCGAACGGTCTCCGCCAGCAGGGGATGCCAGTTGCGATTCCCCCAATAGATCGGGATCTTCACCACCTCCCGCAGTGCCGCGATCAAAGCCCGGTTTTGGTCGTTAATCGGGCTCCGTCCGTCAAAATGGTAGTAGTAGTGTTCGGCCACCGCCAGAAGGCGCTCGCGGGGCACGTCGCGCCCCCGTAACACATTCTCCAGAAAGGGGATAACATCTTCGCGCTGCTCCGGGCCACCAAACGAAACGATCAGCAGGGCATCGTAGTGCGCCACGCCCCATTGTACCGGGTTATAATGTAGGCTCCTG
Organism: Bryobacterales bacterium; assembly: GCA_963794595.1. Lineage (GTDB taxonomy): Bacteria > Acidobacteriota > Terriglobia > Bryobacterales > Bryobacteraceae > Palsa-187. The sequence continues at coordinate 75,898 of CAWCER010000019.1, read as the reverse complement.
CGCGCATAAGGCGTGGCACCCAAGCCAATTCATGCTCGCCCTTACCATCGCCGCGACCGTCCATATCAGTGTCCTCGGGATCCTTCCACCCGGTCCAATTCGAATTACAGCCGGCCCAGGGGCAAACGCTAGTGGTGGAATCGCAGGGACATACCGAAATCCTCCAGGGGGAACGCACCATTTCGCTTATGGGTCCCGCAAAGGTAAGCGGGCGCAACGGCGCCATGGTGCATTTTCACCTGGCGGTGCCGGGCGTGGCGCCTCGGGAATATATCGGACGCCTCGAAGTTCGGCGTTCCGGCTCTGATCTCCTGGCCATTGTGGAGATGGATCGCGAGACCGCCGTCGCGGCCATTGTCGAGGCGGAGGGCGCGGCGGGGCTTCCTTTTGAGGCGCGCAAAGCCCAGGCGGTGGTGACGCGGTCCTACCTGGCGGGCGCCCACAACCGCCATCAGGGCTTCGATTTTTGCGATACCGAGCACTGCCAGCTCTTGAAGGGGCTGGCCCACCCAGCCAGCGCGGCGAGCCGAGCGGCCTTGGCAACGCGCGGGCAGGTGCTGGTTTATAAAGGCGACATCATCGCGGCCCTGTACTCGGCCAACTGCGGCGGACATACCAAGTCATTGGCGCAGACCAAATGGGAAGGCGCCGCCATCCCGCAGCCGGGCTATCCGTATTTTTCGGTGGCTTGTCCGCTGCGCGGTAAGCCTTCCGGGCACGGCGTGGGCATGTGTCAGATGGGCGCTATCAATATCGCGAGGCATGGCTACCCAGCACGCATCATTCTGGGTCACTACTTCCCCGGCACTGTCATTGAAGCGGTAGCGACGGGAGGGCCCAAGGCTGCGGCTGTAAACCGAAACCAGATCAGCGCGGCGCCCGCCGGTCACCTGCCGCACGCGGCTCGTCCAGTCCACGCGGCTAGCGCAGCTCTTACGGCTAGCGCGGGTACGGGTGCCCGCGCAGCGCAGTAAACGCGCGATAAATCTGCTCGGCCAGCACCACTCGCGCCAGCTCGTGCGGCATAGTCATCGGCGATAGCCCCAGAAGCAAATCCGCGCGCGGCTTCCACTCGGCGGGCAGTCCATCCGCGCCTCCGATGAGTAAGACCATGTCGCGTCCGTCGCGCTCGGCTTTTTCCACCAGCGAAATGAACCCCGCGGAATCGAGAGCGCGCCCGGCAGGATCCAGCAAAATCTTGGAAGCCGTAGGATGCTTGGCCCAGGGGTCGAAGCGCAGCGGGTGAATCTCACGCATCTCGCACTTCGCGAAACGCGTGGAGCGCTTGATGTATTCCTCGGCCATGGCATTGGCGTGCGTGTCGCGCGCTTTGCCGATGTAATAGAGCAGGACCTTCACGCTGCTAGCTTCACGCTTTGCGGAAGAACGGAATGCCGTTACGGTCCTCAACGAAATCGACGCGATCGCCGATGACTACCCGCTCACCGTCAACACGCACCGTCAGGCGTCCGCCTTCCTCGAGTGACACGATCGCCAATTGATACGGCGCGTCCGCGACGAACTGCTCCGGCGCAGCGTGGACCACGGTTTCGGTGTAAACGATGCCGCTCCTTCATGCAACCCCCAGAATTGTCACCACCGCGGTCGCCCCGGACCCGCCCAAATTCTGCGCCAGCCCTAGCGAATGCCTCGCCAACTGACGCTCTCCGGCTTCACCGCGCAGTTGGTAGACCAGGTCGCAGATCTGTCCCACGCCGGTCGCGCCGACGGGATGTCCCTTGGACTTCAAACCGCCGCTGGTGTTGATGGGAAGCGGCCCCGTCAGCCGCGTGCAGCCCTGCCAGTTCATACGGACCGCCTTCGCCCTTCTTCACGAATCCCAGGTCTTCGATCGCGACAATCTCGGCGATGGTGAAGCAGTCGTGCACTTCGGCGAATTGGATATCCTGCGCCGTGACGCCAGCCATCTTGTATGCCTTCTGCGCGGCGGCTACGACAGCGCGAAAGGTCGTGATGTCGTCCTTCTGATCGAGCGCCACGTAATCCGAAGTCTGCGCGACGCCCAGAACCTTCACCGGCTTGTCAGTGAACTCCGCCGCCCGCTCGAGCGGCGCGATCAACACCGCAGCCGCGCCGTCGCTGATCAGCGAGCAATCGAAGACCGTGAGCGGCTCGGAGATCGGCTTGCCCTTCAGCGCCTGCTCCATCGTGATGACCTTGCGCATGTGGGCCAGCGGATTCTTGGCACCGTTCTCGTGGTTCTTGACGGCCACCGCGGCCAGCATTTCCCGCGTGGTGCCGTACTGGTACATATGCCGCCGCGCGATCATCGCGAACAGTGCCGGGAAGGTGGCGCCCGCGCGAACCTCGCCGCAAGTGTCGCCCGCTCCGGCCAGAATCTCAGTGACCTTAGGCGTGGTCTGCGAGGTCATCTTTTCGACCCCGGCCACCAGGACCACGTCGTTCAACCCGGCGGCAACGCTCGATACCGCGTGGTAAAAAGCCGAACCGCTCGACGCGCAGGCCGCCTCAAAGCGGGTGCACGGAACCCCAGTGATCCCCATCGCTCCCGCGATATAGGGCGCCAAATGGTTTTGACCCACGAAAGACGGCCCCGCGAAGTTGCCGAGATAATAAGCTTCTACTTGTGAGGGACTTACGTGGGCGTCCGCCAGGCACTTCTCGCCCGCCTCCACCGCCAGCGAGCGCAGATCCCGGTCGGGGAACGCGCCAAAAGCCGTCTTGCCGATGCCGATAATCGCTACAGGCCTCATATATGATTAGGATAGCGCCGCCGATAGAACGCGATTCAGGCTGCACGCTTAAGGGGCTAGGATCGTCATGTTGGTGAGGGCAGGAACGCCCGAACCAGCAATGAGCGCGCTAGCGGCGACATTTGAACCACAGATGAGCGAGACCCCAGGCTCGACCCGGTATGACGCGTCAACGCTCGCCTCGGAGGCACAAAGCCGGTTTGTGTCCGAGAACATGCGCCGCGTGTTCCTGCTGATCTACCGGATCGTGGGCAACGTTTCCGATGCCCAGGACCTCACCCAGGAAGCTTTCATCAAGGCGCTGCAGCGGCAGGATCAACTCAAGGATCTGGACAAGGCCGCGCACTGGCTGTCGCGCATCGCCAGCAACACGGCTATCGATTTCCTGCGCCGCTCCGGCCGCGTGAGTTTTTCCGAGCTCGATGAGATGCCCGAGCCGGTGGCGGTATCCGCGATGGAGAGTCCCGAACAGATGGTGCTCCGGGCCGAGCGCCGCGAGTACCTGGAATCGGGGCTGGATATTCTGACCTACCGGGAGCGAACCGCGCTGCTGCTGCGCGACGTGGAGGATCTGCCGGCCGAAGAAGTGGCCGAGCGATTGAGCTGCTCCAAGGCGACGGTGCGCTCGCATATCGCCAACGCGCGTGTGAAACTGCGGAAGCATTTCGCCCGGCTGCAGAAGCGGGGTTTGGCATGACGCACCCTCTACAATCCGACCTGGCGCTCTACTCGACGGGCGACCTTCCACTGTGGCGCCGGCCGCTGGTCCGTCTGCATTTGGCTGGTTGCGACGGCTGCCGGAGTTGGGTGGCGGCTTTCGATAGCGATCGGGAATCCATTCGCGGGCTGGCGGCGGAAATGCCGGCAGGCGTGAATTGGGATCGCCTGGCGGCGGAGATGTCGGCCAACGTGCGGGTCGGACTGGAGGCGGGGGAATGCGTGGCTTCGCGAGCCCGCAAGCCCACTGTCGCCACGGGATGGCGAGTCGCGGCCGCGAGCGCCGGTGTTGCCGTTTCTGCTGGTGAGCGCCTGGTGGCTGAACATGCCGCGCGCGGATAGCGTCGCTTTGGGCCGCGCGATGAGGAGGCTTGCGCAGGCGGGGCCTTGGCACGCTGGTGGTCTGGAGCTCGAAGACCGCGGGCCCATGGTTGAAGTTTCAGCGTCGGGAATTCAATTGCAGCAGAATGGCGGCACGCTGGGCATGTCGCAGGGGCAAGAGCGGCCTGTCAATGTCACGTTAAGCGTGCAGGGATCGGCACGGGCGCGGTATATCGACGCGGACACCGGCCAAGTCACCATCACGGGCGTATATGCGCAGTAGAATTTTTCTTCTGCTCCTGGGAGCGGGCGTGCTGGCATTCGGCCAGTTCGGTCCGCAAAGCTCGGCACAACAGAATCTGGCGCACAAGATCGATTTCCCGCAAGATGCGCCGGTAACCCTGGCCGGCGACGAATGGGGCGGTTCAGCAGCCACGGTGCGCGGCGGAGCTTATGCCATCGATGTGCGCGTGGCGCTCTCCCTGCGCAACGCGAGCCAGCGCCGTATCCGGAGCATCACGCTGACCGTGCTCGCGCAAGAAGCAACACCGGGTGGGAAAGGTTCGATCTCGGTGCCCAGCCTGGACGTTGCGCCGGGCGAAACATTTTCGGTGCGCGGCGATTTACACCTGTTGCGGCCGATTGCGGCCGGAGTCAGCCCTATGGTCGAAGTGAGCCTCGACGGCGTGCTGTTCGACGACCTGAACTTCTACGGTCCGGATAAGCTGCAATCGCGGCGCACCATGATGGTTTGGGAACTGGAAGCGCGCCGCGACCGCCAGTTCTTCAAGGCGCTGCTGGAGCAAGCCGGCCGCGACGGATTACAGAAAGAAATGCTGGCCAGTATGGCGCGGGATGCCGACCGTCCGCAGTTCGGCGTGCAAATGATGCGGGGGCGCGCGACCAATACCGCCGGCGAGCGCGACTTGGAATTCGCGTTCCTGCAATTTCCCGACGCTCCGGTGGAACCGACCAGTGGAATGGCGCGCATCGCGGGCAATGAGGCGCGGGAGCCGAAGCTGGTGGTACACAATCGTTCCCCGCGCGTCCATCAGCTATCTGGAAATGGGCTGGATTGTGCGGGATTCGCAGGGGCGCGAGTTTCTGGCGGCTTCCCTGCCGTCGGAGATGCGCCTGCCGCCCAGCAGTTCCAGCCAGCTTTTGCAAGACGCGTCGTTGCGCTTTGACCCGCGGACTTCCGTCGAAAGCATGACGGGCTTCGTGTCCAGCGTGGAATTCAATGACGGTTCGATGTGGATTCCCAATCGCGCCGAGCTGGACGATCCGGTGCTGCGCCGCGTGGTGGCGCCTTCGCCCGAGGAGCAGCGGCTGGTGCAGATTTACCGCAAGCGCGGCGTCAATGCGGTGATCGAAGAGCTGAAGAAGTTCTAACCCGGTCGCAGGATGAAGTTCTATCAAAAGCCCACGTGCTCCACCTGCCGGAAAGCCAAGAAGTGGCTCCAGGAACAAGGCGTGAAGGTGGAGGAGATCGATCTCAACCAAGGTCTCAGCGAAGCCGAGATCGAGAAACTGATTGGCACGCGCGATTACATCAAGTTCTTGAACTTTCGCAACGAGCTCTACCGCGAACGCAAAATGAAGATCAATCCTCCGCCGCGCGCCGAGGCGATCAAACTGATGTCGCAGCATCCTAACTTGATGCGGCGGCCGATTCTAGTCCAAGGGTCCAAGATCGCGCTGGGCTTCGACGAAGCGCAGTTCCGCGACCTGACGGCGCGCTAACGAACCGCTCACCCGCGACGATAAGCCCTGCGTGGGAAGCTCGCCCAAGCCTTACCTGACCTTTCGCGTGGCTCGCCAGGATCTCGCAATGGATGCGGCTTGCATCCGCGGGATCTTGCCGCTGACCGACCTCGAGCCGGCGGCGGCCGAGCGCAGCGGGTTGCTTGGAATCACCAGCCTGAAGGGCCAGGTTGTGGGCGTCATCGACCTGCGCAGCAGACTACAGCTACCGCACGCCAGCCAGGGCAGCCAGCCGAAAATTGTGGTCCTGGAATTGACCGCAGGCACCCGCCAGCACCTGCTGGGCTTCGTGGCGGATCGGATTTCCGACGTAGTGGTTTATCGTGACCGCGATCTGCGAAGCGGCGCATTGCGCGGCAAAGGAAGACCACGCAAACTCGTCGATTTCGATCAGCTTGTCAGCGAGAACGAACTGGCGGCCTGGTGGGCGCTCAGCCCTTGAGTCCGTCGAAAGCTAGCTCAATTTCCTTCTTGGCTTCGGGCGTAATCGCGGTCAGCGGAAGGCGCGGTGGACCGCCGTAGTAGCCGTTCAGATCCATGGCGTATTTCAGGCCCGGCACGCCGTACTTGACTGTTACGAGTTGGGCTGCCCGTAAAATGCGGTTCTGCCAGTCCATCCCAGCCGCAAACTCGCGCGAGCGATGAGCTTCCCAAATGCTGATGGTCGAATATGGCGCCGCGTTGGCGAACGCCAGCACCGCTCCCGCGCAGCCAATGGCCAGCGAGGGCGCGAGTATAGGCGCAGAGCCGGTTAATACCTGAAATCCAGGCGCGACATCCTTGATCATCTGGATGCACTTTTCCAAGCTTCCGGAGCTTTCCTTGATCCCAAAAATATTGGGATGATGCGAGAGCGTGGCCACCGCTTCCGCCGAGATGTCGACGCCCGTGACTTGCGGCCAGTTATAGATCATCACCGGGATTTTTACCTGATCCGCGACGGCGCGGAAATAGAGAATCTGGGCATCCATCTTATGCACCAGATTCTTGTAGTAATGCGGCGTTCGCACCATTGCGGCCTTATATCCGCGCTCGGCCGCAGCATTGGTGAGGGCGACCGTTTCGCGAACGCTCTCCATGCCCGTCCCACAAACCAGAATTTTGTCCGGCGCAGCGTATTCCGCCACCCACTCCCATAGCTGGAGTTTTTCTTCGGTGGTCAGGTAGACGCTTTCGCCCGTCGAGCCGCAGACGACGTAGCCGGTCAGACCGGTGCGATTCCACTTCTCGACGTTGTGCTGGACTTTAACCTTGTATAAGTCGCCGCGGTGATCGAAGGGCGTGGCGATGGGAGGAAGAATGCCGTGCAGCTTAAACATAGAGGACCGCTGCGGGGCGGACGTTGAAGCCCGCCCGCAGGGAGAAAGAGGCTAGCCCTTCAATACGATAAATAGTGCGTAGATGGTCAACGTTTCGATGAACACCAAGCCAAGAATCAGTGCAAACCGGATTCCGCCGGCGGCGGCGGGATTGCGGGCGATCGCTTCGGCGGCGCCGGCAACTGCCTTACCTTGGCCGATTCCGCAGAGGCCTCCGGCAAGTCCCAGTCCCAGCATTGCGCCGAAAAACTTGACCTCGCCAGGAGCCATGCCAGAACCGCCTGTGGTCTGCGCAAAGATCGGGCACGCCGCCAGGAGGAATAACACCCCCATCAGCAGCATCATTTTGTTTCGCATTTCCGTGTACCTTCCTTTTCGTGTATTAAAGTTGCGCCGAGGAGGTGGTTCCAATCCGAACCGGGGGGAACGGCGGCTCACGCTCGAACGCGATAATGCCGTATTAATGTTCGTGCGACGTTCCAATGCTCACATAAATCATCGTGAGCAAAGTAAAAATGTAGGCTTGCAAAAAGGCAACAAAAACGTGCAAGGCCATGAAAATCACTGGGGCGACAAGATAGGTCAAGGTTATGAATACGTTGGTGATCTGATCCCCGGCGAACATGTTGGCGTAGAGACGAACGGTGAGCGAAAGCGTACGCGCAAAGTGGCCGATGATTTCGATTGGGATCATCAACCAAGCTAACCACCACACCGGGCCCAGAAATTGAGCCAGATACTTCCACACGCCTAGTTCGCGCACACCCATGGCGTGATAGTAGACCCAGGTACACACCGCGAGCCCCGCAGCCACATACACTGTCATCGTGGGCGATTCGAAACCAGGAATGATCCCGATCAGGTTCATCGCCAGGATAAAAATAAACAACGTAGCGAAAAAGTTTAGATATTTCCGAGGATGCTCGATCCCTACCTCTTCAGCCTGCGTATTCAAAAAACTGTAAGCACCCTCAAAAGCGTGCTGAAGCTTCCCGGGATTGTCGACCGAGAGGTGGGACCGCACGAACGCTACCGTCACGACTAGGATCGCGACCACGAGCAGTTCCATCACCAGCCAGGTTTCCCAGGGATGCACGGCGTCCTGCGCCGTCATGTTGAACAGCCCCAGGACGGCATTGGCGGCGCCGGCGAGATATTTGTTGAAGATGGCAGTAAGCCAGTTTTCACTCACAAGCTTTACTCCAAGGTTTACTCATGGATACGAAAGATGAACTCGTAGAGAATTTCCAGGATCACGGCCGCAAAGGCAGCCAGCAATCCCCACACGACAGCCGCTGGCGTGACCCCGAGAAACCTCACTATAACATAGATAGCGCAGCCGATCAGCAGGTATCGGAGGGCGATCAGCACGGCTGCAAATGCTCCTGGCCGGGCCGCTCCGCCGATGACATTCACCAGCACCGACAGGCCTCGAAAGTTGAGGATCGACAGGGCCGCGCCCAGCATGAACCCGACGGCCGTCCGCAAACCGTACGCCCCTAAGACGGCGGCAGTTCCGGTCAAAGACAAGACTACGGCAAAACGACGCACACGCCGGAGCGCCTGCTCGTAGAAATCGCCGGTCATTTCATGCTCATTTCATATCTTTGCCGAGGATCCGCATCAACTGTACGACGCCGGCCACGACGCCCAGGATCATAAACACAAAGCGTAGAAAAGTCGTCGAAAACAGGTAGTCAAGGCCGTAGCCAATGGCATATCCGGCAAGCACGCTCGCAGGTAACAGGCCGATCGCCGGAGCGTAGCGCGTCATCAGGCGCCAAAACTCATCGCGGCCCCCGTTGCCCGTCGCTGGACTCTCTGCGTCCGTTTTCTGGCGCGCTTTGCTCACTGCTTCGATTGTAGAATCCGGTGAGCCTGCTGCGCGGTCTCATTCACTAGCAGCCCCATCTTGGGGTGGCTGGGCTCGAAGTCGGCGGGCAGGCCGAGTTCAGCCAATGTTTCACTCGTGGTGGGGCCGATCGAAGCGATCACGATGCGTCTGCAAGCCAGCCGGACAGCGTCTTCGATACCCATCTCCGCGGCGATCCGCAGCAAGTGCTCGACCTGCGCCGAGGATGTGAGCAGCAGCACGTCGATCGCTCCGGCCGCGAGCCTGCGGACCGCCTCGCGCAGCGGACCGAGATCGTCGGGCAGGTCCCACTGGTAAACCGGGACAGAACTCACTTCCGCACCGCGCGCGAGCAGTCCCTCAATTAGTTCCTGGCTGGGGCGGCCGTATTCCTGGACCGCAACGCGCTTCTCGGGACGACCTTCGGTCGCGGCCAGGATCTCGCGCCAGGTATTCGGTTCGGGAACCAGGATCGCGACGGGAACATCCCATTCGCGCATCACTGCCATCGGTTTAGGCCCGCGGGCGACTACTGTAATCCCCCGCAGCGCCTTCGCGAACGCGCCCGCCGGCCAGCGCGTCTCGATCACCTGATTGAGCAGGCGCGTACCCACGCCGGTGAGCAAAATCAGCATATCGAACTGGTTTTCGAAAAGGCGCTCGGCAAACCACAAGGTCTGAGAATTCTGTCCCAGTGGCGTTTCCCGCATGGAGGGCGCGACGAAGGGCTCTCCACCCGCGCGCCGAATGAGAGTCTCGATTTCCGAGGCGCGGCGGCTCTCCAGCGAAAGCACTCGCAGCCCGTCGAATGACATGGGATCAGCTTAGCAAGCTGGGGAGAGCCTAACGGAAGCGTACAGACGTACAAACGCGACCGGTACGAATGGCACCGGTCGCGCGCGGGAGAAGGACCGCTAAAAAGCTACTGCGCGGGAGGAGCCATTAACGGCTCTTCCGCACCGCGATGGCAGGTGTAGCAGCTCACATGCCTCTTGCCATCCGGGAACTTCGCATTGATCTCGCGCGCCATGGTGATCATCATACGGGCGACATCCTTCTTGGGATTATCGTCGCTGGCGAAATCGCCCTCCACGTGGCAGTAGCTGCACTGCACGCCTAAGGCCGCCCGAAAGGCTTGCATGGTTGGCCGCAGACCTTCAGCCGGGAGAACTTTGAGATTCTTGGGATTCTCGAACGGGCTCGGTCCCTTCTTTTTCTTCTCCTCTTGGGCAGAAGCAGTCAGACACATCACTAAAGCAAGTGATACCAGGAGTAAGCGCATGGAAGAATTATACACAATGGATAGGCCGCGTCAATGCCGCTTTTGCCAAAAATTTTCGCGGCGGACGCAAAGGTGTTCTGGCCTGCGGCCGTATGGTTCGCGCCGGCTACAAAGCTATACGCACGGCGGCCGTGGCAGGTTGCGCCTTTCGAGCTGCAACTTCGGGTCGCTGCCAGCGTCTAATTTAGTGTGAGGACAAAGACATGAGAACTGTAAAATACATCGCAACTACAATAGCGGCGGGGATTGGGATTGGGCTGATGGGCGGCTCCCTATTGGCAGCGAGCAATCCGACGCCTCGAACCCTTGAAGATCAGGTCCGGCACGAGATCCTGATGGTTCCCTACATCGGCGTTTTTGACAACCTGAATTACCAGGTCGACAACGGAGTGGTTACGCTCTCCGGACAGGTAACGGAACCGGTCCGTAAGACCGACGTGGAGAACGTAGTCAAGAAGCATCCCCGGCGTGACCGCCGTAAACGACCAGATCGAGGTATTGCCGCTCTCTCTCATGGATAATCAGATCCGGGCACGAACCCTGCGTACCTTGCTTCGTTCGGCCCCTCTGGACAAATATTTCCAGGGCGTACAGCCAAGCATCCGCATCATCGTAAAGAATGGCAATGTGACCCTGGATGGCGTCGTGCTCAATAGCGGCGACCGCCAGATCGCTTATATGGCGGCCAATCAAGTACCGGGAGTATTCTCGGTAACCAATAATCTGCGGACCGAGAGGTAAGGCCGCATCGCGCACTAGCGCGCTTTCCATTCCCTTCCTAAACGGCCCGCTCGTCTATCGAGTGGGCCGTCTTTTTTGCGTTTTCGATCACCCTCGCCTGCGCCAGAGATATCCTCCCTCCAGTTCGCGACCATTGGGTGCCCAAGTGCACCCTTAGCTGCACAATGGCAAATCGCGAACGAATTCCTCCCCTTTTGGAATGCCGCAGCTGGCGCTCGGACGAGTTTCCCCAGCTCAAATCGAACGTCTCTAGAAACACGGATGATGACAGACTTCCCGTTGGTCGACGGGGAACGCCGTCGCGCGCGTTCGCTGTTATCGCTCTGAAAGCAAGCATTGGGTTAAGTACCCAGCCATACGTATCCGGCATGGGGTATATCGCTTCGCGCGAAGAATGTAAATCGTTTTCTTGCCGAGATATTTCATCGTGCGCGCTGTTCGTGCCGATAAGAAACGATCCGGAAATGGTTGTCAATTTGGGACTCCGTGTCGCTGAAGCGGGCCTTCGGCGACTGGGAGCGGCGGCATGAAGCCGGCAGCGGAACGCTTATCCGCGCCGGCCAGCCTAAATAGCTGCGTACCCCGTCCGCATGCAAATTGACCAGAACTTCATTGCTGTGATATCCCTTGTCGGCCACCAGTTCTTCGACGCCGCGTTCGTTGATCAGAGCCGCATTGGCCTGGGCTTCCTGTAACGTGACTCCGATGGTGGTGGTGTCGCCCAGATCCGCAGTTTGCAGCGTGATCGCCACCACCGCGCCACTGGACAGATCGACCGCATGCTCGGCCTTGTGCGCCAGATGCGTGCGGCCGTCCTTCATCCTGGCGATGCGCGCGCTGGTATCCGTGGGACTCATCCAGTCTTGATTCGAGGCCTTCTTTTTGCGCTTCCGGTCCAGCCTGGCGGCCTGCTCGCGCGTAGGCTCCTCAATGCCCTCGGCTTTGGCCAGATCCTTCAAATACTCGTCATAGCCGCGGCCATCGTCGCGCCGCCTGATCGAACGCATCGCGGCATTGGCTTCCAGCATGGTCGCGTCTACGGCGATGGTCTGGCCGTCCAGCAAACCTTCAAGGTTAGCCCCTATCGGAGTCAGCTTCCGATGGCCGCCGAGGTGCGCGAGCAGCTCATCTTAGAACATCTCCCCCAGGTGCGCTTGATCGCCCGACGGATTCACGAGCGACTGCCGGAGAGCGTGAGTCTGGACGATCTGGTTTCGACCGGAGTGGTCGGCCTGATCTCGGCGATCGACCGCTTCGACGCCTCGCACAACGTGAAGCTCAAGACCTATGCCGAGTATAAAATCCGCGGCGCGATCCTGGATGGGCTGCGGGGGCTGGATTGGGCTCCCCGGCAGCAGCGCAAGCGCTCGAAGCAAATCGAGGCCGCCATGGTTTCCGCCGAACATCGCCTGCAACGGTCGGCCAGCGAGGAGGAGATCGCCCAGGAGCTCGGCTTAGGAATAAAGGAATATCACGAGTGGCTGGTGGAGGTCCGCGGCCTGAATCTCGGAAGCCTGGAAGGGCGCCTCCGACGATGAGGACAGCCGCGATCTGCTCAATTTTATCTCCGACGATGAAGAGGACTGGCCTTCCCGGCTGCTGGAACGCAACGAACTTAAGAAGCTGCTGGCGCTGGCGATTACCAAAATGCCGGAAATTGAAAAGACCGTGCTCGGCCTCTACTACCACGAGGAACTGACGCTACGCGAGATTTCCAAGATTCTGCATTTGCACGAATCACGCATCTCGCAATTGAAATCGCAGGCGATTCTTCGTCTGCGCGCTTATATGGAAAAGCGCTGGCCTAAGCCTCGCGGAATTTGACAGCTATCGCATGCGCGGGGACCCCTTCGCCAGGGCACTACTCCCGTTCTGACATGACCATGCGAACCGGTTCGGCTCGTCCACCCGGATGCGGCTCGGCGTCCACCGTCAGGCTTATTTCCTTGTGCTCCCGCATGATCGCCACCGCCACAGGCTTTCCACGGGCGGCGCGTAAATGGGCGGAAATTTCCGGGGGCGTGGCAACCTTCGCCTCATCCACGCGCAGGATCACGTCGCCGGCTTTGACGCCGGCCTTTTCGGCAGGCGAGCCCTTCATCACAGTCCGCACCAGTACGCCTTCGTTTACTCCGAAGAACTGCGCCAGTTGTCCTTCAATCGATTCTGCCTCTACGCCCAGCATCGGGCTGCGCAAACCTTGGATGGTGCGCGGCACGTCCGGCATGTGAAAACTAAATCCGTCGGACATTCCCGGCAGCGAGGGGTGTTCGCCAACTCTGGCCATGATTGTCATTCGAGCGCCATTGCGAAAAATATCCAGCTTCGCTTCGCGCCCGACCGGCGTTTCCCGCACCAGCCGTGAAAGCTGCTCCAGGCCTTCGACTTTCGTGCCGTTGTACTGCAATACCACGTCGCCCTCTCTTAAGCCCGCCTTGTCCGCGGGACTGTCGGGAGCCACTCGTGTTATCTCGACGCCGCCTTCTTCGCGGAGTTTGAGCGCCTTCGCGCGCTCCGCTGTAATTTCCTGAATCCCGATTCCCAGATAGCTCCCGGGTGGCGTAATCGTGATCACTCGCGAGGAGATCGCCGGCGGCGCCGGCGGCACGCGGACGTCTGTCCGGCCGCCAGCCAAGGTAAAGCCAGAGGGAGAGCCAGCACGGTAATCAGTAATTGTCTCGTCATCACGAAAACCTCTTAGTAAGTTCCGGCCGATGCCTTGATCGAATGCAACATCCGACCCGGCCCGTTCGCGGACATCCCGGTCGTCCTCGCGGCCCATCAGCTCCTGCAGCGCGCCCACCATCTGGCGGTTCAGTTCCTGACCCTCGCGCTCACCTAATGCGTCGATCACGCGGGTACGCATCCCGCTATTCGGGTCATTCAGTAAGACGTGGGCCAGCGCGTTCTGTACCACGGGGTCGTTCGTATACCGTTCCAGACCTTCCATCGCTTTGAGGCGGACATTGGTGTTCTCATCGTTCGCCATCGCGAACGCCAATGCTTCGCGCACGTCGGAAACGTCCGCATCGCCTACCAGGATAGTCACCGTCTGGGCTCGCAGTCCGGGGTCCGCGCCTTCCTTGGCTGCCGCCATTAACAGTTCTCGAATCTGCCGATCCTCACGGCTTCCGGAAATCGTACGCTCCCGCGTTTCGTCGACAACGATGCGCAAGCGGCCGTCCGGTTCGGTGGCGACATTGCGCACCTGGGCGCCGCCAAAATCCCCGAGCCCCATGGACGCCACGCCGCCCGGGAAGTTCAAGCCGGGTGTCACCTTCGCCGCAAAGAAGCCGACCGCCAATAGCGCCATCGCCGTCATGGGGCGCAGGAACTGGATCATTCCAGCTACCGGTCATTTGCCGCCACCACGAATGCTTCCACCGGGCAGCCCATGCCAGAGGCTGGCTTCTCCTGCTCCAGCAACTGTGTCAAATCCTCGCGGCAGCGGCTCAAGAGTGCCGGCGACGGCGTCACCGCCACCCCATCCAGCGCGTCGTGCAAGGCCTTCTGGCGTCCGAGCGCGCCGCGGCACTCGGCACACCCGTCCAGGTGCGATTCAACCCGCTCCTCCTCATCGAAACTCAACTCGCCATAGAGCAGGAGCGCAAATTGCCCCCGCGCCTTTTCGCAATTCTCATGTTGCTTGAATGTTTCGCTCATACTAATTCTCCCAAGGCGGATCGCATCTTTTGCGTCGCCCGGAACAGACAATTCTTAGCTGCTTCCTCGGAGGTACCCAGAACTTCGCCGATCTTCCGCAGACGCATTCCCTCATAGTGCCGCAGCTCGAATACCATGCGCTCGCGCGGCGTCAACTCCCCCAGCGCTTCTTTCACGCGCTTCCGGATCTGCCCGCTGAATAGACTTCGCAGGGGGTCGCCTTCGACCCTGGTCTCCGCCGCGGTATCGGCACGGTCCAGAGTTCCCTCCGGAGTGGTCACGATGACCGGCTCCTCTTTGCGAACCTTTCGCCTGCGCAATTGATCCAGGCACAGATTCGTCGCAATCCGGTACAACCAGGTGTGGAAGCTGCAATCGAAGCGGAATTGATTCAGATTGCGATACACCCGCAAGAAGGTTTCCTGGTACACATCCCGGGCATCTTCGGGCGATCGCAGCATACTTAACGCCAGCCGAAGCACACTCTGGTCGTAGGTACGCACCAATTCCTCAAACGCAGCCGAGTCGCCTCGCTGCGCCGCGCGAATGAGCTCCGTTTCATCCACGGCAGCCCCTTCCTTGCGCACCGCCCATCGGGCTAAGGATGGTTGCACCACTTCATTGGACGATGCGCGGGGTGAAAAGTAACGTCGCCGACAACTCCATTATGGAGTCCCGGCTAGGCCAGTTCCAGCTCGATGCGCTTTTGGGCGGCGTCCAAGTTGGTGATTCTGAAGGACCGGACCTCCCCGGCGCGCACTGCGCTGGGGCCGGAAGGCGCGCTTGGCCCTGACTTCCATTTCTGCGCCAGCATCTCCGAAAGCGAAGAAATGTCCGCTTTTGAGGCACTTGCAGAGGCTTCGGCGGTCTTGGCGGTGGTCAGTTTACAATTCGCCATCACGCCTTCGCCCAGCTCGACCTTGGCGCGGGTGGCGGAAACGTCCACCACGCGGCCGCTGACGCCGTCGCCGGGCTTGTGCTCGGCGATGTACTCGTCGATGGAGGTGGGCACCAGTTGCTTGATGCCCAGCCGCAATCGCCGGCGTTCCTTATCCGCCTCCAGCACCTGCGCTTTCACGATTTCGCCGACCTTGAGGGCGTCGCTCGGGTGATTCAGCCGCTTTTCGTGGCTGATATCGCCGATGTGGATCATTCCTTCGATCCCGTCGCCCAAGTCGACGAAGGCGCCGAACTTGGCCAAGCTGGTGACGGGCGCCTCAACCGCGGCGCCCACCGGATACTTCTTCAAGGCCTCTTCCCAGGGATCGCCCAGCGCCTGCTTCAGGCCCAGCGCTATCCGCTTGTCGGCTCCGTTCACGCCCAGCACCACCACCTCGACCATGTCGCCGGGCTTGACCACATCCGCCGCGCGGACATTCTTGCGGGTCCAGGACATCTCGGAAACGTGAATCAGACCTTCGATCCCGGGTTCCAATTCCACGAAAGCGCCGAAATCGGCAACCCGCGAAACTTTGCCGCGGATACGCGAACCCACCTCATATTTTTGCGCCGCCACGGTCCACGGATCGGGCGCCAGTTGCTTCAGCCCCAGAGAAATCTTGCGCGTGTCGCGGTTGATTTTCAGAATCTTGACTTCAATCTGCTGATCCTGCGTCACGACGTCGGAGGGCTTGACTCCGCGCGCATAAGTCATGTCGGACACGTGGAGCAATCCATCCACGCCGCCCAAATCGACGAAAGCGCCGAAGTCGGTAATCGTGCGGACCGTGCCGCGAACCACGTCGCCCACCTGCAGCTTTCCGAAAGCTTCCTGCTTGGCCTCACGTTCGCGTTCTTCCAAAACCACGCGGCGGTCGACCACCACGTCCTCGCTCGCGGTGTCGAGCTTGGTGATGCGGCACTCGATATCCTGGCCCACCAGCTTTTCGAGGTCGGCGAGTTCGCGCGCGCCGCTGCGGGAGGCCGGCATGAAGGCGCGTACGCCCACGTCCACTCGCAAACCGCCCTTCACCAGTTCCAGCACGTGGCCGGAAATCACGTTCTTGTTGGCGAAGGCCGCCTCCAGGCCGGTCCAGTCCTTGGGCGTTTCGACGCGAATGGTGGACAGCTGGTAATTGCCTTCTTCATCCCGGCCGCGGATGGACACGATCAGCTTCTGCCCGGGTTTCAGCGGGACCGCGGGATCGACCGGCAATACGCCATCGGTCTTGCGTCCGATATCGACAAAGACGGCGTCAGCCGTAACCGATACTACCGTCCCTTCGAGCGTCTCGCCGCGGGCGTGGTGGGACTGCTCAAACTCGTTGAGTATATCGGCGAAGGAGGTGTCGACCGAAGTCACCTCGGGTGTATCAGGCGCGTTTGATTGGGGCATGCGAGAAACTGCTGTCCCCATATTGTGTCACATTTTGAAAGTCCAGTGCCCTGGAATGGTCCCCTAGCGGCCGCATGGCGCGTTCGCGGCAGACCATCCAGCGGCGCGGCAAGTTCCGACTTCGAGCCCGCGCCGCTCCGTGAATCGCAAGTTGCGATTCCGCAAAGCTAGAATATCCTCAGTGCCGTCCACTTGGCGCCGTTACGTTCGCCCGCAAGATTTCGTCTGGCTGCTGTTCTTTTCGGCGCTGGCCGTCTTCGGCCCCGGACGCAGCCCGCGCACGATCGCTGCCCTGGTCGCGCTAGGAGTAGTGCAGGTACTGGAGCCGCGCATCGGGGCGCGGATATCCGTGGTCCTAAAGCTGGCGCTGTGTTATCTGCTTATCGGTTTCAGCTTTGGCGTCTCGAGCAGTTTCTATCTGGTGCTGCTTCTGCCGGTGATCACCGGAGCCACCAACTTCGGACTGCTGGGCACGGCGGTCACTTCGCTTGCGGCCTGCGCAGTGTATCTTTCATTCCTGGTCTTCCTGGGCGAAGACCAGTTCATTCCCGCAGGACCAGATCCCCGAACTGGTGCTGCGCGACTCTCTTCTTGCCAGTGGTCGGCTACTTGACCTACCAACTGGCGCAGGCCAATCAAGAGGAAAAGCACAAAGCGCAGGAGGCCGTCGAAGAACTAGCCCGCGCCAATCGCAGTCTGCAAGAAGCCCAGGCAGAGGTGCGGCGCGCGGAGCGGCTTGCGGCCTTGGGACAACTCACTGCCGGGCTGGCGCATGAGCTGCGAAATCCGCTGGGCACGATGAAGACTTCCGCCGAAATGCTCTCGCGGCAGGTGGCGCAGGAAAATGCAGTGGCCAAGGAGATGGCGGGATTCATCGCGTCCGAGGTCGATCGCACCAATTCGCTCATCACGCGCTTTCTGGATTTCGCGCGTCCCCAGCACCTGAAACTGGAGACCGCCGACATTACCGACGATGCTCGACGGAGCCATCGCCCGTTTTGAACGGGAGCAGAAGAATATGGGCACGTCGGTCACGGTGTTTAAGAATTATTCGCCGGACGTGCCGCCGGTGCGCTTCGACGCCGAGTTGATGGAACGCGTGATCGCAAACCTTCTAGTAAACGCCGCACAGGCCAGTCCGCCTGGGGGCATGGTCACCGTTAAGACGCTCTCGCGATGCACGCGGAAGTGGAGGTTGCGGTAATCGATCGCGGTTCCGGCATCGATCCCAAGAATATCGAGAATATTTTCAATCCGTTTTTCACCACCAAGAGCGACGGCATCGGGTTCGGCCTCGCCATTATTTCGAAGATCCTGGACGAGCACGGCGGCCGTATCACGGTAGAGAGCACGCTCGGCGAGGGCAGTGTATTTCGTGTCTTCCTGCCACTCGGGCGACAATAGAGAGCGAACCAAACGCCCATGCACAAAGCCACCATCCTGGTTATCGAAGACGAAGAGAAGCAGCGCCGCGTCGTCGGTCTGCACCTGGCGCGCGCCGATTACGAAGTCAAGGGGGCGGGAACCGCCGAGGAAGGATGGAAGCTCGCGGGCGATGTGGACCTGATCCTGACGGACCTCAAGCTGCCCGGCATGGACGGCCTGGAGTTGCTCGAAAAACTCAAGGCGCAGAATTCCCATACCCCCGTCGATCGTCATGTCGGCCTTCAGCACCGTCGAGAACGCCGTCGAAGCCATGAAGCGCGGCGCCGTGGATTTTCTGCCCAAGCCGTTTTCCCTCGATCACCTCAGCGTGGTGGTTGAAAAAGCGCTCGAAGTCAGCAAGCTGCGCGATGAAAATCGCGAATTGCGCGAAGCCCTTGGCGAGCGCTATAAGTTCGAGAACATCATCGGCAGCAGCCCTGCGATGCAGGAAATTTTCGCTACCATCATGCGCGTGGCTCCCACGCGGGCGACGGTGCTGCTGGCGGGGGAAAGCGGCGTGGGTAAGGACATGATCGCCCGCGCGATCCATCAGCATTCGCCGCGCAAGGACCGGCCCTTCGTCAAGATCAACTGCACGGCCATTCCGGAAAATCTGATGGAGAGCGAACTGTTCGGCTACGAGAAAGGCGCGTTTACCGGCGCGAATATCTCCAAGCCCGGCAAATTCGAGCAGGCCAATACCGGCACGGTGATGCTGGATGAAATCGGCGACGTGCCGGCGTCGGTCCAGGTGAAGTTGCTGCGGATTCTGCAGGAACGCGAGTTCGAGCGCCTGGGCAGCAATAAGACTCAGCAAACCGACGTACGCGTGATCGCCGCCACCAATGTGGATCTCCGCGCGGCCCTGGAGCAAGGCACTTTCCGCGAGGACCTGTATTACCGGCTGAATGTGGTGCCGATGAACATTCCGCCGCTGCGCGAGCGCAAGGAAGACATCCCCTATCTGGTGGACCACTTCGTCAAAAAGTTCGGCGGCGAAATCAGCGAAGGCGCGCTGGAACGTCTGGTGAGCTATCACTGGCCAGGCAACGTGCGCGAGCTGGAGAACGTGATCGAGCGCAGCATTCTTCTCGCGAAAGGCCCGCGCGTCGAAGCCGACGATATCAAAATCGAGAGCGGTATCGGGCGCGCGCGTCCGGCCTTCAGTACGGAAGCATTTCTTGCCCGAAGGAATGACGCTTGACCAATACGAGCAATCGATTATTCGCGAGGCGCTCAAACGAGCCAACGGCAACAAGAGCCAGGCGGCGCGGCTACTGGGACTGACGCGCAACGCCCTGCGCTATCGCCTGACGCAGATGGGCATCGAGTAATCAGCGCCTTTTGCGGATCAGGATTACTAGTAAGCTCACCAGCACCAGCAATCCCGCGACCCACCGCGGCGCGTCCACCCGTGATGCCTCCGCGGTGGATTACGCGGTCGCGCCCGTCATCTTAGGCTTCAGAACGTCCACCAGTTCCTGCACGGCGCTTGCGCTCTTGGCCAGCATGGCTTTTTCCTCGGCATTGAGCTGCATCTCGTAGATCTTCTCGATGCCGTTGCGTCCCAGCTTCACCGGCACGCCGACGAACAATCCGTGAATGCCGTATTCGCCTTCGAGCAACGCCGCGCAGGGCAGGACCTTCTTCTTGTCCTTCAGGATCGATTCCACCATCTCGACCGCGGCTGCCGATGGAGCATAGTACGCGCTGCCCGTCTTCAAATGCTTCACGATCTCCGCCCCGCCGTTGCGCGTGCGATCGACAATTGCCGCCAACCTGTCGGCCGGAATCAACTCCGTCAAGCGGAATGCCGGAAACGTTCGACAAACGCACCACCGGCACCATGGTGTCGCCGTGACCGCCGAGCACCACCGCCGTCACATTCTCCACCGAGACACTCAACTCCATCGCGATAAATGTCCGGAAGCGGGCGGAATCCAGCACGCCGGCCATGCCCACCACGCGGTGCTTGGGAAATTTCGAAACATGATGCGCCACCGTACACATCGCATCCAGCGGGTTGGTCACCAGCACCAGGATCGCGTTCGGCGAATGCTTGGCAACATTTTCCGTAACGCTCTTCACCACTTCGTAGTTGGCGAAAGCAGATCGTCGCGGCTCATGCCCGGCTTGCGCGCCAGCCCGGCCGTGATCACAACCACATCGGAGTTGGCCGTGGGCGCGTAATCGTTGGCGCCGGTGATGGCAACGTCGTAGCCTTCGATGGGGCCCATCTGGGCCATATCCAGTCCCTTGCCCTGCGGCACGCCTTCGACGACGTCCACCAGAACGACATCGCCCAGTTCTTTCATGGCGAGGTTAATGGCGGCGCTCGCGCCAACATTTCCTCCGCCCACTACCGTGATTTTATTGCGCATAAGCCACCGATTATAGCGTAGTCTGGTGAGTAGCTTGCCTCTCGATCACTCCACTGCAGAACAATTCGCGCGCTTGGCCCTGGACTGCGTTCATCGCGAATATCCCAATAAAATCGCCCATACGCTGCTATCGGACGCCGACGCTGCGGCCGCCCCGCGAGCTGACTCCCGCGTTCTATGGATGCTATGACTGGCACTCCGCCGTGCACGGACACTGGATGCTCGCGCGGCTTGCGCGCTACCTTTCCCAATACGGCGCTAGCGGAGCGAGCGCGAGGCGGCGCTCGCCCGCAGCATTACGCACGGATAATATCGCGGCGGAGGTGCGTTATCTGGAAGCTCCCGGCCGCGCGGCGTTCGAACGTCCCTACGGACTGGCATGGCTCTTGCAATTGAGCGCAGAGCTGCGCGTCTCCAAATCCGCGCTGGCGCACGTCATCGAGCCATTAGAGACGGCGGCGGCCAAAAAGCTTGAAGAGTGGCTGCCGAAGCTTCCCTATCCGGATCGTTCCGGACAGCATGCCAACACGGCGTTCGCACTGGGACTGATGATGGACTGGGCCCGCCTCGCAGGCCACGGCCGCGAGAAGCTGCCTTTCGCGTCCGCCGTGCGATTTTACAATGGCGACCGCAACGGACCGATCGCCTTTGAACCGTCCGGCGAAGATTTCCTCTCGCCATGTCTGGCCGAAGCCGACTTGATGCGGCGCGTGTGCACGCCCGCGGAGTTCGCGGAATGGCTGACCGCCTTCCTCCCCGACATTCCCATGCTGCGGCCGGTTTCATCGCCAGATCCAAGCGACGGCAAATTGGCTCACTTCGACGGCTTGAATCTGAGCCGGGCCTGGATGCTATTCGGGATTGCGAAGGGATTGCCGGATAACGATCCGCGGCGTCTTCGGCTATTGCTCATCGCCGACGCGCATCGCGATGCGGGGCTTGCAGCCGTCTCTGCAACGCATTATGAAGGCAGCCACTGGCTGGGAACATTCGCGGTGTATCTGGAAACGATGGACCTTGAGGGACGCCCTAAAGGCATGCGCCGGGTGCGCTAAACACCCGGTTCGTTCGGGTTTCCTTCGTTCGCTTCCGCTTCGACGGCCTCTTCCACATCCGGCGGCAGCTCTTCCGGCTTCGGCGCCTCCTTGCGAGCCTTGTCGAACAGGAAGCTGAGCGTCTTCTCGGTGCGGATCTGGCTGGCGATGCGGCCGAGTGTCCCGTCCTTCTGCAGCTTGGCGCGCACCGCGGCTACCGGCTCGCGCTGCTGGCGCGCGTAACGCTGCACTTCGCGATCGAGCTCTTCTTGAGTCGCGCCGATGGATTCGCGGTCGGAAATCTTGTCCAGAATCAAAGATGCGCGGACGTCCCGCTCGGCGCGTTCCTTCTGCGAATCGCGAACCTTCTGCCAGTCCAGCTTGAGCGAGCGCGGATCGATGCCCTGCGACGCGAGTTGCTGAAGCTGGGTATTGAGCGTGCCCTCAATCTGCCGGTCGATAAACAGGTCAGGCACGGCAAACGGGTGCGTGTCCACCAGCTTCGCGATGATCTGCTGTTTGGTGTCGTCCTGGGCCTGGTGTTCGCGCTCGTGCAGGATGGACTTGCGGATCGAATCTTTCAGCTCATCCAGCGTCTGGTAATCGCCCATGTCTTTGGCGAAATCGTCGTTCAGCTCCGGCAGTTCCTTGCGCCGAACCGCCTTCACGGTGGCCTTGAAGCGCACAGTGCGGCCAGCCAAAGTTTTGCGGTCGTATTCCTCGGGATAAGTGACTTCAAACTCGCGCGATTCCTCGGGAGACGCCCCCAGCAGATTCTCCGTGAACGCCGGCATGGTGGCTTCGTCGCCCAGCTTCAGCATCAATTCATCCTGCTGAACTTTTTCGTCCACACCCGACATGCTTTCGAGCGAAACCACCGCGTAATCGCCATCGGCCAGCGGGCGCGGCTCCTCGTTGACGTATTCGGCTTTGCGCTCGCGCAAGCTTTCCAGGCGCTCGTTGACGTCCTCATCGCTGGCGGCAGGTTCGGCGTATGTAACTGTTAAGCCCTGATACTCGCCAAGCTCGAACTCAGGCGCGACTTCGAACTCGGCCTTGAAGCGCAGCGGCTCGCCCTTGTGAAAATGCACGTCACTGATGTTGGGCTGGCCGACGACCTTCAGGTGATCGTGTTCAAAGGCTTCATTCAGGAATCGCGGGACCAGCTTTTCGAGCACTTCCTGACGGATGTCACCGGCGAAGCGGGTTTTCACCATCGCCAGCGGCGCCTTGCCGGGACGGAAACCCGGCAGCCGCACTTTGACTTGAATCGCCGCCGCCGCGCGCTCGGTTTCCTGATCCACTTCGGTCTCCGGAACGGTTATTTCCAGAGAATGCTTGCAACCTTCAATGAGAGCCATCTAAATAAATATACCCTGGAGCCCCAAGCTGCCCGGTCAGCAGCCACCTGTCCGCCCTCAAGCTGCCGTAATGACCTCGATTTCGCCCGCTAAACTCGTTGGCTCAGGAATTGGATCTCCGTACTTCGAGGGTCGTCCCGGTAGTCATGCGGATCGGGCACATAGGCGGCCCAGTTATTCTCGGCTCGCTCGAAGATCACAGCGTACTTGGCGCTCATTTTCTTTTCCTCCAGACCCGCAGTCCGAAGAATCGATTCCATGGTGCCGACGGGAACATCGTCGCCCGGATGACCGGGAATCGTCACCACGTTAGGCCTGCCCAAATGCTTGAAGTGCCGATGGCTCCCGGTGGTTCGAACTTGCTTCCAACCTTCCGAACTCCACCATACGTATCAGGTCCCCGACCTTCACTACCCTAATGGTACTGCCAGTTCAAATACGACAAAACAGCCACCCTTTCGAGTGGCTGTTGACGAAACTAGATTTGAAGCTGGGCCTGAAAGCGTTAGTGAGCCGCGGCTAGGGCGTGAGACGCTTCTTTCAAGGCTTTGGCCTTGTCGGTGGCTTCCCACGTGAAAGTCTCTTCGGTGCGGCCGAAGTGCCCGAACGCAGCGGTCTTGCGATAAATCGGACGGCGCAGTTTCAGGGTTTCGATCATGCCCTTGGGCGTCAGAACGAAGGTGGCGCGAACCATCTCGACCAGGCGCTCTTCCGGAACCGTGCCGGTGCCGAAAGTGTTCACCATCACCGATACCGGCTCAGCCACGCCGATCGCGTAAGCCAACTGAACTTCGACGCGCGAAGCCAAACCCGCCGCCACGATGTTCTTGGCTACATAGCGCGCCATGTAGCAGGCCGACCGGTCCACCTTCGTCGGATCCTTGCCCGAGAAGGCGCCGCCGCCGTGGCGTCCCATCCCGCCGTAGGTGTCGACGATAATTTTGCGGCCGGTCAGTCCCGTGTCGCCGTGCGGTCCGCCGATCACGAAGCGGCCGGTGGGATTGATGTGGTATTTGGTCTGCGAATCCACCATATTGCCGCCGACCACGGGATCGATGATGTATTTCTTCACATCCGCGCGAAGCTGTTCGGTCGAGACGTCGTCGTCATGCTGGGTCGACAGGACCACGGCGTCGATACGCTTGGGCTTGCCGTCGACATATTCGACGCTGACCTGGCTCTTGGCATCGGGACGCAGATAGGTGAGCTTGCCATCGCGGCGGACATCGCTCTGCTGGCGGACCAGCTTGTGCGCCATCATGATCGGCAGCGGCATCAGCTCCGGCGTTTCGTCGCAGGCGTAGCCGAACATCAGGCCCTGGTCGCCGGCGCCGCCGGTATCCACGCCCATGGCAATGTCGGGCGACTGGCTCTGGATGGTGTTCAGAATGCCGCAGGTCTTGGCATCGAATCCCATTCTGGCGTCGTTGAATCCGATGTCGGCGATCACTTCCCGCGCGAGCTTCGGCACGTCGACGTAGGTGGTGGTGGTGATCTCGCCAGCTACTACGCAGATTCCGGTGGTAACCAGGACTTCACAGGCCACGCGCCCGGTGGGATCGTCTTTCAGAACGGCGTCTAATACGGCGTCGGAAATCTGATCCGCCATCTTGTCCGGGTGACCTTCGCTCACCGATTCGGACGTGAAAATGTGTCGCATTTTATCGGACATTCACTCTCCTTGTATTCAAAATCTCGTTAACCCGCTGCCGCTGCCTAGTATCGATAGTGATCCGGTTTGTAAGGACCTTCCACCGGAACACCCAGATAATCGGCTTGTTTCTTGCTAAGCGTAGTCAGCTTGACGCCGATTTTTTCCAGGTGCAGGCGCGCGACCTCTTCGTCCAGCTTCTTCGACAGCGTATAAACACCCACTTTATACGTGTCCTTGTTCTTCCATAGATCCAGTTGCGCCAGGGTCTGGTTGCTGAAGCTGTTGCTCATCACGAAGCTGGGATGGCCGGTCGCGCAGCCCAGATTCACCAGCCGTCCCTCGGCCAGCATGAAGATGCTGTGGCCGTCCGGGAAGGTGTACATGTCCACTTGCGGCTTGATGTTGGTTTTCTTGACGTCTTTCGCTGCGTTCAAGGGATCAACCTGGATCTCATTGTCGAAGTGGCCGATGTTGCAAACGATGGCCTGGTCCTTCATGTGCCGCATGTGTTCCAAAGTGATGATGTCCACGTTTCCGGTGGTGGTGACGTAAATGTCGCCGCGTCCCAGCGTGTCTTCAACCGTGGTCACTTCGAAGCCTTCCATGGCGGCTTGCAAAGCGTTGATGGGATCGATCTCCGTGACCACAACGCGCGCGCCCATGCCTCGCAGCGACTGCGACGACCCCTTCCCCACATCGCCATAACCGCAGATTACGGCAACTTTGCCAGCCACCATCACGTCGGTGGCGCGCTTGATTCCGTCGGCCAGCGATTCACGACACCCATACAGGTTGTCGAACTTCGACTTAGTGACCGAATCGTTCACGTTGATGGCGGGGATCAGCAGCTTGCCCTCTTCCTGCATTTTATAGAGACGGTGCACGCCGGTTGTGGTTTCCTCGGAAACGCCGCGCCAGGCCTTAACCATTTCCCGCCAGCGGTTCGGATTCTCGGCGTGGACTTTCTTGAGCAGGTCCTTGATGACTTTCTCTTCGTGGCTCTCCGAAGGCGTGTCGACCCACTTGCTGCCGTTCTCCAGCTCGTAGCCCCGGTGAATCAACAGCGTCACGTCGCCGCCGTCATCAACCACCAGTTCGGGGCCTTTGCCATCCGCGTGGCTGACCGCCTGATAAGTGCACCACCAATAGTCTTCGAGCGACTCGCCCTTCCACGCAAATACCGGAACTCCTGCGGCGGCAATGGCGGCCGCAGCGTGGTCCTGCGTCGAGAAAATGTTGCAGCTCGCCCAGCGCACCGTAGCGCCCAAATCGACCAGCGTCTCGATCAGCACCGCGGTCTGAATGGTCATGTGCAGCGATCCGGTGACGCGGACGCCCTGGAGCGGTTTGTCGACCGCGTATTTCCGCCGGATCGACATCAACCCCGGCATTTCCTGCTCGGCGATCGAAATCTCCTTGCGGCCCCATTCGGCGAGGCTCATGTCCGCGACTTTGTATTCAGCGGTGACGTTTTGGATGACGGTACTCATTCAATCTCCTGTATCAGGGGCTTGATTGAGCTTGTTTCTATCAATCAATCCGGATATGTTGATATTAGACTAGAAACCTGCATGCCGTCAATGCTCCAAAATCTTCGCCTTTTGGCCGACCCCAGCCGCATCCGGATCCTGCTCCTGGTAATCCGCGAGGAGCTCTCCGTTGCCGAATTACAGAACATCCTGAACATGGGCCAGAGCCGTATTTCGACCCACCTGGCCCAGCTCAAAAGCGCGGGTCTGGTCACCGACCGCCGCAGCGGCAAGAGCGTCCTCTATCGACTGCGGCCGCCCCGCGGAGCAGAATCCAAGTCGTTTGCTCAATTGATGGAAGTGCTCGAGGAAGCGGCGTCCGAGATCCCAGAGGCGGAGCACGACTCCGAAGCTTTGCTGCACACCATGCGCCGCCGTCAGGATAAAGTCCGCGCCTATTTCAACGCGCTGGCCGGAAAGTTCGGGCGCCAATACCTTCCCGGACGCTCCTGGGAAGGGCTCGCCGAAACGCTGCTTCTGCTGATGCCGCCGCTGGTGATCGCCGATCTGGGCGCCGGCGAGGGCACGTTTTCACAGTTGCTGGCGCGCCGCGCCAAAAAAGTGATCGCCATCGACAATTCGGAGAAGATGGTGGAGTACGGGGCCGAACTCGCCCGCAAGCACGAAGTCGACAATCTCGAATACCGTAAGGGCGATATCGAAGAAGTTCCCATCCGCACCGGCACCGTCGATCTGGCGTTCTTCAGTCAGGCGCTGCATCACGCCCAACATCCCCAGCAGGCCGTCGCCGAGGCCCATCGGATTTTGAAGCCGGGCGGCCGCATCGTGGTGCTGGATCTCCTGCGCCACAATTATCAGGAAGCCCGCGACATGTACGCCGATGTGTGGTTCGGATTCACCGAAGCCGAAGTCGGCCGGTTTCTGCGTGATGCCGGGTTCAAAAGCGTCGAAATCTCCATCGTTCATCGCGAAGAGGAATCCCCCCACTTTGAGACACTGCTGGCGGTCGGGAATAAGTAGGCCCTTAGTCGGAATCTCAGGCATAGACTGTATCCTGCTGAATCCAAAAAGCGAAATTACACAACTGTTACAATTCCGCACAGATTCGCCTGTTACTCTACTTGAGCGGGAGACAAAGTGAGTAAATACGCGATTCAACTCGCCAACGGCCAAAAAATCAACTGGGTTACGTCGTTAATCCTTGTGGGCCTTCACATAGGCGCGGTAGCCGCCTTATTTTGCTTTAGCTGGAAAGCGTTTTTGGTTGCGGTCGCGCTGCATTGGGTGGCGGTCGGATGGGGGATCAGCTTGGGCTATCATCGCCTGCATACCCATCAGTCGTATCAGTGTCCCCGCTGGCTCGAATACTTTTTCGCGGTTTGCGGCACTATGACGCTGGAAGGCGGGCCCATGTTCTGGGTGGGCACGCACCGCCTGCATCATGCGAAATCGGATCAGCCGGGTGACCCGCACTCCCCGCGCGAGGGCGCGTTCTGGGCGCACATGGGCTGGATTGTGTTGGGCGAGACCAATCATAACAACAAAATCATGGCCAAATACGCGCCGGATCTGGCTCGCCACAAGTTCTACCGGCTGCTGAACACGTATCATTGGGTCCCGCCGGTGGTTACCGGTCTGGCGCTGCTGGAATTTGGCGGATTGCCGATGTTCCTGTGGGGATTCTGCCTGCGCATCGTTTACGGGCTGCATTGCACCTGGCTGATCAATTCCGCCACGCACATCTTCGGCAAACGCCGTTTTGAGACCGAAGATGACTCGCGCAACAGCTTCATCCTGGCGGTGCTGACGTTCGGCGAGGGCTGGCACAACAATCACCACGCGCATCAGACCTCGGCGCGCCATGGGATGATGTGGCACGAGCTCGATATTTCCTGGCTCACACTGAAGCTGCTGAGATCTGTAGGCCTGGTCTGGGGCATCCGGCTGGTGAAGCCGGAAGCGCTGGTCATGGAACAAGAGGCCGCTTAGGCCACTACCCGAGTCCCCGGTAATACGCGATCAAGTCCAGCGCCGGCGGCTTGTGTCCCATCGCCCGTATAAACCCGGAAACCTGCCCCCGATGGTGTGTTCCGTGATTTACCACGTGCAGGACAATCTTCCACCACGGCGTAGTCCACGCATTTCCCTTCAAATCCTGATAAGCGGCCACCTGGGTGACGTTTTCGTCCGTCAAGCCAGCGGCCCACTCCTGCCACGAGCGAAGCACGGCGGGCCACTCGCGTTGGAGCACAGCTAAATCGCGATCCTCGTCCGTTATGAATTTCGCGGGCGCGTTGCCCTGAACTCTGCCGATCCAGACGCGGTCCGCCGCGAATACGTGCGCGAGCGTGCCCACCACGCTCTTGTCCGCGGTCCCAAAATCCCGCGTTAGTTCCTCGGCCGACAACTCCGCCGCTGCGTCAAGCAGCCGGGACGCGGCCCAGGCTGTGTAATCCAGGTGAGTACGAAGGGTTTCCGGGCTGACAGGCATTTTTGAAGTATATTCCAGTCTCCGGCACTTCCGGGCTACTCTAAAAGCATGGTTGTCGGCGCAAGGCGCACATCCATCGCGTTCTTCATCGCGCTGGGCGCCGGAGTCATCGCATTTATTGTCCTACTTTACGTCGGCTGGGTCTTGCTCGGCTGGCGCGACGGCATCCTGCTGTTCTTCGGCATCCTGCTGGTGCTGGCGGTGATCGCGGGCGTAGTTCTCAACACCACGTTTCTAGTCCGCGAAGTGCGACGCAATGCGCAGCATGACGCCTTTATTAACGCCGTCACGCATGAGCTAAAGACTCCAGTCGCGTCCATTCGCCTCTATCTGGAAACTCTGCAGACGCGGGCCGTCGACGAACCCAAGCGCCAGGAATTCTATCGCACCATGCTCGACGATAGCGACCGCTTGCTGGGTACCATCGAGCAGATTCTGAGAACCGGCCGCACCGGTCAAACCAAGCGGGCCCTGAACGTTTCCGTAATCGATTTTGGAGACATCGTGGAGGAATGTCTGGCGCGCGCCCGCCGACTCTATCATGTTCCCGCCGACGCGCTCACCTATAGCCCTGGCGCTCCCGTCATCATCCAGGGCGATGAAGACGAAGTGCGCGCCGCCGTCTCCAACCTGATTGACAACGCGGTCAAATACTCTGGCAAGGACGTCCACGTGAACGTCCAAACCGAAAATATCGACGACCGCTTCGTGCAGGTGCGCGTCAAGGACAACGGCCCCGGCATTCCCCAATCCGAGCTCAAACAGATCTTCAAGCGCTTTTACCGCGTCTCCGGACCGCTGGCAACGCGTGTGAAGGGGACTGGTCTGGGTCTCTTCATCGTGCGCTCGGTCGCCAAACGCCACCGCGGCCGGGTGTGGGCGGAAAGCGAAGGCCCCGGACACGGCAGCACTTTTGTCTTGCAGCTTCCCATCGCGAAATGAGCCATCCCGACCGTATTCTCATCGTCGAAGACGAACAGCACCTCGCCGAAGGACTCCGCTTCAACCTGGAAGCCGAAGGCTATCAGGTACAAGCCGTCGAGACCGGCGAGGCCGCGCTGCAGTTGCTCATCCCGCCGGCCCGGGACGTAACCCAACCTGCTTTCGATCTAGTGGTGCTGGACGTCATGCTGCCGGCGAAAGACGGATTCACGGTCGTTTCCGAAATGCGCGGCGCCGGGCAGTTCGTCCCGACACTCATGCTGACCGCGCGGGGACGCCCCGAAGACGTTCTCGAAGGCTTCGCCGCAGGCGCCGACGACTATCTGCCCAAGCCGTTCGAGCTTTCGATCCTGATCGCACGCATCCGGGGACTGCTGCGCAGGAAGCAGTGGCTGCGCTCGACGGCGCCGGCGGCGGGTGCGCCCAAGGCGCGCGAAAGACTCCTTCGCGTTCGGCGAGAAGTCCGTGCATTTCGATCTTCTGGAAGTGCATGCCGGCGGCAAGGTCTATCCGCTCACGCTGATGGAGGCCAGTATCCTGCGCTTTTTGATCGATCACGAAGGCAAAGCCGTCTCCCGCAAGACCATGTTGCAGGAGGTATGGGGCCTGCGCGAGGACACCGACACTCGCGCCATCGACAACTTCATCGTGCGCCTGCGCCGCTACGTCGAAGACGATCCCGGCGCATCCCCGTCACCTGTTGACGGTGCGCGGCATCGGATACCGGTTTGTAGCTTCTCCGGAAGCCTGAGTAGAACAGGTCCATGGCCTGTCTTCAACTTTTCCTCGCGACAGGCCGTGGGCCTGTCCTACTGCGGGCCCCGTTATTTGGTAATGGTGCCGCAGGCGATACGCGGGCCGGCGTTGCCTGCCGGATCGGTTTTCATATCGTCCTTCATGGCGTGGATGACCAGTGCGGTGCCGCCGTTGGTAAACAGCGAGTGGGCGCCGTTATCCAGCGTCACGCGTGTATTGACTAGCGTCACGTTGGCCTTGCCCTTCTTGCCAACCGTGAAGTTCGCCATATCGCCGGCGTGCGGGCCATTTTCGTTATCCAGGCCGTGCTGCTTCATTTCCGGGTTGAAATGCCCCCCGGCAGAGGTGAACGCCGGACCTTCGCACTTGGCGTTGGTATGAATGTGCGCCGCATGTTCGCCGGGTGGGAGCCCCATCAACTTCATATGAATCACCACGCCGCCGGTCTTGGCTTCGCTGATCGTGGCGGTGCCTACCGGTTTCCCCATCGCATCCTTGAGGTCCACCTTTACGGGAGCGGCGGCCAAGGTCGCGACGGCGAAAAGCGCGGCAACAACTGTTTTCTGAATCATGTATCCCCTTTCCTCCTTAAGATCGTCGCACGAAAGCGGCCGGAGGTGTTAACGTCATACGTCGATCAGAACTCGTACTGGATTCCGCCGTTTGCGGTCCGCCGCGGCGTGCGGAAACCGTTTTCAAAGTAGTTCTGATTCAACAGGTTTTCAGCGCGCACAAAGAACCGCACGGCGCGGAATTCGCCCAGCGGCAGCCGGTAGCTGACACCCGCATTCACTTTGTGAAGTCCATCGAACCGGTACGCCCGCGTAGAAAACGTGTTCACAAAATCCGGGAACATCGGTGCCAGATAGTTTCCGAGGCGTCCAGCGTGTCGAAGGTCAGCATCGTGCGTTTCCCGGCGCGCCAAGTCGCCGCCGCGGAAAACTGGTGCCGTGGGATCTCGAGCGTGCGCACAATGCCGGGTATAAACGGACTGCGCTCCGCCGGGTTCACGAACGTGTAGCTCGCGGAGAAATTCAAAGCTGCGAGGGGCGATACGGCGACTTTTGTCTCTACGCCGCGCGAGATTCCGCCCTGCGAATTGTAGTATCCGAGGAACCGCCCGAACGGATCGGGCCCGCTCAGAGTCGCAAACGCGATCACCTGCTGCAAGGTGGTATAGAAGTAGGTGGCCGACGCCCGTACGCGTCCCTTCGCAAACGCTTGATCGATGCCGGCGTCGAAACTAGATCGAGTGCTCCGGCGCCAGCCGTGGGTCGCCATACGTGGTGTATCCGAACGTGGAATCAAATCCCGAACCGAATCGTTCATAAAGTGAAGGAGCGCGATAGCCACGTCCCACATGGCCGCGCAGCTTGGTATTGGTCTGGCGAATAAAATACGCCACCGAGCCGTCGCCCGTATAAGCCGCCGGCGGCGAATTGATCGCAACGCCCTGGTAAGGAGCCGACGCCAGGGGCAGCAGGGCCGGCCGGTCCAGCGAAAAATACTGCGCGCGAAATCCGCCGGTCACCAGCAGGCGCCCGCCGAACCAGCGCGTTTGATCCTGCACGAAAAGCGCGTTGCTTTTCTGGGTTGACGTTCACCCCCGAAGCCGCTCCGGGATCGCTGGCATCCGTGAAATCGAAAGCATAATTCTCGCTCTCGAATTCGTAGCCGCCCGTCAGCAAGTGCGCCGCGCTGGGCTGATAGTGGACTTGCGCGTTCACCGTCTGAATGTGCCCGTCATACACCGAGCGCTGGTTGCCCGATAGGCTGATATCCCGTGCCGCCCGGCCCGTCGTTGTAACGCCGGCTGGAATCAAGCGTCTGAAATGACAAGGAATAATTCAGTTTGGCCAAGCGGCTGCCCTTCCAGGCTCAGCGCTCCGTTCAAGAACCGGCCGGCGCGCCGGCTGTCGGGGTCGTCGGCGCCCGGCAGAAACGTGACGAACGGGATGGCATCGATGATTCCGCTCGCTGGCACAGTCGCCGCCTGCAAAGGACTCGAATTGTCTTTTGCGAACGAATCGCCGCCAAACAGACGCGCGCGGATCAGCAATGGTGCTCGACAAACGATAGCTCAAGCTGCCCTGCGCGCTCGCGTCGCGAAACGGGTCGTCGCCATCGACGCCCTGGGTCACATCCACGTACGCCAGACCGGCGCTATATTGCAGGCGGTCGTTCAACGCTCCGCCCGCCACTTGCGCCCGCCCGCGCATAGTCCCGAGCGAGCCGCCTTCGGCGAGCATGCTGCCGCGTGTCCTGCCCGCCGCCTTCGTCGGTGACGATATTCACCACACCGCCAATCGCGCTGGTGCCATAGAGCGACGAGCCGGCGCCGTTCAACACCTCTACGCGGCTGGGATTGACGGACAACAGATCTTCGATCAATCCGGTGGCGTCGCCATGCAGGATCGCCGCATCGCGCAGCCGCATGCCATCCACCAGCACCGCGGTGTCGATATCGCGCATCCCGCGAATGTGGATCGACGCCTCCTGCCCCGGTCCCCCGAGTGTCTGCACACGCACCGCGGGCGCGAGATCCACTGCATCGGTGAGAGGGAACACGTCCCGCTGCTCCAATTCCGAGCGATCGATGACGGTCACGCTTTTCGAGACCTCATCGGCGGATTGCGATGTCCCCGAAGCCGTCACCACCACTTGTTCGCGAACTCCCGCCAGCGCCAGCGAAATGTCGCGCGTGAGAGGCGCGTCGACGTGCAGCCGCTCCTCGAGAAACACGGCAAATCCAGGAGCCTCGGCGCGGAGGAGATAGTCGCCGGGCGCAACTCCTTCGAAGCGATACGCGCCTTGAGGGTTGCTGGTGGTCGCCGCCACCGTGCTGCTGGTGCGAGAAAACAAGCTGACTGCCGCGCCAGCCACCGGGCGCCCTTGGGGATCTTTTACGGAACCGCTCACCGACGGAGCTTCGCCCGCAATCGCCACGGCCATAGCCGAGGCATAAAACAATACGAGTAGTTTAGTCGTCATAAGACGAGGTAACGCGCCTCCTTGACCAAGGCAGGTCTCCTGACTGACAGGTCATCGCAAACCGGCGGCCTTCCCATTTCCGAAGAAACAGTGGCTACAACTTGCCGGTCCGCTCGCTGCTCACAGTGGCGCGACCGTGCGGGATTCACACCCGCTTCCCTTTTCACCCGCCCCCGAAAGGGCGAGAACCTTGGAATAGTCTATGGGTACCATAACGGGGTTCCGGGGTCAACGAAATTCTGCGCGCCTGCCTGCCGGAAGCGCCCTCATGGTCCGCTGAATTTGGCCGAAGAGAATCCCACGGCGGCGCGCAATAGTGTTCGCTGGAGAGAGGGTCTGTGACACCGGATCCCTGTAAACTGCTGGTCGTTGACGACAACCCTCAGAATCGCGATCTGCTTCTTCGCCGCCTGCGCACAGCGGCTATCAGGTCGAAGTCGCCGAAGACGGGGCGAAGGCGCTCGAAAAGATCAACCGGGCGCACTACGATCTAGTCCTGCTGGATCAAGTGATGCCCGGGATGAGCGGGCTGGACCTGCTACGCTTGCTGCGCGCAACGCATTCACCGAGCGAACTGCCGGTCATCATGGTCAGTGCGCTCAACGAAAGCGAAGCCATCGTTGACGCGCTAGATCTGGGCGCGAACGATTATGTCGTCAAGCCTATCGACCTGCGGGTCATGGACGCGCGCATCCAGACCCAGCTCTTGCGGTCGCAGGCCGATCGCGAAGACCGCCTGTTGGACCCGCTTACCGGCCTCGGCAACCGGGCCATGTTCCTGGGACACCTGGAGGACGCGCTGGCGCGGCACCGTCCCGGGAAATCCCTGGCGGTGGTGCTGCTCGACCTGGATGGTTTCCAGATCCTGAACGATAATTTGGGCCACCAGGCGGGGGATCAGGCCTTAATCGAAGCCGCAGCCCGCTTCCGCCAGGCGATTACGGAATCCGCGATTCATCCTGGCCCCCGTGCTGGCACGCGTGGGCGCCGACGAATTCGCCTTTCTGCTGGAAGCCGGCGCCGGTCGAGCAAGCCGAAGCGCTCGCGAGAACACTCCTGTCCTGTCTCTCGCGGCCCCTCATCTTGGAAGTTCGCAGATTTCCGTGAGTGCCTGCGCCGGAATCGCCTTCCGCTCCAACGCGGACACCATCGCCGCCGAACTCCTGCGCGACGCCAGAGTCGCTATGTTCGAGGCCCGGCGCGAAGGCCGCAACCGCTGGGAAACATTCGATCCGCAGTTGCGCCATCGCGCTCACGTCCGCATGGCAATGGCGATCGATCTCCATCATGCCCTGGAACGGAATCAGATGGCGGTGTTCTACCAGCCCATAATGGATCTGCGCAGCGGTTCCGCCGATCGGCTTCGAGGCTCTGCTGCGCTGGCGCCACCCCCAATACGGCCTGATCCAGCCGTTCGATTTCATCCCCATCGCCGAAGATACCGGCCTGATCATTCCCTTGGGAAACTGGGTTCTCCGCCAGGCAGCAGCGCAGCTCAAGACCTGGCAGACGAAGTTTCCCCGCACACCGCCGTTGTCGATGAACGTCAATGTATCCGTCAAGCAATTGGCGGGTTCGCAACTTGTCCGAAGCTCGTCGAAGCGTGTGCTCGCCGAAACGGGAATTCCGGCCGGAGACGCTCAACTTGGAAATTACCGAGAGTGCGCTGATTCCGGAACTTGATTCCGTGCGGAAGATCCTGGCGGGTCTCCGCGCCTCTGCACATTGGTCTTGCGCTGGACGACTTCGGCACCGGCTATTCCTCGCTCAGCTGCCTGCGCACGCTGCAGTTCGATTCCCTCAAGATCGACCGCTCCTTCGTCCAGCGCCTGAACGCCGACCCGGAAAGTTGCGCCATCGTCGAAACCATCCTTAGACTCGCCCGCAGTCTCCATATGACGGTGGTTGCCGAAGGCGTCCAGAACGAGGAACAGCGAGCCACGTTGCTCAAACTTGGCTGCAAGACCGGCCAAGGCTTCCTGTTTTCAAAGCCCGTCGCGGCCGAAGCCGCCGAACGCGCGCTTGCATCCGAGACCTCCGCCGCTAAGCTTGCGCTCGCCTAGCGAGTATCCTGGAAGCATGAGGCTCCCAGTGGCCGAAGGTCGAGCGGGCGCGTCCGGCGCCCGGCGCCATCTTCCACACCCCGGCACCCTCTTCCAGCAACCCGCTCGCAGCACAACGCCGCTTTGCCGCGTTC
Source organism: Bryobacterales bacterium (assembly GCA_963794595.1). Taxonomy (GTDB): domain Bacteria; phylum Acidobacteriota; class Terriglobia; order Bryobacterales; family Bryobacteraceae; genus Palsa-187. The sequence goes on along the minus strand of CAWCER010000019.1, from coordinate 40,447 downwards.
GCCTGGGGGGTTCTCGCCTATAACGTCGCGGTGATCCTCTGGGGCGCTCTGGTGCGAGCCACGGGTTCCGGAGCCGGCTGCGGCGGACACTGGCCCCTCTGCAACGGAGAAGTTCTGCCTGACGTTTCGCAAATCGCGACGGTGATCGAGCTCACCCACCGGGTCATGAGCGGCATCGCGCTCCTGGCCGTGGTCGCGATGTTTGTATGGGCCCGGCGAGCCTTCGCGCCCCGCCACGCGGCGCGCCGCTGGGCCGGCTGGGCGCTGGTCTTCATCCTCACCGAAGCACTCCTGGGAGCGTCTCTGGTTCTGCTGGGGCACGTTGCCCGCAATGAATCCGTGGGCCGGGTCTATTCGCTGGCCACTCATCTGATCAACACCTTCCTGCTGCTGGCCTCGCTCGCTCTTGCCGCCCGCTCCGCCACGCAGCCCGCCGCGCGCAGGGGGCTGGTTATTCTCCCTCTCCATGTCAGGTCCCTTGATCGCTCTGGTCCTGGTGGCTGTGGCCGGAGTCATTACCGCTCTCGGCGACACGCTGTTCCCATCCCACACCTTAGCCGAAGGCATGCGCGACGATTTTTCATCCACCGCCAACTTCTTGATCCGATTGCGGATTATCCACCCGTTCCTCGCCATCGGCGCGGGATTCGTGGTGGCGCTGGTCGCGCTCCCAGAGTATCGGGCGCGGCACACGGCTCGGCTGCGCGCTTTATCTGGCTGGCTTCTGGTGCTCTTCGCCGCCCAATTCGCCGTCGGGGCGTTGAGCATAATGCTGCAGGCTCCGCTTCCCGATCCAACTCCTTCACCTGTTTCTAGCCGACGCTATTTGGATAACGCTGGTTCTGTTCACGGCGGAGCGCGGAACACGCGGCGAAAGCCCGATCGAACACTAGGCCGCTTCACGCCTGCGGCAGTTCTCCTCGCGGCCGCGCTTAAATAGAAAAGGGCAGCATCCCGAGGACGCTGCCCTGTTTCCGATCTCGAACTTCGATCTTGATTAGTAGCGATTGTTGCGGCGCTGACCGCCAAAACCACCACCGCCGCCTTTGCCGCGGCCACCACCGCCGCCGCCGAATCCACGGTCTTCTTTCGGACGGGCTTCGTTAACGTTTAACGCACGGCCATCGAGTTCCCTGCCGTTCAACTCGGCAATCGCCCGGTCGCCTTCGGCATTGTTCGCCATTTCGACGAACCCAAAGCCGCGGGCTTGTCCAGTGTCCCTATCGGTCACCACACTCACGCGATCAACGGTACCGTACGCTTCAAACATGGAGCGAATCGCATCTTCGGTAGCACCGAAGCTGAGATTTCCTACAAAAATGTTTTTCATTTTAACTTCTTTCTGCAGTTGCAGAACAGCGAATCACGGGCAGGATCGGACAATGGGCGGCGGACCGGACAATGTTAAAGATGCCTGTATCAGCGAACTGACAAACTACGCCTTACTGTAGCACGGCTACCGGAGGGCTGCGCTCGCGCCGTGCTTCTGGTCGTGTCTCGCGTCGATGGCGGCGAAAGATGGGCGCCCACGGAGCCGGCAAACACATGCGCTTAGCGGCGCCAGCCTAGCGCTCCCAGTTGTTGCTCCAGGAACGCGAGACCTTCGCTGAGAGTCTTGCGATAACGCTCATCGCTGCATTTTTCGAGGTCGGACAGGACGCGCGTGCGATGCAACAGTAAACTGTCACGCTTTCGCTGCGCTTCCAATTGTTCGGGCGTGAGTCTGGGCTTGCCTTCGCCACGGCGCCGGTTTGCCGACTCGATCTGCGATTCGACCGATTTGCTTTCCCAGCCCCGTGCCACGCTTCATTATACGTCGCAGTTATAGCTCGCGAATCGGCGCAGTTCGCTGGTTTCAGCGCGGCGCCGGAGTCCGGCCAGGCGTTATGGCTGTATTGCCCCTAAATGCAAGGGACGCACACCGCTCGCATTCATCGCCTTCCAGGCTGCGGATCTGCTTCCAGCTATGCGGGCGCGTCACGACGCATCCGCACAAAGTCATGGAATCGCCCGCGGAATGAAACGTCGCCGCCAAGTGATGTTTCATTCCTTTGGTTATCAGCTTCATGTATGTCATCGGTCGAACCTAATGGAACCATGTGATCGCGACCTCGTCAATCAATCGCAAGTACTAGGACTCCGGCGGCCCGCATTCACTGCTGTCATTCAGCTCCCCCGGCACCGCATCGTATTAGGCTCACTTGCTCAGTTGGCGCCGCATGTTTTCGAGAGACTCTTGCATGGAAGCGTCCGCCGGCCAAACCACATCGTGGCCGACATTGGACTGCATCTCGATCTCGGCAAATAATGGAATGAGTTCCGGGTCACGCCAGCCCCTCTGCGATTCTTCGAGCATGATCTCGAGCGCGTAGCTGTGGGAAAATGCCGGTTTATACGAGCGCGCGGTGGTGAGGGCGTCATAAATATCGGCCACCTGCAGAATACGCGCCAGCAGCGGGATCTCCTCACCCTTCAGTCCGTCGGGATAGCCTGTACCATCCCACCGTTCGTGATGGCTGCGGATGATAGGGAGAACCGGCGCCAGGGTTTTCATCGGCCGGCAAATTTCCTCGCCGCGGATGGTGTGCATGCGCATCACCTGCCACTCTTCGGCGCTCAGCATGCCTTTGTTGAACAGAATCGAATCGGGGATCCCTATCTTGCCGATGTCATGCAGATAGCCGCCACGGTAGAGCGCCAGTTGGTCCGCCCGGGAGAGGCCCAGCGCCTGACCCAGCCGAACGCTATAGGCGGCGAGCCGCTCGCAATGCATTCCGGTATAGTTGTCGCGCGCCTCCACCGACTTCGCCAAGGCGAAGAGGATGGTCTCGGCTTCGTCGAGCGAATCGATGAGTGCCTTGCTGCGAAGCATCCCGCGGACCCGCGTTCGCACGACCGCTGGCTGTAGTGGCTTCACCAGAAATTCGTCGGCGCCGGATTCGATGCCGGCGATCTCGTTTTCGGTTCCCTGCACGCCGGTGATTACCAGAAGAGGGATGAGCTGGGTGTGGCGGTCCGCTTTCAGCGCGCGGCAGAAGTCCGGCCCGCTCATTCCGGGCATGACCATATCCATCACTACCAGATCGACCTTCTCGTTTTCCAGCAGCTTCAGCGCCAGCGAGGGCCGCTTGGCCTCCAGGATGCGGTAAGGTTCGGTTTTTAGAATGGCCTTCAAGAGGCGCCGGTTCAGGTCCAGATCATCGACGATCAGGATGGTGGACACTTGCGCGGCATCTTCGAGAGCGTTGTCCCAGCGGGGGAGATGCCTTTCCGTGAGCACGGAGCCCACTTCCTTCACCGCGCGTTTGGCAACCGCCATGGTGCGAAATACCCTCTAGGGATCTATCGGTAAAGCCCTAGAAGTTCATTAGGCGCAGCTAGATAGTACTAAGGTAGCCTCAGGTCTAAACTTGGCCGGGCTGTAGGGGTCCCCACGGAGGCCCGATAAATGCATATGATAGATCGATTGCCATGAGCCGCTCTTCATGAGTTTCGCCTATGCGCTGCTAGCCCTCAATCTACTAGCAACCCGCCAGCTGTCACCTGGCGCTCAGCTGCACATCCGGTTGACCACTCCTATTTCTTCTTACGCGAGCCGCACCGGAGACCGGGTGGATGCTGTCCTGATTGCCCCCGTTGTTTCGAACGGAGAGATCGTTTTTCCAGCCGGGAGCCTGGTTTCGGGAAAGCTGAAATCGGTGCAAAAAGTGGGCTTCGGGTTGGTTCACGAATTGGCGGGTTTCGATCTGAAGTTCACCAGTATTGCGACGCCCGATGATCAGCGCTTTTCGCTCCCGGCGCGAGTGCAAGAGGTTGAGAATGCCCGTGAGCGCCTGACGCGCGACGGCGGCATTCGCGGCGACCGTCCCACCGGCAGCTTGGCGTATCGCACCGGCGGCTATATCCGAGCGGCGATCACCTGGGACATCCATGCCGCGCTGGCGGTGTGGGCGGTCAAGACTCTTCTTGTGCAGGTGCCCGAGCCCGAGATCTACTATCCCGCTGGTGTTGAACTCACGTTGGCCTTGACGGGTCCCATGCTGACGCCGGAACCGCAGCAGCCACCAGCGCCGTCGTTGGCCGGCGATGACCGCGTGCGAATGGACGCACTGCTGGCGGTGTTGCCGATGCGCACCTATGCAGCCTACTCCAACCGCCCGTCGGATCTCATTAACGTGATGTTCATCGGGTCGCGCGACGATCTAGCCACTGCCTTTGAAGCCGCCGGCTGGATCGAGCCGCAGCAAGCTTCGCTCCGCACGAATATCCGCAGTATCCGAGCGGTCGCCGACGGGCACGGGGATAGCACCGCTCCCATGTCAGACCTGCTGGTAGAGGACCAAAAGGCCGACATGTCCTGGCAAAAGAGCTTTAACGCCGTGTCCAAGCGTCACCACATCCGGATCTGGAAACAACCCGCAACCTGGAACGGCCGGCAAGTATGGATTGGCGCCGCCACGCATGACATCGACTTTGCGTTTTGGCGTCCGGGAACGGCGATGACGCACAAGATCGCTGAGAACGTGGACGAGGAACGCGACAAAGTGGTGAACGATCTGCTCTTCACCTCCTGCGCCAGCGTCCTGGAAACGCCGGAGCGCTTCGAAATTCCCACGTTTACGCGCAACGCCACCGGCGATTCCATGCGGACGGATACGCGCCTTGCCATCCTGCAAGTAAATGAGTGCGCGGCCCCGGCAAGTTCCCTGCAATTCACCAATGCCGCGCTTCCGCTGCATGGAAGCAAGCTACAGCGCTTCGCGCGCCGCGAAATTCTCAGCCTGCGGAGCGATGTCGTTCGCGAAAACATCTACTGGCGCAGTTATGAGGGCGTGCGCTGGATGATCACCGCCTATCGGGGGCGCGGAGGACGAGCGCATGAAAACGAAACCCGCCCCCTCGCTAAAGAGGAGCCCAGGCAGGGGACAGATCGCGCGGCCTTCTTTAAGGACATGTTCCGCTAGATCTCACACGCTGTCCCCAGAATTCCAGACTGACCCGCTACACTTAAAGATTCATGAACGAAACCGTTTCGCCCGCAAAATCCATTGAGGGCGTCATTACACTGCCCGGCGACAAATCCATTTCCCACCGCTACGGAATGTTGGGAGGCATCGCCCAAGGCGTCACCACGATCCACAATTATTCGACTGGCGCGGATTGCCAGTCGACGCTTGGCTGCATGGCGGCGCTGGGCGCGCGCGTCGAGCGCAGCGATGGCAAAGTCATCATCCATGGCGGCGCGTTGCGCGAACCAAGCGGGCAACTGGATGCCGGCAATTCCGGCTCGACCATACGCATGCTCTCCGGAATCCTCGCGGCGCAGCCATTCAACACGCGCATCGGCGGCGATGAATCGCTCTCCGTGCGGCCCATGGATCGCATCATTCGACCGCTCGCCGAAATGGGCGCGCATATCGAAGGCCGCCAGATTTCCGGGCGCAGCGGGAGTTTCCCGCCGCTCACGATCCATGGGCGGCATCTGCATGGCATCGACTACACGCTGCCCATGGCCAGCGCGCAGGTGAAAAGCTGCGTGCTACTGGCGGGACTCTTCGCGGAGGGCGACACCATCGTCCGCGAACCGGTGCGCACGCGCGATCATACCGAAATCGCCCTGGCGGAATTCGGCGCCGAGATCGAAGTTCATCAGCGCGTGATTAAGCTCACGGCCGGCGCGCGGCTCACGGGCCGCGAGCTGGTCGTCCCCGGCGATCTTTCGTCGGCAACCTTCTTCTTGGTAGCCGCGCTGCTGATGCCCGAGGCCAGCCTGGTGATCCACAACGTGGGGCTGAACCCCACGCGCTCTTCTCTGCTGGATTTTTTGACTGGCGTGGGCGCGTCCATCAAAGTGATCGATGTCAAGCAAAGCGGCGGGGAATTGATTGGCAGCCTGCGCATCCGGGCCTCGAAGATCAAGGGCGGCGTGATTGAAGGCGCGCTGACCGCAGCGTTGATCGACGAGATTCCAGCGCTCGCCATTCTAGGCGCCTCGAGCGAGGGCGGCCTGGTGGTCCGCGACGCCGCCGAGTTGCGCGTCAAGGAAACCGACCGTATCGCCGCCATCGAATCCAATTTGAAGCGCATGGGCGTGTCCATTGAAACCACGCCCGACGGTTTTCACATTCCCGGAGGCCAGCGCTTTCGCGCCGCGGAAATCGATTCCGCCGGCGATCACCGCATCGCGATGGCCTTCTCCGTGGCTGCGCTGGCCGCGGATGGCCCCTGCACCATTCAGGGCGCCGAGTCGGCGGGTGTGTCCTTCCCCGAGTTTTTTAGTACACTGCGGGAAATCGCACATTAGTCCATGGACCCACTTCTCGATCTCGCTCTGCCCGGCCTGATCCACGATCTGAATAACGTGTTCCAAGCCTTGATGGACGCGGCCGACACGCTTTCCGGCGATCCGCGCTGGGTGCACCTGTCCGCGGCGATCTTCCGCAGCGTCGAGCGCGGCCGCGAAATCACGCAAAGCATGCAAGCCATCGATCAGCCGTCGGCGCCGTTTGAAACCGTGCTGGAGAATGCGCGGACGCTGGTGGAGGACTCGATGATGTCGCGGGCCGGCCCCAAGATTCAGTTTGACTGCCGCATCGAGCCCGATCTGGTGCATGCGGCATGCCTGGGCGTGGGAACGGGTTCTCATCAATCTGTTCTGTAACGCGGTGCAGGCCATGCCGCAGGGTGGAACGATTTTCGTCGATGCCCGGCGCCAGCATAACGACATTCAAATCGTGGTGGCCGACGAAGGCTCCGGGATCGCACCGGAGTTGCTGGCGGTGATCTTCGATCCCCGCGTTTCCACCAAGACTTTGGGCGGCCTCGGCCTGCACGTCGTTCGCAGTATCGTGAAGCAGGAAGCTGGTGAGGTGCGCGCCGCCAATCGAGACGGACGCGGCGCGGAATTCACGATCACGCTTCCGGCCCAGCCGGTAGTCTCACGGGTTGTTAGCGCGTAGCATTATCGGCGGTCTTTTGCTGGTTGCGCTGAGCGCTCCGGCGCAAGCAGCCCGCGCCCGATCCCCTGGAGATTGTCCGCCGCTCCGTTGAGCGCGATTGGACCGACTTTGAAAGCCGCAAAAACTACACCTACCAGGAGCGCTCTGAGTTCCGTCAATATGCGCGCAATGGCAAACTCGCCAGCGTGCCGCAGTGAGACCCGCGAGATTCTGATTCTGGGGGGCCGTCCCTATGAGCGCCTCACGGCGCGCAATGACAAGCCATTGTCCGCCCGCGAGGAGCGCCGGGAGCAGGCCAAGCTCGATAACGAACTCACCAAGCGCCAGCATGAATCTCCCGCCGAACAGGCCCGCTATCAAAAGGAGCGCGTCGAAGAGCGCGCGTTCATTCGTGAAATCCCCGACGCTTTCACCTTCCGTCTGGTCAAGACCGACACCGTCAGCAACCAGCCGCGCATGGATCATTGAAGCCCAGCCCAAACCCGGATATCACGCGGCCCATTCGCAGGCCAACGATTTCGCGAAGGTTCGCGCCACTATCTGGATCGAGCAAGCGACCTACCATTGGGTCAAGGTGGACGCCGACGTGCTGAATACGATCTCCGTGGATCTCGGACTGCTGCGTATCGCACCCGGCAGTAGTCTGCACTTCGAGCAGACTCGCGTAAACGATGAAATCTGGCTGCCTTCGCGCATGCTCGTTCGCTTCCAGGCGCGCTTGGCTCTGATCAAAGTGCTGCGCGGCGAATACGATATTCGTTACAGCAACTATCGAAAGTTTCAGAGCGATTCAAAAATCGTCGAGGCGCACTAGCCTCACTCACGCGGCGCCGCTTTCGCTCGGCCGCCATTTGACAAGATAGTAAGCATGGCCCGCATTGCGCATCCTGGTAACTAACGATGATGGCTGGGATGCACCGGGACTAGCGGTACTCAAGTCGTTGGCGGCGGAACTCGGCGACGTATATGTGCTCGCTCCGCGCGATCCCCATTCCTCCGCTGGCCACCGTGTCACGGAAGATTCGTCGCTTTTGTTGGCCGAGATCGCTCCGAGGGAATTCACGCTCGCGGGAACTCCCGCCGATTGCGTTCGCGTCGCGTTGACCGCGGTCTTTCAAGATATCGATTGGGTATTTTCGGGAATCAATCGCGGAGGAAATCTTGGGCTCGGACCTGTTTACTTCCGGCACCGTCGCCGCAGCGCGTGAAGCGGCCTTCCTGGGCAAGCCGGCAATTGCTATTTCTCAATACATCCAAAAGGGCGTCGCTCTCGATTGGAATCGCTCGCGCGAACTCGCGCGGCCTGTCCTGGAGCAATTGCTCGCACAAGGCTGCTCGCCCAAGAGTTATTTGAACGTGAATCTTCCGCACACTCAGAACGGCGATCTGGCTGCAACGGTGGTTTGCGATCCCGATAACCAGCCTCTGGATGTGCGCTTCCATCGCGAGGGCGACGCCTTGCGTTTTGCCGGTTCCTACCAGGCTCGTCCGCGCACACCCGGACGCGACACTGACCTGTGCTTCCAGGGCGCCGTTACCGTGAGCCGTTTGCAATTATGAGAACCATCCTGGCAGACGTATTCCGGTAACGAAGGCAGCCGGGAGTGCGTCAGTACGTTAGCGAGTGCGTCAGGCTTAGACGCTTATGCGTAATTCACTCTTTTTCCTTACGGTTTTGGCCGTGACAGCATTCCCCGCCTGGGCTACGTTGGGAGGCTCCGTCGAGTCGGTAGTGACCGACCAATCCAAATTTCACGCTAAACGCGCGGTTGTGGACAGGCAGGACTACACGATCAACGAGATTACCGGCGATGACGGCACCCTGATTCGCGAGTATGTTACCCCAGCCGGCAAAGTATTTGGAGTCTCCTGGACCGGACCCACGATTCCCGACTTAACGCAATTGCTCGGAACGTATAACGCCGAATTTCAAACTGCTGTACACGCCAGGCGCGGCCGCCGAGGCAGCGCGGCGGTCCACAACTCTGATTTAGTCGTCGAAAGCAGCGGTCACATGCGCTCGTTTCACGGCCGTGCCTACCTCAACTCCTTGCTGCCCAGCGGCGTGACTGAGGATGTCGTGCAGTGAGGTTCGCCAACTGGGGCAATACGACCGCGCCCGCGGTCACGGCGGTTCTGCTGATGACGCTCGCGGCCTGTAGTTCAGGCAGCAGCAGTGGAACGAGCGGTACTGGTGTGACGACAACCACTCCGACGCCGGTTAATAACACGCAGCCCGTGGTGATGGATTATGGTCCCATCGTGAATGGCCAGTACGTGGGCTTCAACAACGTTCTTTACACGACTGTTATCATCTGCGTGCCGGGAACCGCCACATGCCAGAGCATCGACCATGTTCTGGTCGATACCGGTTCCACCGGCCTGCGCATCCCAGCGTCTGTGGTGACGCTGAGTTTGCCCTTTATTACAGGTACAGGAAATAATCCCATCGGGAACTGTGTTCAATACGTGGACACCACCTACCAATGGGGGCCGATGGTAAATGTGGACGTCCAAATGGCTGGTGAAGTGGCTTCAGCCGTGCCCATTCAGATCATCGGCCCCACCAACTTCGCCGCCGCTCCTCCATCGTGCAGCGCCGGAGGGATACCCGCCCAAACTGTATTTGACCTGGGTGCCAATGGAATCCTGGGTGTGGGCATATTCCGCCAGGACTGCGGCTCCGCCTGCGCCACATCGACGCCTCCCGCGTTTTATTACACTTGCCCGGCGTCCGGCTGCGTCGTGACTTCCATGCCTTTAGCCGCCCAGTTGCAGAATCCGGTATGGATGTTCCCGCAGGATAACAATGGCCTCTCGATCATTCTTCCGCAGGTTGGAGCCGCCGGCTCAGTGTCGCTCTCGGGTTCCATGATTTTTGGGATTGGTACGCAGTCTGACAATGCATTGGGCGGTGCGCAGGCGCAGGGCGCCGATTCCGACGGAAATTTCACAACCACCTTCAACGGCAAGGCCTATTCCGGCAGTTACATCGACAGCGGTTCGAACGTCTACTATTTTCTGGATTCAACCACCACGGGTCTGCCAAATTGTGCCGCCAATAGCGATGCCGATGGCTTCTATTGCCCAGCATCTCCCGTAAGTTTCACCGCCATAAATAGCGGCCCCAATCCCAAAGGAACTGGCGTTCCGGTTTCAATTAACGTGGCGTTCTCGATCGCCAATGCATTGCCGCTCATCGATTCGCCATCAGTGGTGTTTAACAACATAGGCGGCCCGAATCCCGGTTCCTTCGATTGGGGCATCCCGTTTTTCCTGGGACGCACGGTATTCATCGGGATTGAAGGTCAAACCTCGGCCGCCGGCACCGGCCCCTATTGGGCCTACTAGGCAGTTCACCCGAATTCCCCGCCTATAAACCCCGCCGTTCAATTTATCCTTGCGCCATCGCGCAGCCATCGGTCATAGTAATGAAGTGGAACCCGGTAGTACAAAGCGCCGTACAAAATCAGGCAGTACATGGCGGAACAATTCCTCTTCCTCACCGAGCTATTCGGCCTCAAGGTCTACGACCTTAAGGGGCGCAGCCTCGGTGCGATCAAGGACGCCGCAATCGTGCCGCTGGTCGATCCGGTCCGTGTCGACCGTTTTTTGATCGGCGGCGATGGCACCCTGCTGACCGTCCGCTACGACCAAGTCAAGACCATTTCGCTCAAGGGCATTCATTTGCGGGATGAAAACCTCACCCCGTACCACTCCGATGAATATATGCTCCGGCTTACCCGCGACCTGCTGGATCAGCAGATTGTAGACGCTCAGGGCCGTAAAGTGGTTCGCGTTAATGACATCACTTTCGAATTGCGCGAGGAAAATCAATCGCAGGTCTTGTGGGTACTCGAAGTCGACATCGGCATTCGCAGCATTTTCCGCCGCCTGCTGCGCGGCATCCTGCCGTCGCTTTGGATTCGCCGCTTGCAGGGGCGCATTCCGCCGCACTCCATCCGCTGGGAGTTCTGCAACATCCTGGAGCCCGATCCGCAGCGCCGTCTGCGCCTGAATATTTCCAACCGCTTGCTCGAAAACATGCACCCGGCCGACCTCGCCGATATCGTCGAGTCGCTGGGTCCCGAGGACCGCGAAGCTATTTTCGAAAATATCGATAGCGAAGTGGCGGCGGATGCGCTGTCCGAAGTGGACCCTGGAATTCAGGCCAGCATTCTCGAATCGCTGGAGACCGAAAAAGCCGCAGAGATCGTCGAGGAAATGTCCCCCGACGAAGCCGCCGATGTCCTGGCCGAACTGGAGGAGGAAACCAGCGACGAAATTCTGGAAGAAATGGAGCACGCACCCAAGCAGGAGGTGGAAGAACTGCTTGAATTCGACGAGGATACCGCCGGCGGCCTGATGAATACCGAGTACGTCGCCCTGCCCCAGAGCGCCACGGTCGCCGACGCGCTGGAGGCGCTCAAGCAAAACGAGGATCTGCTCGAAACGCTGAACACCCTGTTCTTGGTGGACGACCAGGAGCGGCTAATCGGCGTGGTGCCGCTGGCGCGGCTGTTCCTGCACCAGGGCTCCCAGTTGCTTTCCACGCTGGCCGCGGAAACGCTCATTCAAGTGCCGGTCACCGAGCGCCAGGATCGCGTCACCGAACTCTTCGACAAGTACAACCTGCTGGCGCTGCCGGTGGTGGACAAGCAGAAGAAACTCACTGGCGTCATCACTGCAGACGACATCATCTCGGTGTTGCGCCAAAAATAGGGACGGAGCGGCTCCGACTCGGCGCATGCGTCACAATGGAAGTTCATGGTGGAAACAATTGAATGGACCGCCCATGGCGTGGTCATGATCGATCAGCGCCTGCTGCCCCGGCAACAGGTGTTTGTGACCTGCCGCACATATCAGGAAGTCGCCGAAGCGATTAAGACCATGGTGATTCGCGGAGCGCCCGCCATCGGCGTCGCCGCCGCCATGGGCGTGGCGCTTGGGGTCCAGCAGAATGCCGATTTCGAGACGGTCTGCGAGACGCTCGCGGCCACCCGGCCAACCGCTGTGAACCTGTTTTGGGCCATCGACCGCATGCGCCGGCTGCGATCAAGCCTGGAAGGCGAATCTCGCGAGGCAATCATCTGCCGCATGATTCAGGAAGCGAAACAGATGCGCCAGGAAGATATCGCGCTGTGCATGGCCATCGGACGCCACGGCGCGGCGCTGGTGCCGGACGGCAAGACCGTGCTGACGCACTGCAACGCGGGTGCGCTGGCCACCGCCGGGTACGGCACCGCGCTCGGCGTCATCCGCGCGGCAGTCGAGGCCGGCAAGAAGATCGACGTGTTCGCCGATGAAACCCGGCCCTTTCTGCAAGGCGCGCGGCTCACCGCCTGGGAATTGCAGCAGGACCGCATCCCCACCACCCTCATCACCGATAACATGGCGGGCCATTTCCTGCGCTCCGGCCGGATCGGCTGCGTGGTGGTTGGCGCAGACCGCATCGCCTCGAATGGCGACGTCGCGAACAAGATCGGAACCTATTCGGTGGCCGTGCTGGCGAAAGAGAATGGCGTACCGTTCTACGTAGCGGCGCCAGTCTCCACCTTCGACCTGACGCTCGCTTCGGGCGACCAGATACCGATCGAGCAGCGCCCGTCGAGCGAGGTCACGCATGTGTTCGGAGTTCCCGTCGCACCCGAAAACATCCCCGTCGAGAATCCCGCGTTCGACGTCACGCCGGCGCGCTACGTGACCGCCATCATTTGTGAACACGGCATCGCCCGGGACCCCTACAAGGAATCATTGCGTGCCTTGGCTGCGAAAGCCTCGCGGGCGGCAGTCTAAAATATTCCCTATGAAAATGCAAGAACTCGCAATTTTTTTCACAGCCATGGCGGCCCTCGTCCTGGGCCAAGGCCTCTCCGGGCGCCGCGCGCCGAGCTTCGCCTTACCGGATTCGAAGATGAAGTCTTACGACATTCTGGATTATCGGGGGCACTGGCTGCTGCTGGATTATATGAAGACGGACCGGCCAGCCTCCAAGCCCCTGAGCAAGGAGCTAGCCCAATTAAAGGGCCGCCTGGGCGCAAAGGTGGCGATCCTGCAAATTGTCCTGCCCCCGGATAACACCGCGACGGTGGCGAAGTACGTGGCCGATACCAAGACCCCGCTCCCCATCCTGTTCGACTCCGGCCAATCCGGCATGTGGTATTTCAAAGTCACTCCCGAACATCCGCAATTCGATTCGCCCCACTTGTTTGCCATCAACCCGCAAGGCATGCTGGTCCGCGATTGGAATCAGCTGGCTATTGAAAAAGGGGGCTACATGCCGCAGGTGGAAGCCCTGATCGCCGGCGGCGCCACTGGGGGCGCCGGAGCAAAAAAGTAGCCGCGGTTCCATTCCAGCGTCCACTAGGCCCAAGCCACGTCGATCCGACCGCTTTAAGTACTAAAGGGGAGGCCTTAGAATGCCGATTCCTCTTTAAGAGTGCAAAATGCACAGCTATCCCCCGAACTAGCCGACGCGGCGGACGTTCTCAGCGATCAGTTACGCGTGCATTTGCATCGCCTTGCGGTGCTGCTGGAACCGCACGCCGACCACATCGACCGCAAATTTCTGCGCCGCCTGCGGCAGCTCTCTTTCGAGCCCAAGCAGAGATCCGCCTTGGCGCAGATCACGCCGGGGGCGGCGTCGCGCATTCTCGCGCAAGGAAAAGCTCCCGCTCCATTTCATTGAGCAGGTGGAGTACAACGGACGCCGTCTCGCCAAGCTGAATCTGCCGCCCAGCGCGATTCTGGAAGCGCTCCAGGAATACGACCGGCTGCTTTCGCCGCTCCTGGTGTCGCTGCTGCCGGAGGAACACGCCAACTTCCAGTGGGTCCGCGAGCAGCTCCACTTCTGCGTCATCCTGACCCTGAATAACGCCTATTATCAGGTCCGCGAAGCGGAAACCCAGGCGTTCTACGAGCTGTTCCGCATCGAACTGGAATCGCGCAATCTGGAAGAGCTGCTGCGGCGCTTCCTCGAATCGCTGGTGCACGTCTGCCAGGCCGATGCCGGGCGTTTGTACATGCTGAGTGAGGACGGCGCAGCGTGGGTCCTCCAAGCCGGTGTTCCCCAGTCCGCGGTCGTTTCGGTTCCCAACCGGCCCGGTCTGGTGCGCAAACTCTCAAAACTCCGCTACATGGACGGCGAGCCGCCCTGCGGACTTCTTGCTTGACGAGCACTGGCACAGCCGCTACGCGTCTTGTTGGTCGATTCCCCTGGCTACCGACGGGCGTACCGCCGGCGTCATGCAGTTCGGATTCACGAACACGTATGAATGGCTGCCGCGGGAACAGGAGTTGCTGGCCGCCGCCGCGGAACGCTGCTTGATGGCGGCAGAAAAAGCGCGCCTTATGGAAGATCTCGCGCAGCGCGAAGAGCAGGTCCGCCGCCTGGCCGAGCACATGCTGCACGTCGAGGAAATGGAGCGCCGCCGCATCAGCCGCGAGCTGCACGACGAAGCCGGCCAGAGCCTGCTGTGCATCCGCCTCCAGATGGAACTGATCGAGCAGGCGCTGCCGGAAAGCGAATCGGAGCTAAGGGCAAAACTGGGCGAAGCCCGCGATCTTACCGAACGTACCATTTTGGAAATGCGGCGCCTGATCGCCGCCCTAAGCCCCGCGGTCCTGGAACAGCTAGGGTTGGGAGCGGCTCTGCGCCAGTTGATCAACCGCTTTCAGCGGCTCCATCCGTGCCGGGTAAGGCTGCAGCTTTCAAAGATGGGGGCCCTGCCGCAGCAAACCGAGGTGATCACCTACCGCCTTGTGCAGGAATGCTTTAACAACATCGGAAAGCACGCGGCCGCCCGGCTTGTAAACATTTCGCTGGCTTCGGCCGATGGAATTCTGAAGCTGATCGTGGAAGACAACGGCGTTGGTTTCAACGTCGAGGAAGCGTTTCAGAAGCGCGAATCCTTCGGAATGTCGGGTATGCGGGAGCGGGTTGCCCTCCTAGGCGGCAAGTTCCTGGCCGAAAGCCGTATCGAAGGACCTAAACGGGGTACAAAGATTTCCATCGAACTGCCGATAGCTAAGTAAGGCGTTCGCTTAAGAGCGCGGTAGGGAAGACAACGGAGACGGCATAAACATGGCGAAGATTCGAATCATGCTAGCGGACGATCACACTCTGTTCCGCCAAGGTATCCGCACACTGATATCCGCGGAAGCGGACATGGAAGTGGTCGGAGAAGCTCCCAACGGCGGCGATGCCGTCGAAAAAGCCAACGAAGTGCGCCCGGACGTGGTGCTCATGGACATCGGCATGCCCGGCCTAAGTAGTTTTGAGGCCACCCGCCAGATCAAGAAGAACCGGCCCGAAACTAAGGTCCTGTTCCTCACCATGTACGACGATGAAGACTATCTGGTCGAAGGCATGGAAGTCGGCGCCAGCGGCTACGTGCTCAAGGACAGCCCCAGCCAGCAGCTAGTGGCGGCGGTGCGCGACATCTGCCGCGGCGGAAGCTACTTGAGCCCGCGCATGCTTTCGCAACTGGTGGACGATTTCCGCAGCCGCATTAAGTCGGCCAACCGCTTGCCGCGTTTCGCTACTCTGACGACGCGCGAGCGTGAAGTGCTGAAGATGCTGGCCGAAGGCAACTCGGTCAAAGAAATCGCCTGCGACCTGAACCTCAGCGTGAAGACGGTCGAAGCCCACAAGTTCAACCTGATGCGCAAACTGGACATCCACAACAAAGCGCAACTGGTCCAGTACGCGATTCAGAAGAAAATCATCAAGATTCCTAACCTCGCGTAAGTCGAACGCCTCCGATTTGTCCTCTTGGCCTCCCGCAAGGGAGGCCTTTTTTTGGTTCATTCTCCTATGCTCCGCAGAAATTCGGCCGCCACTTCCGCTACCGGCCGGTGCCTGCCGTCCACCTGGTAATTGAGCTCCTGCATTTTTCGGTCGCTGAACTTTCCCGACAATTCAGCAAGGGCCGCCCGCAAACCCGGAACCGTGCTCAGCCTATCCTCGCGCGCGGCGATACACAACTCGTAAGGTGGAAACGCGTGCTTGTCGTCTTTGAGGACTTTGACGTCCAGCTTCGAAAGCAGCCCGTCGGTGGCGTTGGCGGCGATCATGTCGACCTGCCCGTCTTCCAGGGCGCGATAGAGTAGCCCCAAATCCATCGTCTTGATGGCGTTCGTTCGCAGCGAGTACGTATTCTGCAGAGCCTTCAGCCCATCGACGCGCTGTTCGAATTCATAGCCGACCCCCAGCGCCCACGGCTTGGGGTTTCGGGCGGCATCGCTAAGCGTTTCGAGCTGCTTATTGTCGCCGCGCACCACCATCGCGAAACCGTTGTTGATGCCCAACGAATCCAGCCACGCCACATGAAATCGCCGCGCATACTCGGCTCGCACCAGCCCCAGGACCGCCGCCGGATCGGTCTGGATCGGCTCCTTCAAAACCGCTACCAGCGCCGTACCGGTGTATTCCGGATACAAATCGATCTCGCCCGCGAGCAGCGCCTGGTGCGCCAGCAGCGTCCCTCCCAGGTTCAGCCGCCGCTCCACTGTTTGATGCAGCCGGTGCTCCAGATGCTGAGCGATGATCTCACCCAGCACTACCTGTTCGGTGAAGTTCTTCGACCCCACGCGCAACACACCGCCCGTCTGTGAATCGGAGCAGCCCGCCAGCAACAACGCAAACGCCGCCGCTACGCCCGCGACAATTTTCGTTCCACCCATCCCAATCCCCCATCCGCCGCCAGCGCGATCAGCGCGGCCGGCACCGCACCGGCGAGAATCTCCACCGTATCTACGGACGCCAGACCGCGGAAAATGAACACGCCCAGCCCGCCCCCTCCAATCGCCGCCGCGATGGTTGCAGTGCCGATGGTGGTGACCGTCGCCACACGAATGCCCGCCAGGATAGTCGGCGCCGCCAGCGGCAACTGCACTTGCCGCAGCATTTGTCCGCTGGTCATCCCCATCGCTATCGCCGATTCGCATACCGCAGCGTCCACGCTCATAATGCCGACAAAAGTGTTCCGCAGAATCGGCAGCAGCGCATACAGCACCAACGCGATAATCACGGTGCGCTTCCCGATGCCGCCAATGAAAGGAATCGGGATCAGGAAGCCGAACAACGCCAGGCTGGGGATGGTCTGCATCACGCTTGCGAACCCCAGCAGCCAGCTTCCGCAGCCCCGAGCGTCGCGTCAGCAAAATGCCCAGGGGCACGCCAATCAGCATCGCCACGGCCATGGCGCTCAGCACCAGTACCAGGTGCTCGCCGGTGAGCTGGATCAGGTCATTCACTAAATCGGGTCGCATTCGGACCTCAATCCAGACTACCCAGAAACGCCAGCGCCTCTTCGGTCCGCGCATTGCGAAACGTTTGTGGATCGGCCGCCATCTCCAGCCGCCCGCGCGTGAGCAAGCCAATCCGCGTACCCAAGCGCAGCGCTTCACGCACATCGTGCGTCACGAAGATCGAAGTCTTCCGAAGGTCGCGTCGCAAGTCCAAAAACTGGCGCTGCAATTCCACGCGCGTCACCGGGTCCAGTGCGCCGAATGGTTCGTCGAATAGCAGCAGCGGAGGGTCCGCCGCCAGCGCACGCGCAACGCCAACCCTCTGCCGCTGCCCACCGGAAAGTTGGCGAGGATAGCGGCGCAGATACTCCGCAGGCGGCAATCCCATGTCACCGAGCAATCGCTCCACCCGCTGTTCAACGTCCGTCGCGGGCCACCCCTCGAGCGTAGGAACCAACCCGACGTTTTCCCCCACCGTGAAATGCGGGAACAGCCCGACCTCCTGGATCACGTACCCGATGCGGCGTTTCAGCCGAATCGGGTCCCACTCGGTTGTCGGACGCCCCTCCACCAGCACCTGTCCCCGTGTCGGAAACAACATCCCGTTGGTCATTTTTAAGGCGGTGGTTTTTCCCGATCCGCTACGTCCTAGCAAAACCAGCGTCTCACCGGCGTCCACGGTAAAGTTTACTTCCGAGAGAATCTGCCGCCCGCCCACCTCATAAGACACATCACGGAACTCGACCAGGGGCATGACCCGCATTATTCCACGTTACGGGACGCCGCCGTTGCATCCTGCGTCACCCGAGCGCCATCTAAACTGCTACCTTGGCAATGAGCGTGCAGTAGCCTCGGGAAGGACGAACGTGCTGATTGCGCACAACCCGGTTGCGAATTCTGGCGAACTTCTGAAACGTTTTGCGGACGCACGCGCCGAATCCGATCGCCTCTTTGCCATTGTCCGCCCGGATGCGCTTTACGAACGCCCGATCGCGGACCGCCACCGCATCGTATTCTACCTCGGCCACCTGGAAGCTTTCGAGGGAAATTTGTTCCGCGAGACCGTCGGCGAACTCCCGTCATTCCATCCCGAGTTTGACCGCCTCTTCGCCTTCGGAATCGACCCAGTGGGAACGGCGCTCCCCAGCGATCTTGCTGAAGACTGGCCGGCGCTAGAAGAGATTCGCGACTACAACCAGCGCCTCCGCGAGCAGATTGATGGGCGCGCGATCACCGATGCCCAGCTTCTAAACGTAGCCATCGAGCACCGCTTGATGCACTGCGAAACGCTGGCCTACATGTTGCACCGTTTACCGCTGGAAGAGAAGTTGCGCCCCGCGACCGCGCCGCCCGCTTTCTCAAGCGAGTCCCTCCAGCCGGCCGTGATCGAAATCCCGACCGGCCCTGCGACGTTAGGTCTCGCCTCGAGCGGCGGGACTTTCGGCTGGGACAACGAGTTCGAAGCCCACACCGTCGTGGTCCCCGCGTTCGCCATCGACAAGTACAAGGTCACGAACGCACAGTATCTGGAATTCATGCAGGCCGGTGGTTATGAAAATCGCGAATGGTGGACCGCCGCCGATTGGAACTGGAAAACCACAAACAACATCGCCCATCCAGCGTTTTGGCGCCACAGGGGCGACGCCTGGCGGTATCGCGCCATGTTCGACGCGATCCCGTTGCCCGCCGACTGGCCCGTCTATGTGAGCCATGCCGAAGCGAGCGCCTATGCGCGCTGGGCAGGCAAGAAATTACCAACCGAAGCCCAATGGCAGCGAGCGTCCCAAAACGCGCAGCCTGCGGGTAACAGCGATTTCAAGAGCTGGGATCCCAGCCCCGTCAACGCCTTCCCCAAAACCAGCAGCGCATTTCGGAGCCGTGGAAATGATCGGCAACGGATGGGAATGGACCTCCACTGTCTTCGCACCTTTCGCCGGCTTTGAGCCTTTTCCGTTCTATCCCGGCTACTCCGCCAATTTCTTCGACGGAAAGCATTACGTGATGAAAGGTGGATCGCCGCGCACTGCCGCCTGCATGCTGCGTCCGTCCTTCCGCAACTGGTTTCAGCCCCACTATCCTTACGTGTACGCAGGTTTTCGCTGCGTGGACAGTTAGCCACAAAGACTCCACAAAAAGGAACACCCCCATGATCGCTTCCACTGAACTATCTATCTTTGAACAAAGTTTCGCAGCAGACGTTCAGGCGGGGCTCACCAAGCCGAGTCAAAAGGAACTCCCCTCAAAATATCTTTATGATACCGTTGGCTCGCGCTTGTTTGATGTCATTACCGCGCTTCCCGAATATGGCTTGACGCGCGCTGAGGATCGCATCCTACGCAAGCACGCCGCCGAAATCGTGGGGCGTCTACATACCCCCCTGACTGTCGCCGAATTGGGCAGCGGCAGCGGCCAGAAGACGCGGGGACTCCTCGAAGCGCTATGCGTCCGCGATCCCACCTCCTACTACCCCATCGAAATCTCGCCCGCCGCGCTGGCGATGTGCAAGCGCGAAGTCGCCGACATCCAGGCCATCAGCATTCTCGGTTTGGAGCGCGATTACCTTGATGGTCTGGCGGAAGTGGCTGCCTCCCGCCGTCATGCGAAGCCGCTGCTGGTTTTATTCCTCGGTAGCACCATCGGAAATTTCGATCCTCCGGCGGCAGCAAACTTCCTTCAGGAAGTGCGCGGTTTGCTGCAACCGGGCGACTCGTTGCTCCTCGGAACCGATCTGGCAAAGCCCGCGCCAGTGCTGCTGGCGGCGTACGACGATCCCATCGGCGTCACTGCGGCCTTCAACTTAAACTTGCTGGGGCGCATCAATCGCGAACTGGACGGCCAATTCGATCTCTCCGAGTTCGATCACGTCGCGCGCTTCGACAGCACCGCGTGCCGCGTTGAAATGCATCTGCGATCGAACCGCAGACAGCGCGTCGCGATCGAAAAGGCGGATCTGTCCGTGGTCTTCGAAGAAGGTGAAACCATCTGGACCGAGAGCAGCCACAAGTACACCCTGGCAGATGTTCTCCGTATGGCTCAATCGAGCGGCTTCCGCTGCGAAGCGCAGTGGGTCGACACCGAGTGGCCCTTCGCTGAAAACCTCTGGATCGCCGAGTAGCGTGCGCTACTGTGCGGCCATTCCTTTATAACTCCAGCGCAGCACGCGGCGGCCGTTGTTGACCTCGCCAATATAGATGTTGCCCTTCGAATCCGTCACGGCGCTGTGAATGTGAAAGAAATCGCCAACTCCGTGGCCGCCATGCCCGCCGAAGAAGCCCAGGATCTCCAGGGTTTCGCGATTCACGATGTCCACTTTCTTATTGCTTCCATCCGGCACGTAGAAGAACTGCTGCTGTTTGTCGGGCGAGAACGCGATATCGAACGCCGTACCTTCCGCCCCCGAGGTTTTCCGCTCGATGTAGTTCTCTTTGACGAACGTGCCGTCTAGCCGAAAAACTTGGATGCGATTGTTGACGCGGTCGCCCACATACACCAGACCGTCGTTTGAAATGCGAATGCCGTGCACCAGGTTAAACTGCGGCGAACCCGGCCCCTGATAAACGCGAGCGCGCGGCGCGCTATCTTCGGGTTTATTCCCGTAGGCGCCCCAGTGGCGCTTGTAAGCGCCGGTATCGGCATCGAAGACGATCACGCGCCGGTTCCCATAGCCGTCCGCCACGAAAACCTCATTGCCATAAACCGCCACGCCCGCGGGACGCCCCAAATTCTCCGTATCATTGCTGCCGCCGCTCTTGCCGTGATGACCGATCTGCAGCAGAAATTTCCCGCTCTTCGTGAACTTCAGAATCTGCGCGTCTTTATCGCCGTTGCCCGTGATCCATACATTGTCCTTCGAATCGACGAAAATTCCGTGCTCGTTATCGGGCCATTCGTAGCTTTGCCCACTTCCGTGCTTGCTCGGCCCGCCCCAGGCTTGCACCACATTGCCCGCCTGGTCGAACTCAATCACCGCAGGCGCGGGAAAGCAGCAATCGCCCTTCCCGGTCTCGCCGTAGCGATCATGTTCGTTCAAGGTGCGCGGACGATGCAGCACCCAAATGTGATCGTGCGAATCCACCGACGTGCCGGAGACCTGCCCCAGCATCCAGTTGTTGGGAAGCGGTTTCGGCCACGATGGATCCGGCTCGAACTTTGGAATCTGAGCGGCGGAAAGAGCGATACTCAGCGCGATTGCGGCGCCGGCAAGTTTACAGCGCATGTCGCGATAGGGCTACTTCTCGGGCGCGTCGCCCGGGGCGCCGGTTCCCGTGGAACCCAGGAATACTTTCCTGCCATCCGGGAAGGTCACGTCTCGGCCATTCGCTTTATTCGAACCGTCCTTCGCCTGATATCCCTCGACTACGATTTCCATTCCCGCAGTCACGGAGTTCTTGTTAACACCGCGGCGCAGCAGTGTATTGGGGGTGCCGCACTCCACCATCCAATTCGTTACTTTGCCGTCCGGGTCCTTTACGTCGATGTGGATCCAGGCGTGCGGATTGATCCATTCCATCTTGGTCACGGTCCCTTCGAGCTTCACCGGCTTTTTGCCGTCGAACTCCGCCGCGAACGCGTGATGCGCCCACACCGGAGCCGCCGCCAGCAGCGCCGCGCCCATCGCCAAGCCAATTTTTGTTGTTGATCGCATGAATACTCCTTCTATTTCGCGCCCGCCTGGGCAGAGTTCTTTTCCTGCGCGCGCGCTCCCCCGAGAATCCCGGGAACGGCATAGTTCCCCTCATGGCACGCATACTCGTAAATTGGTCCAGCCGACTTGGCCATGGGAATCGAGGCGGTCCACGGCTTTGCGAAAGTCGCCGGATCCTCCACCGTGAATTCGTAAGTGAGCGTGTTCGCGTTCGTGCGCGTGAACCGTTCAATCAGCCGCATGTTCTCGGTGGCCCCGCGAAAATGCGACTTGTCCGTGAAGTTCGCGGTCTCCACCACCAGCGTATTGCCTTCCCAGTGTCCCCGCGAGTCGCCCAGCCACTGCCGCACGCTGCCCGGCAAATGCGGACGACGGTCCAACGGAATGATCCGCACGTCGTGAATCATTTCAATTAAGATGGCCACATAACCAGGCGCCTGGAAAATCTGGTAGTTGCTGTTGTAAGGACCCGGCAGCATCGGTGGCCCCGCCGTTGCCCACAAGATGCACCGGTCGGCCAGCGCCAAGTCTTCCGGACCGTCCGTCGAATGCGCGCGCGCATACTCGGCTGCTGCAGCCATGCGCTTCTGACCTTCCGCGTTATACGGAATCTTACCGTCGGCCGGGTCGATGATTAATGACGTTCGCAGCGTGGGCACCACCTTGGACCCGCGGTCGAACCACGCCTGATTGTAGGCGCCCGCCAGGTCCGATGCCGCATCGGTGCCGCGGCGATCCCGATTGTTCAGGTCCGCGGCCCGCTTTTCGTAGGCAGCGGCTTCCGCCGGCGTAAAGAAGGCCTTCGAAGCAAGGTCTGCCGGCCTCTCCAGCGGCGTAAGCGTGGCATTATTCCAAACACCTTGAATGTCCGGTTGGCCGTCAGCGGTGCGTGGCGGAACATAGCTGGCAGGAGCCGGCGGCGGCGCAGCCCAGCACGCCACACTGATCAGCGTCGCGATCCAAAAACGCATGGCTAAAGGCTCTCCTATTGCTTTGCAGGCTTTTTGCGATACTGCCCGTACATCAATTCTTCCACGAATTCCACACACTTAAATTCCATTAGCTGCACGTTCTTCTCCAGGCGGCGGTACACCGGCATGCTGATCTTCCACGGCCTGGTGAAGACGTTCTTGTCCTCTATGGTGGCCTCATACATCAGGGTATCCGGCCCATGCGGCGTGTAGCGCTCCACCACATGCAAGGCGTCGGTGTGATAGTCGCCCGCGCGGTCGAACCAGCTTTGGTCGTTGAATCCCGTCACGTCCACTATCAGCGTATCGCCTTCCCAATGACCCACGGACTGTCCCATCCAGCTATCCACCGGGGCCGGTCCCGGATCTTCCATATAGATGGTGCGCGCCGCGTTCGCGTACTCGTAGCTGATCAGGATAAATTTCGGCGTTTGCACAATCTGAAACGGGAACGGCATGTAGGTGGCGCGCGGAACGCCCGGCAGATAGCACTTTACTTCCGGGTCCAGCTTCAGGCGGTTCGCAAAGTTTGCTTTCTTGGTCGCCAGAGCTTCCGGTTTATACGGAATCTCCTCGCCTTCGACGACGCCCTGCCCTGGCGGCATCGCGCCGATGGCGCCCAGCGGAATCATCGGACCGGCAGCCGCCGCATGGCCCTCCAGATCCCAGTTAGCCTCGGTTAGAACCTGCCAGATCCCATTGAGATTAGGTTTGCCGTCCGCGGTCCGCGGACCTCTGGATATCGTCGCCTGCGCCGCCGCCGGCAGCGCCGCCAGTGAGAGCATGCCCGCGACCGCCGTCGTGGCTATCATCGAGTTCCTCAATGCTTGTCGCAAACCGACCCTCCCGGTACGCCGCGCGATCTCGCCGTGGCAGAGAACTTGATCGTACATTCAGGCCAAATCGAAGTCAACCGAGAAGATGACATGCCGCCGGTATCGCTGGGGCCCGACAGTGGCGCGGTTCGTTCTCTAATTCGGAAGCCTATATGCGATCAGTTCGCCCGGGAATCCGGGACCACCGATCGCAATCACGATATATTGTTTGCCGCCCGCCATATAGGTCATGGGCGAACCAGTCTGCCCCATCGGCATGTAAACCGCGCCCGCATCTTTCCCGGTCGCTTTGTCGTATGCGCGGAGCAATGCACCTACTTTACCGGCCGGATTAGTAAAGGTTCCGCGCTCGCCCGCAATCACTAAAGTTTTCGTGGTCAAGATGCCGACGAGGCCGCCGCGCCCGGTGCGCGGAATCGTCAAACCCTTCAGCGCCGGACTATTTCGAATATTATCCGGCGTCTCGCCGTGAGCAATCGACCAGGCAATCTCGCCTTTATCCATATTGATCGCGACGATCGAACCGTACGGCGGCTTGAAGAGCGGCAGTCCCTCGACCGTCAAACCGCGTGGGAAGCCCTCTCCAGCCGGGTCGCGAGGGCCACCGGCAACAGCCGCCGGCCGCGCCACGCCCGAGACATAATTCATGTCGGACTGGCCAGGAGCGGGAGGCACCAGCCCAAGGGAAGTAACGTTTGACCAGGCGAAGGTGTAGAGCAAATGCGTCTCGGGATCATAAGACCCGCCCGGCCATCCGGTTCCACCCTGGCAGCATCCAGCGACCAGCGTGCCAAGCGGACCTTCTGCTTTGCTCAGGGACGGCGGTGTGAAAATGGGGCCCATTTTATATCGCGACGCTACTTTGATCGCCTCCGCCCGCAGCGCGGGAGTGAAATCGATCAACTCGTCAACCGACGTTCCGGTGCGGCCATACGCTGGAGGCTTGGTCGGCATGGGTTGCGTGGGCGAATACTTCTCGCCTGGCACATCTCCCTGCGGCACCGGCACCTCGTTGATTGGCCAGATGGGCTTACCCGTGGCGCGATCGAATACATACAAGATCGACTGCTTGGTCGGCTGGGCTACAGCCTTTACCGTGCGGCCGTTGAGCGTGAAGTCCACTAGCATCGGAGCGCACGGAATGTCCCAGTCCCAAATGCCATGGTGAACCAGTTGATAATGCCATTTCCGCTGACCGGTCTTGAGGTCTACCGCAACGATGCTTTCGCCGAACAAGCCGTTGCCCGGGCGATGCCCGCCGTAATAGTCGCCGGTCGGCAATTCAACCGGTAAGTAGGCCAATCCCAGGTCTTCATCGACGCTGATCTGTCCCCATGCGCCGGTGTTGCCGGTGTAATCGGCGGAGTCCTTTTCCCAGGTGTCGTAGCCGAATTCCCCGGGCTTGGGGATGGTGTGGAAGATCCACAGGCGTTTGCCGGTCTTCACATCGAATCCACGCACATAGCCCTTCACATTGCTCTTGGTTTTCGGATCGCCACCCGCCAAGTGGGCGGCGCCGACGATGATCGTATTCCCCGTCACCACCGGAGCCGAGTGCAGCCCCACTTCGCCGGTGACGAGATCGATATCCTGATCGTCCTGGAGTTTCAGGTCCACTTCGCCCGCGTTGCCGAACGATGGTATCCGGTTGCCGGTTTTCGCGTCGAGGGCGATCAGGCGGTAACCCGGTGTGACATAGAGGATGCGCTGTTCGCGGCCATCCGTCCAGTAAGCCAAGCCGCGGCCCGACAGTCTTCTCGGCGCGTCCTCCCCGCGCTTGCCCTCGTTTTCGCCATGAACCCACAGCAATTCGCCGTTGGTCGCGTCGAGAGCCACCACGTCGCGCCGCGATCCGGCCACGGAGTAAACCACTCCCCCAATCATCAGGGGCGTGGCCTCCAGATTGTACTCGGGACGCGGACCCAGGTTGGCCGTGCTGAAGCGCCAGGCGACCTGCAGTTTGTCGAAGTTGGATGCGTTGATCTGATCGAGCGGCGAGTAGCGCGTGTTCCCGAGATCGCCTCCGTACGTAGGCCATTCCCCGTTTTTCGCGCCCATCTGTGCGCTCGCCGGCATAACCACGCACAGTAAGCCCGCACAAACGACAGCCGCCCACGAAAAATTGATTGCTAAATGCTTCATCGGAGAGGAAACTACAACCCTGGGGCGCGCGCTACGACGAAATCTCCACATCGATTTTCTCCATTCTTTGACCACGTGGTCCCGAAGGAACATGGAACTCGATTTCTGAGCGCTACCAGTCTATCTCACTCGTCAGCCCGGTCTTCGTAAAGTTCATGCCCACAAACAAATCCGGGAGAGCCAGATTGCGCCCTCCCGGATCCACTACATTATTCCTAGCCTTGCGGGCATCTCCGTCCGCAAGGTAACTCTACCTTTTTTCCGCGTAGGGCCCCACTTCAACTCTGCCCTGGGTGTTCTTCAACGGTCCCAGTTCATCCGAGACGCCTCTCGCGATTGCGGCCAACTCGCTGCCGGCCTGGAAGCAAGTGAAGTCCGGACGATCCCGCCATGCGTACGGTCCGCACAGCCGCTTGCCGGCCGTAATCGCGGCGTCGTGTACTGTGTTGATCAAGCGTTCGTAATCCGGCGTCCCCTGCTTGTAGCCCGAGAAGTTGCCCAGATCGCCGCTAGCTGCGAAGACAGCGGTCACACCCGGTACTTTGGCGATTTTATAAGCGTCTTTCACGCCGTCCACCGTCTCGATCATCAGGATCAGCACGATGTTGTCGTTAGCAGTCTGGCGATATCCGCCGGGGACGTTCCCCCACATTTCCGGAGAAAAGCCCGTGCCGCCGCCGAGGCTGCGCTTGCCGAGCGGCGGGAAGAAGGTCCAGTCCCGCGCTTCAATGGCTTCTTCCTCCGAGCGGACCGTGGGAACCACGACCACCAACGCGCCCGCGTCTGTGGCATGTTGAATCTCACGCTCGTTGGCGAACGCTACGCGCGCGCCGGGAACCGCCTTGGCGTGCGGACAAGTGCTCCACATCTTGGAAACTTGATTCCAGTCATGCGTGGAGTGCTGCATTTCGGTCCAGATGAAATCGTAACCGGCATTCGCCATTGCGCAATAAGTAACGGGATCGGTTGCGCTGAAAACTGTGCCGCCAGTCACTTTTCCGCCGGCCTTCATCTTGGCCATAACCGGATTCCAGATCTGGGAGCCGCCCTTTGGGCTGAAGTCCGGGCCGTACTGCCAGGTCTTCTCGTCCGGCACTCCCTTATTGACGCCGCCGGGGAGGGCTTTGTGCATTGCATCGCTGTCCTTGCCCGCGGGCGCAGCGAGGGGAAACTTCATGGTTCCTGCGTTCGCATTATTTGCGTAGGGATCGGCGGAAGCAGGTGGTGCGTTTTGGGCCAGGGCCGCCACCGCTCCTAAAGCAGCCGACAAGGCTACCGTGTAAAACAAGCGTTTCATTCTATTCTCCTTAACGTGCGGTGGGTTCGCTCGCGGAGATCGTGTCCCCTACAATCGCCTTAACCGCCGAATATCTCAATATGCAAGTCGAGTATCGACCTGACTCGCAGCGCAAGCAGTCTATCAGAAGAAAGATGATAGTGTCAACCCGGAAGGAGCCGGGGTTGTGTCCTAATTTGCCAAGATGCCGAAATTCACGAAGCATCTAAAGAATCAGGGTGTTAAATGCAGTTTCTAGTATGCCTTTTGGCTTATGGTTTCCCTCAACTGAGGAAGGTCCAGTTGAGCGTTCCTGACTGCCCACTTATAGCCCTGAACCTAAATGTTTGGTGTCTTCGTAGAATCCGCCATTTGAGGGGATAGATGGAATACGCGATGGTAACCGTCAGTTCGGCGCTGGTAATTTTCGGGGCGTTCGGGCCATTGAATGCTATTGTTCTAAAACACGGGATCGTAGCGCGCCCGGAGTGCGCTAGATACTGGGCAAAGCTAGGGAACTCCATGCTGCTGTCTCGGATGTATCCCCCGGAACTGAATTCAACCGAAGGCATGCAGACAGCATCCAGGTCGGAAACCGGAACATAGCCCCCATTTGTAACGGAGAAAAGAGTCGAGTATGGATTACGCGAATCTAAAGCAGAACCTTCATCAACAGAAAGCCAAGGTATCCCCTGAAGAAACGTTATTACCAGGGTTAGAAACACCAATACGCCCCATATCCATCCGGGAATCTTGTGCCAATCCAATAAGGGCTGTGATCGGGGAGGTATTGGCGGCGGCGGTTGCTTTGGCCCTTGTTGGCGGTTTTGTTTTTTTGCTCGTCGTTTTTTTCTTCCCATGGATGTTTGGGCAGATTTAGCGTAACACAAAAACTACTTGACGCCGCCTTATTATTGTAATACACTAATTACATGGCAAACGTACTCAGCGCAGAGAAGCAAATCGCAATCATCGGATCGCTTTGCGAGGGCTCCAGCATCCGCTCTATCGAACGACTCACTGGCGTTCATCGCGATACGATTATGCGGCTTGGTGTTCGCGTAGGCCAAGGCTGCACGGCACTGATGGATGCGAAGATGCGTAACCTGCCCTGCGAACGCCTGGAGATGGACGAAATTTGGGGGTTTGTTGGGAAGAAAGACCGCAATTTGAAGCTGGACGATAGCAGCGAACTCGGTAGCTTTTGGACATTCTGTGCCATCGACGCCGATACCAAACTGGTGCCAGCATTCAAAGTCGGGAAGCGCGTTAATTCGACCGCATTCGCTTTTGTTGAAGATGTGAAATCTCGGATGGCTAACCGAGTTCAGATTTCGACGGACGGCCTCAGGGCTTACGTGGAAGCGATTGAAGCATCATTCGGTGCGGGTGTCGATTATGCTCAGATCGTCAAGACCTATGGGCGTGAGGAAGTGACCGATAATCGTCGCTACAGCGCTCCCGATTTCGTTTCGTCTGAGAAGAAAATGATTATCGGCTGGCCGGACCTGAATCTAGTCTCGACCAGCTATATCGAACGCCTGAATGCCACCACGCGGCTGCACATGCGCCGCCTAACTCGCTTGACGCTGGCATTCAGCAAGAAACTGGAAAACTTTGAGGCTGCGGTCGGCCTGCACTTCGCTTACTACAACTTTGTGAAGCGCCACAGCACGGTGCGTTGCACTCCGGCGATGGCTGCGGGAGTCACTTCTGAATTTTGGAACGTGAGCGATCTTGTAAAGGCGGCATCGTGAGTTACATCCAAGAACTACAGGATGTGATTCGGAGGTTGCATGGCGTGGAATCTGAGCACGTCGCAAGCGTTCCGGTAAGGGAAGTCTTTCAGGGTAAAACCGTGTGGGATGGGATCGTAGAGGTATTCGATTTGAAGGGCCATCCGACAGCCTTTAGGGCTTACGCCTGGGCGCACGATACCGACGATCCCGCTAATCCTAGACGCCATGTGACGGTGCTCCACGCGCACCCGATCAAATCAGCACAGGACGCCGTGAGAGCGGCAATCATTCAGGAATTCAGGAACCTTGGAACCGCAGAAGAAAACTAGGAAGCCCGGACGCCCGAAGCTGCCCAAAGGCGATGCAAAGGGGCGCATCGTGCCCGTGCGGTTCAATGCCGACGACTTGAAGCGCATCGCGGCCAAAGCCAAGGCTAAACAGATGACGATTTCTGAGTGGATACGGAGCACGTTGAATGCCGCAACCTAAGCCTATGGATTTCAATTTAGGACACTACCGGAGCCGGTGCGGTCACTGCCAAATGGGCAGGTTTCGCTGACGAAAAGCTGATGAACAAAGGAGAAAATCGGCTTCCGTTCGTCTCGCCGGACTGCGCGCAAGAGGCCGCGGAACAGCCGCGCAGCGGTGCCTTGGCAGCAGCGCCTTATTTGACCTAGCAAAACCGCCGACAATCGTAACACGCGTTCATTCACTAGCGACCCGGCCTCAGTCACGTTCGCTAGGTCCTTTCTGATATCCTGCCGATCAAAGGCCTATGGGAGCACGAGTCGAGCCATGGTTCGAGAGTGGCGCGGTGGAGTCACTCTCCGCGTCCTACCAGAGTGCTGAGCCGTTTCCTCACATCCACCTGGAGCGCTTCCTGGATTCAGCGTTCGCGCGCCAACTTGCGCAAGAGTTCCCCGAGCACGGCTCCCCGGCATGGACTCAATATAAGCACTACAACGAAAATAAGCTAGGCCTTAGCAAGCGCGAACACATGCCGGACGGCCTCGGCCGCTTAGTCGACGAACTGAATGGAGCCGAATTCACCACCTGGCTGTCACAACTGACCGGAATTCCCAAACTAATTGCGGATCCAAGCCTCGAAGGCGGCGGCCTCCACCAAAGCGGCCCGGGAGGCTTTTTGAATATGCACGCGGACTTCACGGTCCATCACCACCACCCCAACTGGCGGCGGAGAGTAAACCTGATTCTGTATCTGAATGAAAACTGGCAGGAAGACTGGGGCGGCGCGATTGAACTATGGGACCGCAATATGACGCGTTGCATTGTCAAGGTACCGCCGTTGCTCAACCATGCGGTAATCTTCAGCACTGACCGGACCTCGTATCACGGTTTCCCCGATCCCTTGCGGTGTCCTGCGACGGTCACGCGCAAGAGCGTCGCGCTGTACTTCTATACGGAGGAGTTGGGCGTAAATGCCCGTTCCACCAACTATCGTGCCCGCCCGAAAGACGCCAAGAGCAAGGCCGCGCTGATCTGGGTTGACAAGCAAGCGGTCTCGGTTTATTCGAAGATCAAACGCAAGCTGGGATTGTCGGACGACTTCGCCAGTCGCCTGCTGGGCCTATTTTCGCGCTCTAAAGAATAAAATTGGCGACAATTCATTGCCCGCCGCTTAGCTCTTCAACGTGACGTGCAGCGTTTCTCGCCGCATACATTGGACTGTCAATGAGATACTGCATCCAAAAAGGAATCTCCGCACGCGTGTTTGAAGCGTGGGCATTTGGCTTCGCGATCATGGGATTGCCGGTCCTGGCTTCTAGCAGCCCGTGGCGGAAATGCCTCTATTGAGGAAGGTCCTGCCGGCCGGGGGCGGTGGTGATTTGTAGAAAAAGATCGCGAGCGGAGTTGTGCAACCAGTTTTGAGCGGCGCTGTATGCGTCCTGGACGACGGATACAGCGAATAGGAGTGCAGTCAATGCGATTCTCCGTCCCTGAGCTTGCCGCGGCTTGCCCCATCCGCTCAGCTTCCGCAGCAGCAATCCTATGTTGAACGCCGCCGCCTGCACCAGCATCCGCTTCAACACATTGTCGGAACCCCGCACATAGACCTGCCTCATGCCGCCCGTTTCGTAGCAGTGCGCAAAGCTCCGCTCGCACAACTCGCCCCGCAGTTTCTGTAATCGCTTCGACCGCGCCGCCCGTACCCGCTGCCGATTCGCGTACACACAACGTTGCTCTATGCGCTTGCCCGACCAGTGGCGCGGGCCGCGCTCCGGTTCCGGCACATAACTGCGAATCTCTCGCTCCGCTAAGTCCACCAACACCGCGCCGCTGTGATAGCCCTTGTCCATCACGACTTCCTCGATGCCCGCCGGATGCGCCTTCCCGGCTTCGCGCTGCGCGGCGTCGAGCGTCTCCACGTAACTCGCCGTATCGCCGCGATCGGCCGGCTGCACCGTCACCGCCAACACCGCGCCCGAGGCCAGATCCACCGCATGCTCGGCCTTGTGCGCCAGCTTCGTGCGTCCATCTTTCATCTTGGTAATGCGCGCCGACGGGTCGTTGGGATTGGTCCAATCGTCATTCGACGCCTTCTTCTTGCGCTTGCGGTCCAGCCGCGCCAACTGCTCTTTGCTGGCATTCTCCACGCCTTCGGCCGCGGCCAACTGCCGCAGGTAGTCGTCGTAGGTCTGGCCCGTATCGCGCCGCACCAGACTCTTCATCGACGCGTTGGCCTGCAAGGTGGTGGCGTCGATACACACGCTCTGCCCATCCGCCAGGCCGTGCTTACGCAGAATCTTCAGCACCCACTTCATCACCGCGCGATGCGTCTCAACCGAGTACAGACGCCTGGTCCGCGACACTGTCGAGTGGTCCGGTGTCGGCTCGCTCAGATCGTAACCCAGGAACTTGCGGTAGCTCAGCGAATCGGCTGCGCGCCACGCCATCCCGCGCTCGGATTCGATGCCTTCGAAGTAGCCCAACAGCAGCATCCGGAAATAGGTTCCCGGCGTGATCGATGGGCGCCCGGAGTTGCTCTTGTAATACTTCCGGCAGATCGCTTCGATGCGCTGGTCAAACTTCTCTGCGTTCAAGACCGTGTTCAGTTGCTCGTAAAACACGTGCCCCGGCGTAGTCGCAATCTCGCTCGCCGCCACCCACAACCCCTGTTGTTTTTCCCGATCCTTCTTCCGCCCCATCCCCATATATCTAAAGACGACGCAGGTAGATTCAAGGTCACTCGTTCACAAAAGATTTACCACGGGCTGCTAGTACGATATTGAGTTTTTTGGGTTCCAGTTCTGAAGGGAGAGGGGAAGCGTCCATTCCGAAGAACAAGCGCTCCCTCTCCAGCGGAATTTAAATTTAAAAAGCGAACTCGCTCTGAAGCGCAATTCGGCAAAAAATCGCAGTGTTTGAGGCAATTGCAGAGCGGCCGCTGGGGGACGTCAGAAGCGTTTCAGTTACGCCGGGATCGAGGACGATGTCTCCAGGTTCGGCAGCGCCTCTTCCAGAGTCGTTTTCAATAGTTGGGATAAACCTGAGGTTCCCATCGCAACTTCGACGATGTCAATCCCGGTGTGAAAACGCCGTTCAGAGAGGGTGTCGGCGGGCATATTCGATTCAGACCATAACTTATTGCGGGCGAAAGACGGTTTCGAAAAAATGGGCCATTCTTCGGAATGGCCGACAAATCCGTACAATACGCTGTCTGCGATATCCAGCCTGACCAGACATCCCTCCGGGAGCGGGATCGGCAGAAAGACGCCGAGGCCGGATTTCGATATATCTTGGACCTCTCCTGAAGCAGAGATCTCTGGAGTCGTGACTACCGTCACGCAAACCTGAAAGGCCACTGGAATCCGGGCATGAACTCTTCGGTCCCTCATTTGAATCGTCTTCCTTCCGTATGATCGGTGGTTTCGTCGAGAGGCTTCACAAGATCGGATCTCACGTTTCCCAGGCTGCCGCGCTCCAAGCATGGTCGCGGGAACTCGGGATATCCACACAAAGTTTCGGCAAATTTACTGTAAAACTTTAATTTGCTATCTGGTGTTTCCCTGGGAAATACCGCCTCCGCGCACGCCTGGGAGCATCCCAGAACCATCATTTGCGGTACTTGCCTCGGCCGCGCCACACGCCACACCGGGGGGCGCTGGTGAGATCTAGGAATAGGGTAGACTGGATCTCGATCCAGCAACACGAATCATTCGGCCATACGGGTCATCCAGCAACAAGGATCAGATGTGGAAGGAGTTTCTTTTATGCGACGGTCCATCCTTTCGACCGCTTTGGCGTGCCTCGCTCTGTGGACTGCTGCCCTCCCCGCCGCGGCGCAGACATTTCCCTACGACCACATCCATCTGAATGTGCCCGATCCGGCAGCGGCCGCCGATTGGTACGAGAAGTACTTCGGCGCAGCCGTGCTCACGGAGGCCCGGACCGGCTGATGTTCGGCAGCACGCGGCTCCTGTTCATGCACGAAAGCGGACGCGAAGCCGAGCAGCGGAAGCGCGATCGATCACCTGGGCTTCTCGTTCCCGGACCTCGACGCGAAGATGAAGGAATTCGAAGCGGCGGGCATCAAGATCGTCACGCCGATGCGCGACGTGCCTGGGCTCTTCAAGCTCGCGTTCGTCGAAGACCCGTGGGGCACGCGCATCGAAGTGGTGCAGGATCCGGAACTGCTCGGGCTGCATCACATCCATCTGCGCGGGCCGGACCCGGAGGAGGTTTTCAGCTGGCTGCTGGCGAAGTTCGGCGGCGAGCGCACGCAAGCTCAAGGGACGCATCGACGCCATCAAGTACAGCGCGCGCCGGCTTCAGCGACATGTGGATCCTCGTGCAGAAGGGCGACGCGGAGCCCAGCGAAGGGCACGCCATCGACCACATCGGCTTGCGCTCCACGGGCCCGCTGGCGAAGACGATCGACGGCCTGCGCGCCAAAGGTGTGACGGTGACTAGCGAACCGCGCCCGCTGCGCGCTCCCGAACGGTCCCGCGATCAATTTCTCCTACGTGGCCGGACCCGCCGGCGCGAAGATCGAGATCGTCGAGCGCCCCGGGCTCAAGCCCGGCGAATAGGACGGCGCCGCTTTCGCCCCATAGCAATCCCGGATCGGGCGACTCGTAAATTTGCATTGCCGAGAGGTTGCTATTTACGTGAATTACCAAGCCGCCGGTATGGCCCACCCTGAAGTTAGCGGAGTAAGTGTGGAATCGGAGATGAATTCGCGCACTACGCGCCGAGCGCGGAATTCATACCCGTTTGGTAAAAATATTCATGCAGCGCGGCAGTAGTATTTGAGTAACCCACCTAGTCGCTGGCGACAAGCTATCGAACTGACTCGCCGGTACCGTTGGTGACTTGCCTTGGGAAACAACAACTGGTTACCTTTCCCTTGATGATTCCGTTCGTGATGATAATGGCGGCTGTATTCGCGCAGCACCCTCGACAGCGAGCCCTCACCGAATAGGATCACCTTGGATAGGCATTCTTGCTTGACGGAGCGGACCCATCGTTCGGCAAAAGCATTCAGGTTCGGACTGCGGGCAGGCAATGGAATCGTCTTCACGCCGCCGGTTGCCAACGTCGACCGAAAGGCAGCGCAGAACTTTTTGTCGCGGTCATGAAGCACGTAGCGGCAGGAATTCAGAACGCCCCACTCGTCCTGGGTTGCGATACGGCCCATTTGTTCCATCCATTCCTGGTCCGGATGCTTCGTAATTCCAGCGATGTGCACGCGGCGGCTCTCCAAATGGAGAAAGAACAGCACGTAGTACGTCACTAATCCTCGCCAGCTTAAGACTTCTACAGTGAAGAAATCGCAACCGGCCATCACATTCATATGTGTGGCCAGGAAGTCCTTCCAAGTGGTCACCTGACTGCGTTTCGGCGCGGGTGCGATCCCGTGCCGGCGGAGTATGTTCTTCACCGTCTGATCTGACAGCACATGACCTAAGTTCGCCAGCGCTCCGACGATCCGGTCGTAGCCCCACCCCGAATTTTCTTTCGCCATCTGGACAATCAACGCCTCGACCTCGGGAGCCACACGTGGACGGCCAGGATACTGCCTGTGTCTGGACCCATCGAACTTCTGAGCCGCAAGTTTGCGATACCAGCCCAGGATGGTGTCAGGCTTTGCCACGCAGGCGACTTCTCGAAGGGCTTTGCGTCCCAGACGCTTCCCAATCTCCGCCAGCCTGACCCGTTCCGGATTGGAAAGTCGCAGTCGTGTCGGCAGCTTGGTTCGGAGAATCCGGTTCTCGGTTGCCAAATACTCGTTCCGCAGCAAAAGTTCTTGGTTGACGGAACCGGTCACGTAAGCCAAAAGTCGAAGCCATCTTTTGTTCCGCATGCTTCGTCTATCTTATAGTGCCGCTGATGGTTTGAATATTTTTACCTTACGAGGATCTTGTCATGCCGAACTTAGTTCCGCCCCAGAATTGTTGACCACTGAGCGGCAAGCACAATATGCCAATGGCTAACGTGACAGCTCCCGCACCTTTCATAGGGACCTCCAACATTCGCTACAGGAGCCAAGTATAGTCCATTTTGGACTATTCGATCTTAGGCTGTAGCCTGATCTCGTTGCGTTTCGAACGACCCGAAACGCAATGGAAAAATCTATCCACTCGGCACGTTACGCCGTTTTCCTGAAGGTGTTGAAGAAGGCTCGACAAAAAGCCGGCCTTACTCAAGCGCAACTCGCCCGTAAGATCGGTGAGACCCAGACGTTCGTCAGCAAGTGCGAGCGAGGGGAACGGCGCATCGACGTGATCGAACTGCGGGCGTTCTGTCGTGCGTTCGGGGTGAGCCTGAAGCAGTTCGTGGCGGCGCTCGAGAGGACCCTGGATAAGTCGTCCTAAGGTCGACGAATCCGACGCTGGGCAGCCTGGGTCGTCGGCAAGTGTTTGACTTAGGCGGCCGCAAGTATATCAATTTGAAGCCGCTCGATTCGGTAATCTTTCCCTGCAATGTTTCCGCGTCCTCAATCGTCTCCTACAGTGGAAGGAGTTCCACGATGAGCCAAACAAAAGACCAACAGAGCAGGCAAGACACCCAGCACGGCCACCAAAACCAACCGAAGAAGGGCCAGAACCCGAAAGACTCGCAGAACCGGCAGGCCGAGCATTCTCAGAAGATGGGCGTAGATGATATCAAAGAAGATCGGCAGCGGCAGGGCATCGGTGCTCCGCACGACAAGAAAGAGAAGCAGGAAGAAAAGTTCGCGAACCGGTAACGCTTCCTGCTTCAACTCATGCTCCCTCCCTCGAAATCGGGAGGGAGTTTTGGGGTCTCTAGCGTTTCGCTTTTCGCTGATACCTCGGCTTTAGTCGGTGGCCAGCACGCGTTCACAAACGAAGTCCCCCATTGAGTGAACGTATAAATAAACTCCGTTTGGACGGGAATCGCACTCGTATGCGGTCACGTCTGGGGCCGAGCTTATTGAGGATCCCTCCACGTCGATAGGTTCCGTGGAAACTGCACGTTGCACGAGCCGTGTCTGGCTCATCGCGTGAGAAAAGCCAATTACGAAAGGGAGACTCATATAATTGAAATATATGAAGCGATTACTCGTTGCGTCCACTGCCGTCGTGTACATGGCGGCGGTTTCTGTTCGTGGCGCCGAGCCGCCGTCACTGAAGGAAGGCCTCTGGTCCATCCATACGGTAAGCACCGATCAGCCCGGCGACAAGAAGACCGAAGGTACGCGATCCATCTGCCGCAATCACGCCTATGACGACCGTGTGCGGGCGCAAGCTAAAGCCCGATCGGCGACCTGCAAAATCCACACCGACAATGATTCCGGATCTAAATACGAGTCCGAATCCGAGTGCCTGGTGCGGGGAACGACGATTCATACGAAAGGAATCACAACGGCGAGCGGCGCCAATGCTACTCACACCGAGAGCAGCACCACCTACAATCCGGCCTTCTACGGAATCAGCGCGTCGACGATGATCATGGACCAGAAGTATGTCGGCGCCTGTCCTGCCGGCATAGAGCCGGGCGACATGATGGAGGCCGATGGTAGGGTCGTTCACCGTGGAAAGCAGTAGGCAAGACCCGTGAAGGACGAGTCAATCGAGGAGCAGGACTCGCAGCACTTCGCAAGATCTATCCTCCAATACGATCGTGCACTCGGCCGCTCCGCATTTATGTTGCCGCTGGGTGTTTTCAGGAATGTTCGATCGAACCGCGATGGTACGATTCCAGCATGACGAAACGCTTGGCAATTACTGCTTTTTCTGCCTCGCTCTCCTTCGCGACGCTAGCCTTCGCCCAGGATCATCAGTCCAACAATGACATCGCCAAGCAGTTCGCCGGCATGTGGCGGCTGGTATCCAATCCGGAGCGCCTCGCTGACGGGACGACGAGGGAAGGCGCAAATAGCGTCGCCTACGCCATGTTTGACAGCAATGCCACTCACATGTGTTTCGTCAGTATGAATCCGAATCGGCCGTTATGGAAGTCGGAAACCGCTCCGACGCCGGAGGAAGGCTTGTCCGCGATCAAGGGCTTCGGCGCCTACTGCGGCACCGTCGAGCTCCACGCGAAGGAGGGATTCATAATCCGGCATTACGAGATCAATCAAACCCCCAATGCGGTTGGCAAGTCTACCAAGCGATGGTTTACATTTCAGGGGAATAACCGTATGTCGTTGCGCATCGATACTCCGGAACTCACCGCGCCCGTCGTTAAGAACACGTTGATCTGGGAGCGGGTCGTGAAATAACCCCGATCCGGCTCATCCCGCTCCCGCCCAGGCGGTGATGTAAACTGGCACCTTACCGAACTATCCGTAAATCCAGGAGAGGTATTCATTGAGCCCCAACACTTTCAGATATCCTCATCTGCGAGCCGATGTTCCTGATCATCCGAACAGTCTTGCTCTGCTCTCCACAGCCAGCGCCAGCGATGTCAAGAGAGCAGTGTTCTTCATCCATGGATACAGCGGTAGCGCGAGAGACACCTGGGCAGACTTCATTTCCCTAGTAGATGATGCCCAGTACTCCAGCAATTGGTGGCAGAGCGCCGATCTCTTTTTCTACGACTACTACAGGCCGAGCGTTTTTTCGCGCGTCTCTAAAAACGCCACCGCCTTGTTCAGCTTTTTGGATGAGTTCTTTCCGTCGCCGCGGACGGACTTGTTTACCGGAGCGTTCAAGGCCTTGCGAGACAAGTTTCAGTACGACGAAGTCGTCCTCGTCGGGCATTCTGAAGGAGGCCTTCTGATCCGAAACGCGATCCTGAAAGCCGCCGGCAAGGACCAGAGACTTGACGCCTACCACTACGACAAAACGCTCCCCCAGCCCCAGCCGGAGGGTCTGTTGAAAGCTCAACTTCGCCTGTTTGCTCCTGCAATCGCGGGCGAGTCCATCACAGGTCTCCTCGGATTCATTAGCAGATTGCCGGTAATCGAGCCCGCCCTGAACTCCTTCAGTCCCGCCAAGAAAGGGCTTGCTTCCGGGTCAAGTCCGGTGGCATTGGCACGCACCTACACCGACAACAAAGCAAATGAACTATCCATGGAATGCTTCAAGGCCCACATACTCTGGGCGGAGGATGACAAGATCGTAGACGACATAAAGTACGAGCGGGACGTTGAGTGTACTGCGATCCGGAAGCCAAAGAGCAGTCACACCAGTGTTTGTAAGCCAGCTACGGACTACCTGATGCCGATCGACTTCGTAGAAAAAGGGATCCATTGTGGCTGTAAGTGACGAGGACCGGCGGCACTTTGCCACTGAGACGTTTGTCGCGAGAGCGCTTTCCCGGGATTTAGCGGCAATACGTCTGCATCTCGCATCGGCAACTAAATTGCCGAACTTCATGCGCCAGACGCGGTTGTGGAACACGGGATTCCTATACGGCCAATATGTTGAAAGCAGGGCGTGGCTTTCGATAGGAGCACGAATCGGATATTTCGACGATGTTCCCCCTTTGCCTGCTGAAGGCCAAATCATGCAGTTGGCGAGCGGGCCAGTTATATTGCAGCGCGTCAGGTGGACTTCGTGGTTCAGGCAATTTGCAACGGGCTTAAATACGGCTACACGTGGTTCCGAGATTCTTGCAAACCTCGAATACAACGACACCTCTTCGCGCGCGATCTTCCAGGCTGCCTTAATACTCGCTGAAGGATTTCGAGACCCGTCGTGCATCAGCCTGCAAAAGAATTTGCAATCCAGCGAAAGTCTCCTGGACGGATTCTTGCCTTCCTCGGCCGACGATGTACTCGAAGCTTTGCGGGTATCCGAATTAGCATCGAATAACACTACAGGTCAATGCATGGCAGGGTTGTTCAGGCTGCTCCAGTTGCTCTCAGCGTTCGAGAGTCTATTCCCGGCGCCCGCCGGCGACAATCCCGCCGGAGGAAATCTGAGTCCCAGGGATGCACTCGCACGAGTCACGGCCAACGTGCTCCAGTGGCGCCTGAACCTTCGGGACGAACGCGTAGTTCGAAGACTAAACACTCTCACTGCTGCGTTCTTCCGTCTGTGCGAAGACGAGTTCAAGAACGCTCCGGCTGAGTTCGGCATTTCTTGGTCCGAGCCGCGGTCTCGCGATCTCTTGAGCGAAATGCTAAATCGGTGGCGTGATCGTGCCGATCAGGAACCAACTTTTGAAATCGACCCCGACATCTTTGATCCAGGGAGTGGCTCGCTTCCCGGTTCGGCAGAGCCGGAGGGAGTTGAGGCCCAACGCAGGGAGCTTGAAGAGTTTTCAGAGTAGAACTCGGATTTCGGGAGATGTCGCCGGCCTTGAAATCCAAACGTACCCTTTGTGTAGCTCCCTCCTCCCCTCCCTCCCTCTCGATACAGACCCTGCACTTAGATTTCACCGATGAACGGGCGGGTGCCAGCGCTGGGTGCACTTGGCATATGTACGGTTTCAGCGTTAGATCGGCATAGGGGCGGCGGTCACCCGCCGACCCCTGCCACACCACCGTGCGTACGGGTCCGTACACGGCGGTTCGAGTCGGTTAAGCTAACCCTTCCTCGAACAATGACGGAAGTCCAAGCGATTTGAAGTACGCATTGGGGAGCCCCACGGAGAGAGCTTTGGCCCGTGCGAGATACCAGGGGCCGCGTCCGCTGCCAGCGGTATTGCTTGCCAGCCGTGGGCGAACCCCGAGTGCCAACAGAGCCGCCCGGCGACGGCGCGGTGTTTTCCACTGCCGCCACAAAGCCGCCCGGAGTCGCATCCGGACCCAACGAGTGAGGCCAATCAACACTTCCGGCGTTTCGCAGATTCCGAAATAGCTGCGCCAGCCCCGCATGTACGGAGCCAACTCGTCCATTGTCGTTTCCATGCTGACACCTTTTGCCCGTAGCGTGATCTCCCGGATTCGTTGCTTAAACCGATCCAAGGCCTTTGGCGCAATGACGCGCTTGACCTCTGGACCAGTCGTAAAGCTGAATCCGAGAAACTTCCGCTCCTGCGGTCGTGCCACCGCACTCTTCGCCTCATTCACCTTGAGCTTGAGCTTTTGCGTGATGAATCGCGTAATGCTCTCCATCACCCGTTGCCCCGCCCGTTCGCTGCGAACGTAGATGTTACTATCATCCGCATATCGAACGAAGCGATGACCCCGGCGCTCCAACTCCCGGTCGAGTTCGTCGAGCACGAGGTTACTGAGCAGTGGCGAAATCACTC
>CAWCER010000018.1:0-64974 GCA_963794595.1 Bryobacterales bacterium | reverse complement strand
CTTCGACCGGCGGCAGTTTCGCGCGGCGTTCCACGGAAGCCACGTCCAGCGCCACCAGCATCACAGGGCCGCCTTTCACGGTCACGCGAACGCTGCGGACTAATTGAACTTCAGCCACCCCCGGAATCCGGCGCAATCCATCGCCCAGCGACGCTGGGAAAACAAAGTTCCTTGCCGTAAGATTTTGCGCGGTGGTCACGAACAAGTCCGGGTTGAGGGCGATGCGCATCCAGTCGGACAACGAATTGTAGCTCGACCGCGCCAAGCCGCCCAGCGCGATCACCAGAGCCAGCGACAACATGAGCGCGGCTACGGTGCCGGATGTCCGCCGCGGTCCTTGAATCAAGCTATCGGCGGCGAGCGTTCCCTCCACCGGCCGCACCCACGCCAGCGCCGGCCGCAGCACGCGCGATAGCCACAAGGTCAGGCTGGGCGCCAGCAACACCGCCGTGATCCCGCTGAGCACGAAGCCCGCGTAGAAGATCACGGTGTTGCGGCTGAAGATCAGTGCGATCGCCGATGCCGCCGCGCACGCCAGCGCCGCCCAGCGCCGCGCCCGGCTCTCGCCTTCTCCCAGCGCCTGATTGCGGCCCTTCTGCAACGCCTTCACCGGATCGACGGAAGCCGCCGCGCGCGCCGGGATCACGGCGGCAAACAAGCTGGTCACGATGCCCATCGCCAAGGCGCCGCCCAGCAGCACGGGGTTGAGTTCCAGACCATCGGCGCGCTGCGCGACTCCATAAACATCCGTCAGGATGCCACCGATATAACCCGCCATCGCCTGCGCCATGCCGATGCCGAACAACACGCCGAGCGCCGAGCCAAACGTCCCCGCGATCAGACTCTCGACCAGAAATAGCGTGCGGATCTGCGACCGCGTCGCTCCCAGCGCGCGCAGGATTCCGATCTCCGAGCGGCGCTGCGTCACGGCAATCGCGAAGGTGTTGTAGATGATGAACATCCCTATAAACAGCGCAAATATGCTGGTGATGCTGGAAGCCAGCGAATAGATGCGCGAGGTCTGTTCGAATTGCTCGCCGCGCGAACTGGGCGGATCCACTTCGTAGCCGGGACCCAACAGCGCGCGCAATTTCGCCGTGCCCTCGGCGAGCGTCACATCGTCGCTGCAGCGCTAGATCGATGCGGTCGAACTTGCGTCCGCGGCCGAAGAACTTTTGGGCGGCGTAGATATCCATGATGGCGAGGTCGCCGCCGAAAGCGCTCGCCAAGCCGCCGGGCTTCATGATGCCGCGCACGGTGAACACCAGATCGCCTTGCATGGTGCGCATGGGCATGCGGCTGTTGATCGTCAAGCCGTTCTTCTCCGCGAAGGTCTTGGTGACGATCAGCGAGTCTGCCTGCGCCAGAAACACCAGCGGATCGTCGATGGCCTCGTCGGTGCCTTCCAGATCGTAAGTGCGGAGGCTGCGGTCGCCCAGCATGTCCACGCCGAGAATCAGCAGATTGCCTTTGCCGGTGGAGACGGTCGCTTCGATCACCGGTGAGGCGGCGCGCACCTCCGGCAGGCTTTGAACCTTTTCCAATACCTCTTCCTCGAAGCCCGGCTCGCCGGCGGTGACCTGAAGCTGCGTAGTCCCGGCGACTCTGTCGATGGTCTCGCGGAAAGCCGCGGAGACGCTCTGGTTCGCGGTGTGCATGCCGACGAACACTCCCACGCCGAGGACGATCCCCGCCGTAGTCAGCAGCCAGCGCAGCAGATGCTTGCGCGCGTACGGCCAACTGATGAGCCGCAACAGCCTCATGCGCGAGATACTTCCTGACGCACGTCGGCGACAATGTGTCCATCGCGCAGACTGATGGTCCGCGGGCAGCTTTCGGCCACCGTGTGATCGTGCGTGACGATCAGAACCGTGGCGCCCAGGCGATCGTGCAGATCGTGCATCAGCTTCAGAATTTCCGCGCCGGTGTGCGTGTCCAGATTGCCGGTCGGTTCATCCGCCAGCAGAATTGGCGGGAAAATACTGAGCGCGCGGGCGATGGCGACGCGCTGCCGCTCGCCGCCCGAGAGTTCGTCGGGCAAATGCTCCAGGCGCGCGGTCAGCTGCACCAGCTCCAGCAACTCCCGCGCGCGCTCGTCGATCTTCTTACGCGGCCATCCGCGCAGGTGCAGCGGCAGCGAAACGTTTTCGAGGCTGGTCAGCGTGGGCAGCAGGTTGAAGAACTGAAAAATGAAACCGATCTTGTCGCGGCGCACCCGCGTCAGCCCGTCGTCGCTGAGCGCGGATAACGTTTCGCCGTCGATTTCGATTTCGCCTTCGGTGGGGCGGTCGAGTCCGCCGATCAAGTTCAGCAGCGTCGATTTGCCCGAGCCCGACGGGCCGACGATCGACACCATTTCGCCGCGGCCGATATGCAGGTCCAAGCGCTCCAGCGCCGTCACCTTACGCTTGCCCTCAAACTGCTTGGAAACGCCGCGGAGATGGATCACCTACTAATATGATGACGCAACGCCGGAGGACGCGAATTGGCGGGTAGAATAAGGAACTCAATGCGCATCGGGGTGGACGCCGGCGGAACCTTCACCGATTTCGTCGTGCTGCACGACGACGGCCGCATGGAAACGTTCAAGCTGCGCTCGCATCCGCGGGAGCCGGCCAAGGTGATTCTGGCGGGGCTGGAGCGGGCTGGCGGGATGGCGTACCGCCGGATGTCGTCCACGGTTCCACGGTCGCGACCAACGCGCTGCTCGAACGCAAAGGTGCGCGCACGGCCTTCGTGACCACCGCCGGTTTCGAAGATCTGCTCGAAATCGGCCGCCAGAACCGCGCCGAGCTCTACAATCTGACGCCCGCACCGCGGCAGTTGCTGGCGGATCGCGAGTCTGTGCTTCGGCGTGCGCGAGCGGACCCACCACGATGGCGCCATCGCCTTGCGCCCATCCGCGGCTGAGTTGAAGCGGCTCGCGTGCCAAGCTCCGGCGCGCGCGGGTGAAATCGGTGGCCATCTGTTTTCTGCACTCCTATCGGAACCCGGCGAATGAGCGCGCGGTCGCCGCGGGCATTGCTGCGCGATGACCTGTATCTGTGCACATCCGACGAAATCAGCCCCGAATTTCGCGAGTACGAGCGCGGCTCGACAACCTTCATCAACGCCTATGTCGGCCCTTTGATGCAGACGTATCTGACCGAACTATCGCGAGCGCGCCGTTACCGCATCGCCATCATGCAATCGAACGGCGGCTTTCTCTCCGCGCAGCAGGCCGCGAAACACGCCGTGCGGACGGTGCTCTCGGGTCCCGCGGGCGGCGTGGTGGGAGCGCTTGAAACTGCGCGCCACAGCGGCTTCAAGCGCGTGCTGGGCTTCGACATGGGCGGCACTTCCACCGACGTCAGTCTGGCCGATGGCGCGCCGCGCGAAAGTACCGAGTCGATGGTGGCCGGTTTTCCCATCCGCGTGCCGAT
Source organism: Bryobacterales bacterium (assembly GCA_963794595.1). Taxonomy (GTDB): domain Bacteria; phylum Acidobacteriota; class Terriglobia; order Bryobacterales; family Bryobacteraceae; genus Palsa-187. The sequence goes on along the minus strand of CAWCER010000018.1, from coordinate 61,552 downwards.
GCTGGATATCCACACCGTAGGCGCAGGCGGTGGCTCCATCGCGCGCGTCGACGCCGGAGGCTTGCTGCGCGTGGGTCCGGAGAGCGCGGGCGCCGATCCGGGACCAGCCTGCTACGGAATCGGAACCGACGCGACGGTCACCGACGCGCACGTGGTGCTGGGGCGCATCGGTGCGGCGCAATTGCTGGGCGGCGCCATGTCCATCGATGTCGAGCGCGCCGGTGCGGCTGTCGATCGCCTCGCCCGCGCCATGAAACTGGATCGCATCGCCGCCGCCGCCGGCATTCTGCGCGTCGCCAACGCCAATATGGAGCGGGCCATTCGAGTGGTCTCGGTGGAGCGCGGCTACGATCCTCGCGACTTTGCTCTGGTGGCCTTCGGCGGTTCCGGCGGTTTGCATGCGTGCGAAATCGCGCGGGAGCTGGGCATCCGTACCGTGATCGTGCCGGAGCAAGCCGGCGCTCTCTCGGCTCTGGGAATGCTGATGGCCGATGCGGTGCGTGATTACGCGGCGGGCGCCTTGGGCCGCAGCGATCTCGAAAAACAATTCGCGATACTGGAGCGCCGCGCGCGCCGCGAATCGCCCGCGTCCGAAATCGAGCGCACTGCGGATCTTGCGCTATCGCGGGCCAGAGCTACGAGTTGAATGTCCCTTGGGGCCATGCGGGAGCTTCGCCGGCGCCGCCGCGCTTTCCATCGCGAGCATGCGCGCATTTATGGTTACGCCACGCCGGAGCGCGAGATCGAAGTCGTCACCATTCGCGTGCGGGCTCGCCAGCGGCTTGGCAAAACCCAAGCTCACGCGGGGGCCATACCGCAAAGGGCCCGTGGAAATCCGCCGCGTTTGGGTCGAAGGAGCATGGCGAAAGATCCCGGCGCTGCCTCGCACTCAGGTTTCCCCGCGCCGCGCCGCCGGTCCCGCATTGATTCTCGACTACGGTTCCACCACGCTGGTCCCGCCCGGCTGGTGGTATCGTAACGACCGCTCGGGAAATCTTATAATCAGCCATGATCGAACTGGGCGTTGAGCCCAAGCGTAAGTCCGTCATTATCGCTGAAGAAGAGCCCGCGCACTATTTGATCCTGGGCGATTTCGGGGGCTGCGCGACGGACCCGCTTGCCATCGACCGCGATAACTTCGACTCCGTCATGGCGAAACTGCAGGTTAATCTGGCCGGCGCGCCCTTCCGCGAGTTGGAGGATTTTCATCCCGATCGCCTGTTTCGCAAACTCGACTTGTTTCGCGAGTTCGACCCGGTGCAAACCGGCGCGCTCGGCGAGCGTATGCGCGGTCTCCTGCATGATCCGCGCTTCCAAGCCGTCGAAGCTACCTGGCGCGGGCTCGACTTCGTCATTCGCAGCGATTCCGGTGACGATTCCGGCGTGCGCTTCCGTATCGCCCATTTTCCTAAGGCCGAAGCCGCCCGCGATCTGCTCGACGCCCGCATGCAGGCCAGTTGCAGCGCCGGGCGCGGAGGTTTGGATGACGGAAACGCAAGTTCTCTCGCTGATCGATCGGGGACTGATGCCGCTGGTTTCCTTCCGCGATAGCGACCGCGTGCGTCTCGCAGGATTCCGGGCCATCAACGGAGAAGAGTTGGCGCTGAGCGTAACTTAGTTACGCTTTGCTGGCCGCGCGCGCGGTGGGAGCGGCCTTGAGTTGGGCTTCCTCCAGGCGCTTGGCTTCCTGCCAGGTGAAGATCATGCGGTGCACCACCGTCAGGTTCCCCAGCACCGCGATCACCCATAACACCGGAGCCATGACGTCAAAGAGCGCGCCGATGATCACCAGCACCACGCGCTCGGGACGCTCCATGAAGCCGACCTTGCACATGGGGATGGAGTTTTCCGCCCGCGCACGGGTGTAGCTGATCATGATCGATGCGGCCATCGCAATCGCCGTCAGCACCACATAAAACGGCCGGTTGATGGACCCGTACCATACCAGCAAACCCACCAGCAGCGCGCAATCGGAGTAGCGATCCAACACCGAATCGAAGAACCCGCCGAAGCGCGTCACGCGATTGGTTTCGCGCGCCACGCGGCCGTCCACCATGTCGAAGAGACCCGCGCCGATAATCACGGCCGCGCCCCAGCGGAACTGCCCCACCGCGAGCATCCAGGCGGCGATCATGTTGATCACCAGGCCCAGGAACGTAAGCACGTTGGGATGAATTCGCGAAAGCGCCAGCCCGCGCACAATCAGCCGGATAATTTTATTGCTGCCGTATCCGATGGCGTGAGTGATGGTCATTTGTCACCATCCGGCGCAGGGCCGGCGGCCTGAAGCTTCTCAGCTATCTGATGAATGGTTGAAAGCTCGATGACTTCCATCTCACGCACTCCGCCGGGAATGGTGATGCGCACCGTATCGCCCACCTGCTTACCTAGCAGTCCGCGGCCGATCGGCGAGACGGTAGAGATCAGGCCGTTGGCGACATCCACGTCTTCGCTGGTAACCAGTTTGTAACGCACCTTTTCGTCTTTGTCGACGTCCAGCACCACCACGACGGATCCCAATCCGATGCGGTCATGCGGGATCTTGGACATGTCGATCATCGAGATGTCGCGCAGGCGGGCGTGCAGTTGTCCCAGGCGCGCGTTGACGAATGCCTGGCGCTCCTTGGCCGCGTGATACTCAGCGTTTTCACTGAGATCCCCGTGGGCCCGCGCCCTCAGAATCTCCCGCGGAAGCTCGATGCGAAACTCGTTTTCGAGCACCGCAATCTCGTCCTGGAGCTTCTTGATCAGATCCAGCATGTAAACACTAAATTATACCGCGCCGGGGGCTGGGATGCCCCATCTGGCCTCGGGCCGCTACAATAGGGCGCCTCCTTCTGATTTTGAGCACGCGCGCCAGTGCTAGGATGACGCCAAATGCTCACCGTCATCCTGCTTTGATCTCAAATACTTTCATGACGTTTGCCTGGTATGGCCATCTGAAGCACCGATCCTGGACGCTTCTTCAAGCCATTATTTTTAGCTGGCTGATTGCGCTGGGCGAGTACTGTTTCCAGGCCCCAGCCAATCGTTTCGGCTACGGCACGTTTTACCGGATATCAATTGAAGATCGTACAGGAGGCCATCACGTTGGTAGTCTTCGTAGTGTTTGCGTATTTCTATTTGGGCGAAGATCTGCGCTGGAATTGCGCGCTCTCCGGGGTGTGCCTGTTCGGGGCGCTAGTGTTCGCCTTCTGGGGACGCGCATAATCCCGCGCGCTTGACCTACCATCTTCTTATGGAAAAGCCCACATTCGATCCCGGCTTAACACAACAATTCACCGGCGTCCTGCGGCGCAGCATCAACAAGGACGGGAGCTTCAACGTTTCCCGGCGCGGCGGCACCTGGCGCGACTTCCATCCATACCTGCAGATGCTCAGCATGAGCTGGCCGCAATTTTTCGCGGCGATCTTGGGCGGCTATATGCTGCTCAATGTGATCTTCGCGCTGGTGTACTTTGCGCTGGGTCCCGGCCAGTTGAAGGCGCCGAGGGCGCATCGGAAATGGACCGCTTCCTTAACGATTTCTTTTTCAGCACCCACACGCTGACCACCGTCGGGTATGGAAACATTGTGCCAGCCACCATCGTGTCGAACATCGTGGCCTCACTCGAAGCCATTGCGGGGTTGATGTCGCTGGCTCTGGGCACGGGTCTGATGTTCGGACGCTTCTCCCGGCCTTCCGCGAAAATCGCCTTCAGCGACCGCATCCTGATGGCGCCCTACCAGGACCAGAACAGCCTGCAACTTCGCATTGTCAATCTCGCGGCCCAACATCCTGATGGAGCTGGAAGCCAACCTGGTGCTGATGACGGTGGAAGGGCCCCCCGGCAACCTGAAGCGGCGTTTCGAGTCCCTCAAACTGGAACGCGACAAGATTTATTTTCTGGCGCTGACCTGGACCATCGTTCACCCGTTGGATGAAACCAGTCCCCTGTTCGGGAAAACCGCTGACGATCTGGCGCGACTGCAGGCGGAGTTCGTGGTTCTGATCAAGGCCTTCGACGACACCTTTAGCCAGACGGTGCATGCGCGCTATTCCTATCGCTACGACGAACTCAGATGGCAAGCGAAATTCCAGCCTGCGTTCGAGATCGACGGAAACGGAAACATGATCTTGAACGTGGACCGCGTCGGCAGCCACGCCCTGCTGAGCGATGGCCGCTCCTGAGCGAAGCGCGCAGCCTGCCCAAAACCTGGATCCAAAACCCGTAACATGGTATATGCGCAATACCAAGATTGTCGCCACCATAGGGCCCGCTTCGCGCTCGCCGGAAATGCTGCGGGCGCTGCTGAAGGCCGGGGTGGATGTGTTCCGCATCAACGCGTCTCACGGCGTTTACGGCGAACACGCCGGCGTGATCCATCTGATTCGCGAGATTGCCGCCGATTGCGGCGCCACCCCGGGCATTCTGCTGGATCTGCAAGGGCCCAAAATCCGCTCTGGGCAAGTTCGAAGGCGGCGAAGCCACGCTTGAAACCGGCGCGCGTTTCAGCATCACGGTGGAGGATGTGATCGGCAACGCGAAGCTCGCGCCCACCAGTTATAAGGCGCTGGCGCGCGACGTCACCGCGGGCGATCGCGTATTGCTGGCCGACGGGTGCGTGGAATTGCGCGCCCTGGCAACCAACGGCGTGTCGGTGGACTTCACGGTGGTATCGGGTGGAGTCATTCGCGACAAGCAAGGCATCAATCTTCCCGGCGTGCGCGTCAGCATCCCTTCCATGACCGAAAAGGACTGCGCGGACCTTGAATTCGGCTTGTCGCAGAATGTGGACATGGTGGCGCTTTCCTTTGTCCGCACCGGCGAGGACGTGGCCGGCCTGAAACGGCGTCTCAAGGACCGCGGGCGCAGGATACCGGTGATCGCGAAGATCGAGAAACCGGATGCACTGGACAATCTCGAAGATATTCTTACCGAGTCCGACGGCGTGATGGTGGCGCGCGGCGATCTGGGCGTGGAAATGACGCTGGCCCGCGTGCCGGGCGCGCAGAAAACCATCATCGAACGTGCGCGCATGCGCGGCAAATTCGTGATCACGGCAACGCAGATGCTGGAGTCCATGGTCACCCGAAACACGCCGACGCGGGCGGAGGTGACCGATGTGGCTAACGCCATTTTCGATGGCACCGACGCGGTGATGCTATCGGCCGAGACGGCCAGCGGCCAATATCCCTGCGAGGCGGTTTCGATGATGGCTACCATCGCGGTGGAGGCGGAGGCTTACCAGAGCGACCGGCACTTTCCGGAGCCGCCGCAGGCGGTCAATCCCACGCACGCGCAGATCATCACGGAAGCCGCGTATCATGCGGGGCTATCGGCGAGCGTGAAGGCTCTGCTGGCATTCACCACGTCCGGCCACACCGCACGGCTGATCGCGCGCTTCCGGCCGCGGGTTCCGATTTTCGCGTTCTGCGAAACCGAAGCCGTCGCGCGCGAGTTGGCGGTGATTTACGGCGTGCATCCGGTGGCGCCGGTGAGCGTGGATTCGATCGAAGAAATGTTGCGCGTCTGCGATATGAAGCTGCTGGGCGAGGCGTGGTCGCGCATCGGCGATAGCGTGATTCTGGTGGCTGGCGCGCCTTTCGGAATGTCGGGCAGCGCGAATTTAATCAAGCTGCACCATGTGGGGCAGGTGAGCTTTCAGGAATCGCTGGAGTAGTTGTGAAACGCGTCCGGAGCATAGGGCACAATATTTGATCATTAGTCAACTCGTCAAATGGGAGGTGACTGATGCTTCTAGTCCCTATTCGGGGATGCTGATTATCGGAGAACAGATCGCTGGAGTGCATCCAACTCCGAAGGGGTTTTTGCCAGACGCAAACATGACCATCGATCTTCTTGAGAGAGAGGTTCCAGCAGCCAAGGTTAAGGAGCTCTCCTTCGAGGTGAAGAGAGCATTTCTCAATCCTTACATAGGATGGCGTGTTACGTTTGGCAGTTCAACAGTGCAGTGATGCATTCGCATCCGGTAGTTCAACTCGACGGAAATCATCGTGGATGTCGCGCCGATCGAAAGCATGGAATCGCTCGAAGGCGCGGCTTTGGGTGCCGCGCCTGAGTCCCCGAACTGCGGCTGATTACTTGTCGGTCTTTTTGCGGCGGGCGGGCCGGCGCTGTCCGCCACCCCCGCCCGCCGCGGGCTTGGAAATACGCTTGCGGGCCGGCGCGCGCTTGGTTTTCGCGGGCGGCGGATTGGGCTCAAAGATGGTCGGTTGGCCTTCGACGTAGGGCTGCGGCTCGTCCTCTTCAATCTCTTCTTCTTCGACGGCGGCCACCGGTTCCGGCTTAGGCGGTTCAGCGGGCGGATAAAATTCCGCGCCGAGATATACCAAGACCGTGCCTTGATCCTCGTGCGGCTCCAGGCGAACTACCGTTTTGTCCTGTGCGTAATTTAGGAATTCCGTGAACTGCTGGAAGCCGTAGGCGGCCACGTCGAAGTTAGGTTGCTCGGCCTTGAACCATCCGGCCAAATCTTCCACTGGGCAACCATTTTCGATTTCGAGCCGGTGATTCTCCAGCACGTCGCGCAGCGGCGGCAACAGGTCTTCGTGTTTGAGCGAGGGATGTTCGGCCGATGCCGAGCCCTTGCGCTCGATCACGTAGCGGCCGCCGGTGCCCGAGACGTTCACCAAATCGGCGCGCTTGAGCTTCTCGACAAAATCGGAGAAGCTGGACCCGCCGTAGGCGCGCTCATTGAAGGCGGAATCAAGCTGCAGCATAGTGGACTTCAGCAGTCCCAGTTGCGGCTGTACACCACGGCGCTCAAGCACCTGCAGAGCGCGCTCCACCAGCGGCATGGCCTGCACCAGATCGAGCGGCGCGGGACGCTCGCGGCGTCCGCCGCGGTCGCTTTGCTGGCGGTCGCCTTGCTGACGATCTCCTTGTGGCGGGCGGTCGCCTTGCTGACGATCACCACGCTCCGGCCGGTCGCTGCGCGGGCGCTGCTGGTGAATCGCGCGGACTTCGAGCGCGGCCACGCTGGCGGGCACGGAGGTGTCGGACAGCAGCGACTCAAAGCTGATGAACTCATGGCAATTCTGCTGGAGAATCGTCGAGGTGAACGCCTTGCCACCCACCACGAAGACCGTCTTGCCGTATTCCTTGAGCTTGTTCACCAGCGGGATGAAGTCGCTATCGCCGCTGACGATGGCGAAGGCGTTCACGTGAGTGTGCGTGAAGGCCATCTCCAGGGCGTCGAGCGCCAGGTTGATATCGGCGCCGTTCTTGTCCCCGCGCGGCGACGGGATTCGCTGCACCATTTGCACGGCGTTTTCGGCCATCTGCCGGGTAGCGCCATCCTGGCGCCCCCAGTTGGCATAAGCGAATTTGGCGACGATGTCGCCGCGCTCCTTGAGCGCATCCAGCGCGAGCGAGACGTCAAATTCCCGCCGCAACGTGGATTTCAATCCAATCTCGATGTTGTCGTAATCGACAAACACCGCGATATTCAGTTTTTCTTGCATTCTTACTCCTGCACTCGCCAAAGCGGTGCGTTCTTTCTTTGCGTTCTGCCTTCAGGTGAGCGATGCCGGCTGCTTCACCGCGCCGCGGATGAATTCCACAATATTCCGGAGCGAGGAGCCGGGTTGAAACACGGCGCCCACGCCCTGGCGTTTGAGTTCGGCGGCATCTTCATCCGGAACGATGCCCCCTACGATGACCACCACATCGGTCATCTTTTTCTGCTGCAGAAGCTCCATCACGCGGGGCACGATGGCGTTGTGCGCACCCGAAAGAATGGACAGGCCAATGACCTGCACATCTTCCTGGAGCGCGGCGTTGACGATCATTTCCGGCGTTTGGCGGAGTCCGGTATAGACCACCTCCATGCCAGCATCGCGCAGCGCCCGGGCGATTACCTTGGCGCCGCGATCATGTCCGTCGAGGCCGGGTTTTGCCACCAGCACCCGGATTCTAGAATCCATACGTTAAGGGAGCTTACTGGAACGCGCCGCAAAGCCACACAGGGGAAATGCGGTGCATTCTCTTTCTTAATCGCGCACAACGCTGAAAAACGCTGTGCGCTCTTTCAAATAACCGCGCGCAATGACAAAGGCACTGTGCACAGTCCACATTCAGTATAGAACGGATTGTGGGGCGCGAGAGGCCCCCGACGCCCACTACCAAACGAACCCACCGCTAGTGGTCAATAAGTGGCACGGCGATTGCACTTACCAACAGAGAATGAGGTAACAATGCGCTGGATACCAAGTTACATACTCTTAGGCGCTCTATTGATTGGCGCCGCGGCTTGTGACCGCCCTGTAAATACTAACGATAGCCGCACGCGGGAAGAAAAGACCGACCAGGCGGCTCACCGGGCAGGTGAGGACGCGTATAAGGCCGCCGCGAAGACTAAAGAGCTGGCACGGCAGGCGGCGGAGGAACTCAAGAGCGCAGGTCGAGAGGCTCGAGATGGATGGGAAGACGCTAAACATAGCGACCCCGATCCGGACGCCAAGCACCCGAAAAAGTGACCGCGGCTCGCGCTTCGGCCTGAAAATGGGCTGTTGAAAGACTTGCTGTTGAAACACTTAGTGACCGCCCATGGTCTAACAGGCATGAGACCCCTTTCACGCATTTACGGAATCGGATTGCTGGGCGCCACCTTGCTGGCTCCAACGGCATTCTTGCCTGCAACGGCCTTGGCTCAGGACCGTCGAGACGAGCAGCGGAAAGAAGCTGACAACAATCGTCGTTACCAGGACGCCAAGCATCATGATGAGCATGCATGGAATGACCATGAGGATCGGGCCTATCGGATGTGGCTCCAGGAAAGGCACCGGAAATACAATGATTTTGACCGGCTCAATGCCCGAGACCAGCAAGCCTACTGGGATTGGCGCCACAATCATTCCGACGCTCAGCTAAAGATCGAAATCAGGTAGGGTGAGAAGCCCTAAGTGGCACTGGGATCGATCTACCGCGAAGTATTAGGCGAATTCGTTCGATCCTGAGCTTCGATTCAGACTTCGATCAATGGCCGGGTCTCCGGCGTTATCACGAAATCTGAGACCAGTTCTACGGCTTGGCGGCGTTAATCGCAAAACAATAAAACATTCCTGCGCCGCCGGTGCTGATCAGGCCGTCCTGGCTGCAGCCACGGCTGGGATGCGCGGCGTTCCACGAAGTGTTGGGGCCGCCGGTACGGTCGAAGTGTCCGAGCATCGCGCCACCGTCGGAACTGCTAGTCCAGTTGTTGCAGGTGTGATCCATCGCGTCGGTGAAGGCGCGGCCGTCGGGAGCGGAGCCGGTGAGCATGTCGTGCTGGTTGGGGTTGTCGCCGAAGCCCTTCACGGTTTCGCCCTTCTCGGTAAGCACGGTCGCCTTGGTGAGACTATTGCCGACGCGGGCCTGCTCCAGAGTGTCGCCGTGCAGGTCGGAAAGATTCTGGGCCACGCGCTGCCCTTTGGCGTTGAACCAGGGGCCGTCGCCGATGCGGTCGCGCGCATTCACGGCCGGTTGGCTACCTTTAGCCTGAGTGCTCAAATAGGCGTGCCAAGTGAAGGTGCTGCCGGCTGCGGCGGCAAGCGTCTGACAACGCTGGTCGGCGCCCGCGAGGCCGCCGAGATCGGCTCCTTTGCCGGAACCCGAACTGGTGACGAAGAAACTCATGGGCTGTTGCGCCTGCTTCCCCTGGGCGAGCGCGAGCGAGGACCCTAACGTGAACAACGCGAAACTAAACAGCATCGGTTTATTCATAGGTGTTTCCTTTCTGGGTTAGCGTAGCATGGCACGGCATCCGCGTCTCGGCAAGCCGCATCGGTCCACGGAAGCGGCCGCAAAGGGTAAGCTAGCATGAGACCTCAATGAACTCGCATGACCCAGCTAATGCAATAGCGCCAGTCACTACTCCGAAAGTCGCGGCGATTATTGTCGTGCACAATCAAGCTGCGGAATTGCGGCGGGCGATTGCCGCGCTGGAGAGATCCGCGCAGCGCGAGCAACTGGAAATTCTAGTCGTAGACTGCGCGAGCGACGATTCGACCGCGGAGGTCGCCGAAGGGTTCCCGGGTATTACGTTGCAGCGGCTGCCGGAGCACTTTGGCGCGACCAAGGCGCTGAACATCGCGACGCGCACGGCTCGGGCGGAATACCTGTTTCTGTTGTCGCCGGACGTGGAAGTAGCGCCGGATACGGTTGCACGCCTGGCGGAAAAGCTGGATGCGGAGACGAGCGTTACCGGTGCTTGTCCCCTGCTGATGGACGGAGACGGGAAACCGGTGATGCGAACGCGGACTTTTCCAGACCGGCAGTCGCTGGCGGAAGTTCGTGGAGGCGGCGAACTTGGCTGGATACCGATCCGGGAGGAGACTCTGGCGCTGGACCGGTACCCGGTGCTGTATCCAGGGCGCGAGGCTTTGCTCATCCGCAAGCAGTTCGTTGCAGGAATGAACTATTTCGATGAACGCGTCGGCGAATACTGGGCCGACGCCGACCTGGCGATCAAAATCCGCAAAGCAGGACGGAAGTTGGAGATGTATCCGGCGATCCGAGCGACATGGCATGAGCCGGAAGCGGCTCCGAACGATATCATCCATAGATCGGACCGAATTCTGGGCGCGGCCGCGCTGCTGAGCAAACACGAAGGGTTTTTCGCCGGATTCGGGTTCCGGATAGCGGCGATGCTGGGCGCCTTAATGCGCTTTGACTTTCCGCTGCTGGGGGCTCTGGCGAGCGGGAAAAAGGTTGGATCGCAGGCGCAATAGCTATGCCGGGACTGCACTTTCCCTATTTCACCTAAGGTTTTTGGCTTAAGCTGCTAACTTTTTTCCCATGGGCATCCGATAGATCTCATAGCGGGACTTATCGTTATGCAAATGGAAGCTTTCTTGTGGCTGTTCTTGCCGGTGTTCGTAGCGGGCGGGAGCGCGCTGCTGTCCTACTTTGTGATGCAGGCGCGAATGGAAGTGGCGCTGGCAAAGGAGCGCGAGTCACTGGCGGAAGCGCGGGCGACGATCAACTCGCACAAAGTCACCCTCGATGAGCGTGTGAAGGCCACCGAGGAAGCCTGCAAGCGACAGGCGCTCGACGAGTTCATGCACGAGATTCGCGTGGAAGAGCGCAGCTACGTGCGTGAGAGCAGAACGCGCAATACCTCCAAGAAAATCATGGTGATGCAGGAACGGATCTACTTCCGGAACATCCCGCTCTCCAATTGGATCGATCGCGAGATGGTGATCGAAACCGGCCCGGAACTGCGGCAACTGGGCGCGGAGGCGTCATTTACCCAGCCGGCGCTGCCGACGGCCGATCCCTCCCTCGCGATTGCGAAACTTCTTCAGGAAGTGAAGGGTGCTTCACCCAAGCCCCTGGTGCCAGCGCTGGTTCCGACGATGGCTCCAGAGGTGGATCCGGAAGTGATAGAGCCGGTGCTGCTTACGCAGCATGCGACGGCATTTGGAGCGCAGTAGGCGCGACTGACAGCCCATGGGCCTGTCCTAACGGTGTAATCCCCGCGAGGCTTTTCCCGTCCTGAAGAGTATGATGAGGCTGGCGGCCGAGCCTCTGGTAGCTGTAGCTGGACGGGTTGATACAGGTTTGCTACGGGATTTCGGCACATGGATGACGTCGGAGCAGCGGCGCGTTAACGCGCTATGCCGGCGCTTGCTGCACGACCCCGACGAAGCCGATTCCGCAACTCAAGACGTCTTTCTCAAAGCCTATCAAGCGCTATTGCGCGAAGAAAAGCGTGGCGAGAACGGAAGGGTCCTGGACGACCCGACCCGATGGCTGTCGAAAATCGCGGTAAACACCTGCCTGGACCGGCTGCGCTCCAAGAAGTGGCAGATCTGGCGGCGAAGACCGGCTCCGGAAGACGAAGCGACCATCTTGTCGATGACCGCTTCGCGAGCTCCGGAATCCGAGGACCGGTACTTCGCCGGCCAGATCAACGGGCGCCTGGCGGCGGCGCTGGCGCAGCTTTCCGAGCGGCAGCGCGTGGTGTTCACGCTGCGGCATTATGAAGAAATGAGCCTGGAAGAGATTGGACAGATTCTGGGCCTGGATGTGGGCACGGTAAAAGCCCATATGTTCCGCGCGGTAAATAAACTGCGTGTGGACCTGCGGGACTTATATGAGGGAAGGCACCATGAGCGGGCACGAACATTTAAGTGAAGACGCGCTGCTGGACGCAGTTTATGGGATCGCGGGGAACGATGCCGATGCGCATTTGCGCGGGTGCGCGGATTGTGCGCAGCGCCTGCACGAGTGGCAGGAGAAACGGGCAGCCACGGCGGCGAGTGCCGAAATCCCGCGCGAGTTCCTCGCGGCGCAACGCCGAAGAATTTATGAGCGGATCGAGCGGCCTTCGCGCAAACATTGGTTGTGGGCGCCGGGGCTAGCCGCGGCGTGTGCGCTGGCAGTGGGGATTTTCGTTTACCACCCAGCTCCCCAACCGCAGCCGGTAACTAAACCTTCGGAGATCAGCGATGCGCAATTATTCCGTGATATCTATTCCATGGAACGAGTAGTGGAACCGGCGGCGGCGGCTCCCGCGCGGGCGTTGTTCGAGGAGCAGTGATAGCGATGCGGAAGTGGTTTTTGGTCATTGCGGTACTTCCGGCGGTGTTATGGGCGCAGGGTCCGAGACCGGGGCTGCGGAAAGGCCCGGCATTGTGGGAGGGCGCGTGGTGGAACAGCCCGATCGTTCAAAACTTGGATCTGAGCGAGACGCAGCGGAAAGACATTCGCGGCACGGTGCGGGAGTATCGCGGCCATTTGTTGGACCTGCGGGAAGCGGTGCAGCGCGCCGATAGCGATCTCGAGATTGCTCTGGGCGAGAGCCCGGTCGACCAGCGCAAAGCGAACGAAGCGATCGACCATCTAGCGACCGCGCGCGGCGAATTAACGCGCACGCTTTCGCAGATGACCTTGCGTCTGCGAACCATTCTTACCAGCGATCAGTGGCAGGAGTTACAGAAGAGGCAAGCGCAACGAAGAGCGGTTCCTTTTCGTGAAGGCGAAGAAGGGGGCGGGCGGCCCGGCGCCCCGCCCGCCGCTACGCAAAAGCGTTAGATCGCGGACGCGGGTGCTCCGGCGGGCGCTGCTACTTCGCAGCCCAGGGCTTGAACCAGCCCAGTCCATCCACCGTTTTCCCGGCGGGGCGATACTCGCAGCCGATCCAGCCCTTGTAGCCGATATCGTCGAGGACCTTGAACAGGTACGTGTAGTTGACCTCGCCGGTATCGGGTTCGTGGCGCTCGGGGACGCCGGCGATCTGGATGTGTTCGCAGAGATCGGCGTATTTCTTCAACTTGGTTGTGATGTCGCCCTCGGTCACCTGGATGTGGTAACAATCCATTTGCATTCTCAGGTTGGGTCCGACAGCGGCGCAAAATTCCGCTGCTTCGGCCTGGGTATTGAGGAAGAAGCCGGGGATGTCGCGGGTGTTGATGGGTTCGATGACCAGGATGATCCCGACGGCGGCGAGCTGTTCGGCGGCGTAACGCAAGTTGGCGATATAGGTGTCCCTGCAAGCGGCGCGCGTTGAGCCGGCCGGGACCAGGCCCGCCATGGCGTGCACGCGTGGCGTTTTCAGTGCGCGAGCGTAGGTGATCGCGGTACCGACGCCTTTGCGGAATTCCTCTTCACGTCCGGGAATACAGGCAATGCCGCGGTCGCCGGCGGCCCAATCGCCCGGCGGCATGTTGATCAGAACATTTTCGACATTCGATGATTTGAGACGTTCCGCGACGACTTCCGGAGGATGTTCGTACGGGAACATGAACTCGACGGCGCGGTAGCCGGCGGCAGCAGCGGCGGCAAAACGGTCCAGGAAAGGGACGTCCTGGAATTGAAAGCTGAGATTGGCAGCGAAGCGAGGCATAAGCGAACAGTTTAGCAAAAGCGGCGAAGAAGGCGCGGCGCGTTGGTGGCAGTAACACCGCGACGGGTTGACATTGCGGGTACGGGCACGGTATCTGTGGGATAGCTACGAAGCACGCAGGGCGCGGTAGCCAAGTGGTAAGGCAGAGGTCTGCAAAGCCTTTATTCGTCGGTTCGACTCCGACCCGCGCCTCCAGCTACCGGTGCCCTTTACTTGCGTTGTAGAGGTTTAAGAGGAGATTGGAGGCATCCTGCCATGTAGCCCCGCAAGCGGGGCATCACCGCCTAAAGGCGGTGGGTTTAGCACCAGCAACGCCCAAGAAGTCTGATTCTGGGAGATCCCGCGGACCCAGCGGAGGCTGCGCTCGCCCTGGCGCCAACGGTCACGAACTTTCCGCTGCTACGCCAAGCCCGCGACTCCGCCAGACGGCCTTCCAGGAAGTTCGTTCTGCCGCGGTGGGGTTTCCCGCACCACTGTACAATTCTTCATCATGGGCATGCGGGACTCGGAAAAGGATCGGCTGGCGCTCTCCGTTGCGGACCGGCACGCTGATTTCGAGGCCGCACTCGCCGCGAATCGGCGCAAGTACCCCATCCCCGAGTTCCGGCTGTTTGCCGAAGCCGTCCGAAGCTACGTCGAGAAGACGCGAAGCGACGATATGGTTCACCGCGCCGTCGTCGGAGCCGTCAACGGACTCGTCGACGAGCTCACGGTCGAACGAAAACGGGTACCGGGCGAAGTGCTTTTCGAGGCCGACAGATTGGAGTGCCTCGTTTTCCTCGGCTACGACCCGAATTTCGACGGGGATGAACCTCCCGGTCTTTAAGTTGCCTGTCGGTTTCTGTGACCGCAGATTGCTGGTGAGGAAGGCCAGGAATCTTGCGGGCGTTGATTATCGGGCGGTTCTTCGCGGCTCAGACCGGCATCAAGGTGGGTCGCCAGACCAAGGCGCGTTTCTCGTTCGCTATCTTGGATGGGTAACTCAGAAGCAACCATCAACGAGTGCGCTGTTGAACCCGCGCAATCGTACGGTGGATTATTTTGCCGTGCTCTCACGCAGGTAACTCTCTATTTTCGCTTTGACGGTGCGACGGTCGAGCGCCATACGGCGCGCCGCCTCCTCGTAGCTTCCCGTCAATCGATAAACCTGGGCCGCATACCTCGCGATCAACGCGTCGGCCGTAAAATCACCCCCTCGAAAACGGCGAACCCATTCGTCCTCCGCAGGAACACAACTGGTTTCTAAGGGACGATAAGTACGCCGGATGATCACGTTCCGGACGCACTGCTCAAGTTCTCGATAGTTACCTGGCCACATATACCCAGCTGGGAGGTGCGTTGCGATCCACAGTTCAACCTCGGGCAGGCAACGTTCTGCCTCTTCGCCGACCGTTCGCACGGTCATGTAATGCAACACCTCGCGCAAAACATCCGGCGAATCTGCAATTTGCTCCGCGAGAGATGGCGTCTGAATAAGATCGGCGCACAGTCGGTAATAGAGATCCTCACGAAACCGGCCCGCCCGTATTTCCGTCGGCAAATCACGATTGGTTGCAGCGATGAGTTTGCCGTGGAACTCACGCACCGCCGTGTCCCCGACGGCAGAAAAGCGGCGCGTCTCCAGCACCCGCAGTAGTTTCACTTGAATTCCGAGCTCCATTTCGCCCAGTTCATCAAGAAAAACAGACCCCGTTTGTGGACACGCCTCCAGCCATCCTTTGCGGTCGGCGATGGCGCCGGTAAACGATCCGCGGCGGTGCCCGAACAATTCAGACTCGATAAGCGTCGGCGAGAGCGCCGCGATATTCACGGGCAGAAAACTCTCGGTCCGCGAATCGGCGAACTCAACCCGGTCCGCATCGAATGCTACGTAACGCGATCCGGCAATGGCGCGCGCAATCAGTTCTTTGCCGGTTCCAGAAGCCCCCGTGATCAGAGTCGGAAACTCGCCCATTTTGCGATAGAGCGTGCGGCGATACCTGCGCATATCGTGCGTGAAGATCGATTGCCAGACACTAGCCCGCAGGCGAGCCGCAGGCATCGAATTGCCGATGATGTTGTCGAAGATGTGATGGAAGGCGCGCTGAATCTGCCGGAAGCACGCGAAGACGTGCGTCGGTTCCAGCGCGCTCTCGAATCGCTTATTTGGAATGCGGCAGAGCCGCTTCCAGTCCGCTAAGAACTCGCGATAGAACCGCCACTGATTCTGAGCTGTAACAAAGGCGGGATGGTATCGCTGGTAAAGCAAATAGTGGACGCTCTCCTCAAAGATCGTGAATTCCTCTTCATGAACTTCTGGCGCGTCGACTAAGCGTGCGTGCAGATATTCGATTCGTTCGCTGAGCTTCTTGTAAATGGCGTTCACATTCGGAGGGGTTGCATCCGGATCGGTAACCGAGGCACTCCATACCGATCCCGAAGGCACAAAATCTCGTCCAAGCGCGGCCTTCTCGAATGCAATCCGCTCCGGTAGGAACGGATTCGAATACCCTAAGCCGGCGACGGACTCGAGGAAGTAGCGATCTTGTTTAGAGAACACGGCCATACATGCAGTGTACAGCAGTGTTCATTAAATGTATCCAGTTGCGAAACGGAGCGCCGACAGTCTTGTCCCAAGCTATTGAATCTAAGACACGTGCTGGGGATACGGTTTTGGGGCTTGGTGTGCACTACTCACTGCATGGCAAACGAAAATCAGGATGGAACCAAGCAAGGCGGATATCTCGCGCTCCTCGCGAACGGGAGCTTTCAGTCCTTCCTCTGGACTCAATTCCTGGGAGCCTTCAACGACAACGTTTACAAGATGATCGTTTCTGTAGGCGCTGTCGAGCTCGCCGCGAACCAATTGCTGGGAGCGCGCTATCTGGCCGTCGCGGGCGCGGTGTTCGTTCTGCCTTTCCTATTGTTCGCGGGATACGCCGGCCAAATAGCCGACCGTTTTAGCAAGACCCGCGTTCTCCAGGTCACTAAGGCCTTTGAGATCGCCGTCATGATTTTCGGCATCGCCGCTTTGAGTGCGCGCAGCGTAAATCTTTTACTAATCGTATTATTCCTTCTGGCAGTGCAGGCGAATCTTTTCGGCCCAGCGAAATACGGAATTCTGCCTGAGATGTTGGACGAGGCTCAGATCAGCCGGGCGAACGGCCTCCTCGAATTTTCAACATTCGCCGCGATCATTCTCGGAACCAGCATTGGGACGCTGATGTTTGCCCGTTGGAAATACCAGCCGCTCGTTATGGGCGGCATTCTTCTGGGAATCGCGATTCTCGGCTCCGTGACCAGCGCTTTCATTCGCAAGGTTCCAGCCTCGGGATCAAGCGAACGATTCCACTGGAATCCCTTCCGCGAAGTATGGGTAGGGACGAAACGCATCTACGTGGATCGCCCGTTGTGGTTAACCGTCGCCGGAATCTCCTATTTCTGGTTCATAGGAGCGCTATTTCAACTCACCGTGATCCTGCTCGGCAGTGAATCGCTTCACCTAACCGACACGCACACCGGTCTTCTGGTGACGGCGCTCGCGATTGGGATCGGGTTCGGGAGTGTCGCCGCGGGCTGGCTCTCGGGCGATCGCGTGGAAATCGGACTGATCCCGTTCGGCGCCGCACTGCTCGGATTGTTTTCCATTCTGCTCGGAACGGCGCGTACATTTTATCAAGCGGCGTTCTGGCTGGCTGCCGCAGGATTCGCCGGAGGGTTGTTCATCGTGCCGCTAAACGCGTTTTTGCAAGAAAGCGCGGATGCTCAGGAAAAGGGACGAGTACTCGCAACCAACGGTTTCTTGAACGCGATCGGGATCGTGCTGGCGTCCGGTCTGCTCTACGTGCTCCATGACTTGATGCATTGGAGTCCATCCGGAATCTTCTCCGGGTTGGGCGTTCTGACCCTCGCGGCGACGGCGTACATCGCCTGGCTGGTGCCGGCATCCGTAGTGCGGTTCGTGGTCTGGTGCATCACCCAAGTCTTTTTCCGAGTGCGAATCGTCGGCGCCAATAATATCCCGAAACGCGGCGGGGCGCTGATCGTGTCGAACCATGTTTCGTACGCAGATGCGATTCTCATCGGTTGCGCCAGTCCACGGCTGATTCGGTTTGTTATGTGGCAGCCGCTCTACGAAAACAAGTGGCTCAATCCGATCTGCCGGCTATTTGAAACCATTCCGGTCCCCCACGGTTCGCCTAAAGAAGCCCTCCGGGCGTTACGCCAGGCACATGTGGAACTAGCCGATGGCAAGCTCATCTGTATCTTTCCTGAAGGCGAACTGACCCGGACTTCGCACGTGCAGCCGTTTGAACGCGGAGTCGAGCTCATCGCGCGCGGACTCGAGTCGACGCCGATCATTCCGATCTACCTCGACGGACTCTGGGGGCATGCGCTCAGCCTGAAAGGTGGGCGTCCGTTTGCCTCTCGCCTTCGCTTCCGGCACATGGTGACAATCTACGTTGGCGAACCGATCGTAAATAGAGTTGACAAGAAAGTTACGGCCACGCAACTGCGCGATCGTATTCTTGAGCTCGGCTGCGAAGCGGCCGAGGAGCGAAAGGATGCCACGGCAACGCTCCCTCATCGCTTCATTCGCGCAGCGCGCAGCAATTGGTCCTCGACCGCTCTGGCCGATTCCACCGGCAAGCGAATGCGCTTCAGCGAAACTCTTACGGCCTCGCTGCTGTTGAAGCGCTGGATTAACACGAACTACCCAGAGTCGAAATGCATCGGCCTCTTGTTTCCATCGTCGGTGGGGGGCGCGCTTGCCAACCTGGGAGTGACGCTCTCCGGAAAGACGGCTGTGAATTTGAATTTCACCGCAGGCGAAAATCAGATGCAGCAGGCAGCCGGGAATTGCGGCATCACAACCATCCTGTCATCCCGAACCTTCTTCGAAAAGACGCAAATGCGTGAGTTGCCGGGCGTTGTATTTCTCGAGGACGTGTTCTCGACATTTACTTCCTTCGATAAAGCGGTGACTGCGGCGGCTGCCCGGCTCCTGCCGGTGCGATCCTTGGCGGGCCCGGTCAAGCCCGATCACATTGCCGCGATTATTTTCTCGAGCGGCAGCACCGGCTTTCCGAAAGGCGTAATGCTTTCGCACTGGAATCTGATCGCGAACGCAGAAGCGACCGGCCAGGTGTATTCGGTCGATCACAACGATTGCATCCTTGGGGCGCTGCCGTTCTTCCATTCATTCGGCTACACGTATACGCTTTGGTTTCCGCTGCTCCATGGATTCAAGGCGGTGTTTCACGCGAATCCACTCGATGCGAAGGTCATCGGAGAACTTGCCGAAACACATCGCCCGACCCTGTTCCTTGCGACACCGACTTTTTGCTTGGGTTACCTGCGCAAGTGTACGCGTGAGCAGTTCACTAGCATTCGCCATCTGCTGGTGGGCGCGGAGAAGTTGCGGCCTTCTCTCGCTGAAGCATTTGAGGCAAGACTTGGCGTTACGCTGCTCGAAGGGTACGGATGCACGGAAATGGGGCCGGCGGTTTCGGTCAACCTTGTAAGCACCGACCCGAATGCGAGTGCGTACAAGGCAGGTAGCGTGGGGCGCCCTTTACCGCACGTTGCGTTAAAAATCGTCGATCCAGAAACATTCGATCCGCTCGCCGAAGGAGATACGGGGCTGCTATTGGTGAACGGCCCAAGCCGCATGGCTGGCTATCTAGGCGACGAAGAGCGGACCGCGCAGGCGCTTCACACGGGCTACTACATCACCGGCGACCTCGCATATGTGGATTCGGACGGGTTCCTGTACATCGTCGACCGGCTTTCGCGCTTCAGTAAGATCGCGGGCGAAATGGTGCCACACCTGAAGATTGAGGAGGCGCTGGCCGAATCGCTCGGAAACGGCCGCTGCATTGTCACCGGCATTCCCGATGAACGGCGCGGCGAAAAGCTCGCGGTGATTTACACCAGCGATTCCGTAACGCCAGCGGAGATGATTCGCCACCTGGAAGGTACCGGGCTTCCCGCGTTGTGGATCCCTAAACGAGATCATTTCTGCCGTGTGGAAGCGATCCCGTTGCTCGGCAGCGGAAAGGTCGATCTTGTCAAGGCCCGAGCCATTGCGACCGAGTGCACGCAGGTTGATTCGGTGATCCTATGACCAGCATTCATCCAGACTTGGATCGTCGCTGGTTCACTGGACTGGCGTTGGCCGTCGCGGCATTTTTCATATTCGTTCCGCGTATCCCCCAAGCAGAGGCATTCCATCAATTTGCCGACGGGCGCGCCATTGCGGGAGTTCCAAACTTCTGGAACGTGATTTCGAACCTCCCATTCGCAGTTGTCGGAATTGTGGGACTGCGAAAGCTCCGCGGAGTCACCGATCGAGTGCTGTTTACCGGCGTCTTATTGACCTGCTTCGAATCCGCTTACTATCACTGGGCGCCAAGCGATGCGCGGTTAGTTTGGGACCGTTTGCCGATGACGGTGATCTTTATGTCGTTTCTCACTTGTGTCATTACGCGGGGAAAAGATACGCGATCGACAGTCAGTATCTTGGCCCTTCTGCTTGTGCTCGGAGTTGGCAGCGTGATTTGGTGGAGGATCACGAACGATCTGCGCCCATACGCGGTGATCAAGTTCGGACCGATCCTGCTTCTGCTTCCCTTCCTGTGGTTATCGAGCGAACGGGCGTACTTGTGGGCTGTACTCGGACTATTCGCGCTGGCCCAAGTTGCAGAGCTCTGCGATCGTGGAATTTACTCGCTGGTTCCGCTCAGCGGGCACACCATCAAACATCTTGTTGCAGGTCTTGCGACTTTTATAATCTTGCGATGGCGACTGGTTCACTACCGATCGCTCGCGCCCCAGTTATCAGCGGAGGAATCGATGGCCACTATAGGAGCGAATCATGACAATTGAATTGGAGGCGGCGCTTCGGCGGTGGATGGAAGCCGGTCTTGTCGCCACGGAAGAAGCAGCGCGAATTCGAGAGTTCGAGACAACGAATCCTTTGAGGCCCCGGCAGCGTCTCCCGATTGTCCTTGGCCTTGCACTCGGCGGAGTCATGCTCGCTGCGGGACTGCTGCTGTTTGTCAGTGCGCATTGGATCGAGCTTTCACCAGTTCAACGTATGTCTTTGTTGGTTTTCGCCGTCGTAGGCTCGCATGTCGCCGCTGCGCTCTGCGCCGAACGCTTCCCTGCCATGGCAGTTACGCTGCACGCCGTCGGAACGGCGGCATTGGGAGGCTCCATTTTTCTCGTTGGTCAGATTTTTAACCTGCAGGAACATTGGCCCACAGGACTGCTCCTTTGGGGAATAGGCGCAGTTTCAGGATGGTGGCTGTTGCGAGAGTGGCCACAACTCGCGATCGCGGCGGTCGTGACTCCAATGTGGCTGATCGGCGAGTGGGCTGAAGCATCATCGAAGTTGGTTGGAAATTCCCAAATTGCTGCCGTCGGAGCCGCCCTATTGGCGATCTGCTATTTTAGCGTGCGTAACTCCTCCCACCAACCAGAGCACACCGATTTTCGAGATGCGCACGCTGTAACTACCTATTCCTGGATCGGCGGAATAGCTTTGTTGCCTAGTGTCTTAATCGTTGCGCTCGGTCGTTGGTGGTGGGACCTCGCAGAATATGACGCCGCTCCGCTTGCGATTTTCGGGTGGGCTGCCGCTCTGGCGATTCCGCTTACATTTGCGTGCATCTATCGCGGAAAGCATGCATGGGTGAACGGAATTGCGGCGCTCTGGGTCTTAGGTTTGAGTTGGGTCAGTGAGCAACGAATGGACACTGCGACGTACGCCTGGTGCGCGGTCGGATGTGTCGGCATGATCGCTTGGGGCATTCTTGAACTGCGTGCAGAGCGAATCAACCTTGGAATGGCCGGGTTCGCGCTGACGATTACCTGCTTCTTTTTCTCCAGTGTTATGGATAAGCTGGCCCGCTCGACTAGCCTGTTGATCCTGGGGACGCTATTTCTTGGTGTCGGATGGTGTTGGGAAATATTGCGACGAAGGCTCGTCGCCCAGATTCGACCGGAAGGTGCTCAATGAATACGTTTGGAAAAGGGATCGCCCTCGGTACTCTGCAGTGCGTACTGGTGTTGAGCTTAGCCGGGCAGCTTCTTTACGATCGAGCGACGTGTCCGAGGGTCTGGGTGAAAACAGTTCGCCGCGATCCCGAGTTACCGATACGTGGCCGCTACCTGGCTCTCGAACTCATGCCGGACGCCGGAGATCCGTACTTTACGAAGCTCGATCATCAGCAGGTCGTTTATTTTGTACCCGAGCATCTAACGCGCGTCGAACAGATGAGTAGAGGTCCATTAGCGCCCGAGATCTGGGCCGAGGTCACTCTCCCAAAGAAGGGCCCACCGCGGCCGATCCGGCTCGGAATTAAGCAGGCTGGGCAGGTCGCACCACTGGAGGTTCAATGAAGTGTAGCGAACGGATCTCGACGAACGCGCCAGCGGGTTCTAGGAATCCGGTGTTACTGATCCACGGGATCGACGATACCGCGGCTGTTTTTCGGCAGATGGATGCCTCTCTTCGAGAGCACGGATGGTCGGTGCACTGCTTGAACCTGGTTCCTAACAATGGGAATACGGGTTTGGACAAGCTCGCGGAGCAGCTAGCCTCCTACGTAGAGAGCAAATTTGCCCCCGGTGAATCTATCGATCTGGTGGGCTTCAGCATGGGAGGATTGGTTTCGCGCTATTATGTGCAGCGCCTCGGCGGAATCGAGCGCGTGAAACGGTTCATTACGATTGCCTCGCCCCATAGTGGCACGTGGACCGCTTTCCTGCGCGGGAATCCGGGCTCGCGACAAATGCGTCCAGCGAGCTCGTTTCTGGCGGATCTAAACAGCGACCTTCCCCTCCTTAATTACATCCGCTTCACTTCAATCTGGACACCTTTGGACTTGATGATCTTGCCCGCCAAGAGCTCGGTGCTGACCGTGGGACGTTCGATCAAAATGAAGGTGCCCGCTCATCAGTTGATGGTCAGCGATGAGCGAGTATTACGACTGGTCTTTCGGACCTTGCGGGAGGACGATGTCGAGAGGCCGACGGGCCTCATCCCGCTTGACCGCACACAGCGGCGTTCTCGGGAGATCGCTCACTGATTGCACGAGCTCTGGCTCGGGGACCCGTTGCGGCTCTTGGTCCCGCACTCGGCGAACGCTGCCAGACTTGGCACTGGGCCGGATACAATTCGATAGCCTCGAGGAGGTCTAATGAACAGAACACATGCTTTCCACGGCGGCAAATTGTTCGAAGCGATTGGCGAGGATTTTCTGAACCTCGATCAAGCTGAGTTCGTGATCGACGCGGACGTCCTCGATGCTTGGTTTGATCCCTCACCGTGCGTGTTATCGAAAATCCAACAGTACTTGCCCTTATTGGTCCGCACATCACCGCCAGCTTATTCCAGCGGACTCGTGGCGGCGATTGCACGTGCAAGAGGAATACCGGAGGACAGCATTCTGACTGGGGGCGGCTCCTCGGACTTAATTTTCACATGTCTTCCAAGGCTCGCGCTGCAGCTTCAGAAAATCATGATATTGGACCCAATGTATGGCGAATATCGTCATGTAATCGACGCTTTGCTAGGCGCCCAGATCATCCGCTTTGAACTATACAAGGAGGACAGTTTCCGGATAGACACGGATCGCTTGATCGAGTCCGTGCGGAGACATCGACCGGACCTACTCGTGATAGTGAACCCTAATAGCCCAACCGGTCAGTATTTCCCTAGGCGCGAGGTCGTCCGGTTACTCGATTCCATTCCTGCCTCAACATGGACCGTGATCGACGAAACCTACATCGAATACGCGGGACGGGAAGAATCGCTCGAAGTGGAAGCCTGCAAGCGGCAAAAGCTCCTCGTGTTAAAGTCGATGTCGAAAACATACGCGCTCAGTGGAATGCGCGTTGGGTACTTGGTAGGAGTTCCCTCGACCGTTGGCGCTTTAGCAAAATGGGTCCCTCCCTGGGCCGTGAGTCTGCCCGCCCAAGTAGCGGCTGTGGAAGCACTGCGAGACGAAGCGTATTACGAGGCAAGATACCGTGAAACCCATTCGTTGCGCAACAAACTCACCAGCAACTTGCGGCGAAATCCAGAAATTACCACGTACTCTTCCACAACGAACTTTGTGTTAGTGGAGACCAGGACGAGTGCCCAGGCTATTGTCGAGTCGATGAGGAAATCCAACGTGTTTATTCGCAACTGCGACTCGATGGGAATGCGTTTCGCAGATAGATTCTTACGCATCGCAGTAAAATGCAGCGCAGCTAACGCCTCCATCGCGGACACGCTTTTTGAGGCTACAGCCGGATGCCGGGAGATTTCAATCCAGCGTCCGGTAATCCAGGAAACACCATGCGGAAGTGCAGCGCCAAAAGCCAAAGCCTGACGGCCTGCGTTGAACGCGCGAATTACTGTCGCGAATTCCCCATTGCGCGAGGAACGGGTCGTGAGTGCGAAGAGCTGTTCTCGCCAGCTATCGCTCCGCCTCGTGGGTTGATATCGCACAAGCGGACTTCCGGGGGAAACGAGCGGAACTCACTTCCGCCAGATACGCCGACCAAATGCCTGCGATTTGTATACTAAACCCTAGCCGAAAAGGCAACACCGTTTCGGTTTCCGCCCACTCTCTTGGGATGTACATTACAAATTGGCCATCGCGTCTCGGCATGCTCGCCGAATCATTGGTTCCGCGGCCCGCACGCATGCCAATCCTTCGGCAATGGCTTCATTTGCGCGATGAAAATCGAGCCAGGAAAATTCCGCCAGTCTTGGGCATATAAGCACATCGGGAGGATCGCCAGCCAGTCGCGTCCGGGTAATACGATCCTGCATGATGTTCAAAGAATTCGCCAATACTTCGAAGTAACTTGGATAGTCGAGTCCGGCCTGGAGCACGCGTTGAAGAATTGGACCGACCGCGTCCATCAGCCACCGAGGCACCTGGGCCGAAACGGCAGGCGCGGTGGTTGACGCGGTCAGATCATTGTCGGATCCGCTGAAGCGCCGCCCGACCAATTCCGAGTTCAGATCCACAGCGATTACGATGTCGGCACCCAAAGCACGCGCGAGCGACACCGGTACGGGATTGACCAGACCGCCGTCGATCAACCACCGATCGTCATGCCTCGTCGGACTGAAGACTCCCGGCATACCGATTGACGCACGTACCGCGTGCCCGATCGGTCCCTGCTGAAGCCAAATCTCACGTCCCGACGCAAGATCGGTTGCCACCGCAGCATAACGGGGAGCCTGCGTTTCGATCGAGCCAGCGATTCCCAAGCTATCGAGAAAAGTTTCTACACGCCTGCCTTCAATCAGACCACCGGTCGCGAGATGCACGTCGAACATTGCAGCAACATCGCGCCGGCCGAAATTCTCCATCCGGGTCTTAAGCGCGGAAAGTTTGCCGGTCACGAAGGCGGCTCCGACTAACGCGCCAATAGAAGTGCCTGAAACAACCTCCGGCACGATTCCCAGCGCTGAGAGTCCCTCCAACACGCCAATCTCGGCCCATCCGCGCGCCGCGCCACTGCCGAGTGCAACACCAATTTTCGGTCGCATGAAAACAGCTTTCGAAGTGGTCAATGACATTATCACGACAAACGAGCGGTCTGTCTAGACCGCCGGTTGATTCGCGGCAAACAACGTGCTGCCCGACCGTCGATTACGCGAGAATAGGTGGCGAAGGTTATCGCCGATGAAATCCGCGTGGATGTTGGTTGGTCTGGCGCTTGCCCTGATCGAGCGGCTGCTGCTAGCGTCTGGTTCAGCCGAGGACCGCGTTGCTATCCGGGAAATCGGCCAAGAGTTCCATCTTGCATCCCGATAACGGACCGGGCGCAGGCCGTTCGGAAAGTGTGGCTGGCGTGCCAAGATCGAAATAGATGTTCTGGACTCATCGGAGTTTTTGGATTCTGCCGATCTTGGTTGCGTCGATTCTCGGCGGCTTCGCCGCAATCGTTTCCCACAGTCGATTGAGGAAGGTGTATGAGCGCAGGTTCCCAGAATCTCGGCGCGAGCGCCTCTTTTTGGCATCCTTCGGTTTTTTCACGACAGCTCTGGTAGTGCGCGCGATAACGATTGCGATCCATCACGATATTGGACCCTTTCATGATGTCTCAATGAAAGGTCGGCACATCCACCATCTCGTTTGGGGCATCCTTCTGCTCTTATTGGTTGGCTATGCATGGCTGATCGAACTCGGAACAGGTGCCGCCTCTTCATCCCGGTGGATGGGACGCCTGACATCAATGCTCTTTGGAGTCGCTGCGGCGTTGACGTTGGATGAGTTCGCACTGTGGCTCAATCTCCGCGATGTTTATTGGGAGAGAGAAGGCCGTGAGAGTTACGAAGCGCTGGCGTCATTTGGAGGGTTACTGGCCGTCGGCGTTTTCGGATGGAAGTTCTGGCGCGGTGTCGCAAAGGAATTAGCAAGCATCTTCTGGCCCGGGGCGAGAACAGCCCGCTCGTCGCCTTAACTTCGTTTTCAAAGCCGCCTCGCGCGGATCGCGGGCCGCTGCTTTCAAGTCACCCCTTGAGCTTGAAGAATGGAACCTTGTGCGACGTTGTAGCCACCGTCAGATCCTCGACGCCATTATTCACGAGCTGGTGGTTCAAGGAGCGAAACGCAACTCCCAGCGCGTCAGGCACTTCGCCTAGGTAGTATAGGACCTGCACGAGTTCATTCATGCGAAATAGCGAGGAGGATCTTATGACCAACCCCATAAGCGGGCGCAACCCGAACGGGCAATCCATCCCGGGTCTGAAGGAACAAAAGCAGTCGAGTCGCGAAGTAGTTAGCACAGAGGAGACGATGAACCCGCGTCCGTGGGGTCGGCGTAGCTTTCTGAAGGGCTTTGGTGCGCTTGGAGCTAGCCTGTGGATCGCTCCCTCTGCGGACGCGCTCGCCCTGCCAGAGGACAAGATCAAGGCCGTCCGTTACTTCAGTAATTCCGGCGATGCCCAAGGACGCCAGGGTCAGCCGATGGTCAACCAGTCCAGCAACGTCGTGATCATCGAGACCGAACGGGGGCGCATTGGCATCGGCGAGGGCGGCGAGCCCAGGACGATGGAAGAATGTGCCAGCATGCTGATCGGCCTTGATCCGTCTCGAATCGATAACATGTGGCAGCGTATGATGCGCGGGTATTTCTATCCGGCCGGCCGCGAAAAACTGCACTCGATGGGCGCGTTGGATCTGGCGTTGTGGGACCTGAAGGCTAAGGCACTGGACGTGCCGGTGTGGCAGTTGTTAGGCGGCAAGTCGCGCAACTACGTGGAGTGCTACTCCACCGCGTTTCCCAGGCCGCGGAGCGGCACGCTGGAGGATGCGGCCCGAGCCTGTATCGATGCGGGCTTCCGCACCTACCGCTATGCTACCGACAACCCGCGCCAGCGCGTGGTGGATCGCTTCAAGCTGGTCGAGCAGATGCATCAAGACTGTGTGCTGCTGCACAAAGGCACGGGCGACGGCGGGTGGGCGATCGACTTCCATACTGAACTCGATCCGCCCGACGCGATCAACCTCGCCACGCTGCTGGAGCCCCTGCATCCCTACTTCTGCGAGGATCTCATCCGCAGTGAGGGTGTTCTGTCCTACGAGACCATCCGGGAACGCACCCGGGTACCGATCGCGGTGGGTGAGCAGTTCGGCTACAAATGGGACATCAACACCCTAATCGAGAAGCAATTGATCGACTACGCCCGGGTGACCCTGCCCAACGTGGGAGGCATCAGCGAGTTCATGAAGATCATCGCGATGGCGGAAACACACTACGTCGGCATGATTCCGCACTTCACGGGCCCGATCGCCGAGGCCGCGCTGGTACAGTGTCTCACCGCCACCTCGATTACGGCACTGATGGAGATGTTGGGCGATGGCAGCCGCACCTGGCCCTACCTGCCGCGCATGTACGACTTCAAGGAAGGAAAGCTGTGGCCCAACGACCGGCCCGGGCTAGGCGTGGAAGTCGATGTGAGCAAACTGACGAAAATCGGTGAATACGACACCTATCGCGCCGGTATGTTGATGAATCAACGTCCCGATGGTTCGTTCATGAACTGGTAGGGCGGTGCGGGAAAAGCTACCGGCGCGGCCGCCATCCAAATTCAGTGGCGCGCCAGAATCCCCCAGCAATATGCGATAAACTAGCGTGCTATGCGAATGGCCCATGTGATTCTGTTCCCACTCTTTTTGAGCGCGACGGGCTTTGCACAATCCACGGATAGCGGTTCAGCCCACAAGGCCGCCGCCATGGCTTTGCTGAACTCGAATAACAGCGGAGCCGCGCACCTTGCCTGCCCGGCTACCATCTCCCCTGTGCCGACCTCCAACCCCCCGGGCGGCGGTCCGCCCAGAGCAGTCGGCGCTCCGGGGGGTGGCGGTGGAGTCCGGCCCACCCCGCCGCTGGAGACCTGGTATGCCGAAGGAGGACAGGTTTTTGACAACCTCTATATGCTGACCACAAAAGCGAACAGCGCGTGGGCGGTGAAAACTTCAGACGGGATCATTCTGATCGATACCCTGTACGGTTACGCCGCGCAGGACGAAATTGTGGATGGCTTGAAGAAGGTGGGCCTCGATCCGGCCAACATCAAGTACATCGTCGTCAGTCATGCGCATGGCGATCACGATGGCAGTGTCAAGTTTCTGCAGGACACTTACCATCCACGGATCATCTTGGCCCCCAAAGACTGGGAACTATCCGCGCGGGAAGCCGATCCATACCGCCATGATATCGATGCCACGGATGGACAGAAGCTGACTCTCGGCGACACCACCATCACAATTTATTTCACCCCCGGTCACACCGCCGGCACTCTTTCCTTCCTGGTTCCGGTGAAGGATCATGGCGAGCCGCACATGGCAATGGAGTGGGGCGGGACGGCCCTGAGCGGGAATACATCGAAGGAAATGCTGCAGTCCTACATTTCGAATGCGGGCCGCTTCAAGGATATCGCAGAGGGCTCGGGCGCCGATGTCATTATCGGCAACCACACCGAATACAATGATGCGCTGGCAAGATTTGAACGGACGAAAGCGCGGAAGCCCGGCGAACCCAACCCGTGGGTGGTCGGCAAGACTGAAGTCCTGAATTATCTCACTGTCGTGCAGGAATGCGCGAAGTCCTGGCTCGCCATCGACAACGGGCGCCCCTGAGATCATCCGCCGGTGCGCAGGAACGAGGGCGAATCAGCTCTTACTGCCAGATGCCGGCTCGGCAAACGGGGTCAACCCGTTTGGATCACTCCGGAGTGGTCGGCAACCCTTCCATAAACTTTTTTGATCGTCCGGCGCTACCCCGAAGAAAAAATAATGGAAGGGTGGCGCGTAATACAGGACCTACGTGCTTCGATTGTAGACGAGTGATCGGCGCGCAGTGGCACATATGACTTCGACGGTTTGGTGACAACACGTCCAAGTGGACGTAATCGGCGGACGTTATCAGGTTCCCCAGATGAGATCAACCGGGCACCTATCGAACCGGCGCAATAAAGGCGCGTGCCTTATCTCTTCGCTGGAGCGGGCGGAGTTGCAGACGACGGCATGGTCCGGCGGCCATTCACGATCGGCGGCAGGCCCTTCACCTCGTACCAGGTCTCGGTGATATAGCGCCTGATGCTGCTCGGATCATCGCCCGCCGTGTTGGCGTCATAAGGCGCTGTCAGGTTGGCAGCCAGCACGTCGTCGAGTGTCTTGCCCTGATCCACCAGATTTTTTACCTTCGCCAGGATGTCGATTAGCATGGCGCGATAGGGCAGGAGATCTTTCTTGTGGATCAGGGTGCCATGGCCTGGAACCAGCACGGTATTGTCGTCAGAAAGCGATCCCATCATGTCGATGGCTTCCACCATGCCGTTGATCGAGCCGCCGTTAGCCTGGTCGGCAAACGGATAGCCGAAGTTCCGATAGAAATCCTCGATATAGATGACGTTCGCTTTTTCAAATTTAATGATGGTGTCAGCGCCCAGATGCGAGGGCATCATTGGAATAAACTCCACCGTTTCGCCATTCATGTGAATGGTAACTGCGGGCTTGCCCTTGTTGACCGGGTCGTACTTGTAGGTGACCATCGGCAACGCCATAGGACCGGAGGGTGACCCTGCCGAACTCCCCGCCGGCATCATTTCCCGCCGCAGATCTTCCTGGGCGAACAGAACCGCGCCCTGCTTCTGGACGAGAGCCACGCCGCCGCTGTGATCGGGATGGGCGTGACTGGTGACCAGAATCCTGATTGGCTCCCTCGACAGAGTGTGAATGGTATCAATCGTCTTCTGGGTCAGCTCTTCGTCCTGAGAATCGACCATCAGGACGCCATCCGGTCCGTAGAGCGCCATGACGCGGCCACCGGCGGCATCGGGGTGAGTAGTGTCTAGCCCGGGTGAGCCATGCAGGACGGCGAGATTGTTACCGTATTTGGTTTCAACGGTGATCTCGATCTTATCCCATTGCGCGAAACTGCGGGGACCGGCGGCGCGGGCTGGACTATTGGCCTGCGCGAGAGCCATCGCAGATATCAGCGCCGCAGCGGCGATTCCTCCAATTAACGATGACCTAATCTTCATCTGTCTCTCTTTCCCGCATGAACCGTTAGTATACTGCTGTTGCTATTCGGGTCGGAAGGCGAGCAACACATTGCCGGGCCGTCCGTGGCATACAATTTTTAGTACGCGTGATTCGCTTGAAATACGATCCTCACGACGACTTGAACCCGGGATCCTGGCTGGCGCTTGACGAATCCGAACGGATCGATTCGGTGATCCAATACCATCGGCGCCAGGGGATCCGCCTACCCGACAAAACCGTGCACGCCCTGATTCACGTAATCGTCGAGAACCAGGTAGCGCTAGGAGACAAGTACCCCGTAAAGTCCGTTCTTTCGCGTTTGATTGCCGAAGGGCTCGATCGACACGAGGCCGTGCACGCTATCGGCTCAGTGCTCACCGGGCAGGTCTTCGATGCGGTCAAACAAAAGAGCAGCGGGACCGACCTTAACGCTCAATACCTGGATGAGCTCAACCGGCTGACGGCGGCGGGCTGGAAAAAGCAGTGGTCCTAGCAGGCTATGAGGTGTTTAAAATCGCTACCGATCATGCTACCCAACGGTCAACTCTCCAGAAGCTGACTTCCGGCTCGGGATTGGTCGGATAGTTTCCGAGCAGGGGACAACGGGGCGCTGTCAGTGGTACCAGAAACGGGTGGAGAGTGAGATGCTGACAAGGACGCGGCTCGGCAGCTAAGGCCGACGCACATATGGCGCCGTAGTGCCCGTTTCCGAGTATGGCTCCGGTTTCTGGCGATCAGTGATCTGGTGGCAGCCGGCTGGCTTCGGCCAGTTGGCTCGACCCCGTTGGAGAGTTTCGTAAACCGATTCGCGACCGGGCCGAGTCCGTCTAACTTCACTTGGAGAGACGAGGATATGGCGAAGCAGCGAAGCAAGGAAAAGAAGACCGCCGCGAAAGCGGATGCAACCCAAGGACTCGCGCCGCTAAATCTGCATGCGGCGGGGATTGATGTAGGGAGTGCAGAGCACTACGTGGCGGTGCCACCGGACCGGGACGCAAACCCAGTGCAGAAGTTCGGCAGTTTCACGGCGGATCTGCATCGGATGGCGCGGTGGCTGAAAGACTGCCGAATCCAGACGGTAGTCATGCAGTCGACCGGAGTCTATTGGACGGCACTGTACGACGTATTGGAGAGTTACGGATTGGAAGTGAACGTGGCGAACGCGCGCCACACCAAAACACTGCCGGGGCGCAAGACGGACGTGCAGGAATGCCAGTGGTTGCAGAAGCTGCATACCTTTGGCCTGCTCAACAACTCATTCCGGCCAGCCGAGGAGATCCGCGTGCTTCGCGGCTACCTGCGACAGCGGGAAAATCTAGTGGCGGCAGCCGCGACTTGTATTCAGCATATGCAGAAGGCCCTGACCGAGATGAACATCCAGCTGGCCAACGTGATCAGCGATATCAGCGGCACTACCGGCATGGCCATTCTGCGAGACATCGTCAAGGGAGAGCGGGACCCAGAGAAACTGGCGATGCACAAGCACAGTCGAATTCGCGCCAGCCGGCATGAGATTGCTCAAAGTCTGGAAGGCACATGGCGGCAGGAGTTGCTATTCGTGCTGGAGCAAAGTCTGGATCTTTACCAGACCTATCAGAATAAAATCCATAGCTGCGATCAGCGCATTGACGAGCAACTGAGAAACATGGAGGCCAAGATCGACCCGCTGAGCGACCCGATACCGGAGCCGCGCCGAGGCAAGAACGCGCGCAGGCATCAGTCGGGTTTTGATCTACGCGGTCAGTTGTACCGTATCACTGGTGTGGATCTTACACAAATCGACGGTATCGAAGTGCAGACCGGCCAAGCCATCGTTTCCGAGGTCGGCGTAGACATGAGCCGCTGGAAGACAGAGAAGCACTTCGCCTCGTGGCTAGGCTTATGTCCGGACAACCGCATCAGCGGTGGCAAAGTGCTCAAGCGCGGCACCCGGCAAGTGGTCAATCGCGCCTCTACCGCTTTACGGCTGGCGGCCTCGGCTCTGCTCCGAAGTCAAAGCGCTTTGGGGGCCAAGTTCCGCCGATTGCGTTCCAAGCTCGGGGCACCCAAAGCCATCACTGCCATGGCGCACGTGCTCGCTCGTCTGGTCTACCGGATGCTGAAGTTCGGCCATGAGTACGTGGACCGAGGAATCCAATTCTATGAAACCAAATACCGCCACCAACAACTCCAGTGGGTTGCCAAACAAGCCGCCGCTCTGAGTATGCAGCTCGTTCCAACTACATGAGTTCCGACTTAAGTTTCTGGAGAGTGGCGCGTAATACAGGAGCTAATTCCATTCTGATCGGCTAAGCCTAGCTGTGACAAGCAGATACCGCTCCAGTCAGGCGACAAACTCGGGCCGTTATGAAATTCTCGCGCCGATTGGTGCGGGCCGTAGGGCGACTTGTACCGCGCGCGCGAAAAAAGGGCTACTGCCATCTCGCTCAAAACAACGCCTTGGGCTGGCGCTTTTGCGGCGTACGTTTCCGCGGAGTCTTGGACGCGGTCTTCTTCACCGCAGGCTTCTTGCGTTGAACACCCAGGGCCCGTTCGAGCATGCTCTCCAGCAGTTTCTTTTCCGGGGGTGTCATCGTGCGGTTGAAGTTGTCTGGACGCCGCGCGAGCAGAGCATCCAGTTCGGATAGCCATTCCAGCGAACCTCGAGCGGCATGGCCCTCCATCTGTCGAACCAAGGCGAGGGCCGCAGCGAAATCCGGTTCGGACCGGTAACACTTCAAGGCCTTCTCCCGATCGCCCAACTCCAGATAGATCGTTGCGGCCTTGGCGAATTGGCCGGTCTCTTCGTAACATTCAGCGACCAGCTTCGGCTTTGCCTCCGGCAGGCGCTCCAAAATCGCAAGAGCCTGTGTATGGCGCCGGTTCTTCATCAAAATCTGCACGGCACGCTGTGCCAAGCGATCCTTGCGAGCCTGAGCATCGGGCAGACCGAGCGCGTCGAAAAATGGCGGCAGAATCCGTTGCGCGAGAAGTGGGTTGTCCCCGGCCTCAAGATTGCGGTCCAGTTCATCCAGCCATGCATCCGCGCGAGGCGTGATCTCGATCGTGAACCAGCCGGGGAGTTCTTCGCGCGCTTCGGCCACCACTTGAACCGCAAGGGCGATCTTGTTCAGACGCTCCGCACCATGCGCTTGTTCCGCCGCAGCAATCGCCTGCACGGCATTCGCGAGAAGAAACTTTCCACCGCTCCGGGTAGCCTGGGCTGCTTGCTCGTACAGATCTGGCCGCCCCAACTCCGGCGACAAGCTTATCTTGCGGAAAGCGAGCTGAAAACAGATCTCGGCGAGTGTCATGTGCGCGGCGTGGCGGGCCGCCCTGTCCGTGACGCCGGCAAAGTCGCTGGGCATCCCCAGCAGCGCCACGGCCTGATGGGCGCGGGACCATGCCAAGTCGGGTTTCACGGGAAGAAGCTGGCGGGCGTCCTTTTGACAACGCTGGACACGTTCCTCTGTTTCCAATTCTTCTTCTTCAAGACACGTCAGCAACGCTTCCACGGTAATAGGAGGGAGAGCGTTTTCATTGGGAGGGCGAAGCAGCCGGCTAACCTCATTGACGGTTTTGGCGTCAGGCGGTGTATCCACCCAGAGCAGGCGTTCCGTCGGCCGCGAGAGTGCCACGCGAAGCTGATCGATGGCCAGGCGCTTGGCAAGGGCATCAGCCGCATCCGGAGCCCTCTGGTTCACGATGCGGCGCAGCAGTGAACCGCCATTGACTACGCAGACGGAATGGAAGTCCAGTCCTTTGGCCTCCGCCGGGGATAGCACGAAGGGCAGTGTTTCCTTGGGCAGGTTGGTCTTATCGAAAGCGATCAACACAAGCCCTTCGCGCCGGGACAGGTCCAGCAGAAGCTCCGACAGCCCGGGCGACGGAAGAGTCGCATACAGGATCTGGTCCGGTGAGTCATCGTCGATTTCGGCATAGCCGGTCCCGGAGGGCCGGTCCTGTTTGTGCAGATAGTCGTAGAAATCCCAGGCACGATTTACTAGATCGGCGATGCGCCGCGGGCTGCGCAGATTTACGGACAACTTGAACTCCTGAGGTTGGCCGAAGGAGGTGTGCAGCATGTCATTCAGCCATGCCCACTCAAAGTCCGTCGCGCGCACGGTCTGCGCTTCATCACCGGCCAGTAATAGGGGTGCTTGCCGGCCCCCGGAGTTCAAACGACGCCCGAGAGCTATTACAACAAACGCTTCGAGCGGAGTCAGGTCCTGCACTTCATCCACTGCGATACAGCCGTAGCTCAAGAGGTCGGAAGGAAGTTTTGATTCTGCGGCGCTGGCGTGAGCAACCACTTGCGCGGCCCGCCAGGCCAGAGCAAGCTCGGGAAAGTACCGGTCCGCCAAAGGCGCTTCCCCGCTACGCTCCAGGCGGCGCGCGCCTTCGATTACTGTGTCGGCAGCCACCCCCAGATAGCGGGAGCGTTGCGCACGATAGGCTGCGTCAGGAAGGCGCACGCGTTCGGCCTTGGGGAACCTTCCCGACTGCTCTGGAACCGCGGCACCCACCAGATGGGCGTGCATCTCGTCATAAAGTGCGTCGAGATCGTTCGACCAGGGGCCAAGCGATCGCTGATAGTTCTGAAGATCGCGCCGGAACTGCGCTCGGGCCTGCCCCGGATCGGCCGTGTTTTCCTGCCGGCCACTCAACTCCCGCAGGAATGCCGGAAATGTCATTACCGTGAAGGTTCGTGCATTGGAACAGAAGCGGTCGAAATAATCGCGGGCCAGCGCAGCCAAATCTTGCGAAAACGTCAGGTACAAGGTGCGTTCGGCTTGTGAAGCATCGGCGGCGTGCAGCAGCGCTGTGGTTTTGCCCGACCCCGGGTGACCTTTGAGAATTCTGGCCACGGCCCGGCTGCGGGCAAAGCGCATTTGCGAGGAAGTCCACGGTTCCGGCGCATACTCGTTTCCGCGCAGATCCGGAACGCTCATCGGCAGGTAGTCGGTAGTCAGATTGCCAGGCGCTAAGGGCGCGTGATCGTCGTGGTGACGGATGTCACGCAAGAACACGGCTTCGGCTTGGGCCTGATCAAAGGAAGCTTCCGGCTTGAGCGGCGCGGCACCCGCGGGAGCCCACCAGGCATAGAAGTGTGATCCCGAGCTGCCACCGAGCCGGGAACGTCGCCATCCTTTATTGCTCCCACTGGTTCCTTTGTAGTGCAGCCGGGAGATGTCCACAGCCATCTTTTGCATCAGCAAGGCGGTTCGTTTGCCAACCGGCTCCGTACGCCGGGCCGTGAGCTTATCGAGGAACTCTTGGTGGCAGTACACTGTCTGGGCGGGCCGCGCCGTCCGGAAATCGTGCTCGAAGAGAGGAGACTGTCCCAAACGGACGATTATAGCGTGGCGAATCTGCTCGCAAGTACTCAAAAAAGGGCACATCGTTAAACTGGGAATTTCAAGATGTCCCTTTCAGAATCCGGCACTCATCGAACGGGTTAAGATCAGCCGCCGGGGAGGAAGTCCCGCGATCCGCTCCGCCATCTACTTTCTGCGAAGCTCAACTCCACGCCAAACGCAGAATTTCAAAAAATAGTGGACGAGTAGCGCGTCAGAACGAAGCCGCTGGCGCGGCGGACGCAGTTGCGTGGGTGTTTGGGGGAATGAACAGCGGTAGTGTCGGTCACGGAAAGGAGCTTTTCTGTGACCCCATTGCGACAACGCATGCTGGAGGAACTCCAGCGACGCAACTATACCGCCGACACGATTCGCGGCTACATCCTGGCCGTGGAGCAGTTCGCCCGCTACTTCCGTAAGTCCCCGGAGCAGATGGGCGCCGAGGAGATCGGCCAGTTTCAACTGCATCTGCTGCGGGAGAAGAAGCTGGCGGTCGGAACGATCGCACTGCGCATAGGCGCGCTGCGGTTTCTGTACAAGAAGACGCTGAAGCGGCGCGATCTGGACTTCGACGATCTGCCGTTGCTGAAGAAGCCGAAGAAGCTGCCGGTGATCCTGAGTCCGGAAGAAGTCACGCGGCTGATCGAAGCCGCACCCAACCTGGTGTACCGGACGTTGCTGATCGTGCTGTACGCCACGGGCCTGCGCCGGTCTGAGGTGGCCCACCTGAAGGTGAGCAACATCGACCGCTCGCTCATGTTGATCCACGTCCAGCAGGGCAAGGGATCGCGCGACCGCAAACTGCCGTTGACCGAGAAGGTGTACGCAGCGTTGCGCGAGTACTGGCGGGCGGCGAAGATCAAGCCGCGTGTGTACCTGTTCCCGAGCCGCATCGAACCCACGGAACAGGAGAAGCCGATCTCCGATAAAGTCGTGTGGACGGCGTGTCATGAGGCGGCGCTGCGTGCCGGTCTCACCAAGCGCATCGGGCCGCACACCATGCGGCACTATGCCGAGTTCCGGACTATGCCGAGTAAATCTCGACTCATGCAATGACGAACCGGGCGCCCATCGATCACGCCGGGAACCTATTTCCGGATGCTGCTGTTGGGCTACTTCGAAGGCATCGAATCCGAGCGCGGGATGGCGTGGCGCGCAGCCGATTCGCTGAGCTACCGCAAGTTCCTGGGTTACGATCTGAGCGAGCCGACACCGGACCACTCGACAGTGTCGCGGACCAGGCGTCTGCACTCGGTTGAGACGCATCGCGCGGTGATGAAGTGGGTGCTGAAGATTCTGCGTAAGCACGGCCTGGCGGATGGGCAGAGCGTGTGTATCGACGCCACCACCTTGCAGGCCAACGCGTCGATGAAGAGTCTGGTGCGGCGCGATACGGGCCAGACCTACGACGACTACCTGCGGCAGTTGGCCGCGGCCGAAGGCGTGGAGAATGCCAGCAAAGAGCAGTTGGCGCGGCTGGACCGCAAGCGCAAGAAGAAGGCGTCGAATGACGATTGGACCAATCCCAACGACCCGTCGGCGCGCATTACCAAGATGAAAGATGGACGCACGAAGCTGGCGCACAAGGCCGAGCATGCGGTGGATCTGGCCTCGGGCGCGGTGTTGGCGGTGACGGTGCAGCCGGCCGATCGCGGCGATACGGCGAGTTACGTGGAGACGCGCGAAGCCGGGAAGGCGCATCCGGCGGGCATCGAGGAAGTCGTGATGGACAAGGGCTATCACAGCGGCGCGGTGTTGGTGGACTTAGCGGAGCGAGAGATTCGCAGTTATGTGCCGGAACCGGAGCGCGGCCAGCGCCACTGGTCGGGCAAGCGCATAGAGCAACGTTGTGTGTACGCGAATCGGCAGCGGGTACGGGCGGCGCGGTCGAAGCGATTACAGAAACTGCGGGGCGAGTTGTGCGAGCGGAGCTTCGCGCACTGCTACGAAACGGGCGGCATGAGGCAGGTCTATGTGCGGGGTTCCGACAATGTGTTGAAGCGGGTGCTGGTGCAGGCGGCGGCGTTCAACATAGGATTGCTGCTGCGGAAGCTGAGCGGATGGGGCAAGCCGCGGCAAGCTCAGGGACGGAGAATCGCATTGACTGCACTCCTATTCGCTGTATCCGTCGTCCAGGACGCATACAGCGCCGCTCAAAACTGGTTGCACAACTCCGCTCGCGATCTTTTTCTACAAATCACCACCGCCCCCGGCCGGCAGGACCTTCCTCAATAAGAGGCATTTCCGCCACGGGCTGCTAGGCCGCCCCGTTTCCGGAAGCCTTCGCACCTTGGCATCGATCGCGAAGTATTCACGGCGCAATCGACCGTCGTTGCAAGAATTACTTACAGCCACGCCGAACGAACAGACACTGCAGTGGCTTTTTCTGTATAGAGGTTATTTGCAGTTTGAACATGAACGTGTGATCGAGCGTGAGTTACCTGTTTCCCCCGAAGGTGTCGAGCGAGAGGGTTGGGTTGACGTTCTCGCATTCGACGGCACGGTTAATCAGCCGATCCTCGTCGAACTCAAACAATGCCGAGCCAATGACTCATTGACCGGCGTGCTGCTTGAAGTGTTAGCGCATTGGGCTTTCCACATGCGCTACTTGAAGGAGTTCCAGGCACAGCTTCTTGGCGGTGGAGTTGTGGGATCGGGGGATATGACGGCACCTTCCGTTGTGATTGCGGCTCCAGAGACCTATTTTCGGGAAACGCTTCGCCGCAGCACACATTCACGCAGGCACAATGAAATCAGAAAAGCGGCATCCATGATCAAGTGTATGAGGGAGGAGTGGGATCTTAAAATTCGATTACTAGCGATAGCTGACGACTGGCAAAGCGAGGGAATACGTTTCGGTATTGAGGAATGGAAAGTGCCCGTGGAAAGAGGGTCCTAAGGCGAAAACGCGTCGAGCGTTCTAACTCCTGAGGCATCCCTGACGCAGCCCCAGCGTTGTTGCGCGAGCCGGGGTCCGGTAATCGCTTCTATCCCCGCCGCGGCCGGACGGTCGCCTTAGGCGTTTCATCCAACGTTGGAACAAGTCAAATCCAGAAGCGAGCACAGAGGGATGCGGCGGTATGGCCTTTAGACCACAAAAGTGAAGTGTTTGATTTTATAGGCCGTGATGCGCTCCTTGCCCACGTAACACTTAAGTTTCAAGTGAACCTGAAGAACAAGCAGCGTCTTGGAGCAGTCTTTGTGACCGACAAGGGCAGCAAGGACGAAAAGGTTCTTGGCCTAATCACAGCCTGGGACGTCGCCGGCACTGAGCTGAAATAGTTGCTCAGGACATGGTGGTTCAAATCCGGCCCGTCCAATTCAAATCGCCGGGTAGGGCGGCGGGTCCGTGCTGCGAGAGAATACCCAATCTTCCAAGAACTCGTTTCGGTGCTTAGAAACGAAAGTCTTCACCATTTGCGGATCGTCCATCAGTCGGCGAAGCGCAGTTCGAACAATCGCCTCCGTGTCGTACATCACCTCATCGATTTTGGGGTCGTTTTTCCATCGGCCGTGAATGATAGTGGACCTCATTGTGTAGCAGGCCTTAACCTTCTTGAAGAGATCCCGCGCATCCTTGGGATTGTCCGCGATGAAGAAAGCGATACGTTTGGCGAGCTTGTAGGCGATCTCGTTGGTGTCGTCCGATCCGAAGAGCGATTCGAGTCCGATCCAAAACAATGGGTAGCGCCGATCAGCGTAGTACATCGTAAGGGCTGCCCAAAATGCGCGGACTGACTCCCAGACAGGATTGTTTCGTGGCACCGCCACAAGCGCGGCGTGAAGTTGACCCGCCTTTACGACATGAGACTTGGTGACGGGATTTTGCACGTCATTGGGATGGCAGTGGAGAGGGTTTTGCCGTTCGATGCGCTGGACAACGTGGTGCTTTTGCGCTTCACCGGGCATCGGCCAGGAAGTGGCGTGGAAAACGTTCGTGTAGCAGGCGGTCGAAGGCTGTCTCAGCCACAATGCGATGTTGGCCAGAATCGCTGCTTCAGCCTTTACGTCCTGTATGGACTTGGGGTTCTTCCCTGTCCAAGTTGGATCGGGCTCGCCAATGGCTTGGGCTTCATACTCGGCGACCAACGCATGCCTCGCGGCTAAAGCGCTTTCGCGGTCATGCCGGCTGAGATCTTTGAGGATGGGCTCGTCAATTAACCATTGCGGAACGTCCTGAAAGACAAACCCGGCCCCGAACTCGGCGGAAGTTCCGGCGTCCAACGTCAAGTTGTGAAGCGGCACCACGGTGAAGGCCATAGGGCAACCGTATCGGCAAAAATTAGAGAAAGAGCTCATTCTAGCGCGGAACCGGGATAATCGATGCTACTGGTGGCTCGATGCCCGTTGACGAAAGCGATATGAAGACGATCGGTTGCGTGATGCTTGGCAGGATTCGGAGACCCAACGCTGGCGTAGCGGCAGCCGTACGCGAGCTGATACGGCTAATTTGCCTCACATCGCTGGGCCCGCACCTGGAGCGCCTCAGCCGTTTTATCCAATACTGGAGAAGTCCGATCTGGCTGCGGAAGCATCCGTCGTTGGCCGAGACATGCCCCCTTAGTGTGAATGAAAATTGTCAGACGGGCGCTGTCTGCAAGACGTTCTGGATGGTGACTACGTCGACAAGCCCCGAGCAACCGTAGAGAGTTGGAATGACTGCGCGATCTGGAAATTGCCGCCGTAACTGCGAAACTCTCTCGGTGCCGGCCCGGTACGCCGGCAGGTACATGCGGCCGAGTAGGGGATGACGGCCCCACGCACCCGACAGTTTGTCCGCGCGCTCCGCGGAAACCAGAAACTCCCTGCGGAGTATCTCCGCCACTGAGGCTTGCGGGATCGCTTCGCCCCAAGTCAGATATGAGGCCTGGTTCTTTGCGTCATCTTGAAGAAGCGCGAGCAGTACTCCGATCTGCAGGTCAGGGTCGGGAAGATGGTCTACCTCCTTCACACCGTGCGCCATCAGTATCGCGTTGTTTGCGATGCCTTCGAAAAGCGTCGCCGCGCGCGTATTCATCGTTAGAACCGATGCCTCGAAGCCGACTTCGCCGCGCCAATACAGATTCTGGAGATACGCGAACGTGGTGACATGTCCTGGGACCACTTCGTGGCTGACGAGTTGCAGGAATTCCGGAACCGAAATTTCCAACGAGGCGTTGATCTCGTAGTTTGCTTCATACTCTGGGGAACCATCGGAGCGGCGGCTCCTGCCGAGGTAATTCATGGACCCGGAGAACCACGCATCGCGGATCGGCAAGAACTGGATGTTTGCGCGCGGGACAGAGTGGAGGCTGGCCGGCAGATGTGGCACCACGTTCCGAGATGTCAACTCATCGAAATACGCGATGGCCATTGCACCCAGCGTTCGGATGGAGGCCATCGGAACGCGGTGGGCTTGTCTCCACGTATCCACAGCCGCGAGGAGCTTCTCTCGCCCGCCACCGCCGGACTGCCCCAGTAGCTCGGCCACCTGTTCTCGTTTGCGCAAAGGATCGGACCGCTCGGGCGCCTTGCCAGTCGAGGCCAGAACGCACCGCTCGTAAGGGACAGGCCGACCGTTGCCGAGGATCTCCATTGCGAGGTCCCACATGGTCTCAAGGCAGAGGACCAGCCCCGCGATATAAGCACGCCTTGTGGCGCCGAATTTAATGGCCTCCTCTTCCAACCCCTGGATAGAGGCCGGGATGTCCACCGTGGAAAGATACGCTTGGATGGCTTCGCGGTCGCACGATTTCGACGCAACGCCGCCGCTTGCGCGCACTCGCGCCGCCGAGGCGTCGGTGTAAGCCAGCGGTAGCCGTTCGCTGGAAAACCACGAATCGGCAATGAATCGTCCAGCACCCGAGGGACACATAACGTCGCCACCCCACAAGGTGTCGATACCAAGAATGGCGTTCCCGAGCAATTCTTCATAGCGTTCGCTCATGCCCGTCCTCTCCCCACTTTACATACAACCTTCGCAGGCCAGGTATGCCGCACAC
Organism: Bryobacterales bacterium; assembly: GCA_963794595.1. Lineage (GTDB taxonomy): Bacteria > Acidobacteriota > Terriglobia > Bryobacterales > Bryobacteraceae > Palsa-187. The sequence goes on along the minus strand of CAWCER010000018.1, from coordinate 19,858 downwards.
GATAGGTGTGAAGACTTGCCTCTGAAGCACTATTTAGCCGTGGAACACCATCCAGGCTTAACGGTCCAAATTCAAAATCCAGCCCGCTGTTTTGGAAATCGCTAACCAGTAGCACTGAAACGCAAATACAAGAAAATGTTTCGAAAGCTAAAACTCCGCCGCAGTTCCTTGATGCACGTTCTAAGGGGGCCGGGGTGCCGTCAGGTTTTGAGGTATACCCCCCACCCCTGGCCGGCCTTTTTCTGTCTAATAGGTGCCCGCGCCAAATGCTTTGCTACTTGCTAGAGAACTTATTACCATTTAAGCCACTCCTTCAGCCTCATGTAGGGACGCCACACAGACGGCCTTTGTTGCCAAATAACTCTCAGTGGCCGGTGATGGCCTATAATCATCTTGTTAATAATCGGATTGTACTTGTACGTATGGAAAATACGCTCACTCCTGTCTGACGCCACAATAAAGTATCGGTACGTCATTTCCTCAAGCTCAATGCCTGGAAGTTTGAAGAGCTGCGGCCTGAAGTCAAAGGCGATCGGCAACTTGTCGCCAGCTTCGATGACCACTCCACGATATTGCGAAAGATACAGCGGCAAAGTTGGACCATTGAGGCCGACATAGCAGCGAAGGGTAACGTCCAGAAATTGGGCTGCAAAATCGCCGGTGTTCTCAATCAACAGCTCTCCTGCTGTCAAATCGCCGATATGTTTGAGTCCGAAACGCAGCTTCGGTCGCACCTGCTCCCGTATCTGAGCCTCACTCTCCTTGAGCATTCGACGTGTTATGTATGCGTACCAGGCCGTAACAGCCAGGAGGACAATAGCCACGACTACCTGCATAGCAGCTGCATTTTGCCCTTGTCCGAGCCACCAGACGAGTCTTGCCCATTGACGCGCCACTATCGCCTCCTCCAACGCCATAGCACCCGCTTACAGGGAGCAGGTGGTCAGTGTGGCCAAGCCATCATGGACCATCTGTTGAAGAAACACGCCGAACGAATACCGGGTCGTACAGCACGCGGCACAGTGTGGGGTTGTCTCACATTTTCAGAATGCTGGCGGCACGAGATCCCCCTGTAACGCGTGGAAGACCATCCTAAGCACGGTAGCAGCTATGAATGCCGCTGCTATAGCGAAGAAACAACCCAGAATTTTTGATTGTATGTTGAGTGGCTGTTTGGGCACAATCACTGATTTTATTAACCACATGGCAAGGCCTGCAAGGAATACACCTAGCAGCCCCAATACCCACATCACCAATATCCGTGCCCAACCCTGTACTACTGAGGTCATGGGCGTTTCGTATTCTCGACCTTGCACTTGCGACTGATGCTCCACCACGCCGACTCCCTCAATCTTGCCAGCCTCCGCCGCCGCATAAACGACATCAATTACCGCCCCGTCGTTATGTTCTAGAATGTTCCATGAAAACGTCACCCTGTTCAGGCCATCAATCTTTGCACCGATCTTAGTGAGCGGCCTACTGAATTTCTTTATACGAGTTTCCAAGATTGTCGCTCCGTGAATTACGATTCCGACTGGCTCAAGTATGTTTTCTCCGCGAATGGAATCGCTGCCGGCATTCCAGACGTAAACCTGTCTCGCATACACATCCGTCGTGATCTTATCCCCGTGATAGAGAATATCGACTGAGCTCGCCTGTCCGCCCCGCACTATCGCTATGGCGGGATCGCTCGTAATCACCAACTCTCGCGCGGGAATCGCGGATGCATACAGGTAAAGGCCAAGAGCTACCACACTCGCTACCGTGCCGCTAAACCCAACTAACGGGTGAGCAACCCACCATTGCATGAGGGCAAACCACGCAGCTTTCTCGTTAGGAGGCGTTTCCATGACTATCTTGACGAAACTGGCAGGAATTGTACCATTATCGAAATACCCCATGTCCCACAAATTCGACCGAACAAAGCAGATCCAGCTCATCTTTGGGTAGGTTGGATGGGGCTAATTTCGATCGCCGTCGTGTTAAAGTTGCGGCTCCTTCTAAGGTGAATGACCGTCGGCTTGGTCGTGCGAGTGGTACGCGCGAGGCACTGGTGAGACCACGTTCCAAAAAGCCTTTGCAACGCGAACATCCCAAGTGAACAGCTGATAGCACTTAGACTTACTAACGTTACCCTTCCAAAACCATCACCTTTTGGAACGGTCGGAAGTTTGCGGGGGATCTGAACCGAAAAACGAGCATGGATCAGGCCATCAGGTCCGCCGGCGTCTGGCACGGCACGCGCTGTCCAATTGATGTCACCTGCGTGGGATATGGGAGGATGTATCTGTCATGACAACCATAGGTATTATCGGTGCTGGACACATCGGAAGCCAGGTCGCGCGACTTGCCCTAGCAAGCGGCTACAAAGTCGTGATCAGTAATGCCCGCGGGCCCGAGACTTTGACTGGGCTTGTCGCGGAACTCGGACCTAACGCCCGCGCTGCAACTGTGCTCGAAGCGGCACAATCCGGAGACATCGTCGTGGTCTCAGTCCCATTGAAGAACTACCGCGCGATTCCCGTCGAACCACTCGCGGGCAAGATAGTGATCGACACGAACAACTACTATCCTGAGCGCGACGGCCACATTCCCGAACTCGACAATGAATCAACCACGACCTCCGAGCTCCTGCAGGCACACCTGGCAACCGCTAAGGTCGTAAAGGCTTTCAATCATATCTACGCGGCCGAACTCACTGCCCATGGGCAACCGGCGGGGACGAAGAGTCGTCGCGCGCTCGTGATCGCCGGTAACGACGACGGCGCGAAGGCGTTAGTCACGCACCTGCTGGATCAGTTCGGTTTCGACACCGTGGATGCGGGCCTCCTGAAAGAAGGCTGGCGTATCCAGCGCGACACTCCTGGGTACGGCCCACGTCGTACAGCGGAGGAACTGCGCAGAGACCTGGCGGCGGCCAAGCGGTACGCCGATATCCGGACGGAACAACATTGACTCCGCGTTTCTCGGCAATGGTTGCTTGTTAAATAGTCGAAAGGACGCTTTAGCGTTCTCCAACTCACAGATTCAATTTGTCTTGTCGAACGATGATCGTCGCTTAATAGCGGAACGTCCTTCATTATTTTATTTAATGGACGGATAACCGACCATACGGAAACTATCCGGCCATCCACTTCACAAGCGGTGCCGCTGACGTTTGCAATCTGGGTCTAGTTGGACTACTTCACGGCCGCAGATGGTTTGTTATGCGCGATTTCACCCTATTCGTGCGCTGCAGATCGAAGGCGGCGAAGTGCAGCCGTGGTGGCCACCCTCTCAATGGCAAAGCTCGCGTCAAGCCGCTCAACTTCTTGAGGATGATGGGGACTCAGGGGGTATAGGGTGGTGGTTTGTTTGTGGATCGATCGCGGTGCTGCGGCAATCCAGCGAACGGTAACCAACTTGCTCCTTATTTAGCGGAACAAGTGGGGTGTGGAATGAAGAGCCACTTGCGAGCCCCGCCGAGCACAGGCGCGGCTGAAGCAACCGCGGGGTTGCAACGCGTCGATTGCTCGCGCGGGGACGTTTCAAAGGAGCAAGTCATGAAAAGACCTAACATTCTATGGGCTGCGCCGTTGGCGCTTGCCACGGCCGGCTTGGTGATTTTTCTGCCTGCCCTGAACGCAGCGAAGGCAGCCGCGGCTCCAGATTCGGAGCATGTTCTTAAGCTGCTCTCCGACGCTAAGACGACGGCATTCCAATTGAAGGAAGACGCTGAGGCGATGGAGAGTTTCACTCGGGCTAACGTGACGTGGGAGTCTCATGCCAAGGCAATCACGGTGATCAAAGACCATGTCAATGAATTGGGAAGGATCGCAGACAAACTCAGAGAGGCAAGAGCGGAAGCGTCTCCATGGCAAAAAACCGCTATTAACCGCATTACGCCCTTCCTGGATGAACTGGGCGGTTACACTTCGGCGGTAATCGAGCACATCAACGCCAACCCGCAACACCTGGATTCGGCGGAGTACGAAGATTACCTGGAGGCCAACGTCGATTACTCGACGGATATGGCGGCCATGATCTCGGATTTCGTCAATTTCGGTAAGACCAAGGCGCGGTTCGAGCGCCTGAGCGACAAGCTGGAGCTTCCGGCTTCCCGCTAGACACTAGAAATTCGATTGTCCTTGTGTCAAAAAGTAGTGTCTTGAATGCGGGGCGCGGGTTGCTTCCAAGTTGAACAGCGAGCGGTGGAGGTGAGCGGTCTCGCGAGCCCCACCGCTTGAACACCTAGTGGCAGTCACGGCTACGGCGTTAAGCGAAACTGATCGATCCAGCTTGTGGCCGTGAGTTCACCGGCCTTCAAAACAGCGAATAGTGCCTGTATGACGCGCAACCCGGACAGTACTTTTCCAGATTCGGGTCGTCCTAGACTCGAGGCTCCGCCAAAAGGTATCCTACCCTTCCGCTAAATCTGGAGTGGAACAGGGCTAGGCAACGAGAGCCCCCACTCCCTGCCCCTCGGCTGACGCAACCATCCCTCTCGAGATATCAACAAGGTTTGGTGGCCCAATTGCTAATCATGGCTATAGGAGGGAGTTCTCGATGTGGACCCACCTGCTTGAAGTAGTGCTTGCTACTTCGTGTCTTGCCGCTGGTCCGTTCATGCTAATTGCCACGATGGGAGGTAGCTTGCTGCTGATTGACCGGCTCGTTCACTTCTTTGGGAGAAACGACGGCTAGCGAACTTGCAAGGGAGTTTTCAGTAGACTTCGCCAAAATACGCAACGCGCCTTACCCGAGGTGGGTGAAATCGCGCAGGTTTGCTCTTTTGGCCTTCCTTATCTTGGCTCGTAGACGTCCCTTCCATCGGCAGATCCCATTCGCGCCTGGTTAACGCGCAACCCGTCCACTATCCGACGCCGGTGATCCAAAAAATAGGGGAAGAGTGCCCCGACCATCCGGACGCTATCCGAAAAGCTTCACTTCTAAGTAGGGCGTAAATCGGCTAAGTGATTGGAAATCATTTCGCCCAGCCCGGATTCTTACCCGCCAACCTGACCGGATCATCCTCTGCCCTTTAAACCATCGGGGTGCCGGCCCCAGAATCTTCGGCGTGGCATGCGGGGGCGCCTACCAGTCCAGGACCACCGTGATGGGCGGCGTGTTGCATCATGGAGGACAGATGGACAGCGCACTCGCAATCCACCGGCTGCACTTCGCCTTCACGGTGACGTTCCACTACATTTTTCCTCAGCTCACGATGGGACTGGCTCTGCTGTTGGTTGTGCTCAAAACCATGGCGCTTAGAACGCGTAACGAACACTACAACCAAGCCGCTCGCTTTTGGACCAAGATCTTCGCGATCAACTTTGCGATGGGGGTTGTGACAGGAATCCCCATGGAGTTTCAGTTCGGCACCAATTGGGCGCGATTTTCGAAAGCCGCCGGCGGAGTCATCGGACAGACCCTGGCCATGGAAGGAATGTTTTCCTTTTTCCTGGAATCGACGTTTCTCGGTCTTTTTGTTTATGGAGAAGAGCGCCTCGGCCCCAGGCTGCATTGGTTCACCTCGGTCTGCGTTTTTCTGGGCTCGTGGCTGAGCGGCTATTTCATCATCGCGACCGACGCCTGGATGCAGCACCCGGTGGGCTACACCGCGGGGCCGGGCGGCGCGATCGCTTTGTCCAGCCTTGCCAGCCTTTTGACCAATCCGTGGATCTTATGGCAGTACACGCACAACATGCTTGCGGCGGTGGTCACCGGAAGCTTTGTCATGAGCGCCGTGGGCGCGTTCTACATCCTGGCGCGAAATAGTATCGCGTTCGGACAAACCTTCGTCCGCATCGGCGTGATCAGCGGAGCGATCGCCACAGTATTGCTGGCATTCCCTACAGGAGACCAGCAAGGCAAGATGATCGCATTGAACCAGCCGGTTACCCTTGCGGCCATGGAGGGTTTGTTCAACGCCGAAAACGGAGCGCCCTTAGTGTTGATCGGCCAGCCGGATACCGAACGCGGACGCTTGGATAACGCCATCACGATCCCGAAAATGTTGAGCTTCCTGACGTATCAGCGCTGGGAGGCGGAAATCAAGGGTCTGAATGATTACCCGCGCAATCAGTGGCCCGATAACATCCCGCTGCTCTATTTCAGTTATCACATCATGGTCGGTTTAGGCACACTACTCATCGCAGTCACAGTTATAAGCGCCCTCCTTCTGACGCTTGGCCGTTTGTATCGCAATCGCGCGATGTTGTGGATTTTGATGCTGTCCTTTCCGTTCCCCTACATCGCGACGACGGCGGGCTGGATGACAGCGGAAATCGGCCGGCAGCCGTGGCTGATTTACGGATTGATGCGGACATCCGAAGGCACCTCCTCGCGCGTGTCGGCGGGCAGCGGTGTGTTCACATTGCTTGGATTCATGGGCTTGTATGCCCTGCTCGGTGTGCTGTTTCTGTTTTTGATCTTGCGTGAGATCGAGCACGGGCCGGAGCCGGCGAAATCCAGCGCTCCGCCGTCCGCCATAACTGCGTAGAAGAAAAAATATGCCAACGCTTTGGTTTTGCCTGGTAGCCGTGATGTTGGCCGCGTATGTGATCCTGGACGGTTTCGACATTGGCGCCGGCATCATTCACCTGTTCGTTGCGAAGAACGATGCCGAGCGACGCGCCGTACTGGCATCCATCGGTCCGGTTTGGGACGGAAATGAGGTCTGGCTGCTCGCGGCTGGCGGCACCTTGTATTTCGCTTTCCCGGGTTTGTACGCCTCCAGCTTCAGCGGCTTCTATCTTGCTTTGATGATCGTGTTGTGGCTGATGATCCTGCGGGGAATCTCCATCGAATTCCGAAGTCACATCACCAGCGAACTGTGGCACGCTTTCTGGGACGTGATTTTCGCGGGAGCGAGCGTTCTGCTTGCGATCTTCTATGGCGCGGCTCTCGGCAATGTCGTTAGGGGCGTTCCCATCGCAGCCGACGGCTACTTCTTTCTCGCCCTATGGACCAATCTCCAGCCCGGGCCTGATGCGGGCATCATCGATTGGTACACGGTACTGGTCGGCGTCACGGCGCTCATCGCCCTTACGATTCACGGAGCGCTTTGGGTGGCTCTGAAAACCGAGGGCGATCTGCAGGCGCGCTGTCAGGCGGTTGCCCGGCGCTTTTGGTTCCTCATGCTGCCACTGGTTCTTGCGATCAGCGTGACCAGCTTCCGCATCCAGCCGCTCCTGCTGGAAAGTTTCGGCGAACACCCATGGGGGATGGTCTTGCCGGCCCTATCCGCCAGTGGCTTCATCGGGATGCTGCGCTTCCTCAAGCGCCAACGGGAGTGCGCGGCGTTCCTCTCCAGTTGTACGTTTATTCTCGGATTGCTGTGCTCGGCTGCAATGGGCCTGTATCCCAATTTGCTGCCGTCCAATGGGGACGCGGGGCTCAGTCTGACGGTCACTAGCGTCTCTACGGCCAGTTACGGATTGCGAACCGGATTGTTTTGGTTCATCCCTGCTTTCGCTTTGGCGCTCGCCTATTCGGTCTTCGTGTATCGCCACTTTGGCGGGAAGGTTGGAAGATATCCCCACGGTCACTAGATTCCGGGCCGCTACAATCAAAGCGGTAAACCGCAATTCGGGAGCGCGATCCTGGACTTGAAAGCGGGTGGATATCCGCTCAACTCCTGGGAAACGCGCAGACCGGTAACTGAGGAGATCCTTCGCGGTGAAATTCGATAGATCCTGGATGACGCGCTATCCTTCCATTAAGTTCTTCTTTCGGGGCATCAACAAAGTTTGTAGAAGGTTACCCGACCACTCAGGGGTAATGCAAACACTCCACGTCAATTGACTACGCCTTTTCCAGAGGCAGCCAAAACTGCTGGAGGTCCGCTATACTCTGATGATCATGAGACACGTGCTCCTTGCCATCTTCCTCGCGTCAATCGTTCCAGCGCAAACTGTCGTCGAAAAGGATGCCGTCGTACTTGGGTTCAAACTCCATTACCGCCAGGCGGGCGCCGGGCCGACAGTGGTCTTACTGCATGGCCTCGGCGGCGACGGCTCTCGTTGGGCCCCGAATATCATACCGTTGGCGAAGAGCTTTCACGTCATTGCGCTCGACCAGATCGGTTTTGGACAATCTGATAAACCAATGGCGAATTACCATACCGGGATGCTGGCGGAATTTCTCGCGCGATTCTTGCCAGCGATTGGAATCTCCAAAGCATCGCTGGTCGGAAATTCGATGGGCGCGTTCGTTGCCTTATACACTGCGGTTCATTATCCGGAAGTGGTCGACCGGGTCGTGCTGGCCGATGGCGGCGGTTTCAGTCGTCCGAATGCTGCACCCGCTGCGCGCAATCCGCACGTTCTCGATATCCAGAACGGTGTGACGTCTGAGGAAACGCGCGAGTTTATCAAAATTATGTTCCATGACAAGAGCTTGGTGACAGACCGCGTGGTGGAAGACAACTTGATCCTTCGATTGCGCTCGGCATACGCTATCGGCAAATGGCAAGACGCCGGCGCGAACGGCCGGGGGAGCCTGTCGGAAGAAGAAGTACGCGGTGTGAAGGTACCCGCCCTGATCGTCTGGGCAAGTACGACGAGCTCGCTGACCCCGCCGGAGCAGACCGCCTTGCCAACACCATCCCCGGCTCCCGAAAGGTGCTGATCGACAATTGTGGCCACCTTCCGCAACTGGAGAAACCCGCAGAGTTCAATCGCCTTGTCACAGATTTTCTGACGCACGACAGCAAATGAGAACCTTCCGCGCGGGCCGGGTAATTTTCAAGTGCCGAGACTACCCGGTGGAACAGCTTCTGTCCGCGACAACTGAATACGATTCGAGCTCATTCTGATAACAGCCGGTAGGGTAAGCTGAATCGCACGTGGGCATAAAGCAAGTTGTCGCTCAATGGCTGCACATGAAGGAGAACGAATGAGCAAACGCAGTAGCGAACACCAGAGGCGTTACACAGAAAATCGACGTTCGTTGCTGAAGAATGCCCTCTCCTCCGTGCCATTGTGGGCGGTCGGGGCATCCCTGGTCAGTTCGTTAGAAAGCTTTGCACCTGCCACCAGATCGAAAAACGAACCGGCCCCGAATGAAGTCCTCGAATGGACTGCATCTGACGCCATCCAACACATCCGCATTGGCTCGATCACCGTCGAGCATTATGCCTCGCAACTTCTCCAGCGCTATCGCGAATCGAAAACCTTAAACGCGATGACGTGGATTGACGAAGGCCGCGTGCTGGAGCGTGCCCGGTCTGTTGACAACGCCCGTTCCAAGGGGCAACAGTTAGGGCCGCTGGCAGGATTGCCGCTTGTGGTCAAGGACAACATCAACACCGTCGGTTTCCCCACGTCAGCAGGAACACCATCGCTGAAAGGGTTTTATCCTACGAGCGACGCGCCAGTGGCTGACATTTTATTTAAGAATGGAGCGATCCTTTTCAGCAAGACCAACATGCACGAACTAGCCCGTGGGATCACGAGTTCCAATCCGACGTTTGGCTTTGTACAAAACCCTTACGACCCCAGCCGAGTGACGGGTGGATCCAGCGGCGGTACGGCAGCCGCTATTGCCGCGCGGATCACGCCGGCTGGGCTGGGTACCGATACGAGTGGTTCGACGCGCATTCCCGCCGCCTTCTGCGGCATTGTCGGCTTCCGTCCTTCCACAGGAGGGCCGCGTAAAGCGTGGACCGACGACGGCGTGGTTCCCATCGCACATTCCGTGGATACTCCGGGACCAATGGGTCGAACTGTATCCGACGTAGCCTTGCTCCATGCCATTGTGACCGGTACAGGGGCGCCCGCAGCGCTACCTCTGCGGGGTGTGCGGCTGGGCGTGCCGCGCGGATACTATTGGGCCGATCTCGATCCAGAGGTTGCGCGGGTGGCAGAACGGGCTTTGGAGAAATTACGCGATGCCGGAGCGATTCTTACCGAGGTGGATCTACGCTCGTGGACCCAAGCGGCGAGCAAAGCCTTCCGCACGCTTAGGAGCATGCATTCTCTCCAGGACCTAACGGACTTTCTGGCAAGGAATGTTCCCAACGTGAGCCTCGATCAGCTCGTGGCAGCCGTGCCCAGCAAGGATGTTCAGGCAATGTACCACGACGAGATCGCCCACCCTGTGCCGACGGAACAGGCGGAGGAAGCAACCAAGGTGCTGCGCCCCAAGCTGACACGCCAATATCAGGACTTATTCCGGGCGGCCAACATTTCGGCGATCGTGTACCCCACTGTTCCGGCTTTGGCTCCGAAGATTCGTCCCCAAGGCGATGCACCCGAGGATATGATCGAAGTGAACGGGAAGCAGTCCCCCGAACTTCGCACGATTCTGCGGAATACTTATCTGTCCGGCGTGGCGGGGACTCCTTCCTTGACCGTCCCTGCCGGACTCTCCTCAATCGGCGTGCCAGTGGGCCTTTCTTTGGAAGGTCTGGTGGGCCAAGATACCGCACTGCTGAGTCTTGGGCTGTCAGTGGAAGCTGCGTTAGGCCGTTTGCCAGGACCCGTATTGCACACGACTGCTTAGATTCGGAAATCGCACCATCGCAGTCGTGCAACGGACATCTAGCTGGGCACCATTCGTCCAAACCCAAGAACGCGTTTCGATCACGATCCTCGCTTGTCTCTGAGTCAGCAACAAGAAAGGCCAAGTCCTGTATTACGCGCAACCCGGTAGTTATCTGTCAAGAAAAGTAGTGGAAGGGTACCCGCCCCCCCGACACGCAAGCCGCTCAGGAGTTTTATCCAATGTTGGAATTACCGTCCGAAGAAGCACCCTCGTATGCCCAGACGAGCATACTTCGTCGTGATACCTTGATCCTAATGACCCGCCGGTACGCCCTGCTACTATCGCTCAGCGCGCCGATCGTCGCTCAAGTGCGCGCAACACGGGCTCACAAGCAGAGCAAGTCGCGTCCCACAGCGGCACTTGCTCAGGATTCCCCGGTTCAATCGAACCCGCATCCTGTTTTTGTCGGGGCGCCGGTCCTCTTTAAATCGAAGACTTTTTCCGGCCCCGCCACTTGGCTCGGCAAGAGAATCGAATTCCGGCCCGATGGTGATGTCTTCTCGGCCCTCGCGGGTGTGAGCTTGAACCAAGCGCCCGGCAGTTATCCCCTCATCTTTGGCGACGAAAGAGTAGAGGTCACAGTTACGGACCACGCCTACCCGTCCTCCAAAATCACCGTACCTGAGAAGTTTGCGGCGCCACCCAAAGAGATTCAGGCGCAGATCGACGACGAAATCGCGATCAAGCAAAAGATTTTCAAATCTTCCCCGCCTGAGCGCCTCTGGCAAGGCCCGTTTGTCTCACCAGCCAATACACGTTAAACGTCTTCATTCGGCGCGCGGCGGGTTTACAACGGCAAGACCCGAAGTGTGCACCAGGGTCTCGATTATTCGGCCTCCATGGGCACAAAAGTCAGGGCGGCCAACTCCGGTCGTGTCGTTATCGCCCGCCCTATGTACTTCGAAGGCGGCCTCATCGTAATTGACCACGGGGAGTCCATCTTCACGCTGTACATGCATCTCTCCGAATTCTTGGTTACGGAGGGTGCCTCCATTGACAAAAGGTGTTCCCATCGCGAAGAGTGGATCGAGCGGTCGCGTCACTGGGCCACATCTCCATTTCGGCGTACGATGGCAAGACTTGTACCTTGAACCTTCTACACTCTTTGGCCTTTGGCATGGCGAAACTGCCCGCCTTTAGATCGGTAACGGGGATCGCGGGCGGTACGCCTTCGCCTTCTGGCGCCTTTGCAATTCCTTCCAAGAAGCAACAAGCTGCTGAATGAACGCTGCGCGGAGCGGCACGCCCCTATCCAGACGGCACATTTCGAGTGCCGCGTCATAAGCCTTCACTAGTTCAGTGTCGGTCAGCCTCGAAAGGCGAATGCGCGCCGCTTTCAGTTCTTCGGCGGTTAGCGGGCGATCAAGCCAGGGCTCGGATGCCGGCGGTGGATCGCTGCTGCGCTTGTTGGCTCCGGCACTCGGATGGACGGCTAGTGATGGCAACGGCGCAGGCGGCGGTTCGTCCTCATCGGGATCGGGTGAAGCATCCGGGTCCGTCACCGGGAAAGGCGGCGGGAATGGGTACGGAGGATCTTGGGGTGTTCCCATGCATTAATTCTCCCTCTGTGCCTTCCGGCGGCGCTGCCCGATCGAAACAATCCAACGGGGTTGCCCGTCAGGATGCGAGCAGCCCCTTCAGCCGTTCCTTCATGATCTTGTCGCTCGGGCTCTTCGCGGACGACCGCAACCAGTCCTGCACCTTGGCCATGCTCACCGTGTGCGTCACGCTCGGACTCTTGGCTTCCACCTCCAACTGGCTCCCGGCACCGGGCGCGCAGTCGTGTTCGCGGAAGGCGCGGATCGCCAGGACGACGGCCTCGTAGAGCGTTTTCGCCTGGACGTTCACGGAATGGCGGATGCCGTCGGGGCCAGTAAATGAAATAGTGCAGGCGCGGGCGGGCACGTAGGAGAGAATATCATATTAGGCGAAGAAAAGACGAAACTGCTATGCTTGTCCCATGGCAGTCCTGCAATTCCCGAGGAACGGCCCGCGGCAAAGCGCAGAGCTTGGAGGCGCCGGTCGCAATGTGGAAATTGGCGGAAGACACAACATGCAAGACACAATAGAAAGCGTGAAGATCGATCTGGACGAGGACGAGATTCGGCGTCTGATCGACGCCGTTGATCATTACGAGGCGTATCTGCACTCGCAGCAGCGGGACGAGACGAAGTACCGGGAACTGCTGGTTCGGCTGCGGAAAACGCTCGGGAAGCGATCGTAAGGCGGATCGGGGTGAGGTAACAGTGGAATGGGCGGCGACCCCGGCTTTGATTGCTATATCGGTATCGACTATTCCGGAGCCGAAACACCGACTTCGAGCCTCAGGGGCCTTCGAGTCTACATGGCTGATCGGAAGACGGCGCCAGTCGAAGTGAAGCCGCCGCCGAGTCCGCGGAAATACTGGACTCGTCGTGGAATCGCGGAGTGGTTGGCAGAGCAGCTGCACCTAGGCCGAGTGACGCTTGTCGGCATCGACCACGGCTTCTCCTTTCCGCTGGCGTATTTCGAGGAGCATCAATTAGCTCTTGATTGGACGGAGTTCCTAGACGATTTTCAGCGCCATTGGCCCACGGATCGCGATAAAGTGTACGTCGATTTTGTCCGCGACGGCGTTTGCGGCAATGCAGCAGTCCGTCTCGGCAGTTCGCGTTGGCGGCGCCTAGCGGAAATCCGCGCGAGAGGAGCGAAATCGGTGTTCCATTTTGACGTACAGGGCTCGGTAGCGAAGTCCACCCACGCGGGGATACCGTGGCTGCGCCACCTTCGGCGAAAAGCCACCAGCCGGGTACATTTCTGGCCCTTCGACGGTTGGAACATCCCTGTCGGGCGATCTGTCGTAGCCGAGGTCTATCCAGCCTTGTGGAATAGAAGTTTCCCGACTGAGGATCGCGATTCGCATCAACAGGACGCGTATTCGATTGCCGCGTGGATGCGCCGCGCTGATGGCGACGGTTCCCTGGCGGGCTTCTTTCATCCGCAACTAGACGAGGGCCAGCGGCAGATTGCAGAAATCGAGGGTTGGATTCTCGGCGTCGCGTAAACCGGGTCACTTCGACGGTTTGCCGACACGGCCAAGTGGATTTCTTGGAAGCTAGCGCCTTGCTCATTACTTAGCCTGCGAAGACCTCCCGCAAAGGTTGTCGACGCTACTCCCTGGCCAGCACGGCCGCCAGATACCGGAGTTCGGACTCCACTTCTGCGGGGTCGGCCACAGTATCGGCGATCTCCTGTCGAAAGAGTTCGCGATAACGCTTGCGAAGCCTGTGAATGGCCACCTTGAGCGCTCCTTCCGACTTATTCATTTCTCGTGCCAGCGCGGCGTAGGGCGCGTCGGACTGCCCGAGCAGGAATGCCTTCAATCGTTCGAAGTGCTCCGGGTGCCCGTGCTGCACGAACTCATTGCGTAGTCTTTCCACTACTCGGTCGAGCAGCGAAAGCGCCCAGCGTCGTTCGAAGATCCGCTCCGGCGTCTCATCGTGCGCAGGCTCGCGTTGGTAGCGCTCTTCGCCTGACGAGATTTCAGGCGGAACCACCGCTCCACCGCCCCGTTTGTGCGCGCGTTGGCGGTCCCCTTCGTCGGCCACAAAAAATTTCAGCGACGTCAAAATGAAGGATCGGAACCGGCCCTTTTCCGGGTCGGCGCGATCCAGATATCGCCCTTCCAGCACGCGTACGAAGAAGTCCTGCGTGAGATCCTGCGCCTCTTCGGCCGGATAACCGCGCCGCCGCAGATAGGCGTACAACGGATACCAGTAGTTCTCACATAGGTCGACCAGAGCAGACCGGGCTTCCTTGCGATGTGGATCGCCGGCAGCCACCACCAGGGTCCACCGCGTCGTCGGAAACCGGGATGGCCCCGGCAGTGTGTGCATAGTCTGGCCGTTCGTCATGGTCTTAGCCTCACGAGCGTTCCGCTACATGGGATAAGGAAATCCAGGGTGCGAGGTTACAGTTTCCCGGACTCAGCCCTGGCCTCCTGCACCACTGGAACATCGGTATCGGCATCCTTCCAGAGACCCAACAGATCCTTGTAGGCGGCGGCTGATTTCACGCGATCCCCGGAAGCCGACAACGCTCTAGCCAGTTGGAGGCGCGCCATAGGTCCCACTGGATCATTCAGCGTTATGTAGCGATGATCGACAATCTTTTGAAACTCAGCCGCGGCCTCGCGATAGTGGCCCATTCCGGCATAAGCGAGGCCACGCACGTACACCGGATAGAGAGCCCCGAAGAAGGCGCCAGTGTAGAATGCTGTACCCGGAACAGCGAGGTCGTACGGCGCGGCCACTTGTATCAGTTCGGCCGCTTTCGCTGGGTCTCCCCCTTTAGGTGCGTTGAGAGCCGCGAGCGCCCGCAGCACAGGCAGGTAACTGAATTGGACAGATGTGTCTTGCGGATATTTCTTTCCCAGGTCCGCCTCGATCCCCTGAGCTTGAGACTCGCCGAGCAGCGCCAGCGCAAACGCAGGACCATAATCGGCGTCCCGGCTTCGGTGCAACAAAGCGTCCGCAGCGCTACTTTTCGCCTCCGTGCTAACTCCCATCAGCGCACTCCACGCGGCACGAGCACCAGCGAACTGGGAGGCCCGCTCGCGCAAACCTGCCTGGCGGGATAAGATCACCGCGCGCTCCGATAGCCGGGCAGCGTCTTCCAAGCGCCCGTGATAAGCCAAGGTCAAAGCTTCCTGGTGCTCAAACCATCCCTGGGCTTCCATTTTTGCCTGACGTTGGGCCTTCTCCCTTTCCATTGCCGCTTCATCGCTCCTCAGAAAAGCGATAAAGTACCGGCATAGCGAGTACACAAGACCTTTGATCTCGCGTTCCGCCGCCTTACGAAGCAATGCCTCGGCTTCCGGCAGCCGATTCTGGTAAATCAAGGCAAAAGTCACATTCTCGTAACCGATGGCGTAATCCGGATTGAGTGCAATCGCCTTTAGGCCTTCTTCCACGGCTTTCTCGTAACGACCCGACCCCTGCGACGCGAAGGCCGCCAAAAATCCGTGAGGCACCAGATCCTGGGGGCTCATCTGGGCCCAGGCTTCCAGGGTCTGTCGCGCTACCTCCAGGTTCCTGGTTACATTCCGTTGGTAGTTGAAGGTGATGAAATAATGCTCCTGAGCGCTAACCCGATCCCGTAGTGCATAAGCCTTCTCCATAGTCTGCGCACTCAGTTCGGACTCCCCGAGGGAATCATATTGCCGGCCCAGGTAGGCATGAGCCATGGCAAATTGCGGGTCGATCGCGACGGCCCGCTCCAGGAGTGAGTTGACTTCCACGATCTGTGCCCTGCGTTGGAGCGCCTTCATAGCGGCGCTGTATAACCTCCAGGCCTCCAGCGACGGCGTGGTCGCCTCGGCCGGCAAACTACGTTCCTTTTCCACGCCCGGCAGCAGTTCGCCGGCCCGGTTCCCGAAACGGTTTGCCATTTGGCCCAGCGCCTTGAAGACGTCGTCTTTTTTCCCTGCCGAGCGCCTGCTCTTCATCCAGAGTTTCTCCGGTTCGGCAATTTATTGCGCGCACGCCCAACACGTACTGACTACCAAGGCGTGCAATCCAGCCCTCCACGACTGCCGCACTCCCCGTCCGCTCGCAGATTTCGGCCGCAACCTCCGGCGTGACCTTCGCATCCGGAGCCCGCACCATCAGACGCAGTGTCTCGCTCATGCGCGCATCCGGAAGCACGCTGAGGTGCGGAGACTTCCTTAACTCAACAGCCATCATCTGGCGAAGCGTTCCATCGAACACTGGATCGCCCGTGGTATTCGCGAAATCTCCGAGTACGATCGCTACCTTATTGATGGACTTAGGCGTCGGCGCAGAAACTTGGGGCGCGACCGGCCAAGTTTTCACGCCAGTAGCTGTGCCGAAAACGGCGGGCCTGTGCCTGCGAAGAAACTTCCGCACCCGGTACAAACCGCCCGGCGGCGACGCCAACACCGGACGGTGCTCCAGATGCCTTTGAATATCCGCAGCAAATTCGGCCAGGGAAGCATAGCGCCGTTCCCGCGCCTTTTCCAGAGCCTTCGTCGTGATCCAGTTGAGGTCGCCGTCCAAAAGGCGGCGCAGCGATGCCGCGCTAGTCTGCCGGCGCGCGGCGATATCGGTCGCCGCCTCACCCATTGCGGCCAACCTCCCAGAAAGCGGCGGAGCATCCTCTTCACGGATGATCCGGAGCATCTCGGCTAAACCTGCCTTCCGCATTCTGCCCGAATCGAAAGGAACATTGCCGCTCAGCAACTCATACAAGATCACCCCGAGCGAATACAGATCAGAGCGCTCATCGACATCCCCGGTCGTCACCTCGGCTTGCTCCGGACTCGCGTACTCCGGTGTGCCCACCATCTGACCGAATTGCGTGAGCAGCGTGTTCTCGACCGCCCACTGGTCCGTAGCTTTTGCGATGCCGAAATCGATCACTTTAGGAACCGGGGCGCCCTCCTGCTCCATCACCAAAACGTTCGACGGCTTCAGATCGCGATGAATCACGCCTTTCTGGTGAGCGTGCTGAACCGCGCGGCACACGGCGAGAAAAAGCTCCAACCGGTGCGCGACCGTCATCCGCCTGCCGTCGCTGTACTGCGTGATGGGCACACCCTCGATGTACTCCATTACGAAGTAAGGCCGGCCCTTGGGCGTGGCGCCTGCGTCGAAGATTCGAGCGATATTCGGATGGTCCATCATCGCCAGCGCCTGGCGCTCGTTATTAAAGCGCGCGAGCACCTGGGCGGTATCCATGCCGAGCTTCACTACTTTCAGAGCTACTCGGCGGCGAATGGGATCGCGCTGCTCAGCCAGATATACGGTGCCCATGCCCCCTTCGCCTAAAGGTCGAAGAATTCGATACCGGCCGAAATCGTCATCGCCCGCCGATGTCGTCGCGTGGATAGTCTGAGTTGGCGTTTCGTCGGCGCCAAGCGAACTGTCGAAGGCGCCCTGGATCAGACACTTGGGGCACAGTCCCGCGGGATCGTCGAACCCCAATTCCGCTCCGCACTGAGCGCAGTTTGGCATTTCGGTCGGATCTGCAACTGCCATTTTATGCCTTTCGCGCGGAGCCTGTAACCTCCAGCCCCGCGATTCCTTATTCGTGGCAGATGAGCCGGACAGGCTCAACAGAAAGAGGGAAAGACCTTATGAAAAGAAATACGACCATAACACTGGCGCTGTGCCTGGCGGTGCTCGGCTCGGGAATCGAAGCTCGGGCGGCGGACTGTCAACACGTCCGTGGCAGCGACGTGGAGACCATCATTCCTGCACCAAACGATCCTTTAGGCAGGACGTTGGGTATTGTGAATGGTGTGCTGAACGGCTCCAGCACGGCGGCCCTCACCAGCAGTTCCCCTGACGGGCTCCATGCGACGTCATTCGATGTCTTCGTGACCAACGGGGGCGATATATTGACCGCCACCGGAGCGGTAACACTCACTCCCGTCCCAGGCTCTTCCAGCGAATTCACCGAAAACGCGATTCTGACGATTAACGGCGGATTCGGCAAGTACAGCGGAGCCAGCGGTACGATCACGCTCTTAGGAAAGGCTGTCTTCGACAGTTCCGGCGGGGGAACCTTCGATGTGATTTATCAAGGCTCCGTCTGCGGTCCGCATGTGAAAGGTGACAAAGACTGAGCCTTTCGTCGATAAGGTTAGTGTTCGCTCGACCATTAAATGTGGGCCGGGTCGAACGATCCAACGTTGTCCTGGCAGAGCTTGCTGTTCCAAGACGGCAGGCTCAGCCGGATGATGGCTGTTGGTGCGGAAGAAAACAACCTAGCACCGGGAAGTCGGCGTGTCGCTGTAATCAGGGCAGTCGGTCACATGGACGTATAACGTTAGATTCTTATCGGAAGTGCCCCGGCGGACAACGTTCGGGCAGAGCGGTGGAAGCTGAGAGCCGGGCAGTTTCGATAAGAGCGTTAGAAGTGAGCCGCTCGCGTTTGAGGCAGACGCAGGCCATTATTGGAATTTTGAATCGTTATTCACTGGACGTTAATAAACTACAGGGCTCTATTGTGAGCATTCCAGTGATCGAGCATCTCTCAGGATGTTACTCCTACCGCACCGTGGAAGCAAGCGGCAGACGAAGAGAAAGCCTCGACCAACAAGCGCGCGTAGCGTCTGCCGCGCGAGCGGCTTAGTTGTGTGCTGGGCATGCTCAGCAGCTTGGAGGTGAAAGCCCTCTGCCCAACCTGATGGAGGTGAAGGGCTAGTGATAATGCAAGGGCTACCGCCGCGAGGCGGGGTCTGAAGGAAGCATGGATCAAACGTGCGAGTCGATGAACAAATACCGGATGTAAGGCGCCAGTGCCGGACGAGCGGGCAACTTACCGCGAAGTCCATTTCCATCAAGGGCGCGAAGCGTAGATCCGGCGATTGTGCACGGAAGGCGGCTGAGCTTACCCCAGGAGATCTGTCCTGTGTCGCTTCGGCGACTGAGGCTGTCGAGAGGCAGCTTGACCACAGGGCAGAAGTCAGCAGAGGGCATAGTGGGTCATGTCGTCGGCAAGGCTAGTGAGGCACTCCGTAACCGAAAGGTGGAGTCAACAGATAGGCCGAGCCGGGAACGGTGACTGAAGGCCCGAACGAGAAGGAGCGGCCAGTAGGCCATGAATCTCAAGGACGACCGGCAGCAGAACATCCAGATCGAACTGGACTTCTCTTCTGCGCTGACGGGTGAAGCCCGAAAGGCGGGAAGGGAAGAGACTGAACCGTCCGGGGCGATGAGTGGAACCGAAAACCCAGCCAGCACGAATCGATTGATGGAGGAAGTATGTGAGCGAGAAAACCTGAAGGCAGCATTGCAGCAGGTGAAGGCCAACAAAGGTAGTGCGGGCGTTGACGGGATGACTGTCGGCGGTATTACGGACTACCTCAAACAGCACTGGCCAGCCATCCGGGAACAACTGCTCAACGGGACCTATGTGCCGAAGCCGGTCAGGCGGGTGGAAATCCCGAAGCCGGACGGAGGGGTGCGAAAGCTTGGCATCCCAACGGTGTTGGATCGATTCATCCAGCAGGCGGTGATGCAAGTTCTGCAGAGGCGGTGGGACCGGACGTTTTCCGAGCACAGCTACGGGTTCCGGCCGGGACGGTCGGCTCATCAAGCGGTGGCGAAGGCGCAGCAGTACATCGCCGAAGGCCACGGCTGGTGCGTTGATCTCGATTTGGAGAAATTCTTCGATCGAGTTTCGCACGACAAACTGATGGGTCAGATCGCCAAACGGGTTGAGGACAAGCGGCTGCTGAAACTCATCCGGGCATTCTTGAATGCTGGGGTGATGGAGCACGGGTTGGTCAGCCCGAGCGTGGAAGGGACGCCGCAAGGCGCGGGCA
>CAWCER010000017.1:0-118842 GCA_963794595.1 Bryobacterales bacterium | reverse complement strand
TAAGCCCATAAAGAAAAACATAACCTTTTCCATATATTGTTTAAGGCGCTCCGGCCACTCGGTGGAGAAGTAGCGTTCGGGTGTCGGCGTGGTCACGTGGCGAGCGGTCGCGCCCTGCGTGCGGCCACTCAGTGAGTGGCGGGTAGCCCAACGACGATGAGAACCGCGTAGTCCTGCTTGCGGCAGCCGTTCACGACGGGCATGGCCGCCCCTGGATTCACCGGAAAACCCGTGGTCCGAACGTTCGAGGGCGAGCACGAGTTGTTAGCCGTCGCCGGCGTGTAGCGTGCGGAGCGGCATCCGAGATGGGTGACATCGTAGAGGGTCGCGCCGTCGGCGAGTTCCCACCGCTGATTGCCGTCCTTGTCCTTGGGCTGAATTGTCAGCACGGTCGTCACCTTGCGGTCGCCCGTGACGAGGTATTTCCCAGGAGGCAGCGGAAAGGTCGGCTTCTCCATGATCAAGCCGTGTTCCTCCAGCCACCAGTCCGCAGCGTCGAATTTCCACTGTGACGGCGCCACGCCGCCGGCCGCCTTCAATTGATCGTAGCGGTCCAGCTTGCAACCGCGCGGGCCCGGGTCCTGGCTCCAGAGGCCCCATGATTGCGCGCCGTTGCCGGAGGTGGCCCCGGGGTCTCCCAGCGCCGCGATGTACTGCGGCTCGATGCGCCTGAACTTCGAGAGGTCTACGCCTGACGCGTGAACCGGCTGCTGCAGGCCGGCCGCCAACATGAGGGATCCCATGGACAGGAGCCGGCGGCTCACGGACGGCACGAGGTGGCGGACATTCATGCGATTGCTCCGGTTGGACGACCTGATGACATCCTACACCAACGCGCGCCCCAGAGCTGGCCTCCTCGTGGAGGATCCCACAGGCACATTGACGCATTGTTTGAATGATAAGTCTGAGGGAGGAGCGCGTGGTGTACAAAGAGCTGAACTCAACGGGAACGTTGATTCAGAGAACAACCATGGAGGCTCCTCAAGCTATATGTATTACATCGGACTCGATGTTCACAAGAAGACGATCAGGTACTGCGTCAAGGATGCTAGCGGGCAGGTGCACCGGGAAGGAACGATCGGAGCGACCCGGAATGAACTGGACTGGTGGATCAAAACTCTGCCCGCAGCCACGGATCATGGCGATGGAGGCGACGATCTTCACCGGGTGGATCTATGATCACTTGCTTGCCGCACGCCGAGCAGGTGAAGGTAGCGCACCCGCTGATGCTGCGCGCCATTGCACTGGCGAAGAAGAAAAATGATCGCATCGATGCCGGCAAGATCGCCGACTGCCTGCGCTGCGATTTTCTGCCGGAATGCCACATGGCTTCTACCGAGATTCGGGACCGGCGCCGCAGTTTGCGCTATCGGCACCTGATGGTGCGGCAGATGGTGCAGATGAAGAACCGGATTTCGGGCCTACTGCTGGAAACGGGAGTGAGCCATAACAAGCAGCGCCTGCATAAGGTGGGCTATTTCCGGGAGTTGCTGGCGACCAACCCGGAGATTCCTGACAGCATCCGGCCGTTGCTGAAACTGAGCCGGGAGACGATCGTAGGATGCCAGAAGACGGACTACGCTCTGGTGAGCTCTCTGAATCGGGACCCTCTATTGGCCGAGCGGATCCGACGACTCCGAACGGTTCCCGGCGTAGGCCCGATCACGGCGCTCACCTGGGCCTTGGAGATCGGGGATGTGACCCGCTTTCGGACGATGAAGCAGGCCATCAGCTACTGCGGTTTGTGCGGAGCGGAAAAAAGCTCCGCGGAGAAAGTAATGCGGACCCCGCTTTCCAAGCAACGCAACAAACACATCCAGCATGTGCTGGTGGAAGCCGCCAAACTGGCGCCCCGGCAAAACCATGAACTCGCTCTGGTCCATGAGAAGGAAATGCAGAAGGGGAATCGCAACCGGGCGACACTAGCCGTAGCCCGGAAGATGGTCGCGTATCTGCTCGCGGTGGATCGTGGGCAGCGGGAGTTTGTGGCTTCCGAAGAACAACAGCGCGGTGGCCTAAACCGCCGGGCAGTAGGAGAAAAAAAGCAACAGGATTACACAGCGCGCAGGCTGCCAGGTCCCGCATTTTGCCGACTGAGCGACGGAGATCAAACTCCCGAGGCTCCCCTCGAATTGTTTCGGGACTGGCAGCGAACACAAACTCAATCTTCTGTGAAGGCCAAAGGGCCGGAGACAGCAAATAGATGTCTGGTTCTGCGAAGGCAGGAACCTCCGCCGAGAGGCACACGTGCGAGCTGCAGATTCTGGCAGATTCGATTTTGCGCGCTCCTCCGTAGCGCGCGTCAAGGAACTGTTTTTTCTATTGACAAAGACTTACATAGATGTCGGCAATCCGGAATTTATCGACCTGGTCGCGTTGTCGGTTTCGAACTCACTATGGATTAGAACCCGGCAAGCATCGAGAGATTCACCCGGCGCTTTAGCGCGCTTCCGTGATATACTTCCGTTCAAAGGTAACGGCCCCCGTTCCTCGCTGTTTTCCTGCTCCCCGTTCGCGCAACATCCACCCAAAGGAGCACGAAATGCCTACTCGCCGAGCTTTCGCTGCCCTCATTGCCGCGGGTTTCACCGAGGCCGCTTTTGCGCAACGCGCCGCTGTGCCGGGCGCTGCACCGTCCGCCGACACCATCTGGCTCAACGGAAATGAATTCCCGGAAGGGCCGCCGAAGGCGTCGGTCGAAGCCATGGCGCGCGTGATCGGAGAATCGAATCGCTACCACTATCAGGAGTTCCCCGCGTTCTACGCAACGCTCGCCAAGGCCGAAGGACTGGACCGTGAGCAAATCCTGGTCGGCGCTGGTTCGAGCGAAGTGCTGCACGCCGCGATTGAAGCGTTCACATCGCCGGCGCTGCCGTTAATCACCCCGTGGCCGACGTACGAGGCTCCGCCCGAGCTCGCGCTAGCGAAAGGGCACGCCGTCATCAAGACGCCGCTCAACGCGGCCTACGCTCCCGATGTCCACAAGCTAGTCGAGGCAGCCGAAAAAAGCGGCGGCGGGCTCATTTACCTCTGTAGCCCCAACAATCCGACCTCGGTGTTGACAGCCCGCGCCGACATGAACTGGCTAGTGGACAATCTTCCAGCCAACACTTACCTGCTGGTCGACGAAGCCTACATCCACTACGCCACCTCGCCCGACGCGATGACCACCATGCCCTACGTGAAGGCGGGGAAGAACGTCATCGTCTCGCGCACGTTCTCGAAGGTCTACGGCATGGCGGGCCTGCGCGTCGGTTTTGTGGCTGCGCGTCCCGACCTCATCCGCCGCATGGAACCCTACCGCAACAACGTCATCAGTATCGTGAGCGCTCGCGCCGTGCTGGCCGCGTTGGATTTGGGGTCGGAGATGATCGAAGAACGCCGCGGAAAAATTGTGCACACGCGCGACGAACTATGCGCCTGGCTGACCGAGCGCAAGATTAACTTCATTCCGCCGCAGGCAAATTTCATCGTAGTCGAAACTGGCCAGGATGCGCGCGTCATGCAGAAGAAGATGCTGGCCAAAGGCATCGCTGTCGGCCGGCCTTTCGAGCATCTCGAAAAGATGATGCGCGTGACCATCGGCAGCGATGCCGAGATGGCCAAATTCCGCGTTGCGTTAACCGATGCAATGAGCGCATAAAGCGCACCGCTGTGTAAACTGTTGCTTGATGATCCAGGTCACCGAGGAACAGGTTCGCGACATTCTTGCCGATGGACGAATGCGTCCGCATCATGCGCCAGACGTTTGCGGCGCTGCGGAAGGGAACTGCGTCCAACCAGCCGCGGCGGCGCATTTATCTGGACAACGGCTCCACGCTGCACAGTATGGGCGGCGTCTACGGCAAGTACTTCGGCACGAAATTCTATTCGTCGAATCCGAAGTACGGAGCGAACTTCTTCTTCTTTCTGTTCGACAGCGAGACTGCGCGGCCGCTGGCTCAGTTCGAGGCGAATTATTTGGGCCAGATCCGGACTGGCGCGGCATCGGGCTACGCCACCGACCTGCTCGCGGCGCCCGATGCCGCCACTCTCGCGGTGATCGGCAGCGGCTTTCAGGCGCAATCGCAGATCGATGCCATCCGCTGCGTCCGCGACCTCACCGACATTTGCGTCTGGAGCCGCAGCAAGGAAAAGCGCGAGGCGTTTGCCGATGCCAACCAGTGCCGCGCCGTAGATTCCGCCCAAGAAGCCGTGAGCGGCGCCGATATCGTGGTCACCTGCACGCCCTCCAAGGATCCAGTGATCGACGATTCGTGGATCACACGCGGCGACCGCGGCGTACATGTCAACGCCATGGGATCGAATCGCGACCAGCGCCGCGAGCTGCCATCGCGCCTGATCCATCGCGCGGATCTGGTGGCCGTCGATTCGGTGGAGGTCGCAAAGATCGAAGCAGGCGACTTGATTCTGGCTCCGGTCGACTGGAACGACCGCCGCATTATCGACCTGGCGAAGATCGAGCAGCGCCCGCCCGGCGCCCCCATCACGGTTTTCAAGTCGTGCGGTTTGGGAGTGGAAGACGTCGCGGCCGCGGCTTACGTCTACGAGCGGTTATAGCTAGGGAGTCTTGCCGCCCGCCCAGTAATAGCCGTCGCGCGCCCGCACTGTCATGTACGGCCTGAGCACCTGCACTACGATGTTGTGGTATCCGGCCTCGTTCTGGTTGTTGGGGATATAGGTCAGCAGGTACTGGCTGTGCAGTTCCTCACCCAAGTCGGAGACGGCGCGTTCGAGTTCCCGTTGCGACTTGAAGGCGTATCGCCGGCCACCGCTGTAAGTCGTGTAGACCTCCAGCGGCGGAGGAATGAAAATCCCTTTCCCCAGGTCATAAATGTCTTTGATCACGGGCGCCCAGTTCCCCATGTTATTTTGCGATATCGTGGTGGGAGTCTCAACACCGCCCGTGGGGCCTTGCGCGTACACCGCACCCGGTGGCCGAGTATCGAGGATGTTCCGGCTTGCGGAAGGCGAAGCAGTTACCGACGCCACGAATTTTGAGATGTCGATCGCATAGATCACCACGTTCGCGAATTCAGCGGCGCTCAGCACTTCCCGCGCCTTCAGTTCGCTCCCGTTATCCCGCGACTCGGCGATCAGCAACAATATCTTGCGCCGATTATCCGGCCGCCTTCGCAACAGGTTGATGCCTTCAATGGTGGCGTCGTTCAAGCGACTGCTGCTGCTGCCCGGCTTCAGCTTTTTCAAAGCCGCGGAGAGCTTATCGGGATCCGAGCTAAAATCGCCGAGGGTTTGAATGCGATGATCGAATTCAATCACCGCCGCCTCGCCATCGTCGCCCAGGATCTGCGCGGAAATGGCGGATCCCACCTTCTGTATCGCCGGCAGCATCTTTTCCACTTCTGCGTTGGCCTGTACCGCGATCACCATAGAAATTGGATGGACCGCGATATCCTCGGTGATCTTCTGGACTTTACCGTTGTCGGTGAGTCGAAAATCCTTGGGACCTAGCCCATTGACGATGTTCCCGTTGCGGTCGGTCACGGTGACGGGCGTAATGACAGCATGCGTGGTGACGGACCCAATCACATCCTTGCCCGGCGTCAATGTCGAGGGATCGCTCTTGTCCTGGGCTTTGTCCTGTGCCGTAAGCTTCGGTGAAAGCGTAGCCGCCAGCAGCGCCGCCAGGAAGAATTCCGTCAAAGCTCTTGCGTTACGCACGATGCTCGGTCCTCCCGTGTAGCAGGTCGACGACGTGCGGAATCAGTTCCGCCACCGCCTCTAACGACTCTACCGCACCCTTAGGCGATCCCGGTACATTCACAATCAGCACCTGGCCGCGCGTAAACGCGCCCCCGCGCGACAAATGCGCGAACCGCGTCTTTTCCATGCCCTTCAGCCGCATAAGCTCCCCAAACCCATCGATCTTTCGATCGCTCACCGCGGCGGTCGCCTCTGGTGTGACGTCCCTGAGGGCAACGCCGGTTCCGCCGGTGGTGAGGATCATGTCCACGTCTGTCAGATCTATCAATATGGATGAGATCTGCTCTTCATCGTCGCTAACTATTTTCTTACCAGCAACCGTCCATCCAAACTCCGCGACCTTGGCCGCCAGCGCGGCTCCTGAACGGTCCTCGCGCGTGCCAGCGATCACCGAATCGCTTATCGTCACGATGGCAACGCGTATCATTTCTTCTTGCCGCCTCGGTTGAAGTCTCCCGACTTACCGCCCGTCTTTGAAACGAGATACACGTCCTGGATCTCGATCCCTTTGTCCAGAGCCTTGGTCATGTCGTAGACCGTCAAGGCGGCGACGGCGGCGGCGGTGAGCGCCTCCATCTCAACACCGGTCGGCCCGAGGATGCTGGCGGTCGACGTAATTCGCACACCTTTACTTTCGATAAGACAGCTAACATCCACATGCGAAAGCATTAACGGATGGCACATCGGAATCAGCTCAGAAGTCTTCTTGGCGGCGCTGATCCCGGCAAACCGCGCCACTTCCAGCGGATTCCCTTTAGGATTCTCTGGCAAATTCCTGAGCACACTTCGTTTAATGCGCACGAAAGCATGCGCTTCGGCGGTTCGCTTGGTTTCCGGTTTGGCCGAGACATCCACCATGCTGGCGCGGCCTTGTTTGTCGTAGTGGGAGAGTTTTTTCATTGGAATATGGTCATTTGACAAGCACGCGGATGTCCTCGCCCGCCGCCCACATTTCGCGGTCGGGATCGGTGACCAGAAAGGCGTTGCAGCGGGCGAGCGCCGCGACATCCCCCGAGCCGTATGAAACCATCGGCGCGATCGTCGCGCCGTCAGGGCTTAGGATCGCCGGCAAAAAGCGGGTGAGACCGGTCTTGTGTCGAACCGGTTCCGTGAGCCTGGCTCTAAGCAGCGGCAGCGCCGGTTCGCGCAAACCCTGCGCTTTCTCGACAGCCGCGCGTGCGATGGTCTCGAACGTAATCATGGTCGACCCCGGGTTGCCCGGGAGGCCGAAGAAAAGCTTGCCTTGCGCCCTTCCAAAAACCAGCGGCTGACCCGGCTGAATCTTCACGCGTTCAAAGAAGAAGTTCGCGCCGAACTCGGCCAGAACCTTCTCGACCAGGTCGTATTTCCCGGCCGAGACGCCTCCGGACAGCAGGAGCAGATCGGCTTCCAGACCTTGCCGGATCTGGGTTCTAGTGGACTCGTAGTTGTCGCGCGCGATGCCCAGGATCTCCGGCACTCCGCCCGCGCGCTGCACTTGAACCGCGAGTGACGCCGCGTTGGAATTGCGAATCTGGTGTGGCGCGGGTTCCTGATCGAACTCCACGATCTCATCGCCCGTCGCTACAATGGCGATCCGCGGTCGCTGGTAAACCACAACCCGTGTGTGTCCGACGGTCGCGAGCATGGCGACTTCCGCGTGTCCGATGCGGATTCCGGCCCCGAGCACTGCCCCGCCGCCGCGAACCTCAATACCGCGAGGGCTGAAATTCTCGCCCGCCGCGGTCGAGCGCTGGATGCTGACGCGATCCCCGTGGCGCTCGGTATGTTCCACCATGACCACAGCGTCGGCGCCGTCCGGCATCGGAGCGCCAGTCATGATCTCGACGGCTTCGCGCGTCGCGACCGCGCCCGCGAATACCTCGCCCGCGCGCACTTCGCCGATCACACGCAGCTCGCCGGGAAGATCCGCGGCGCGCACCGCAAACCCATCGCGGGCGGAGCGCGCAAAAGGAGGATAATCGCGGTCCGCTGGAATCTCTTCCGCCAACACGCGCCCCGCGGCCTCGGCGAGAGCAACCGTCTCGGTCCCCATCGACACGCCGGCCTCGCGCAGCACGCAGGCCCGGGCTTCGTCGAAGGTGAGTGCCACGAAGATTAGGTTACCCGATTAGGTCAGTCGTTTAGGTCAGGGCGATACGGCGGATGGCGGTCGCGTGCCCGGTCGTCTCATCTACTTCCACCACCACGCCGTGCAGCTCCGCGCCGTGCCGCGCCGCTTCCATGCGCACCGGCATCTGCGTGAGAAAACGCTCGATGATGATCTGTTTGTCGACCCCGATGACGCCAGTATAAGGGCCGGTCATGCCGGCATCCGTCTGGTAGCCGGTGCCCTGGGGCAGAATGCGCGTGTCAGCCGTCGGAACGTGGGTGTGCGTTCCCACCAGCGCTGAGACGCGGCCATCGAGATACCATCCCATCGCCACCTTTTCGCTCGAGACTTCGGCGTGGAAATCGACAAAGCGCACCTTGACGTGCGCCGGCAGTTCACTCAGCAGCTTATCGGCTTTGCGGAACGGGTCATCCGTGTGCGGCATATAGACACGCCCTTGCAGATTGATCACTGCGCAATCGACTCCATTGCTAGCCTGCACCACCACCACGCCCGCGCCGGGCAGTCCCTCGGGATAATTGGCGGGACGCAGCAGCCGCGGATGACCGGCGAAGTAATCGTAGATTTCGCGTTTATCCCAAACGTGATTGCCAGTGGTCAGGACGTCGAGGCCGTAGCCGAACAGCTCGTCGGCCAGCTGCGGATTGACGCCGAAACCGCCGGCTGCGTTCTCGACATTAGCGATCGCGAGGTGGATGTTCTCCCCCGCCACGATGTCCTTGAGGAGCCTCGCGACCATGCCGCGGCCGGGCGAGGCGAATACGTCGCCGATAAATAATAGATTCGTCAAACCGACGGGAACCGCTTTCTAAGCGCCTGTGGCGCAGTCTGCAAACTGCGGCCGGAAACCATAGGAGCGCACCGCGCCGCCGTATCAGCCACCGTCATTTGACCCCGAACTAAAGGGGGGAACCCTCCGCGCGCCTTCAGGCGTCTCCATGGCGGCGAAAACCTTGCGGCCCCCACTACCGGAGCTTGCACACCGGCGCGTTTACGAGACAGGCTCCATGACATTGAGCATTGGATCAATTTTTGGTGGCCAAGACCAACCTAGCAGGAACGCTCCTGATTGATAATACACCGGGAAGGGACGATGCCGGCATTTGCCTGGTTTGACAGTGAACCCGGGCCTCGGGCAACCGGCGCCTTCTGATTGGAAGCCTTTCTGGCGATTCCTGCCAAACGGCGAGTCGTGGTCAAGTCGTCTTGCTGTATAATGCTTCAATACTGGGAGGCCAAGCTCCCGTTCCGGTCGTAGATCATTCGAGAATGAGTTGCTCAGCGGGCGGCGCGTTCCGTGGAGCGTTTCGGAGGGCCTGATGAAGAGATCGGCCGCCCGGCCGGCGATATTGGTTCTCGGAATATTCGCGGCAGCCAGTGCCGTCGCGCAGCCGTACTATGTCAAGACGAATGCGGTGTCGAACATCGCCGGCGGCTCGGGCACCGCGACCTACAATGGCACGACCGCCAGTACTGCGTCTTTTCCGGGATCCGGATCGATAACCATAACCAACGCCCCGAATGCGCCCAATCTGACGCAGGCCGCCGGTAACGTCGTCTTCACCTACCCGGTGGCTGGCGGAACGGTGACCGCGACAGCGTACGCCAGCGCGAACCTCGCGTCGGGAACCCTGGGCGCACAGGGCAACGGCAACGTTATTGCCGGCACGGTAAGCAACGAAGGCGTGACCACCTCAATGAAAGATACGTTGACGTTCAACATACCGGGAGCGACCAGTTCCACGATAACCAACATCGGCGTTTCGTTCCAAGTGACCGGTAGTGCGGCGGCTACCGGGGCCGAGTACGCCTTTGTGCGGAACAGCGGTATGGGCGTCGGGAACGCCCTTATCACGGAAGGCTACGATTCAACGGATAACATCATCGAGGAAGGCGGATGGGCCTCGATGGATATCGCCTCGCTCACCGAAAACCTTGTGACCTTCAACGGCGTGTACGCTCTGACCGGACCGAGTCCAACCGTTCCAATCAGTCTGTTCCTAAATATCCAGTGCCAATCCGGTGATTGCGATTTCAGTCATACGGGGGCGTTCACGATGACGCTGCCGGCGGGCGTGACGTATACGTCGGCGTCGGGAGTTTTCCTGACCCAGCCGCCTCCGGTGTGCAATTACGCGCTGAGCGCGGGCGGCCAGGCGTTTTCCCCGGCTGGAGGGAACGGGACGGTGGGAGTAACCGTGGCGAATGGTTGCGACTGGAGTGTCTCGGGTGCGCCGAGCTGGGTCACGATTTCGGGCGCCGGCAACGGGACCGGCAACGGCTCCGTCAATTACCAGGTACAAGCGAACGCCGGGGCGGATCGCTCCGCCACGATGACGGTCGCGGGGATCTCCTTCACTGTCGAACAAGAAGCGGGCTCCATCGCGGGCTTGAATTTCATCGGCTCCATGGCGCACCTCGCGGCGGAGGAGAATTGGACCACGGCGTTCACGCTGGTCAACAAAGGCGTGGCTGCATCGCCAATCCGGCTCAGTTTTTCCGGCGACGCTATCGATCCCACCGGCAACGGGCCGCTCGCGCTGCCGCTGGCATTTCCGCAGCAAACCGGCTCGTCTGGTCCGCTGCTGGCGGCATCGTTCGATCGGACGCTGGCCGCCAACGCTTCCCTGATCGTTGACAGCGCGGGAGCACAAGCTCCGCCGGTTTTGGTGGGCTCGGCCCAACTGGCCGCGGCCGGTGCCGTGGACGGCTTCGCGATCTTCCACCAGATCGTGACCACGCAGGAAGCCGTGGTACCGATGGAAACGCGCAACGCGAGTTCCTACCTGCTGGCTTTCGACAACACCAACGGGCTGGTGCTGGGTGTCGCGGTGGAGAATGTGTCGGCGGCAAACGCCGTCATACCGGTCGTCATTCGTGACGAAACCGGCGTGGTGATCAGCGCCCCGGGAGCCAGCATTTCGGTGCCGGGAAACGGTCACTTCTCGTTCGTTCTATCCGATCCGGCTTTGGGATTCCCGGTCACGGCGAACATACGCGGCACCGTCGAGTTCGATACCCCGGCGGCTGGGCGCATCAGCGTGCTGGGGCTGCGCTTCTCGCCGCCCAACAGCGCGCTCACCACCATCCCGGCGCTGGCCAATGTCGGCACCGGCGGCGGGAGCATTGCGCATCTGGCTTCGGGCGGCGACGGCTGGCAAACCACTTTCGTGCTAGTCAACACCGGCAGCGGCGCGACGTCAGCCACGCTCAGTTTCTTCAACGATCAAGCCAGCGCTAATCCCGGCGGACCGCTGGCTCTGCCGCTGGCGTTCCCGCAATCCGGCGGCGGCACCACCATGACGGTTCCTTCGTATACCACGCAACTGGCGGCCGGGGCGACCATCATCATCGTGAGTAGCGGAGCGCAGACACTCCTCACCGGTTCGGCGCAACTCACAACCGCCGGGCACGTCAGCGGCTTCGTGATTTTCCGCCACAATGACCAGGAAGCGGTGGTGCCACTCGAGAGCCGCAATGCTAGCGGCTACATCATCGCTTTCGACAACACCAACGGGACAGCCACCGGGATTGCGGTGAACGCGGTGTCTACCGGACCAGTGAACATTCCGGTGACGGTGCGGAATGACGCCGGCGTCGCCATCGCCAGCGACACACTTACGTTGAGCGCAAACGGGCACACTCAGTTCACGCTGGGGATCGACAAATATCCGGCCGCTCTCACGATCCGCGGCACCATCGAGTTCGATACGCCAGTCGGCGCTCAGATCGGCGCAGTGGGAATCCGCATCCCCAACGTCCCTGCGCATACCTACACCACGCTGCCGGCATTAGCGAAATAGCCGGAACCCTCTGCGCGCCTTCAGACGTCTCCATGGCGGCGAAAACCTTGCGGCCCCGCCACCGGAGCTTGCACACCGCGCGTTTGCGAGACAGATTCCATGACATTGAGCATTGGATCAATTTTTGGTGGCCAAGACCAACCTAGCAGGAACGCTCCTGATTGAATGCTAACAGAGAGGGCTGACGCCACCACGCGGCGGTTGTTCGCGCGCAAAGTTCCCATCGCCCGGCTTTTCCAGGCACTTGTCAGTAGCGAGGTCATGACCTCACTACCCACTTGTCTTTCTGCATCATCTGTGAAAAGCTTCTTGATATGCCTAAGCTCCGGACCTCAGCAACGCTTGCACTGGCATTCGCGCTGTTGGGGACTGCGGCTTTCGCGCAGAACGTAAGCGAACGCTTCTACCAATCCGTCCGCAACGATGATTTGGCCACGCTTCGCGTGCTCGTTAAGGACAATGGTGCGAATGTGAAAGACGCTCGCGGGCAGACTCCTCTCATGTTTGCCGCAGCATTTGGCAGTCTGGAGGCCATGAAGCTGCTAATCTCCAGCGGCGCGGACGCGAAAGCTGAGAGTGAAGCCGGGGTCACTGCGCTGCACTGGTGCACAGGCGACGTGAGAAAGGTCCGCTTGCTGCTGGACCATGGGGCCGACGTCAATAAGGCCTCGCGGCTCGGCCGGACTCCGCTGCTGGTGGCGGCGGGGACGTACGGCACGCTGGAAACCGTAAAACTCCTGTTGCAAAAGGGTGCTGATGTAAATGTGGTGGATAGCGGCAGGTTCACACCGCTCAACGCCGCGGCTAACGTGGATAACACGGCCATCGCGAAACTCTTGATAGAGAAAGGCGCGAACCTTGAGGCCAAAACCTCGATCGGTCAAGTCGGGACCGCTTTAATGGGCGCGGCTCACAATGGGAATTTGGAGCTTATACGCTTACTATTGGCGCATCATGCGGATTTGAATGCGATCTCAGCCGTGAGCGACGGCAATGTCAAGAACGGTCCGGTGGCGGTTGGAAACCTTACGGCGCTGCACTTTGCGGTCGCGAATGGAAGTGCGGAAGCAGTCAAGCTCCTCGTGGATGCCGGTGCGCCGGTGGATCCGCGTGACGTTCGAGGAATGACGCCGCTCATGGTCGGGGTTTCGACCGACCGCCCAAACGCCGAGATCGTGAAGATGCTGCTGGCTAAAGGCGCAGACGCGTCGATTCGGTCGAACATCGGAGAGAGCACATTGGATTGGGCACGGAAATTCAATCACCCAGCTATTCTTGCGCCGCTGAAACTGGAAGCTGCCAAGCTTGAAGGACCGGGGGCCGACCTGACGGCCGGCGTAAAGGTCGTCACCCCTCGGGAAGCTGTGGAGCGTAGCCTGCCGCTGCTGCAGCGTGCCTCTGCCAATGTGTTTACCAATGGCGGATGTGTCGCCTGCCATGCCCAGCCGGTCGCGACAATGGCCGTAGGACTCGCGCGGGCGCGAGGATGGCGCGTGGATGACGCGGTCGGCAAGTCGGTTGCGCAGGAATCGGAACGCGTCTCGAGAAGTCTCTCTGCACTTACGCAGGTATTGCTGCAAGCCCGTGAGGGAGGCGGAACGCCAGACACCGAGCTATATGAAAGCATGATGATGGCTGCCGCTCGACAACCATCCGACTCAGGTACCGACGCGCTGGTTCACTATCTGCTGGCCAAGCAGCAGCCGGCTGGC
Source organism: Bryobacterales bacterium (assembly GCA_963794595.1). Classification (GTDB taxonomy): domain Bacteria; phylum Acidobacteriota; class Terriglobia; order Bryobacterales; family Bryobacteraceae; genus Palsa-187. The sequence continues at coordinate 105,490 of CAWCER010000017.1, read as the reverse complement.
AACTGGGCCGGTATCGGGACACGAGCGCCCATTCAGGACGGTGATTTTTCGCGCACGGCGATGGCCATCCAGACACTCACCGTCTACGGTATGCCGGGCCGCCGAGCGGAGATCGCGGCGCGCGTCGGACGTGCAGCGGAGTGGCTCGCGAAGCAGGCGCCTCAGAGCAACCAAGAGCGCGTGATGCAAATTCTCGGATTGAAATGGGCCGGAGTACAGGCTGGCTTGAGAGAAACTCGAACCAAAGAGTTGATTGCCCTGCAACGTCCAGACGGCGGTTGGGCGCAAACTCCCTATCTGGCAAGCGATGCCTATGCTACCGGCCAGGTGCTCTACACGCTGCACGAGACGGACTTTTCCTCTGCGAATGATCCCGTATTCCGGCGCGGAGTGGAGTTCTTGCTGAAGACCCAGAAAGAAGATGGATCGTGGTTCGTGAAGAGTCGCGCGATGAAGATACAGCCATACTTCCAAAGTGGATTTCCTTACGACCACGATCAATGGATATCCGCAAGCGCGACCGCATGGGCCTCAATGGCCCTAAGCTTCACGGAAGCGGAAAAACCAGCAGTCGCCAGCGTGGAAACCACCAAGTAAAGCTCGATTTAGTTGGTCCACGGACCAGATTACTGGTTGGCTCCCACCCACGGACGACTCCCCGCCACCAAAAACTTAGGCTCCAAAAACTTGATCGCGGTCAAGACAGCAAGCACTACCTTGCCGATCAGATCCTCTTCGCATTACCACTTGCTAAATTGGTAGACTCATTTAAAAGGTTGGAGGCAATCATGCGTGTTTTGCTAACAGTGCTGCTCCTGACATCGGTGCTCGGAGGTCTCGCTTCCGCGGCATGTATGTCGAGCAACCTCACCACGGGTACCCAGACCGATGGAGCCGTGTACGCCGTTTACATGCCCGAAGCGACCTGCTGGAACGGAGGCGTGGTTGTGTTTGCGCACGGATTTCTCGCGCCGGGCGAGCCGCTCGCCGTGCCATTGGACCAGCTAACGATAGGCGGCGCATTTCTTCCGGCCGCTTTCAACGCGCTGGGCTACGGATTCGCTGCATCCAGCTACAGCAAGAACGGATTAGCCATTGTGCAGGGCGTCGGTGACACGCGGGATCTGGTGCAAAACATCCTTCAGACGAGTTTCCGTCCCAAGCGGGTCTACCTGATTGGCGCCTCAGAAGGAGGGCTGGTCGCAGCTCTCTCCGCCGAACAGCTGCCGCAGATCTACAACGTGGCGGGCGCCGCGTGCGGTCCCATCGGCAGCTTTCAGGGCCAAGTGGACTACTTCGGAGACTTTCGCGTGGTGTTCGATTACTTCTTTCCCGGTCTGATCCCCACCAGCCCGGTGAGCATCTCGAGCGAGGTCATGGCCGACTGGGAAACGATTTACGTACCCAAGATTACGGCGGCTCTCGCCGCGAATCCATCGAAGACGGCGCAACTGATCAGCGTCATGCGCGCCCCCGTCACCAGCGATCCCGCGACGGTGGCGGAAACCGTGTTGGGAGCGCTGTGGTACAACGTCTTCGCCACCAACGATGCGGTTGTTACTCTGTCAGGTCAACCTTTCGACAATCATGATCGGATCTACACCGGTTCCGCCAACGACTTGCTCTTAAACTTGAAGATAGAGCGCTTCAGAGCGGCGCCATCGGCCCTTGCCGCGATCGCCGCGCAGTATGAAACTTCGGGCAAGCTGAAGATGCCGATGATAACGCTGCATACCACCGGCGATCCCGTCATTCCTTACTGGCAAGAGACGCTGTACACCGTGAAGACTCTTGCCGCGGGGACTTTCTTGAAGCGCACGAATCTTCCTGTCGCCGCGTACGGGCACTGTGCGTTCACCGCTCAAGATGTGTTCGCCGCGTTCGACCTCATGGTCCTGCGGTCTCTGCCTTAGCGTGGCGCGGGACTTACACTAAGTTCCGTTCAGAACTTCGGCGATTTCTTTCTCCGGGATCGCGCCTTCTTTGATGACCTTCCACATAACCTCGGTCACATCGATGGTCGTCGCGCCGGTGCCGGCCACAGTCCCGCCATCGAGCACCAGATCGACCGAGCCGTCCATCACGCCAAAGACCTCGATACCGCTGGTGCAAGTGGGCTGGCCGGAAAGATTGGCGCTGGTGGCGATCAAAGGTTGCGAGAGCCGTTCGAGCAGACGCGTTCGCCACTTTCGATTGCGATTGCCGCAGAGCCAGCCGTCCGGTGTTGCCGGTAACTTTGAGCGGCACCCGCGACGATGCCGGGGCGATGATCGTAAGCGGCCCCGGCCAGAACTTCCTCGCCAACAGATAGAACCGCGCCGAAACTTCCGACGCCAGTTCCTCCGCCATCACGATGTCGCTGACCAGTAAGGGCAGGGAACGGATGCTCTCGCGCCCTTTCGCGGCAAACACCCGGCCCACCGCGTGTAAGTTGAGAGGGTCCGCGACCAAAGTGTAAAGGGCGTCGGTCGGGATAGCCACCACTTCGCCGCGCCGCACCGCCGCTGCCGCACGCTCGATGGCCCGCATACTGGGCCGTTCCGGGTCGATCTCGATCAGATCAGTGGCCACTTGTATGAATAGTGTAACCGACCGGGTACAATAAGGGTACTAGCACCGTCTCGCCCGATGAACCCTAATACTCGCCAGCAATTAGAAGACGCGCTGGCCCAGCGCATCCTGATTATCGACGGCGCCATGGGCACCATGCTCCAGGCGCATAACCCCACTGCGGCCGATTTCGGCGGCCCGGCGCTCGAAAACTGCAACGAAAACCTGAGCGTTACACGCGCCGGATTGGATTCGCGACATCCATCGTGAGTACTTGAAGGCCGGTGCGGATATTATTGAAACCAATAGCTTTCAAGGTTCGCCGATCGTGCTGGCCGAGTTCGGGTTGGCCTCGCGAAACCCGCGAGCTGAACGTGGCTGCCGCGCAAATCGCCCGTCAGGCCGCGGCTGAGTTTTCCACACCCCAGAAGCCGCGGTTCGTGGCCGGGTCCATCGGGCCGACCACGAAATCGCTCACTTTGCGCGGCGACGTGAGCCTTCCAGCAACTGCGCGACAGCTACTACGAACAGGCCAAGGCGCTGGTCGAAGGCGGCGTCGATTTTCTGCTGTTCGAAACCGGGTTCGATACGCGCAACGTCAAGTCCGGCCTGGTCGCTACGCAGCAACTGGAGCGCGAACTGGGCCATCGCATTCCCGTGATGGTGTCGGGCACGGTGGAGCGCTGGGGAGCGATGCTCGCCGGTCAACCCGTCGACGCCTTCTACGCTTCCGTAGCGCACGCCGATCTTCTGGCGATCGGACTGAACTGCGCGACCGGTCCGGACCTGATGACGGACCACATCCGCACGCTGGCGAACATGGCGTCGACGCGGATCTCGTGCTACCCCAACGCCGGCTTGCCCAACGAAGACGACCAGTATCTGGAGACTCCCGAATCGCTGGCGCGCCAGCTCTCGAAGTTCGTCGAGCAAGGCTGGCTGAACATCGTGGGCGGCTGCTGCGGGACGACGCCCGCTCACATCCGCGCCATGGCCGAGATGGCCGAAGGCCGCCGTCCGCATATCGTCAATCCGCCATCGCATCGCGCCTATTATTCCGGCGTCGACCTGGTCGAAGCCGAAGACAGCAATCGCCCGCTGATTGTCGGCGAGCGCACCAACGTCATCGGCTCGCGCCTGTTCAAGAAGATGATCGCGGAGGAAAAGTGGGAAGAGGCCAGCGAAATCGCGCGCTGGCAGGTGAAGAACGGCGCGCACATTGTCGACGTGTGCCTGCAGACCTCGGACCGCGAAGAGCTGAACGACATCGATCCTTTCTACGGCAAGCTGATGCCGAAGATCAAGGCTCCGGTGATGGTGGATACCACCGATCCCAAGGCCATCGAGCGCGCGCTGGTCTGGTGCCAGGGCAAGAGCATCATCAATTCCATAAATCTGGAAGACGGCGAGGAAAAGTTTGAGTTTGTCTGCCCGTTGGCGCGAGCCTATGGCGCGGCGCTGATCGTCGGCACCATCGATGAAGATAAGGTGCAGGCGCAAGCCTTCACCCGCGAGCGCAAACTCGCGGTCGCGCAGCGCTCGGTGAAGCTGCTGACGGAAAAGTACGGCATTCGCGCCCGAAGACATCATCATCGACACCCTGGTTTTCCCGTGTGCGACCGGCGACGAGAACTACATCGGCGGCGCGGTCGAAACCATCCATGCGATCCAGATGGTGAAGGAGCAGATTCCCTTCGTCAAGACCGTTCTCGGCGTCTCGAACATTTCGTTCGGACTGCCCGCTGCCGCGCGCGAAGTGGTGAACTCGGTATTCCTGTATCACGCGACGAAAGCCGGGCTGGATCTTGGCTATCGTCAACGCTGAAAGGCTGGAGCGCTACGCATCGCTCCCCGACGAAGAGCGGCGCCTGGCGGATGATCTGCTCTTCAATACGCCGCCCCCTCACATTCCGGCTCCGGCGGACTGGCGCGAGCAAACCCGCGAGCAGAAGATCGCCATCAACCAATTCCACATCGCCGCGATCAGCGAATATTTCCGCCGCACCGGCCATAAGACCCGGCAGGTGATCGCGGAACTGCCGCTCGACCAGCGCCTGGCGCGATACATCGTCGAAGGCACCAAGGACGGGCTGATCCCCGACCTGGAATTGAAGCGGCAGGAAGGCGCGAATCCCGCTCGACATTATCAACGGCCCATTGATGACCGGGATGACCGAAGTCGGCCGCCTGTTCAACCTGAATGAGCTGATCGTGGCCGAAGTTCTGCAATCGGCCGAAGCCATGAAGGCCGCCGTGAACCATCTGGAACAGTTCATGGAGAAGGCCGACACCGCTTCGCGCGGCAAGATCGTGCTCGCTACCGTTAAGGGCGACGTTCATGATATCGGCAAGAACCTGGTCGAGATCATTCTCGCCAACAACGGCTATCGCGTCATCAATCTCGGTATCAAGGTCGCGCCCGATGCGCTGATTGAGGCCTGGCGCGAGCATCATCCCGATGCTATCGGCTTATCCGGATTGCTAGTCAAGAGCGCGCACCAGATGGTGACCACGGCGTCCGATTTCAAAGAACACGGCGTGGACGTGCCGCTGCTGGTAGGCGGAGCCGCGCTCTCCGAGCGCTTCGCGAACACGCGCATCGGACCGGCCTACGGCGGTCCCACGTTCTACGCCAAAGACGCCATGACCGGCCTATCGATGATGAACGAATTGATGGACCCGTCCAGTCGCGACGCCGCGCTGGCCGACCACATTTATCTGGCCGCTGGAGCCGGTGGCCGAGACCGATCAGCCGCCCGTGAAGGACCCGGGAAGCGCCCGCGCCACGCGTGTGCGCACCGACATTCCGATTCCCGCTGTCCCCGATCTTGAGCGCCACGTGCGCGACGTCCCCAACCTGCAAGAGTTGTGGACCTACATGAATCCTTTCATGATCTACGGTCGCCATCTGGGGTTCAAAGGCAATTTCGAGAAGCTGCTGCAGGCTCGCGATCCGAAAGCGTTGGAGCTGTATCAGGACTTCGAAGTCGTCAAGGAGAAGAGCCGCGAAGTTCCTGAAGCCTCGCGCCGTCTGGCAGTTCTTCGAAGCCGAGCGCCATGGCAACTCGGTGCAGCTTTACGCGCCGGGCTGCAAGAATGCGCTCTACACCTTCGACTTCCCGCGCCAGCCGAAATCGAACGGCCTGTGCCTGAGCGATTACGTGCTGGATCCGCAATCCGGCCGCCGCGATCATCTGGCGGTGTTCGTGGTGACGGCGGGGCAGGGCGTGCGTGAGCGCTCCGAAGACGCCAAGCAGAAGGGTGAATTTTTCCTGGCGCATGGGCTGCAAGCCCTGGCGATTGAGACGGCCGAAGGCTGCGCCGAGTGGCTGCATCGCCGCATCCGCGAAGACTGGGGTTTCGCCGATCCCGCCGACATGACCATGCAGGAACGCTTCACGTCGAAGTATCGCGGCAAGCGCTATAGCCCCGGCTATCCGGCCTGCCCGCGTCTCGAAGACCAGCAGGGGATATTCACGCTGCTGCGTCCGCAGGAAATCGGCGTGGAGTTAACCGACGGCTTCATGATGGACCCGGAGGCCAGCGTCAGCGCCATGGTATTCCACCACCCCGACTGCGCCTACTTCAACGCCACCGAATCGCGCGAATAAATAAATAGGGACGGAGCCTGATTATTGTGCCAGATTGAACCGATGTTATCAATCGGTCCGTTTAGGCACAATAATCAGGCTCCGTCCCTATTTATAACCTCCGCCACTTCGATCGCCATCTCGTAACGCCCAAACGGTGCGCTCAACTGCACGCCGGCGGTCAACGGACGGGCCCGCCGGACCATATCCTGAGCGATGGCGACTCCAGCGGCGCGCGCGGCCTCCGCGTTCTCGGCGTTGCGCATGCGATCCATATATTCCTGCGGTACCGGCACGCGCAGCTCGTTCACCATGAATTCCGCATTGCGGAAACTCGTCAGCGGCCAAACGCCCGCGATCACCGGTATGCCGAACTGCGCGGTTCGCTCCAGGAAAACTTCCAGCAGCTTCAGATCGAACACCGGCTGCGTGACGAAATATTCCGCGCCTGCTTCCACCTTTTTCTCCAGGCGGCGCAGCTCTTCATCCAGATTGAGCGAGCCCGGATTCGCACCCGCGCCAATCAGCAGCGAGGTCTGCGATCCCATCGGATTCCCGCCCAAATCCAGGCCCCGGTTCAGATTGCTGGCGATGCGGATCAGCCCGATCGCGTCGACATCGAACACCGCGGTGGCATCGGGATAAGTCCCCATGCGCGGCGGGTCGCCGGTGATGCAGATCAAATTGCGAACGCCCGCGGCGTGCGATCCCAACAGCTCACTCTGGATGCTGAGAATGTTCCGGTCGCGGCAGCAGAAATGCAGCACCGTCTCGATCCCGGCGTGTTGCTGGATCAACTGGCACGTCATCTGCGCGCTAAGCCGTGCACTGGCGCGCGGGCCGTCCGGCACATTGATGCAGTCGATCCCAGCTTCCTTGCACAGCTTCGCCCCGGCGATTTCCTTGGCGGCGTCGACGCCCTTAGGCGGAAGAATCTCGACAAAGCTGACGAACTTACCCTCCGCCAGTTTCGCGCCCAGTGCGCTGCGGTCCGCCGCCGGAACCACCGGCTGTGCGTTCGGCGCAAGCTTGGGTTCTTCCACCTGTATGGTGTGTGCGTGGCGGCCCGGATGGAGGCTGCGCGCCTCGTTGCGGATTTCCTTGATGTGCGCGGGCGTGGTCCCGCAGCAGCCGCCCACGATCTTCGCGCCGGCGCCGATAAAGCGCCGCGCGTATTGCGCCATGTATTCGGGCGAGCACAAGTACAGATTGCGGCCATCCACCGTGACCGGCAGTCCGGCATTGGGCATCACGCTGAGCGGCTTGGTGGTCAGCGGCGCCATGGTTTCGATGGCTTCGAGCAGCACTCGTGGACCCGACGAGCAATTCAGCCCGATCACGTCCACCGGCCACTGCGATAGCGCCAGGGCGATGTTCGCGGCGGAGGTTCCGTCCTCCAGATTCCCGTCGTCCTCAATGGCGAACTGGGCGATCACGGGGATGTCGCGTCCCGCCGCTTCGCGAGCCGCCAGCACTGCTTCGCGGAGCTCGTCCAGGTCGCGGAAAGTCTCGAATATCAGCAGGTCGACACCGGCTTCGACCAGCGCCGTCACCTGCTCGCTATAGAGTTCGCGCGCCTCGGCGAAGCTGACCGGACCCAGCGGTTCCAGGCGAACCCCCAGCGGACCGATGGCTCCCGCGACGAAAGCCTGATCCCGCGCGACTTCTTTCGCGATGCGCACTCCGGCCTGATTGATCTGCCGCAGCTTCTCCGCGAATCCGAACGCCGCCAGCCGCTTGCGATTCGCTCCAAACGTGTTGGTTTCGATGATCTCCGCGCCCGCCCGCAGGTATTCCTGGTGGACGTCGCGAATCAGGGCCGGCAGCGAGAGGTTCAACTCGTCATAACACCGGTTGAGGAAGATGCCCTTGGCATAGAGCGAAGTGCCCATGGCCCCGTCCGCCACCAGCACGCGATTGAGCAGCGCCTGCTTGAATTCGGCGCTCCGATTTTGAATAACGGCCACACCCATAGATCTGCTTCTACAATACCGCGCTCGTCAATGCCAACCCGGAAACAGGGCCGCGCGGCCGTGGCGGCAGGCCTGGATCAGGTCCACCACGCGCTTCCGCCGCCGCAGCAGGCTCTCGCACAGTTGATTGAGGGAGTCTTCGTCGCCAGCCACCCAGGCCGGGGGAATTTGCTTGAGCGCCTGGTCCACCACTGCCTCCGGAAAATGCACGATGCGGTCGAGCCAGGGCTGAAAGTCGTCCAGGCCGCGCACACCTTGGTACACCGCTGGACGGAAGTACAAACCTTGCAGCGGGGAATCGCCAAAGCGCCAATGCGGGCCGTCGAAAGCGAATCCGTGGTCCACCATCTGCGCCACAAACCCCAGGCGCAGCGGATGCGCTTCATGCGCCGGCAGCCATTCGCGCAGACGCGCGCGGAAGAAGATGGCCTGGCGCGAGTCGGCGTTGCCCATCCATTGATCGAAGGCCAGCATTCCCAGGAACTCCGCGCGATTCTCCACCTGCGCCAGCAGCGTATCGGGCAGGAAGTCGTAAACCACCAGCCGCGCCGGGTCGCCGGGAAATCGCGACCCGAAGTGCCAGCCCAATTCGACCGGCTCGCGGCGCGTTCCCAGTTGAAAGTGCACGTCCGGGTTCTGGTCCAAGAAATCCTGCGTGACGCGGATCACCGCCGCCTCCGGCGTCGAAATGCCCAGATAGCGCAGGAAGACCGACGCGATCCATTCGTTCACCAGAATCCGCCGGTGCTGCGGATTGTTGAGAAACTTGACCACGTAGCAGTGGCCGTCGGCCGCCTCGATCAAGTGCGCCTGCGCTCCGCCGCGCATCTTGCGGATCAGGCGGCGCGCATCAACCGGCATGCAGCCGCAAGTTCTCCGTCCGTGACTGGCAAATAGTGCGCGGGCGGGAGTTCAAATGCAGTACCCTTAGAGATTATATGACGGACGAAAAAGACACGACCGCGGCTGCCGCCCCCGGCGCGAAATCGACCAAAGAAGAAGTCGCCTTGGAGCTGATGAAGTTCATAGCCGGGACCACCGGCTATGGCAAAGCCTCGGGAGGCGCCGGCTTCGGCGGCAAAGCCCCCAAAACGCCGGATGAACAGGTAGACGCCCTGCTGCAACTTTACGAACGCTGCCGCTCGGCTGTCGCGAAGTAGGCTGCCGCGAACGGGCGAACGACTGTCGCCCCTTCCGAGAACCAGGGACGCTTACTTCTTTTTCTTAGAGGCCTTTTTCGCCGATTTCTTGGGCGCCGCTTTCTTGGCGGCCTTCTTCACGGCTTTTTTCGCCGACTTCTTGGGCGCAGCCTTCTTGGCAGCCTTCTTGACAGCTTTCTTAGCGGCTTTCTTGGGAGCGGCCTTCTTTTTCGCGGCCACCTTCTTCACGGCCTTCTTGGCAGCGGCCTTCTTTTTCGGGGCAGCTTTCTTGGCGGCGGAGCCGCTTTCTTGGAGCCGCCGCTTTCTTCACCGGAGCGGCCGCTTTCTTGGCAGGCGCCGCGGCTTTCTTCACCGGCTTGCGGGCGGGCGGCGCTTCCGATGCGGCCGCGGGCGGAACCTCCTCGACTTCAATCACCGTGGTTTCGACGACCATCGCGGCGGGCGAGGGCGCGCGCGGCGTAAACACCGGTACGGCGAGTTCCTCATCGTCATCGTCGAGACCGTAGTCTCCCAAATCGTCGTCTAAACTGAGTTCGGCGCCCTCATCCAGATCGTCGAGTTCATCGTCTTCGGGCGAAAGCCGGTACTCTATCATGGCAGCGGTCTCCTCATCGGCGAATCGATCGGCGGAATCAGAAACCAGAATATCGCTTTTTCAAGCGAAGGCAAGTGAAAAGTGTCTGCCCGATGGATGAACGCGCGCAGCCCGCGATTAAAATGCCGTCATGCCACTGCGGTGGCTGCTTGACGATGCCTGCTTGCCGAGGTGCTTAACCCGCGCGGCCGGTGACGCCCTTCGACGCGGAGGCTTTAGTTGGGTTCTTCGCCGGAGTCGCCGTGGATGCCTTGGTTGGGGTCTTCGCCCGTGCCGCAGACGCCCTGCTCCTGGGCTTGGTGTTGGGCTTAACGCGCGATGAACTGACGGCTGGCCTTCTGGCACCAGTTTTGGACGACTTTCGGGACGTCGTTCCGGACCCAGTCCGCGCCCGGACAGCCGAACGAACCGGGATGCGGTCGCCGGGATAGGACGCTGGAATCACCACCAGCGAACCGGCCGTCTGGCAGCTCGTCGTGGTTGACGGAGCTCAACAGACTCGGCAGTAGTGTTATAGCGTCTGGCGAGCGAGGCGAAGGTTTCTTCCCCATCCACTTTATGAATGCGCCAGGCATCGCGGCGGTTGGCGGGCACTGCTTCGAAGGCCGCCTGCACCATCGGCACCATGCCTTTTGGAACATGCAACGCAGTCCCAGCGGGCGCGACCGACCGCAGCACCGCGGGGTTCATCTCCTTCAACTCGGCCAGAGGGCGATCCATGGCATCGGCGATCAAAGCCATGTGCGTCGGCGATTGCAGCTCGATGGTATCGTACTCGAGCGGCTGCTCCATATCCAGATCGTCGAGCCCGTAATCCTTGGCGTTCTTGCCGATGATGGTCATCGCCAGGATGGCCGGCACATAGTTGGCGGTCTCCTTGGGCAGAACGTTCAGCCGGCGCAGTTCCCAGAAATCCGCGTAACCGGTTCGCTGAATGGCATGATCCACGCATCCGGGACCGCAATTGTAGGCCGCCATGGCCAGATTCCAGTCGCCAAAATGATTGTAGAGGTCGTGCAGATGCCGGGCCGCGGCGCGCGTTGCCAGCTCCGGGTCCATGCGGTCGTCGGTGGCAGTGGTCCGATTCAGGCCGTATTCCTTGCCCCGGAAAGCCGCGAATTGCCACACTCCGACGCACATGGCGCGCGACATCGCGCGCGGAACGAAGCCGGATTCGGCTTGCGCCAGGAAAATCAGCTCCTCGGGGATGCCTTCCTCCCGCAGGATCTTCTCGATCATGGGCTTGTAGCGGCCGGAACGGCGCAATCCGTACGCCAGGATCTTCTTGCCGCGCGGAGAAGAAAAGTAATTGATGTAGCTCACCACCGCATCGTTTTGTTCGAGCGGGAGCTGGGACGCCGTCACCCGAATCTGCTCCTGCACCTTGTGCCGCAGGCTGGGGTCAATCGGGAATGTCATCTGCAGAATTTCCTCGATGGGGGACTTCTCGAAGCGCACTTCCTGATCTTCATCCGGCTGCGCGGCGCCCAATTGATCCACGTCGTAACGGTAAATCTGCTCGATCAGCTCATCGATATGCCGTTCCAGACGCGCGCGGTCGGGCAGCTTATCCGAGGCTGTCAGCAGCACGTCCAGTACCTTGTCGAACTCTCTGCGCGCGTCTTCCGTGCGCCCTTCCTGGACGGCCCGTTTCCCGGCCGCCAGCCGGTCATCGGCTTTCTTGATCAGGAAATCGACATCTGAGGGGCGGGACAGGGACGGGAGGGAAGAGTTCAGGTTGGGACCTTCGTTGCCGTACAGATCCAGCGCTACATTCGGAGGATCGATGAAGACCGGGCTGGCGTAAGGTGCAACCGGCTGTGCTGGCGGCACGAAGTAGGTCTTAAATTGCTTCGGAGGCGCCGTTGTTGCGCAACTGCTTAGGGCGAACACGGCCCCCGTCAGGATGCAGCCTGCGGCGATCCGCGCCTTCACCCGTTAGCTCCGGTATTAAGCATATCCGCTGAGTGTAACAAATCGGAAGGGCGTGCGGGGGAGTGCTTCTGCCCTCGCCCACGGCACCCGGCTCGGCCGCGCTCTGGCTCCTCGACAGACCGAGTCCGCCCGGGATCTGGTTCCACTACAGACCGAGTCCGGCTGGCATCTGTTTCCACAATTGCCATATCCCTGTAATCGGAGGATAGCGATGAAAACTTTCCGCAAAGAGCTATGGTTCGAGGTCCCCACGCGCCGCGGCTTCGTCAATATTACCGGCCAAGTGACAGATTGCCTTAGGGAAAGCGGTATTATGCGAGGGCATAGTACTGGTGAATGCGATGCATATTACCGCCTCGGTTTTCATCAATGATGACGAAAGCGGACTACATAAGGACTACGACAAGTGGCTGGAAGCGCTGGCGCCCCACGAGCCTGTCGCGCAGTATTTGCACAACCGCACCGGCGAGGACAACGCCGACGCCCACATGAAACGCCAGATCATGGGACGCGAGGTGGTAGTGGCCGTGACCCAGGGCAAGCTCGACTTCGGTCCCTGGGAGCAGATTTTCTACGGCGAGTTCGACGGCCGCCGCAAGAAACGGGCGCTGGTGAAGATCATCGGCGAATGAGCGGCAAGGCCGCCCATTACTTCGCGGCGCGTTCCTTGGCCAACTGAGCCTGGTAAGTCTTCTCCAGCTTCTCGACCGCCGCGTGGTAGCCGTTGGGATCGACGAACCGTTCGGGATTATAGGGATCCCCCGGTTTGTACTTGTCATGCAGCCCGAATTGCGCGGCGTGCGACGCCAGGAACACGTCGATCTTCATCTCTTTCTGGTCATGGAAAGTGCGCGCGTAAGCCTCGGCGATCCCTGGAAACATCGGCATCCCGTTCACTTTGACGCCGGGATTAATGGACGCCATGTTCATGATCCCCACGTGGTAAGTCTTGCCCGCCTCGCGCACGTCCAGAGTGAAGCTGGTCGCGCCCTTGGTGTGGCCGGGATGGTGGTGCGCTGTGATCACCGTCCCGCCCAACTCGATCTTGTCGCCGTCTTTCAGTTTCCGGTCTACTTTGACCGGAGTGAAACGCGCGCGAAGCTCCTCGCCGAATCGAAAATCCTTCTTGCCGCCGGATTCGAGCAGCTCGGCGTCTTCCTCCGACATGAAGATCTTCGCTCCGGTCATCTTTTGCAATTCCGCCAACCCCGCCACGTGATCGAAATGCCCGTGCGTGGCCGTCAGGATCTTGATGTCGGACATTTTAAACCCCAGTTTCTCGACGCCCGCCTTGATCAGCGGCACCGTTTCCGCAAGGCCACTGTTGATCAGGATGTTGCCCTGTGGCGTGGTGATCAGGTAGGTGGACAAATCCCACGTCCCCACCCAATAGATGTTGCCCAGAATCTTGAACGGCGGGAAGGGCTTGGTCCAATCGGGGCTCGACGGGAAGGCCTGTTGTGCAAAGGCCGAAGCGGTGAGGGCGATAAATAGGAGGAGCCGGGTCAGCATAGGGGACACTGCATAGGGGACCAGTTTACAGCAGGAAGCGATGTGTCACAATGGGACACATGGAACGTGCCAGCGTCCGCGACCTGCATCTCAAAACCAGCGCGCTGATCAAAAATGTGGCCCAGGGCCAGACCTATGTGATCGAATCCCGCGGCGTCCCGGTGGCCGAATTGCGTCCAATTACGGCGGGGCGCCCGACGAACAAGCTGCCCGATCGCGAGGCATTCATCCGCAAGCTGCCCAGGTCGAAAACGGACACTGGGCGAATGCTGGAGGAAGACCGGATTTGAACGGTCATTACTTCGACGCGGCCTACATAGCGAAGTGCTATCTCCATGAAACGGACGCGGCTGCCGTGCGTGCGCTGGCCCGGTCATCCCCATCCTTATACACATCTGCCCTTTCCATCGCCGAAGTAGCCTGTGTGTTTCACCGCCACGTCCGGGAGGGAACGCTAAAGGGGAAGGCCGCTAACCAGGTTCGGGACGCATTCCTGGAGGATGTCGGAAGCGATACATGGGCTTTATTGCCGGTCACGAACCTCATTCTGCGTCGTGTTGAACTCCTGACGCGCACTCTGCCAACTAGCATCTTCCTGCGCGCCGGCGACGCAATCCACATCGTCTCCGCCCTCGACGCCGGGTTCCATGAAATCTGGACCAACGACCGCCATCTCCTCGCCGCCACCGCGCACTTCGGATTGCAAGGCCGAAGTGTCGAGCATTAATCGAAGAGACGACCCGGCAGCAACTCGATTCCGGTTGAGGATGTCGCAGGAACAGCGCCGGACACTTCGTGCCCTCCAGACCTATTGCTGAGATACCGAATATACCGGGAGCGTGATGACGGTGGACTCCTTCGCTTCAAGAACCAGCCTGGTAGCGCGAGTCGCTTGATCGCTTAGGAATTCCGGGTTCTGCTCTTCGCCTTCAAATAATCCTGTCAAGGCGACAATCGAATAATCGCCTGGAGCAACTCCAGACTGAATCTGAAATCTGCCGTTTTGGTCGGAGCGCACGGAGACAACTGAGCCACTCCCCTGGTCTTTCGGGATGAGGAGGACCATCGTGTCATGTACTGGCACGTTATCCTTATCAACGGCGGTGCCACTAATGGAAGGCCCGTCGGACAAGAGAGTCATGGTCAGATCATCACCCGGACGAATTGGCTCGCGTTTCAGATCACGACCTGCCTGGGTAAGAGCCTTCACATAGAATCCTGGCGGAAGATGCGTCACCGCAACTAACGCATAATCGTCCGCGAATAAGTCTGGAACCGAAAACTCTCCTTTGGAATTTGAACTACCAAAGGCGCCCTCGCCAGCTAAGGGCCATTGGCGTCGGTTTAGGGGCTCAACATGTATGCTAAGTACAGGAACTGGACTATCCGCGGGGGCATCTGCGACGATAACCTTCCCCCTCAATGGGACAGGCGGCTGCGGGAATAGCTCTCCGAGGGCGACGTCGCGATTCGCGATGGTGAATGTTTGGCTGATGAATCCGGCAATCTTGTCGCCTGTAATCGTATTGATCCAGAGGTCGTATGAACCCGGTGGCAAGCCACAGACGTCCAACTCTTCGCCAGGCTTTGGATTTTCCATCGCGAAGGCTCCTCCATCCACGTACGAAATTCTCCAGCCCGTCGTTACCGGGAGATTTCCCAATTCAAAACGCGGCATAGCAGTGACACAATACGTGACGGTCTGGTCCATAATCAGATCGACGCCTTCTCGCTGCTCCGCTCGATTGAGGAAAATCGGAGCGGCGCTGTCGGCGGATGTTGCATTTGGATAAAAGGTCTGAACAACTGCGGTTTGTGGTTCCGGGCGCCCCTTCGGGCGCCTGGCCGGCTTGTCGCGCCAAGCTGGCGCCACGCCGAGATAGTACTGTTGTCCCGCCCTGACACCGATAATGCGATAGCCGCCAGAAGCGTCGGTATCGGCTCCCCCAATGGTTTCCAGGTACGGTCTACCTTGACCGTAGTGTTTCATGTACAAAACGACGACTGCTCCCTTTACCGGATTCCCATCGCGGTCTAGAACACGCCCCGAAATCGAGGCGGCCTTACGGATCACAAAATCAGCGCTCGTTATGTGTGATCCGGCCACTAGATCTAAATTTCTAAAGTTTTGCACGGCTCCACCGTCGTTGCCCTCATAGCCGTCCTTTGCTGGGAAGATCTTATATGAGCCGGACCCTGTGCCGCTCAACGTGTAGTGCCCATTCATGTCTGTTAGTACAGTAAGACCACGCCCTGCATAAATCGAAACGCCTGGAACGGGTCCTCCATCATCGGCAACATTGCCCTCGACCACCCAGGATTTGTTCGACGGAAGCTGCGGCTGAGTTTGCGGGGCGGTTTGAGGAGTAGCTAATCCCGCGGTAGCCGCAAGCAGGGCAAGGACGATGGCGAGTCTCTTTGTCACCATAATTCCGAACTGGGAATGTTCGGGGACCGTCTTACGAAGTATACATTTTTTGGACGATCATTGCGTAGCCAATCACTTCTCCGCCACTCGCTTTCTCCTCGGAGCCCCTGTGCCTAACCCCAGGTTATCTTTGAAGTGAACCGGCAAACGCCGGTTTGGCTTGGGTTTGTTTGATAGTACAGCATTTCGCCCGAGAGGTCGCCGCTTGGGTTCGTTTGGTAATTTGACAGGTGGGGCAAAAGCCGCCGGCTAACCGCGCTTTTACCCCCTACCTCATGCTAAAATAAAGGTTTAGCGGCCCCCGCCGCATCCCCCGAAGGAGCACTACTTGGCAGATCCTCAGGACCCCACCATCCCACCTCAAGGCGCCCCTCCCGGCCCCCCGCAAGGCCCCCCCGGCGGGCAGATCCCGCTCGGCGGCGATGGCGGCAACAACAAGAGCCACATCCCCATAAACATCGAAGACGAGATGCGCCGCTCGTACCTCGATTACGCCATGAGCGTGATCGTCGGCCGCGCCCTCCCGGATGTGCGCGACGGCCTCAAGCCGGTCCACCGCCGCATCCTTTATATGATGCAGGAGATGGGCCTGCACCATAACCGGCCCACCAAGAAATCCGCCCGCGTGGTCGGCGACGTCATGGGTAAGCTGCACCCGCACGGCGACGCCTCGATCTACGACGCCTTGGTCCGCATGGCGCAGCCCTTCTCGATGCGCTACCCGCTGATCGACGGCCAAGGCAACTTCGGTTCCGTCGACGGCGATCCGCCCGCCGCCATGCGGTACACCGAAGCGCGTCTCGCGCGCATTGCCGCCGCGCTGCTCGAAGACATCGACAAGGAAACCGTCGACTTCAAGCCCAACTACGACGAGAGCGAATACGAGCCCGAAGTCCTGCCGACCCGCATCCCCAACCTGCTGGTCAACGGCAGCGAAGGCATCGCCGTGGGCATGGCGAGCAAGATCCCGCCCCACAATCTGCGCGAGATCGTCGAAGCCTGCATCGCGCTGGTGCAGAACCCCGCCATCCAACTGCCGAAGTTGATCGAGATGGTGCAAGGCCCCGATTTCCCCACCGGCGGCATCATCCTGGGCCGCGAAGGCATCTACGATTACTTCAAGACCGGCCGCGGTTCCATCAAGGTGCGCGCCAAAGCGGCCACCGAAAAGATGGGCAAGGACCGCGAGGCCATCATCGTCACCGAGCTCCCCTATCCAGGTCAACAAAGCCCGCCTGATCGAATACAGCGCCGGCCTGGTCAACGAAAAGAAGCTCGAAGGCATCTCCGAAATCCGCGATGAGAGCGACCGCGACGGCATGCGCATCGTGTTCGAACTCAAGCGCGGCGAGCAAGCCGAAGTGGTCCTCAACAACCTGTATAAGCACACGCAGATGCAGGTCAACTTCGGCGTCATCCTGCTGGCGATCGTCAACGGCCAGCCGCGCGAGCTAGGTTTGCTCGACGCCCTCAAGCGTTTCATCGAGCATCGCATCGACGTCATCCGCCGCCGCACGGATTACCTGCTGCGCAAAGCCCGCGACCGCGAGCACATCTTGCTCGGCTTCCAGCGCGCCCTGACGAATCTCGACGCAGTCATCGCCCTGATCCGCGCCGCCAAGACCCCGCGCGAAGCCCGCGAAGCGTTGATGAACTTCATCACGCCCGCCGAAGCCGCCGCCTACGCCAAGATGGTCGACGCCGACCCGCGTGGCCCGCGCTTCACCGAGCGGCAGGCCCAAGCCATCATCGAACTGCAACTCCAGCGCCTCACCGGCATGGAGCAGCAGAAGATCATCGACGAACTGGCCGACATCCAGCGGCAGATCGCCGAGTATCTGGACATCCTGGGTTCCGAAAAAGTTCTGCGCGCCGTAGTCGTCAAGGAACTGAAAGAAGTTCAGAAAGACTTCGGCGACGACCGCCGCACTCAGATCGTCGAAGACACCGGCGAGATCCGGCTCGAAGACCTGGTGCAGGTGGAAGACGTCGCCGTCACCGTGACCCGCGGCGGCTATCTCAAGCGCACCGCCGTCGATACCTATCGCCGCCAGACTCGCGGCGGCAAAGGCCGCATCGGCATGTCGACGCGCGCCGAGGATGTGGTCGAGCACCTGATCATCGCCTCCACCCACGCCTACCTGCTGATTTTCACCAACAAAGGCCGCGTCTACTGGCTGAAGATTTACAACATCCCGGACGCCACCACTACCGGCAAGGGCAAACACAGCTCCGGCTTGATTAACTTGATGCCGGACGAATCCGTCACCGCGTTCCTTCCGGTGAAGGAATTCGTCGCCGGCAAGTTCATCGTGATGGTGACCAAGCAAGGCGTCATCAAGAAGTGCGAGCTTACCGAGTTCGACCATCCGCTGCAGCGCGGCATCATCGCGCTGGGCATCGATGAAGGCGATGAACTGCTGGCCGCCCGCCTGACCAACGGCGAGAACTATATTTTCCTCGGCTCGCACGAAGGCATGGCCTGCCGCTTCAAGGAATCCGATGTTCGCGCCATGGGCCGCCCGGCGCGCGGCGTCCGCGGCATGGAGCTCGAAGAAGGCGATTACCTGGTCGGCGTCGAGATCGTCGAAAAGGACGGACTGATTCTCTCGATTTCCGAAAACGGCTTCGGCAAGCGCACGCCGCTCGAGGATTACCGCCTCACCGCCCGCGGCCGCAAGGGCGTCATCAATATGAAGACCACGCCGCGCGTCGGCAAGGTGGTCGGGATTCTATCCGTGAAGGAAGATTCCGACCTGATGATCATCACCAAGCAGGGCCAGATCATCCGCATCGATTCCGGCGAGATCCGCCAAGCCGGCCGCTCCACGCAAGGCGTCCGCCTGGTGAACGTCGAAGCCGGCGATCAAGTGGCCGCCGCCAGCCTCATTCCGGAAACGGAAGCGGTAGGGCCGCAAGAGGATCTGCCGCTTCAGTAAGCCCATACAATAGAAGTATGGACGAGAAGGAACGCCAGCTCTTCGCCGCGCTGGAGCAGATGGGCAGCGTGATCGTTGCCTATTCGGGCGGCGCCGACTCGGCGTACCTGGCGTGGGCCGCCAACCGGGTTCTGGGCGGCAAAGCGGTCGCGATCACGGCGGACTCGGCGTCTCTTCCCGAATCCCACAAGGGCGATGCCGAAGCGTTCGCGCGCGAGCACGGCATCCGCCACGAATACATCGCGACTCATGAATTCGATAATCCCGGATTACGTTGCCAACAATCCCGACCGCTGCTTTCACTGCAAGGACGAGTTGTTCACGCGCCTCGACGAAGTGGCGCGCGAGCGCGGCATCGCGCATGTGATCTACGGCGTGAATGTCGACGACCTCGGCGACTTTCGTCCCGGGCAGGGCGCCGCGAAACTCCACGGCGTGAAGGCCCCGCTAGTCGATGCCGGACTCACCAAAGCTGAAATCCGCGCGCTCTCGCAACGCGCCGGTCTCACCACCTGGGACCGCCCCGCGTCAGCGTGCCTCAGTTCGCGCATTCCCTATGGAACGCCGGTGACGATTCAAAATGTGAAGACGGTCGACCGCGGCGAAGAAGCCATTCGCGCTCTCGGCTTCCGCCAGTTCCGCGTGCGCTTCCACGGCGACATCGTGCGCATCGAAGTCGCGCCCGAAGAACTCGACCGCGCCATGACGCTCGACATGGCCCGCCAGTTCACCGCCATCTTCAAGCCGCTAGGCTTCCACTACGTCACGCTGGACCTGGAAGGCTACCGGCAAGGTTCGCTGAACGCCGTGCTCAGTTAGGCTTTGATTTGTCCCCTTCCGGCCTGTTGTGCGGAAACTCTTCGTAAATCTTTTCGACAATATCACTCGATCGGTAATCCGGTCCTGTGGACGGATCCGATCGGCGAGAACACACCCAGCTCTTCTTTTGGTGTCACCCATTTCTGAATAGCGGCTTCATCCATACCGATGTTTTCGCCGCAGCTTAACTCAATACCGTGTTCCAGCTTGCGAGAAAGTATAACATTCAGGTCGCGCAATCCTCTAAAGCTAAATGTGACACGCTTCCCGTCTATATTTTCCCAGGACGCTTCATTCGAAGTTCCCAACTCGATGGCCTTTTGGTAGGCTTCTTCCGGTGAGTCAGCGCGGATCAAAACGAGATTTGTATGGACGACATTCCGTGGATCACCCTCGATGGTGATCTCTAGAACGATATCCGCCAAGTACCATTTCGCGTCTTCCGGAATATAGCCCATGATCTCACACTTGTGATGCAGCGCGCTTCGAAACTGCTTATCCCCCACGCCACCGCCAGCACCACCAGGCAGCCGATCATGTTGTACCAAAGGTACGCGATGGGAGTGAAGCGCGCCACCGCGAACGTGGTCGCCTGTCCCGCGACGACGCCCCAGAATGCCGCGGTGCCTCCGGCCGTCTTCATGAAGAACGCGACGACGAAGACGCCCAGCATGCTGCCATAGAACAGCGAGCCCACTTGGTTCACGGCCTCGATCAACGCGCCGAATCCCTGCGCGAAGTTGGCGAAGGTGACGGCGTAGATTCCCCAGAACACCGTCGCGACGCGCGAGGCCAGCAGATAGTGGCGATCCGTGCCTTGCTGATGGAAGTGGCGCCGATAGACGTCGATCATGCTGACCGTCGCGAGCGAATTGATCTCGCCGGAGCTGGCCGACATCGTCGCCGTAAGGATCACGCCGAGGATCAAACCCACCAAGCCCCTCGGCAGGTAGTGCGTCACGAACGACAGGAAGATGTAATTGGTATCGCTATCCTTGCTGAGCTTCCGCGCTTCCCCGCGGACCGCATTTAACTTCTGCTGGGCCGCGCGGAAATCGTCGCCCGAGCCGCCGTCCTTCAATTTGCGAGCCGCGGCCTGGCGCTCATCGAGCGCCTGTTGGTAGCGCGCTTCCAACGCCGGATATTCGGCTGTCTGCTCCAGGCGCTCCATCTCCACCGGCTGAAACAACAGCGGAGGCCGTTCGAAGATGAAGAACACGAACACCATCGCGCCGATGAACAGGATGAAGAACTGCACCGGCACTTTGGCCATCGCGTTCAACAGCAATCCCAGCCGGCTCTGTCCGATCGACTTGCCGGTCAGGTAGCGCTGCACCTGGCTCTGGTCGGTGCCGAAATACGCCAGCATCAGGAAGGTGCTGCCGATCAAGCCGCTCCACAGGTTGTAGCGGTTGTTGGGATCGAAATGCGTGTCGACCGCGTTCAGCCGGCCCGCGGCGCCCGCGATCTTCATCGCGTCCAGGAACGACACGTCGTGGGGCAGCTTCCAGATGGCGATCAGCAGCGCCAGGATCAGCGCGCCCATGATCATCATCATCTGCTGCACGTCGGCGTAGGTCACGGCTTTGATGCCGCCCATGGTGGTGAAGAGAATCACCACGCCGCCCATCAATATCGTGGTCAAGTAAAACGGCCAACCCAGCATCACCGACATCACGATGGCCGGCGCCGCCAGTGCGACTCCCGCGCCCAGGCCGCGCCCGATCAAAAAAATGATGGTGACGATCAGCCGCGTCTTGGCATCGAAGCGCTGTTCCAGATACTCATACGCCGTGTAGACTTTGGCGCGATGGAAAATGGGCACTGCCGTCGCGCAGAGGATCACCATCGCCACCGGCAGTCCGAAATAGAACTGCACGAAGCGCATGCCATCGACGTAGGCTTGTCCGGTGGTGGAGATGAACGTGATGGCGCTGGCCTGGGTCGCCATGATGGAGAGGCCCATGGCGTACCATGGCATGGTCTTGCCGGCGAGCAGATATTGATTGACGCTGGTAGAGCCGCGGCCGCGCCACAACCCGTAAGAAACCAGGAACGCCATCCAGCCGAACAGGACGATCCAGTCGAGTGGCGTCATCGCTCAGACGGGCGGCGCGTAGTGCTTCGTAAACAGCCAGGCGAGGAAAATGATCACTGCCAGATAGATCAGAACGAAGCGGTAGACTCGCTTCCAGGTCCCCAGAAAGGGCGGCGGTTCATCGAGAATGACTTTCTCGAAACCTTTTTCCGGAATCGGCGTTGCGCCCTCCATCACTGAACTTTCGCGGCGCTCAGCATGTTGGCAAAGAGGCGGTAGGCGCCGGGAACGCCGGCCGGCAACTCGCGGAACCAGTCGTACGAAGAGAAAATGTAGGCGCCCTTGCCATAGCGCGTGTACAATTCGCCGCCGGGGAGCTCCTTTTCGCCGGGGTCGTGCGATTCGAGGATGCTCTGGTAGCGCGGGTCCCATTCGGAGGCGAAGTACAAGCCGCGCTCCTGCACCCAGCCCTCGAAATCGCGTGCGGTGATTTCGTTGGGGGCATGCAATAGTACGTTGTTCGGATTCGGGAAGGTCACGGGCGCTTCTTCGACGGTTACGCGGTCGCGGCCGGTCGTGATGGGGTAGGGCCCGATGTGCGCCAGCATGGATGATTCCGCAGCCTGCGGCGCTCCCGGGGGCCCGCCTTCCGCCACATTGTATTGCACGATCAGCGTGCCGCCGTCCTCGACGAACTTGAACAGCCGCTGATAATTCAAGCGCAGATCGGCGCGCGTGTTGAAGGCGCGGACGCCGCTGACGATGGCGTCGTACTTGCTCAAATCGCCATACGACAAATCATTCGGGGACAGGAGCGTCACTTCGCAGCCCATCTGCTGCAGAGACTCGGGCACTTCATCGCCGGCGCCGACGATGTAGCCGATGTTATGCGCCAGCGTTTTAATATCGCTGCGCACCAAGCGGGCTTCGGACGGCGGGAACAAGGTCTGAGCGTGGATGTGCGGGTAGTCGATGACGCGAGTGCTGCTGGCGACCACGCGATCTCCGACGGTTGCCGACGCACGCAGTGAGCCGATGGATTCACCCGCCGGCGGCGTCACCGTGAACTCAGTCGTAGTCTGCTCGTCGGCGGCGCTGAGCTCAAAGTGCTGCGATGCGGGTTCCACTGTCCAACCCGCGGGCGCTTCCAGGCGGATTTCGCCTGCCTGTTTGCCGCTATTCGATCTCACCGGAATCTGCAGCCGGCGGGATTTGTTATCCGGAAACACCAGCGCCATCCCGCCAAATTCGACGCTTACGGGAGGCACAATCGCCAGCGGCCGCGTGAACTGTCCGTAAATATGATCCACATAAACTCGCTGCACCGGCCGCTTCAGCGTGATCTCCGCAGTGCCCACTTGCAAACGGAACTCCGCCGAGAGCACCGGCGGACTTTCGGGATCGCCTATTTCCTGCGGATCCGGCACCGAATACATCGCGCTGTCCTTGGGCAACTGAAGCCAGTAGGGCTGCGAATAAGGCTGCGCTTCAGGCACCTTAATGTTCACCGGGAATTCGATGGGTTTGTTGAACGCGAGTACGGTTGACGCGATGGTGGGCTGCGGCACGCCCGCGATCCCTGACAGCTTCACGCCGCGCAGCGTGACTGCGGCAGGGTTGCGCGCGAGCGCGGTCAGGGTCACCTTGAAGGTCCCACCCGGAGTCACGGCGGGCTTGTCGGAAAGCGCGTCCACCGTGACGCCTCCCGCCAGCGCGATGGCTTCGTCCAACTCAGCGAGCCGCGCTTCGGCGAGCGCATTCTTGCTCGAGGCCGCGACCGCGGCCATCACCGGACGCACTTGCGAAAGAATCGGCAGCAACGCTTCGGGATGCGCGGGTACGAATGCGGCGGAGGCTTGAGTCAATAGACGTGTGACTTCCGCGCCGCCTTCCAGGCGCGCCCATCCCAGGTTGATGTTTTCGAAAATATCCTTGGTGGCTTTGTCGCCGTGGTCGGTAACGAAATAATTGACCACGGAGCCTTGCCGCTGGCCCGTGCCCATGGCCTGGCTGCGATGCTGGCTGCGGCTCATGCCGGCGATTTCCTCGTAGGAATAGCCAAGCTCCGGCGAATACGCTCCCAGATCCACCGCCAACTTGTCCGGGACTTTCTCCACCTCTTTTTGCTGCTCGCGGCTGAAGGCCGCCAGATTGGTCATCAGGCGCAGCGCCTGCCAGGTCTTTACGTACTTCAGTTGTTCGGGAAAGCGCGTGGGATCGGCGGCGGCGGCGAACGCCTCGCGGCCCAGGATGGCGGAGGCCTGATGCTGCCCGTGGCCGTCGCGCGGAGTGCCGGTGAAGCGCAGAATGATGACGTCGGGCTGGAAGCGGCGGATGGCCCACACCACGTCGCCCAGCACCTTTTCGCGCGGCCACTTGGTGCCCAGCGTTTCCGCGGCGGTCTTGGTGAATCCAAAATCGATGGCGCGGGTGAAGAACTGTTGCGCCCCGTCGATGCGCCGCGCGGCCAGCAGTTCCTGAGTGCGGATGATTCCCAGTTCATCGCCTTGCTCGGGGCCGATCAGGTTCTGGCCGCCTTCGCCGCGGGTAAGCGACAGGTAAGCGGTGCGAACGTGCCGTCCGCGCGCCAGATAGGCCAGCAGCGCGGTGTTCTCGTCGTCGGGATGCGCGCGCGATCATCATGACGCTGCCGAGGTTGTTCAACTCGTCCAGCATCAGCCGCATCTGGGTTTCGCCGGAGACGTCTTTCTGGGCGCGGGCCGGGGCGGTCAGCAGGGAAAGCAGCAGCACAAGGCTCAGCACTATTGCGCTAGCCGTGGCGGGAGTTCGACGAAGCAACAACCAGGATTTCACGAGCATTACTCTAGATGTTATCTTAGCAGCGCCGACTACTGAGAAACCGCCTTCGGGGGTGCGCCCTTTTGGGGCCACGCGTCTCCGGGCTCGATTAATCCATCCGAAGGCTTCCCAGATCGGAGCCTCTCGCTCAATTCTCCCGAGCAGAGCGTTAGAGGTCCACGTGCCAACAGAATGCTGAACGATAACATACTTTATCGTCTTCTATGAGAAGGTCATAAAAGTCAAGGCCGACGTGGCGGCCTTTCCGAATTCTTTTCTGCGTTCCGATTATCTTCACTCCGGCTGGCCAGCGGGGCGCTGTACATCGGCTGGGATCAACTTGGGGGGATCGCGCAAGGGGGGGTTCAGCGGAGCGGTTTGAAACCCCTCTTGCGGGGGGAGCGGCTGCATCGATGCGTGCCAGCGGTTTTGGCTGGCACGTAGCGTGCGCCGCGTGGGGGGAACCATCCCCGCCCCGGCTTGCCCCTGGGGGAAACGGGAAAGGGGGATAAGATTCCTTGCTGCCGCAGGCCATTTTGCCTGGTACACGATGTATTCGCCGTATTCTCATAGCCCCATTCCGCCATCGTTGCCGATCGCAAACTATGCGTTGATCCATTCGAAGATCAGCTTTCCGAAATCTCTTAGGTCCCACCCACTCGTGCCGCGCTTCTATCCGCACTCTGAATAAGCCACTATGGGCCCGGTGCATGTTGAGGTTCGATTTCAAGCCCAGGTCCGCCACAAGCGGTGACGGACTTGGGTTGCTGGGGTGCTGCTATCTAATAAACGATCTCTGAAGGATCAGACGATAAACCGCAGTCACCCTAACAAGGCAGTGGATGTGTCACCTCCGAAAACTTCAAGATTCCTGGTCTCCACACGGTCAACTCATATCTCGCCGTTTCGCACCTGATTTTCGTGTTGGTTGGATTCGGCCACCCTACGCAGCTTTTTCCTCCGCCGATTCGCTCGCAATAGGGTGCGCCACTCGTGCCGCTTCCGACAGAGCGCGGTGTAGCGGCTCATATACCTCGCCGGTCACCCACAGACGGTGTAGCAATACTGCCAGCTTGCGCGCCACCGCCACCACGGCCCGCTTCTTTGCATTCTTCCCGCCTCGTTCGCTCAGCCGTAGCCCATAGCGTCGTAAATCTGTATCCGGCCCGAACGGACCCAAAATATAGTGCGCGCTCCCCACCAGCAACCGCCGCACCATCCTGTCTCCCATCTTGGTGATTCGCAGTTGCGGCTGGCTGTCCCCGGAGTCCTCCTGCTTCGGCACTAATCCAAGATAGGCCCCCACATCTCGACTTTGGGCGAATCGTTGTGGATCTTCCAGTGTCAATACATAGGCCAGCGCCGTGACCGGCCCCACACCCTTGACCTGCCGCAATAATTTCGTATGCGGATACGTGTCCCCCAGTTTCTCGATCATCTCGCCATATGCTTGCAGGCAACTGTTCAGAGTCTCGACCAATCGCACCAACGGTAGCAGCAGCTCCCGCACCGCCGCCGGAAGAGCCTCTTCCGCCTTATGCGGGAAGCTCGCGCTCGAACATTTGGGTAAGCGCCCACCCATACTCTTCACCAGCCCCCGCGCCGTGTTGATCAGGTCTCTCCGCACCGATACCACAGCGTCACGTGCCCGCACTGCCACCAGGTCTTGACGCACTTCTACACTCCGGTGGTTAATCGGGAACAGCGACTGCGGGTCCATCCGCCCCACTCGGGCCAGTTTGTGGGCGTCGATCCGGTCATTCTTTCGCTTGCGCTTCTTCGGCCCTTCCATCAGCCGCGGGTTGGCCACCAGCACGTCATGGCCGTAATGTGCCACCACATCGCGCGCCCATGGCGAGTGCGTCCCCACCTCCATCACTACTCGCGCCGGCGCCAGCATCTGGAAGAATTCCGCGAAGTCCTGCTGCGTGGTCCGCAACTCTCCTTCTGTCAGTTTCTCCCCCTCCAAGCCCAGAATGCAGAAGCTGCTCCGCTTGTCCCCTAAATCCACGCCCACGGTCAGCCGCTCTCGATTGGGACCACATGCGTCCTCCTGCCGCCCTTCCGTTTCCCTCGCTTTCCCCGGCCCCGCTTCGAGCTTTTGGCTCAGCCTTGCCACCAGGTCTGCCATCACTTCTTTGGCATCTCGTTGAACCGGCTTACGCGCCTTTCCTGCCTTGCCGGCTCGATCATTGTTCGTCTGAGAATTGCGTTTCATAGGTCAATCTCCTTGTTCTGCACCTCACGAGTGCGTCGGTCACCCGCAGGGTAACGCGACGGAAATCGACCTTCTCATCTCATCTAGTAAATGGCAGACTCTCCATGCTACTGGTAGCGCGCCTCGGGCGTGCAATTCGCGGGTTTGGGCTGCTTCGAGAACCGGCGCGCCAGAACGAACCTCATCATCTTAACGGCGATCAGCAACCATCTTTTCCATTAGCTCCGCGAATTCGGTCCAACCTAACCTGAGCGTCGGCGAACGTTTCCCGCTTTTCGTTTCTAGCTTGGCGCTTTTGGTCCACCATGCAACGGGCTTCCGATAATCCGGCGTTACGTCGACTCGACCGCGTAGTCGGTCAGATTGCTCAAAACAGCCTTCGAGGAAGTCTCGCTTGGCCGACCGGAGTTTGTTGGTTAGTGAGCGCTCTACGTTTCGGCCCACTCGCGCTCGAGCATGCGCGAATATTCGCCGGAAGCATAGATCTCGAATTCGAACTCCAGATGCCCAATATCGGTAAAGGCCACTTCGCCTTGCCGGATCTGGAACAACTGGTCGGCGTAGCGGTAGTAGTGGCGAACGAATTCGTCCGTCAGAACTTCGCGATTCGGAACCGCGGAGAAAACGGCGCTCAGGCCCAGCGCGCGGGCGAAGATCGACTTGTAGTCGGATACGCCCCATTTCTTCAGCTTGGTCTGCACCGCCTCCGGCGCGTGGTTGACCAGGTAGGCGGCGAAACTTTGAGACTTGATGCCCGCCGCGGAGAGTTCCGGAGAGCGCTCCACGAATTCCGTACACTGATCTATCCATCGCAACAGATCCTTGCCGACGTAGAACAGCATGCGGATCTCGCAAAAGCGGCCGTCGAGGAGGGTACGCTCGATGTCCTTGGTATTGCGTTCGCCGGCCGGCAGCAAGCCTTGCAGCACCAGGCTGGCGCGCGAGCTTTCCACCAGTTTTTCGGGTCCGCCAGCATCCGCGAACGGATGCAGAATCAGCGGGGGCAACTTGCGCGCGTTCATCTTCTCTCCGAAACGGGTCTCCGACACGAGCTTAGAACAGAATGTCTGCACGCTCAGTATGCCAGATTACCGCCGCTCGGTAAGCAGTACTTTGGCTTCAATCGTCTGATCCCCACGGAGTACCTTCACTAGTACTATGTCTCCCGGCTTGCTGTCGCGCAGCGCATAAGTGAAGTCGTAGAGATTGCCGATCGCCTTGCCGCCAAACTCGATCATGATGTCGCCGGGTTTGAGGCCGGCTTTGTCCGCGGGACTGCCCTCGCGAATATCGGCAAAGCGGACGCCTTTGGGAGGCTCGTTAAAGTCCGGGATACTGCCGAAATCGGGGCCATAGCCGGATCTCGCTCCGCCCCCGGAAACCGGCCCCGCGGAGGGCCGCGCCACGCGCACGAACTTGGGACGATCCGGGTCGTCAGCCAGGTGCGTCGCGATGTCCGCGACGTAGTCGAGCAGCTTGGCGGCGTCGACCGAGTCGATCTTATCCGCGGTATCGCTGGGCTTATGATAATCGGCGTGCAGTCCTGAGAAGAAGAACAGGATCGGAATCTGCTTCGACGCGAAGGACGCGTGATCGCTGGCATCGCTCATATCGGTACCCGAGTTCTTGCCGGATTCGTCGACCCACAACGGCGGTGGAAGCTTTACCTCGTCCAGTATCCTGGCGAGAGTGGTCCCGGTCTGCGCGCCGCTCACGTAAACGTGTCCGTTGCGCACGCGGCCGATCATGTCCAGGTTCAGCATCGCGACGGCATTCTCCAAAGGGAGCTCGGGATGATTCACATACCAGTTGCTTCCTAGCAGACCCAGTTCCTCGCCGGCGAAAGTCATGAACAGAATTCCGCGCTGGGGCTGCGGCTGCTTGGAAAACCAGCGCGCCAGTTCGATGACCCCGGCGGTGCCGGATGCGTTATCGTCGGCGCCGGGATGTATCGTACCGATCTGATTGGGGGCGAGGGAGTGCTCATCGCCCAGGCCGAGGTGATCGTAGTGCGCTCCGATAATCACGTACTCGGGGGTCTTGCCCGGCAAGTACGCCGCGACGTTGTGAACCGTCTTGATCTCATGAATCAGATCCACCGACAAGTCCACTTGCACCTTTGGCAAGTCGAAGGAGCGGGGCTTTAGATCGCTGTCGATCTCCTTGGCGATTTGACGCAGGTCCCGGCCTTCAGCGCGCAGCCACGCTTCGGCGGTCTCCTCTTTCATTTGAACGAAGAATATTCCGGCGTCACGCGGGCCCCCGGTGGCGCCTAATTTCTCGAGCTTGTCCTCTGACCCGGCATGGGCCGGCGTGTCATTGACCAGAATCACGCCGCGCGCGCCGTGGTTTTTCGCGTCCATCATCTTGTCGATGAAGGTCGCGTGGGAGGTGAGCCGCTTGCCGCCAAACACGCTCTTCTCGTCGTGTTCCTGCGGTTCGTGACGCAAGATCAGAACCAGCTTACCCTTCACGTCGATGCCGGCGTAGTCGTCGTAATTATGTTCCTTGGCGGTGATGCCGTAACCCGCAAACACGACTTGCCCGTGGAATTTGCCGTTGGTCGAGAAGGTGAAGGGAACGAAATCCCGGCCTTCGCGCAAGGTCTCTCGGGGCTGGCCGTTGCGATAAGAAAACGTCGTTGTCCGGGCCCAGTTTCGCGCCCAGTTCCGCGGGAAAGGCCAGCTCGAAATTCTTGGCGTCGGCTGCGCTTTTCCCGTCCAGCGGCTGCAGGCCGAAGGAGCGGAATTGCCCTGCAATATAGGCGGCGGCTTTTTCGATTTCCGGGCTTCCGGTGGCCCGGCCCTTTAGTTGGGGCGACGCCAGATACTTGATGTGCGCCAGATAGACATCGGGCTGGACATCCGCGGCGGTGAGAGCCAGCGGGCACAGGCAAATAGTCCAAAGTGCTATCTTTCGCGACGACTGACTGCATGTTCTATCGCCTACTTCTTAGGTTCGACCTTCGGGTTGGGCGCGACCTTCGGAATCTCCACCGTGCAACAGCTATCGTCTTCCTTCTTCCGAATGGCCGACGCCATGGTCTTGGTTTCAGCGGTCTTGTGATCGATCTCGATCTGCAGCAGTTGATGCAGCACGTTCCACTCGACGTTGCCCTCCAGCTTTCGCCCATTGATGAACAGTGTGGGGGTGGCGCTGATTCCGAGCTGGTGGCCAAGGCCGATCGATTTGTCCACCTCGGCGGCGGAAGCCTTGTCGTCCATGCAGCGGCCTAGCTGGAGCGTGTCCAGGCCCTTGCTCTTGGCGTATTCCTGGAATTTAGCGTCGAAATTTTCGAGTTTGATGTCTTTCTGGTTGGCGTAGACCCAATCGTGATAATCCCAGAAAGCGGCGGGACTGACGCGGTAGGTGCAGTGGCCGGCAATCGCTCCCTTCATCGCCCAGGGATGAATCGACGTCAGCGGGAAGTCCACGAAAGTGACGCGGACTTTATCGCCGAAGGCCGCCGGAATATTCTTGCGCAGATCCACTTCTTCCTTTTGGCAGTAGGGACACTCGAAATCGCTGAACACCACCAGGTCCACGGGCGCGCCCGGTCCGGCGCCGTAACTGGGATGGCCATCGACCTTTAGCAGATCGAGATTGCTCTGGAACGGGCTGGTGCGGACGTTGTAGGTCTCGCCCTTCACGATATTCTTGCCGTCTTTCGAAACGTAATAGGACTCGTCTTTGGTGGCGCCGTTGAAGGTCAGATGCACATTGACGTCGTAAAATCCGTCCAGCGTGGCCGATGGTTTCGGGTCGTCGATTTTGACGGTGACTTGCGGAATCCACAACTCCGCGTAGCGCAGGTAAGCCTCGAGCGTAGGTTTGTCGAGTGCGGATTTAGGGGGCGCTGGGCTCTGCGCGGTCAGCGCGAAAGCGGCCAGCAGGAAGGTCGCGGCAATTTTCATTCTCAATCCCTCTGACGCGCCAGTCTCTCGGATGTTACGGCCGCGTACCTTCATTATACTGAAGACTTGTCGCGAAGCTGGCTCATTTTCCCCTTGCTGCTGTTGTACCTGCTGCACTTGGGGGGAGTTGGCTTTCTGGGCCCGGACGAGCCGCGCTACGCTTCGATCGGCCGCGAAATGGCGCGCTCGGGCGATTGGATCACGCCGCGGCTGGACGGCCAACGCTGGTTCGAAAAGCCCCCACTCACCTACTGGCTGACCGCGGCTGGGCACTTGGTGGGACTGCCGGACGAATGGGCGGCGCGGCTTCCCGAAGCGCTGATCAGCCGTGGCGTTCCTGGTGTTTTTCTACTTCACTCTGGCGCGCGAATTCTCTGCGCGGATGGCGCTGGCGGCGACGGCGATTCTAGCGACATCCGCCGGATGGATGGCGTACAGCTTCGCTGCGTTGACCGATCTGCCGATGTCGGCGGCTCTGGGCGCGGCGATGCTGATTATGCTGTTCGATCCGCGAAGGGCGGTGCTGGCGGGAGCGCTGCTGGGCCTGTCGATTCTGGGCAAGGGATTTGTGCCGCTGGTGCTGATCGCCCCGCTATTTCTGATCGCGCGCGGGAAGCGGCCCGGGAATCGGATGGTGACGCTGGCCTCGGCGGCGATCGTTGCGGCGCCATGGTTCGTCTTGTGCTGGCTGCGCAACGGCAACGCCTTCTGGGATGATTTTTTCTGGAAGCAGCACGTCGCCCGCTTCCTGACACCCAGTCTGGAACACGTCCAGCCTTTCTGGTATTACATCCCGGTATTGCTCGCGGGACTGTTTCCGTGGACTCCTTTGGCCGCGCTGCTGGCGCAGCGCCGGCTGTATTCCGACCGTCGCGTGCTCCTGCTCGCGGCGTGGGTGCTCTACGGACTGATTTTCTTCTCGGTCGCGCGCAATAAGCTGCCGGGCTACCTGCTGCCGTTGTTTCCGGCGCTGGCGATTGTGCTCGCCGCCGCTTTCGAAACGGCTCGGTTCAAGGCGTGGTGGCTGACGGCTTGTGCGCTGCTGCTGGTGGGGCTTCCGACGGTCGCCGGCATTTTGCCGGATGCGCTGCTGGCGGGATTAAGCCACTCCCATCTGGTTTTCGCGCCGGGCGGCCTGGTCTTTGTTGGGGTCGCCGGAGTGGTCTGGTGGCTCGCCTGGAAACAGAAGACCGAGGCCGCGCTGCTGAGCGTTGCCTTGGCGGCTGGGATCGGCGCCGTGTATCTGAAGTACAGCACGTTCCCCGCGCTCGATAGGTTGGTTTCCGTGCGGACCTTCTGGCGAGCGCACCAAAGCGAGGTTTCCGCCGGCTGTGTCGACGGCGTCAGCCGGACGTGGCAGTACGGCTTGAACTACTACGCCGGCCATGAGGTTCCGGAGTGCAGCGCCGGTGACGCTCAACACCCGCGCATCAGCCCACGTATAACAACGCGCGACCGCCAGCTCGCGATGGAAGATGAAAGTGTACAAAAAGTTGTACACTAAGGTATGCCATCCATACTAGCGAAGAAGCGCACGAAACCTTTCAAGGGACGCTCCCCGCTGGCCATGGCGGAGGCGCGAAAGCGGCTCCCCAAGCTGGCCGATGCGCTGGAGAAGCATCCTGAAATCGGCGCGGTCAAGATCACCAGGCGCGGCAAGCCCGTGCTGGCGGTGTTGTCCTGGGACCTGTATGAATCGGTGATCGAGACCATGGAGATCATGTCCGATCCCGAACTGATGGCGGCTTTCCGGCAAGGGGTAAAGGAAATGCAGGAAGGGAAGGCCATCCCGTGGGAGCAAGTGAAGAGGGAACTCGGTCTTTGACCTACGGCATTGTTATTACGCCACGCGCACGCGAGATGCTTGAGGCGATCGCCGACCGGCGCGTCCGCGAGAAACTCGCCAGTACGATCGATAGCCTGGAATCCGAACCGGACTTGCGCGGCAAGCCGCTCGGCGACGACCTCGAAGGGTATCGCAGCATACGCGCCGTGGGGCAGCGCTACCGGATCATTTATCGGGTCGAGCGGGCGGAAGTGGTTGTCATGGTAGTGGCGGCGGGAATCCGGAGAGAAGGAAGCCGCGAGGATGTTTACCGGGTGGCCGCCAAACTAATCCGTCTCGGCCTGTTGTAATCGCCAAGACAAGTGGGTAGCTTCAAAATCCGAAGTATGGTAATCTCTATAGAGAAGGAGGCCTATGTCGATCGCCGATGTGTTGACTGAACAACAACTCGTGGAACAAGAATACGATAGAGTCGTT
Organism: Bryobacterales bacterium; assembly: GCA_963794595.1. GTDB lineage: Bacteria > Acidobacteriota > Terriglobia > Bryobacterales > Bryobacteraceae > Palsa-187. Next base: position 72,757 of record CAWCER010000017.1, on the reverse strand, counting down.
CGCGAGGACATTGAGCTATTCCGCACCCAGGCCGCTTTAAAGACCGCAGGCAAGATGACGGACGATGAGTTGCGTCCCCAGCGCCTCCGCCGCGGTGTCTACAGCCAGCGCCAGCCGGACGTCCACATGATCCGTACCAAGGTTCCCGGTGGGTTGCTGACTTCCGATCAGATGCGCCAGATGGGACGCGTCGCCGATGAATTCGCGGGCGGCAAGGGCCACCTGACCACTCGCCAGAACATTCAATATCATTTTGTGCCGCTGCCGCGGGTCGCGGACCTGCTGAACATGCTGGCCGACGTGCGTTTGACGACACGCGAAGCTTGCTATAACACCGTGCGCAACGTGACCGCGTGCCCGCTGGCCGGTATCCATCCCGAAGAGCCATTCGATGTGCAGCCGTACGCGCGCCGCGTGGCGTTCGCATTTCTGCACAAGGACCTTACCGACAACCTGCCGCGCAAGTTCAAGATCGCGTTCGCGGGCTGCCCGGAAGATTGCATCGCGACCGCGATCAACGACATCGGTCTGCGGGCGATGATTCGCGACGGCGTGAAGGGCTTCCGGATGACGGTGGCCGGAGGATTGGGGCCGCTGCCAACGGAATCGAAAGTCCTGCACGAGTTTATTCCGGCAGACGATCTGGTGCGGCCCATTGAAGCGGTGATTCGGGTTTTCAACGTCCACGGAAATCGCAAGAACAAGAACAAGGCGCGCCTGAAGTTCGTGCTGCGCGAGCGAGGTTTTGAGTGGCTGCGCGACACTATCGAAGAGCAATATCAAGACATCCTGAAAAACGGCGGCATCGCGATGCCGGCCGAAGTTCCGGAGAACTTCGGCGGGTTCAAGGCGCTGCGTCCACCGCTGGCGTCGGGAGAGCTGCTGCCGTTATGGGAACCTTCGTCGACGGCGTTCGCCGAGTGGCGCAAGACCAACGTGCGTCCGCAGAAACAGAAGGGCTATTCGATCGTTACGGTGACTACGCCGCAAGGGAACTTGACGGGCGATCAGATGCACGGCCTGGCCGACATCGCCGATCAGGCGGCTGACGGGTTTCTGCGCTTCTCGATGATCCAGAATGTGATCTTCGGGTGGGTTCCGGATGGTGCGCTGAAGCGCGTTTACGGTGCGCTGGCCAGGCTCGATCTGGCGCAAGGCGGCGCCGACGAAATTAGCGATGTGATCACGTGTCCCGGCGCCTATAGCTGCAATCTGGGACTCACCAAAACGATGGGCCTGGGCGTAGCGCTGCAAAGCGTGGTGGCGAATCAGACCGATCCGCAGATCCGCAAGCTACGCATCAACGCCAGCGGCTGTCCGAATGCCTGCGGCCAGCATTGGGTTGCCGACATTGGTTTCTACGGCAACGCGCGTAAGATCGACGGGCCGGATGGAGTGAAGCACGAGGTGCCGTACTACCTGATGCTCTTGGGCGGCACGTATCAGGAGTTTGGAGTGGCGGTGCAGAGCATACCGGCGCGGCTGGCTCCCGTGGCCGTGGGCCGGGTGCTCGATCACTTCAAGCACAACCGCGAGGAAGGCGAAAGCTTCCGCGCGTATGTGCTGCGCAATAAAGTGGAGACTTTTCGCCAGCTCACGGCGGATCTTACCAAGCCGCCGATGGACGTCCCCGAAATGTTCCGCGACTGGGGCGATGAGATCGAGTACAGCCTGAAACTCGGCCGCGGCGAGTGCGCGGCGTAAACAGCCACCGAAGCTTGCAGGTAGTGCTAATTGACCCGGAGAAATTTGTGGTTCCGAGCGTCACGAAGATGGCATTTAGTTTCCCGTTAGCCCCGTTGCGCTTGAAACTGCTAGGGAGTATTCTGCGGGCGTGAAGGTATTAGGCGTCGGTCCCGGTCTACTTGCCCTACTCGCGTTGCCTCTGTTCTCAAAGGCTCCCACGGAGAAGATAACGCTGAGCCGGGAAGGGCGCAGCGCCGACATCACCGACGCCGTAAGGCTGGAACAGTTCGCGTTCGCTGCTGGCCCACAGCCCTGTCTCGGCGTCGATGGTCTCGGCACCGATGTTTGTTCAACCCCTAGGCCGAGTTGGATTGTAGATTGGATTCATGGACCGATTCCTGAGCCCGACGCCTCACTACCTCGGTACGATGTTACGTACCACTTTGGAAGCGGCGAGACACGTGTGTACGTTGTTTACTTTGCCTATTCGCCAGTCGCCAGACAAGGGTATATATATTTACCAGGACCAGGAGAGGCCCACTATCGAGCGAACATTAATCTGTTATGGCACGGGAAGCAGTGGGAAGGCCACTGGTTCTTAACTACCGATGCATGGGCAAGTTTCGCGGGTCCGCTAATCGCGAAGGCCCCATTCTGGAGCCGCTAGGTATGCGATCCAAAAGAGTCCTCCTCGTTGCGGCTTCCGCCATTGCTGGCTTTGGGATAGGAATGGCATTACCTGTCAGGATCGAATTCACATTCCCCTTTCGCATCGCCCAACCCGCCATATGGTTCGCAAACATGCCCGGTTTTTATTTGTTCTCTTCGCTCCCCAAGCCGCGCCCCAGCCTCTGGCTGATCCCAATCGGCAATGCCCTTGCCTACGCTTTGATCGCAACATTCTTGATGTTGGCGACTAAGTTTATACGAAAGGTCAGAAACATACAGGGCCTTCATCTTCCAGCGGTAAGATGACTCGCAGAAGCCGCTCGCCGCGCGCCTGTTTCGCGAGATGTGAAGGTCCTCGTAAAGCGCCGGCCAAATAAAAAGCCCCGAAGTCCAGAGGACCTCGGGGCGATGTTTGTCCAGTTTCGTCTTTTTGTGCTTTTAACTTCTCTTCGAACTGCGCGCGGTTTGAATGCGCGCCGGTTCGACGGAGGCTCCAGTGGCGGCCGCCATTTCCGGCATGCTCACCGATGTATCCACCAAGCGCGCCATTTCCTGCACCGGCAGTCCTTCGCACTCCCGAGCGAAGCGCAGTATGTTCGCGCCGGGATCGTAATCCACACGAATCCAGTCGCCGCCGCGGACTTGTTCGGTCGCGATCAGAGTTTGACACCGGCTGCACCAGCAGGCGCTCGATCGCACGCTTCAGATGACGTGCGCCATATTTGAGATCCGTGCCCTGTTCCAGCATGTAGTCTTTACTGGCGTCGGAAACCGTGAACACAAATGCACGGTCCGCCGACGTATTGAAGATGCGCTGCTGAACTAAATTTAATTCGATGTCCAGCACCTTTCGCAGTTGCTCGGTGCCGAGCGGCTGAAAGGTCACGATCTTATCCAGACGGTTGATGAACTCGGGCGTAAACTTGCGCCGCGCGGCTTCGACACCGGAGCGCGCCAGTTTCTCGCCCATTCCCTCTTCGACAGTTCCTGTCGACATTTTGGCACGGGCAGCGCCGGCGCCAAAACCCAGCTTCGGGGACATCAGATTGCCCATCTCGGCAGCGCCCAAGTTGCTGGTCATGAAGATCATGGCGCGCGAGAAATCCACTTTGCGGTTGTCGCCCAGCGTCAGCGTGGCTTTATCGAGAATCCCCAGCAGCAGGTTCCACAGCGCATCCGACGCCTTCTCGATTTCATCGAACAGCACGAAGCTCAGCTTCATGGTGTCGGTGTGATACTGATTCAAAACTTCCTGCGACAGCAGCGGATGGGTTTCGCGATGTCCCAGATATCCCGGAGGCGAACCGATCAGCTTCGCGATCTCGTGGCTGTGCTGGAACTCGGCGCAGTCGATCTTGATGACCGCGCGTGGATTCTTCAGCAGCGCCTCAGCGGTCGCTTCGACGATGCGGGTCTTGCCGGAACCGGTCGGCCCCAAGAACAGGAAGTTCCCGATCGGACGGCCTGGCGCACTCATCCCGGTCAAATTCATTTGATAGATGTTGACGATTTGTTGAATCGCCTCATCCTGTCCGACGATCATCCGGCGCAAGCTGGACTCCAGTGAGACCGCTTCCCGGCCAGTCTTTCCGGGATCCAAAGGGATGTTTAGCCGTACCATATCCGCCACCTTCCTGGCACTTCTGAGGGGCCTAATTGAACCCCCTCTCCACAAATCATCAGGCAATCCAAGTGCCATTTCTTTAGATGCTCCCAAGAGCGAAGCGATTCGCTCTCTAATCTAGCTACGTTTCGGTTTGGCCGGCCGGATCTCAACCTGGCTAACTATCGTTCTTTCTGGCATCTGCAACAGCGTGCGCACCACGCCGGCGACATCCTCGGGATGAACTTTCCAGTCTCCGCTGTCGCCACCCGCCGCGCCCCCGCCAAATTCGGTTGCCACGCTGCCCGGCATGACAGTGCTTACGCGAACATTGTCGTAGCGCGTATCCATAAGCAACGCCTCACTGAAACCGTTCAAGCCAAACTTCGAGGCGTTATAACCCGCGCCTCCCGCGAATGCGTTCTTGCCGGCCAAACTGCTGATATTCACGATGTATCCCGCGCCCCGGCTGGCAAATCTTGATAAAGCTTCACGTGAGCAGTAGAAGGCCCCGCTGAGATTGGTGTGTATCATTTTGTCCCATTCCTCCAACGTGATCCGGGACACTTTAGCGAATATTCCAACGCCGGCGTTGTTGACCAGCACGTCCAGGCCGCCGGTTTCGCGGTCCACGAACTCGAATAACGCGTGAACGTCTTCATGCACACTTACATCGGCAGCTTTTCCCTTGACTTTACTGGGCCAGCGGGCTTCCATCCCCGACACTGCCCGGGTGACCGAATCCGGCCATCGGCCGCAAACCACCACCGTCGCGCCTTCCGCCAGGAGCATTTCGGCGATGGCGCGCCCGATTCCACGGGTCCCGCCGGTCACCAGACAGACTTTGTTTTCCAATGATTGTTGCTGTTTCATGCTTTCAGGATACGGGCCAGTGGAGTGGCCGACCAATCGTCCTAGACCAGCCACGCCAGACAACCCGTGCCGGGCGGGGACGTAGAATAGAACAGGAACCCTGAACATGGCAGACACCAGCATCTTCTGGCTGCGCGTAGCGGTAGTTCTCTATGCCATGGGACTGCTGCATTCGATGCTGGCCATCCTCAAGCGCCGGAATGACTTCTACGGGTTTGCCGTCGGTACCTTCCGCGTCGGAGTTGTGCTGCAAGGGGTAGCCATCGTGGAGTTGGCGATGGCCGAAGGCCGGCTGCCTGTGGAAAACTTCTACGGCACTATAAACCTTTGTGCCTTCCTGATTGCTCTGGCGTTTCTGTTCGTCGACTGGAGGTACCATTTCGCGAGCACGTCCATCGCACTGTTCCCTCTGGTGTTTCTGATGACGCTGGTGGCAGGGATGCGCCAGCCGGCGCCGACGTGGTCCGATGTCCGTGTGCGCGACGCGTGGCTGATCGTGCATATCGTCCTGGTGCTGGTAGGCTACGCGGCGCTGCTGCTGACCGCGGTTTCTTCGATCTTCTATCTGATCCAGGAACGGCGGCTCAAGAGTAAGAAGAGTCCGTCGCTGCTTGAGAAGCTGCCACCGCTCGGGACGCTCGACGACCTGATCAGCACGTCGATGGGCTTCGGCTTCGTCTTCATTACGCTGGGCGTGATCTTCGGAGTGCTGTGGGCCTACATCGAACTGGGCACCAGTTGGGTGGGGAACGCCAGCATCTCGCTCTCGTTCGTGACCTGGGGATTGTGCCTGGCGATGATCTTCATGCGCGCGTCGGCGGGCTGGCGCGGGCGCAAGGCCGCGTTGATGGCGCTGGTGGTGCTGGGCTGCGGCGCGCTGACCTGGGTGGCGCATGCCGGACTGAGGCCGACGCTGATCCCATGAAGCTGCTGATCACAGGTCTGAGTCATCACACCGCGCCGGTTGAGGTGCGCGAGAAGCTGGCTTTCGAGGAGCAGTCTCTGCCGGGAGCGCTGGACCGCTTGTGCCATCGGCCGGGCATGGTGGAAGGCATGATTCTTTCGACCTGCAATCGCGTGGAAGTTGCGGTTACGGCCGAGGAATCGAGCGACGCTGCGAATTCGGTGGACGAATTTCTGGCGGAAGCGCGCAGCGTGGAGCCGAGCTGGGTCTCGCCTTACCTCTATCACTACAACGGGCCGGATGCGATCCGCCACCTGTTCCGCGTGGCTTCCAGTTTGGATTCGATGATCGTGGGCGAGCCGCAGATCCTGGGCCAGTTGAAGAGCGCCTACATGCTGGCGAAGGAGCACGGCTCGGTGAGCGGGTTCCTGGACCTGGTGATGACGCGCGCTTTCAACGTAGCCAAGCGCGTGCGCACGGAGACGGAAATCGGGTCGAGCGCGGTGTCGGTGAGCTATGCCGCTGTCGAACTGGCGCGCGATATTTTCGGTTCGCTGTCCGGCAAGCGAGTGCTGTTGGTGGGGGCGGGGAAGATGGCGGAATCCGCTGCACGGCATTTGCGCCGCGCTGGGGTATCCGATATTCTGGTGACCAACCGCACGCGTTCGCGCGCCGACGCCCTGGCCGAAGAGTTTCACGGCCGTGTGGTCGAGTACGACGAGATGGCAGCTACGCTGCCGGACGTGGATATTGTGATCGCGTCCAGCGGTGCGCCGCATTTCATCCTTACCAAAGAGCTGATGCACGGCGTGATCAACCGCCGCCGCCACCGGCCCATGTTTCTGATCGACATCGCGGTGCCGCGCAACGTCGAGCCCACCGTGAACACGCTGGACGGGATCTTCGTCTACGATATCGACGACCTGGATCGTGTCGTCAAAAGTAACCTGACGGCCCGGGTGAATGTTGCCGAGCAGGCCGAGGAGATCATCACCGAAGAAGTGGAGCGGATGATGCTGCGCCTGAAGACTCGCGAGGTGACGCCCACCATCGTGAGCCTGCAGGAACAACTGGAACTGGTGCGGATGTCGGAGATCGAGCGGGTGCGCGCGAAGCTGGGCGTGCTGACGCCGCAGCAGCAGGAGGCCATCGAGGCCATGACGCGCGGGATCATCAATAAGATCGCGCACGCGCCCATCACCGAGATGCGCCGCAAAGCCAACGACCCGGAGGGCATCCAGCTCATTCACACCATTCGCAAGCTGTTCAGGCTGGGAGAAGGGTAACGCACGGTGATCGTCATTGGATCGCGCGGGTCGCAACTCGCGCTGTGGCAGGCGCGGCACATTGCCTCGTGCCTTCAGAAGCTGGGCGTCGAGACGCGGCTCGAAATCATCAAGACCACCGGCGACAAAATCACCGACGTGCCGCTGGCGCAAGTGGGCGGCAAAGGATTGTTCACCAAAGAAATCGAAGAGGCGCTGCTGGCGGGGACCATTGACCTGGCGGTGCATAGCTTGAAGGACATGCCGACGGGGCTTCCGGTGGGCTTGACGCTGGCTGCGATCCCAGAGCGCGAAGATCCTCGCGATGCGCTGATCGGCAGGCCATTGGCCGAGCTGAGCAGGGGAAGCAAAGTCGGAACGAGTTCTTTGCGGCGCGCGGCGCAATTGCATGCGCTGGGGCGTGGGCTGGTAATCGAGAATTTGCGCGGGAATGTCGACACACGGCTCCGCAAGCTAGATGAAGGGCACTACGATGCCATCGTACTCGCGGCGGCGGGATTGCGGCGGCTGGGTTGGTCGGATCGCATTCGCGAGCTGATCGAGCCTTCGGTCATGTGTCCGGCGGCGGGGCAGGGAGCGCTGGCGATTGAGACTCGCGACGACGGCGGCGCGGCTTATGAGATCGCGCGCAAGCTCAATCATGCGGCGACCAACGCGGCGGTGACGGCGGAACGGTCGTTGCTAGCAACATTAGAAGGCGGATGCCAGGTGCCCATAGGAGCGCATGGGCAGCTTCGACGGGCCGACGCTGCATCTGATCGCGATGGTGGCTTCGCCGGATGGCGGGCGCGTGATGCGAGACGAGGTGTCCGGGACTGGCGACCCGGCTGCGCTGGGCAGGGAACTGGGCGAGCGCATGTTGGCGGCGGGTGCGCGCGATATTTTGGAGTCATGAGCAAGGCGCCCGCGAAGGTTTATCTGGTCGGCGCCGGCCCGGGCGATCCCGGACTCATCACCGTCAAGGGCCGCAAGATTCTGGAGCGCGCCGATTCCATCCTCTACGATCATCTGGCGAGCGAGCGCCTGCTCGATCTGGCGCCCGCGCATGCCGAGCGGGTGTACGTCGGCAAGAAGCGCGCGGTGCATGAAGCCACGCAGGAAGAGATCACCGCCATGCTGATCGAGCGCGCGCGGCGCGGCCAGACGGTGGTGCGGCTCAAGGGCGGCGATCCGTTCATCTTCGGACGCGGCGGCGAGGAAATGGAGGCGCTGACGGCCGCGGGCATTGCGTTCGAGATCGTGCCCGGCGTGACCACTCCGCTGGGATTGGCGGCGTATTCCGGCGTCCCGCTGACGCATCGCGAACACACGTCGGCCGTGACCTTCGTCACGGGACACAGCGTCGAGGCGATCGACTGGAGCAAGGTCGGCGCGTCCGAAACCATCGTTCTCTTCATGGGACTCGTCAATTTCCCGGCGATTGCGCGCGAGCTGATCAAACATGGCCGGTCCGCGGAGACTGCCGGCGATGGCGGTGCGCTGGGCGACGCGTCCGGATCAACAGACGATTGTGGGGACGCTCGGGGATTTGGCAGCGCGCATTGAACGGGCGGGCATGAAACCTCCTGCGACGATTGTCATCGGCGAAGTGGTGGCGCTGCGCGAACGCTTCAACTGGTTCGAAAAACTGCCGCTATTCGGACAACGCATTATCGTGACGCGCGACCGCAGACAATCGTCGATGCTGGCCGAGCCGCTAGAAGCATTGGGCGCGGAGATCTTGTTTGTGCCGGTGATCGAGATCGCGGACCCGGCGGAGTCAAGTCCGCTCGACCAGGCGATTCAGAATCTGGCGTCCTACGACTGGCTGATCTTCACCAGCGTCAACGGCGTGCGGCATTTCATCGAAGCCCTGGATCGCTCCGACCGCGACCTGCGGTCTCTCAAAGCAAAGCTGTGTGCGATTGGATCGTCGACGCGGGCGGCGGTAGAGGCACTGCATCTGCGGGTGGACGTGATGCCGGAAGAATATGTGGCGGAGAGTTTGCTGGAGGCGCTGGCGGGCGAAGACCTCAAGGGCAAACGCATTCTCCTGCCGCGCGCGGCGGTGGCTCGCGATCTGGTTCCGGTAACGCTGCGCGAACGCGGCGCGGTGGTGGATGTGGTCGAAGCTTATCGGACCATCATTCCGACAGACGCCGCTGCGCGGGCGAAAGAGGCGCTGGCGCACAAGCCTGACTGGATCACGTTCACCAGTTCATCGACGGTGAAAAACCTGTTGGCCGTGACGGGCAGGGAAGCGCTCGCGGGAATCAAAGTGGCGTCGATTGGCCCGGTGACGTCGGCAACCGCTCGCGAGGCGGGACTAATGGTGGATGTCGAAGCCGAGCCGCATACGATCGAGGGGCTGGTCGCCGCTATCGCGCAAACACGCGCTTCCCGCTGAGCCAGGTTTCTAAGAATTTCGACACGTCCGGCGTCCATGCGGAAGCGAACCAGGTCGGCTCGTGATCCGGGCTGAAGGCCGCGCAAGCGTCCCGGGACGCGTCCGACGCGCGCCGGGTTGGTAGTCGCCATGGTCACGGCATGCGCGAGACTCACCCCGACGCGGGCCATCACATTGCCGATGGCGCGATCCATGCGCAGGCTGGACCCGGCCAGGCGATTCCCGCCACGGAGCGTGACGCGGTCGTCATCACGCAGCTCGACGGCGACGCCGCCGAGCATGTACGGTCCTGGGTTGCAGAGAGCGGGCGCGGCCGCGTCGGTCACCAGGATGCTGCGTTCGGCGCCCTTCGCGTCGAGCGCCCGGCGCAGGAACTCGTCGGGCAGATGGTGGTAATCGACAATGAAGGACGCCGCCAGGCGCGTTTCCGCAAGCTGAAAGGTAATGAAGTCTTCGGTGCGGGTGGCGCTGCCCGCTCCATTGCCGATGTGGGTCGACATCGTCGCGCCTGCCGCGATTGCGTCCCGAATCTGCTGCGGTGTCGCGCGTGTGTGGCCAATGGAAGCGACTACGCCCAGTTCGGTGAGCTGCTCGATATAGCGCGGAGCACCGGGCCAGTGGGGCGAGATCGTGGTCAATCGCACGTGACCCTGCGCTGCGTCCTGCAAGCGTTGAAACTCGGCGAAGTCGGGCGGGCGGACCCATTCGCGCGGATGCGCGCCGCGAGGGCCGTCCTCGGGTGAGATATGCGGACCCTCGACGTGGAACGCTTCCATGGCGTGTCCGTCGGTGAGCGACTCACGCGCGGCAGCCAGATTGCGGAGGGCCGCGAGCATGTCGTCGGGCGCGCCGGTGATTACCGTTGGATAGAAGCGCGTGACGCCGGTAGAGAAAGTCGCGTTGATGGCCCGCTCAATTTCGCTATGCGGCGCAGTGGGCGAGTTGAAATCGACACCGGCAAAACCATTGACTTGAAGATCGATGAAACCGGGGGCGACGAAAGTTTTAGAGTCGCCGGCATCCTCCAATACTGGATCGACATTCTGAATCGCCGATTCGAACGCAATTTCGATCGACTCACCGGATACCGCGCTGCGCCCGCTACATTTCATCGTCAAAGTGATTTATACACAGCATACCCACAGTAACGCTAGCGTAACTCGGTGCAAGCAGGCGGGAAACAACTGTTGAAAACATATCGAATGCGCTAGCTAATCCGCCACCGTACTGGTACAAACGTTAACAGATTTCTGCGCGGAACTGGCGGGTGTGTCAGTCTCGGGGGAGGTGGCCGCAAGCCGGTTCTCGCGCGGAAGTTTTCCTCCGATTCCACCTTTAAAGGCGGAGGGCAGGCAGTTGGCGTTCCGCCTTTTTTTGGCCCCACCCGATTGTTTAGCGCGCGCCCACCGGCTGCGCAACCGGCGTGAGCCAGCCGTGCACATCCGGCTTCTTGCCTTCGACGATGCCGAAGAATTCGCTCTGGATCTTCTCGGTGATGGGACCGCGGCGGCCTGCGCCGATGGTGATGCGGTCGATGGAGCGAACCGGCGTGACCTCCGCGGCGGTGCCGCTGAAGAACACTTCGTCGGCGATGTAGAGCATTTCGCGCGGGACCAGAGTTTCGACGATGGGAATTCCCAACGACTGCGCCAGTTGAATCACGGTGTCGCGGGTGATGCCGGGCAACACGCTCGAGCCCAGCGGCGGCGTGTGGATCTTGCCATCGCGCACCACGAACACATTTTCGCCCGAGCCCTCGCTGACGTAGCCCGCGGAATCCAGCGCGATGCCTTCGGAATAGCCGTTGATCGCAGCCTCCATGCGGATGAGCTGCGAGTTCATGTAATTGGCGCCGGCCTTCGACATCACCGGCAGCGTGTTGGGCGCGAGGCGGGTCCAACTGGAGATGCACACGTCAACGCCCTGTTCCATGGCTTCGGCGCCCAGGTACTTGCCCCATTCCCAACATGCAATGTAAGTTTCGATGGGAGTGTCCTTGCTGGGCAGCACGCCAAGGTCGCCATAGCCGCGAATCACCAGCGGCCGAATGTAGCAGGAATCGAGCTTATTGACGCGCACGATGTCGACCATCGCGGCGGAAAGCTGATCGATGGAAAAGGGAATTTCAATGCGATAGATTTTGGCGGAATCGTGCAAGCGGCGGGCGTGCTCGCGGACGCGGAAGACGCGCGGACCGGCTTCGGTCGCGTAGCAGCGGACGCCTTCAAACACCGAACTGCCGTAGCTGGTTACGTGCGCAAGGACATGGATCTTGGCGTCGTTCCAGTCGATCATGCGTCCGTTGTGCCAGATTTTTTCGGTGGCTTTTAGCATATTTTATTATATATCGGGCCTTGCGCAAAGCAGGCGAGTGGGACTGTATCATCCAGTGATGATAATCTTGGCCGCATGACTCCCGCGATGGTCGTTGAATATCCGATCACATCTGGACTGTGCGGGAACGTCTGGAGGTCGCGTGAGGATGAGTGTTTGTAGACCCTACAAGGCTGCCATGAGCGGCGTGAGGTAACCGTAAAAGGAAATAGGAGAGCGCGATTGACGGTTGATTCGGATACTTTTCTGAGACCGGAGTCCGCACAGGCGCTAGTGCTTGTGCGGGCTGAAAAAATAAACAGCCGCCTGTTTCCCTCACCCCCCGGCGGGCTGCATGCGTAGGCAGCCCGCCGCGAGACGATCAAAACGTCACCCCTGCAGAGCCGAAATCTGCCCCCACGGAACCTGGTCTGCCAGTATGGGCCCGCCGGTGTAGGATATCGATATGCGAAAGCTACTACCCTTGCTCATTCCAATATTCGCCATCGCCCTCACCGCCTCCGCGCAAAACCGCATGTCGCCCGAACGAGCCGCCGGTATCAAAGCGGACCTCGCGGGCCAGATCGACGCTATGAAGAAGCAGGCGCAGGTGATGAACGACACGGTCTTCAGCTTCGGCGAGCTGGGCTTCCAGGAATTCGAGACCTCCAAATATCTCAGCGGTCTTCTGGAGAAGGAAGGCTTCAAGATCCAGCGCGGCGTGGCCGGAATCCCCACGGCGTTTGTGGCGACCTGGGGGCAGGGAAAGCCGGTCATCGCGCTGGGCTCCGACATCGACGATATCCCGCAGGCCTCGCAAAAGCCCGGCATCCCATATCACGCGCCGATGATTGAAGGCGCGCCGGGTCATGGCGAAGGCCACAACTCCGGCATGCCGCTGAACATCATCGCGGCGCTCGCGGTGAAGAAGGTGATGGAGCGCGAGCATCTCACCGGCACGCTCAAGCTGTGGCCGGGCATCGCCGAAGAGCTGCTCGGGTCGAAAGCATTCTACGTGCGCGCGGGACTGTTCAAGGATGTCGATGTGGTGCTGTTTGCGCATGTCGGCGACAATCTCCGCGTGACCTCGGGGCCGGGAGATCGGACCACTGGCATGGTGTCGATCGAATACACTTTCAAAGGCGAGACCGCGCATGCCGCCGGCGCTCCCTGGCGGGGACGCAGCGCGCTCGACGCGGTGGAGCTGATGGACGTTGGCTGGAACTTCCGCCGCGAGCACATCCGCGTAGGCAGTCGCGTGCATTATGTAATCACCAATGGCGGCGACCAGCCCAACGTGGTTCCCGCCAACGCCTCGGTTTGGTATTACTACCGCGAGGCCGATTATCAGCACATCATGAATTTATGGAAAATCGGCGACGACATGGCGCAAGCCGCGGCGCTGATGACCGGCACCACCGTAACTTCGCGCTTGCTGGGATCGGCGTGGCCCGGCCACTTCAGCGTGCCCATCGCCGAGGATATGTATGAGAACATCACCAAGGTCGGTTTGCCGCAATGGTCGGCGCAGGATCAGGCGCTCGCCAAGGCGCTGCAGCACGACCTGAAAGTTCCCGAGCGCGGCTTGGCCATGAAGATCCCGGAGCTGAAAAAGCCGCAGCCGCCTCCCGATGACGACGATGGCGTGGGCGGCGTGGGCGGCGGTTCGGACGACATTGGCGACGTCTCCTGGGTGGTGCCGACCGTCACGCTCAACTATCCGTCCAACATTCCCGGCGGCCCGGGCCACAACTGGGCCAACGCGATTTCGATGGCCACGCCGATCGCGCACAAAGGTGTGGTCGCCGGCGCCAAAGTGCAAGCCATGACGATTCTGGATATTCTGACGCGCCCGGAATTAGTCGACCAAGCCTGGGATTATTTCCGCAATGTACAGACCAAGAACACGAAATACCAGACCTTCCTGCGTCCCGATGACAAGCCGGCGATCTGGCTGAATCACAAAACGATGGAACTCTACCGGCCGCAGATGAAGGCGCTGTATTACGACCCGTCGAAGTACGATACGTACCTGGATCAGCTGGGAATCAAATACGGCGAATGGAAGTAGGGTTCGCCGGCTAGGTTTCGGCTTCGGCTTCGGCTTCCTCGCGATGCTGCTGCACGAAACTTAAGATGTCGAAGTGCTTGACCTCGCGGCCTGGGAAAAAGCTGTTTACGGCGTCGGTCTCCTGGGCGAAGACTTCGAAGATGGTGTGGAGCCGGGTCAACGCCAGCAATTCCACGTTGCGCTTGTTGAGGTTCAGCAGCTTCAGCGCGCCGTCAGTCTTTTTCACTTGCGTGAAGCTGATCACCAAGTTGCCCAGGCCGGTGGAATCGATGTAGTCGACGTTTGCCAGGTCGAGCACAATCTTGTTGCGCCCCTCCGCCAGCAACTGAGTGATCTTCTCGCGCACCGGCGTCACTTCTCCCACCGTGATACGCCCCTTCAAAGCCAAAACCGTAACGCCTTCAACCTGGTGCTCTCCGATTTCCAAGGCCATAGCTCTAGTTTATATGCACGCGTTCCACTTTTCAGTCGAGGCTGGCTTTCACCGGTTTATACGGCTGTAGCGGCGGGTTCGGGAGCAGTCTCCTGTGCTGCCATGGCAGCGGGGAGGCGGACGATAAACCGGCTGCCTTCGCCGGGTTTGCTCTCCACCTGGATGGCGCCATCGTGGGCGGAAACGATCCACGCTACGAAGCTCAGGCCCAGGCCCAGGCCCTGCGTGTAGTTGGTCTGCGCATTGCGGACGCGATAGAAGCGGTCGAAAATGTGCGGGAGATTCTCGGCGGGGATGCCGACGCCGTTATCCTCCACCTCCAGCCGGATCCATCCTTCATCCGCATCCCGCCCCACGTTCACATGGACCCTGCCGCCCTTGGGCGTGTACTTTAAGGAGTTGGACAGCAGATTCGAAATCATGCGCTCCACTTGCGTGCGGTCGACGTTCGCCATCCAGCCTGGCTCCAGCGTGGCCGTCAGCCTTACGTCCTTTTCGTCCGCCGGGATCTGGAACTGATCGACGACGTCGGCCGTCACCTCGCCCAGATCGAGGCGCGTCTTCTGCAGCACTAACTGTCCCGACTCGGCCTGCGACAGCAGCAGCAGCGCGCGCACGATACTCGAAAGCTTTTCGACGTCTTCCAGCGCATTGACCATGGCGTCGCGGAATTGGTCCGGTTTCTCCGCTGTGAAGAGCGCCACTTCCAGTTGCCCGCGGATGGCGGTGAGCGGCGTGCGCAGCTCATGCGAGACGTCGGTGGAAAATTGCCGGATCTGATCGAAGGATTCGCTCAGCCGCTCGGTCATGCGGTTGAAGCTGTCGATCAGGTTATCCAGTTCGTCGTTGGCGTTGCGCCGCGGGATGCGCAGCGAAAGATTGGAGCCGGTGATTTCCTGCGCCGTCGCCGCCACCAGGTTGAGCGGCCGGATGGCGCGGCCGGCCAGCGCCCAGCCCAGCAAGCTGGCGATAAAGATCAATCCCGGCAGTATCAGAAAATAGTTTTTCGTGAAGTTGGCAACGGTGCGTTCGTTGCCCTGGATCGAACGGCCCAGCGCGAAGAAGTACGGGCGCCCTTTATCGCCGCGCATGTAGCCGGCTTTGATCATATAGGGGATGCCGTCGGCGTCCCGCCGCACATGGATCTCCGGCATGGGCAGGTTCAGAATGCGGGCGATCTCCTGCGGCGAATCGATGCCGATCGAGTCGTAGGTCTGTGAATGCTCCAGCACCTTGCCGGTATAATCGGCCAGAATGTAGACGTGGCGCAGGCGCTCCACGATGTAGGCTTCCTCGGGATCGGTGGGATCGGCGATCCACACCGGCTTGCCGTTTTCGATGTGCAGGTAGCCCTTGGCCGCGCCCCATTCTTCTTCCAGGGCAGCACGCGAGTCGTCGTCCATCCCGAGCTGCAACGTTTTTTGGAACAGCAGGCCGATGGCGACCAGCAGCACGCTGAAGAACAGGACGTAGCTTAGGGTCAGGCGAAAACGCAGACTGCGCAGGAAGCCGGTTCGCGTCTTCGGATTCCGTGCTTCGCGCTTTCTGCGTGGCATGGCTTAGATCGCTTTCTCCGCGGGCCTCTCGGCTGAATCCAGCATGTAGCCGATACCACGCACCGTCTGGATCATCTTATCCGGCCACTTCTCGTCGATCTTGCTGCGCAGATGGCGGATGTAGACATCGACGATATTGGTGAGGCCGTCGTAATCCATATCCCAAACATGTTCCACTATCATTGTACGGCTGAGCGGACGGCCACGGTTGCGCATCAGGTATTCGAGAATGCTGAATTCCTTGGGCGCGAGCTCGATATTTTCGCCGGCGCGCGTGACCTTGCGGCGGATGCAGTCGAGCGAGAGGTCGCCTACCTGCAGGCGCTCCGGCGTCGGCTGGCCGCGGCGCAGCAGAACCCGCACCCGGGCCAATAATTCGACATACGCGAAGGGCTTGACCAGGTAGTCGTCGGCGCCGTTTTCAAGTCCCTTGACGCGGTCATCGACGGCGTCGCGCGCGCTCAGAATCAACACCGGCGGGCTGGTTTTGCGAGTGCGGATTTTCTTGAGTACGGCCATGCCGTCCATATCCGGCAGGCCCAAATCCAGAATAATGAGATCGTATTCGGTGGCGTGCACCATTTCAAGGGCCGAGGCGCCATCGCCGGCCACGTCAACTGTATAGCCGCCGCTCTCGAGGCCGCGCGACAAAAAGTCCGCGATACGTTTTTCGTCCTCGACCACCAGGATCCTCATACCTTGAGTTTACATCGGCCCCTGCGGCGGTGAAACGTTAGCCATTATATCGCTAGTTCAATCCCATTCGGCCGATCAAGGCTGAAAATCGAGGGTCGCCACGCAGGCTATCGTACTCGGGATCGACTTTTATCCAAGCGAGCCGGCTCCATTTCTCGCGATACGCCTGCTCCAGCCAGCGAAACGCTTCAGCTTTATTGCCCAAACCCACATTGATCATCGCCATGGACTCCGCGTGACCGAATTCTCTACCGGGCCGCTGGTTCCATTCCGCGAGCATCTTCTCGGCCTCTGCGCGCCGCCCGGACTTCACGTAGAGCTCGGCCAGGCTCGCCGCCCAATGCGCGCGGCGGGGGCTCATCTCTTGAGCCTTTTGAAATTCAGCGGCCGCTTGCGCGAGCAGCCCCTTTTGCACGTAAGCGCGGGCCAAAATGCTCTGCGAACCTATGGCCCGCGGATTCAATTCGAGCGATTTGTTGGCCTGTGCGATCGCTTCATCGTAGCGGCGGGCGCAAACGAGAAGCATTGCCTTTAATCCATAGATTTCCGGCGCGATCGGATCCAGCGAGATCGCCCGCGTCGACTCCTCTATCGCCTGTTCCAGGCGGCCGGTCAGCGCCAGTTCCCCAAGTGCGTAATCCAAATGCGCTTTCGCGTTTCGCGGATTCAAATCCAGAGCCTTTTGGAACTCCTTGTCTGCACCCACCCAATCGCGCTTCGCCGCGAGCACACTCGCCAACGAATTATGCGCCTCGGAAAGATTATCGTCGAGTGCTACAGATTTCCTAGCGGCCGTTTCTGCGTTAACCAGGGCCTCCGGTGCAGGGTTCACGAACCCATAGAACGCGAACCACGCATCGGACAGTCCAGCATACGCCAAAGCGTAGCCGGGATCCTTGGCGATCGCCTGATTGAAATAGTCGATAGCCTTCTGCTGCGTACGCTGAACACCCAGGCCCTGCCGGTAAAAAAAACGAGCCTGTTGAAAGAGGTTATAAGCTTCGGGATCAGCCGTGCGCCCGTCCCGTCCTTCGGCGAACTTGAGCCGAAGCGTAGTGGCGATGGCTTCCGCGATTTCCCCCTCCACATGGAGGGCATCGTTGAATTCGCGGTCATACGTCGCAGACCATAAGTGATATCCGCTGGACACGTTGTTGAGTTGCGCGGTGACGCGGAGTTTATCGCCCTGTCTCCGAACGCTCCCTTCGAGCACCATCTCCACGTTCAACTCCGCGCCGATTTCCCGGATATCTTGCTGCTTGCCCTTGAAAGCAAACGCTGACGTCCGGGCTGGGACCCGCAAACCATCCACATTGCTCAGAGCGTTGATCAGGTCCTCGGTCAGGCCATCGCCGAGATAATCGTTCCCCGAGTCGGGACCAAGGTTCGTGAATGGGAGGACAGCTATCGAAGCGGACGATCCGGCAAACGGTATTGGCACGCGCCGGCGGGCAACGTAGATAGTGGACAGGACAACGACGATCAGCGCGCCGGCTGCGATCGCAGCGATCCTGGGGCCGCCCAAGGATCTTAAGAAGCTCGCATCACCCGCAGCCGATTCCGGCACGGGAGATGCACGGGCCTGAAAGACCGGCGCGTAGCTGCCCTTGGGGAATTCAATAATGATTGGGTCGTTGCGACCTTCGGCGTCGTAGTACTCACGAAGCTTGGAGCGAAGCCGCCGCGCGTCATTGCGGACAATGGGATCAATTTTGGGATTGTAGTCTGCAGGACGATCGTAAACTTCGACCGCGAGCACCGACTCCTTGATCTCGTCACCATGGCCCGTAAGGACTTGCTCAACGGTATAACGTAAAAAGCGGCAGATGCGATCGGAACGTTTAAACCCCTCGCCCGCGAGTATCCGCTGCAGTTGAACCCGGATCGCGTCTTCGCCAGGTACGCCGTCCGGCCGATGGTTAATAACCCCCGCCACCGGGGCAATCAGCCGGTATCCCTGTTTTGGCAATGTCTCGATGGATATCGGTGCATTGGCATCGTCGCCCAGAGCCAGCCGGACCTGGCGTATGCAATAATTCAGGCCCTGATCGAACTCGACAAAGGTGTTGCTGCCCCAAATAAGGGCGCGCAGTTCTTCCCGTGTAACAATCTCCCCTGAACGCTCAACTAGAATTGCCAAGATTCGTAACGGTTGCGGCTGAATTTTGACGGGGCGGCCGTTGCGAAAGAGCTTTTCCAACTGGGGGTCGAACTCGAACTCACCGAAACATCGGCGATGATTTCCATTCGTTTCCATCTCCATTTCTTGGCAGTTTACATCATCAGCGGCACGTGGAAGGCCCTCATTGGGGTGTTATACCCCAAGAACGCCGCCCATACTTCCGGGCCAATCACGGGATAAGCGACAATAACCACGAAATTCAGACCTGGCAGCTAAACCACTCATAACCGTGAGCTCAAACGGAGGGAATTGATGCAAAGTACTGTTCGCGATATAGTTGCGCGATCTTCAAGGGCCGCCGCGTCCTTCCTGTTCGCCTTACTCGCCATCATGGGGAGTCATTCGGCAAGCGCGCAAGTTCCCGGACAGGGAAGTTTTACTTTGTCAGGCAGCCTGGCTGGCGCTCGCGCGGACCACACCGCAACGTTATTGAATGACGGCCACGTGTTGGTTGTCGGCGGCGGTATTGGTCCAGATCTAATCGACGGCTTTGATGTAGTCCCTGGGGCCGAGTTAGTCGATCCGGTCACAGGGAGTTTTGCTCCGGCCGGAATCTCATGGCACGATTATCATACGGCCACATTGTTACAGTCCGGTCAAGTGCTGATTGCAGGAGGTGAGTCCTATGCTTTCGTTCTCACCACGACAGCCGATCTCTACGATCCGGTGAACAGGGGTTTTCATCAAACTGGAAACATGGTTTACGCCAGGGAGTACCATACCGCAACGCTCTTGAAGGATGGGAGGGTTCTCGTCGCCGGCGGCGAATGGACGAATGGGTTCGAATGGGAATCGCTGCCGTTCGCGGAGATTTACGATCCCGCAACCGGCGCATTTTCGTTGACTGGCAGCTTGAACGAGGCGCGTTTCGGCCATACTGCAACCCCGCTGCCCGATGGAAGAGTTCTCATCACCGGCGGCTTTAGCAATTCTGCGGACAGTATCGCATCAGCGGAAATTTATGATCCAGAAACCGGTTCATTTACCTACACCGGAAGCATGGCAGTTCCGCGAAGCGGTCACGCGGCCACACTACTGCTGAATGGTCAGGTTCTGATCTCAGGGGGAGGCAGTGCTACCGCGGAAGTCTACAACCCCGCGACCAATTCATTCCAATCAGTGGGCAGTATGACGACGGACCGCGGTTCCCATACGGCAACGGCGTTGGCAGACGGCACCGTACTGATTGCCGGCGGATGGTCGTTCCCTGGCGCTACTGAGTCCGCCGAGATTTATGATCCAGCTTCGGGCATGTTCAGTCGGACTGCCGATATGAATTCCGGGCGCCTCATGCATACCGCGACGCTGCTCTCCGATGGAAGTGTCATCGTAATCGGGGGAGCCAGTACGCCGGACAACATTCATCTCAATTTCATAAACGCCGCGGAGGTCTACAAGGCAAGCAACCCGTGCGGACAAATCTCCGCTTCACCTAACCCTTGCACCTTGTCCGGAAACTCCTGTACTTCGTACATCAATTGGACGACCTCCGCAGTATCCAACGCGCAAGTCTGGGTGAGGATCGGGAACGGCCCTGAATACCTTTTTGGGGCCGCTCTCCAGTGTTCGAATGCGGACTGCCCGGCTCCGTGGATTGAAGGGAATAGCTCAATCTACACGTTCACAATGTATGACTGCTCTTCCGTCGAGTGTTCGTATGTCAGTCACTCGAACGCTCCCGTTATAGCTTCGGTCCTCGTTGGGGGACGTTAAGACCTGTAGCGAACGAAGGACGTTGGGCCTATCGGTTTCTTAGTCGATATTCAGCAGCTTCGCGACTACGTGCGTATCTTGCTCGATCTTCTTTTGCAGCATGGTAATCGCGTAGATCAACTGCTCGGGGCGCGGCGGGCAGCCGGGAACGTAAACGTCGACTGGAATCACCTGATTCACCGGCACCAGCGCGTAGTTCGAAAACACGCCGGTGGAAGTGGCGCAGGCGCCCATCGAGATCACCCATTTCGGCTCCGGCATCTGCTCGTACAGGCGGCGGATGACCGGCGCCATTTTATTCGAGACGCGGCCGGCGATGATCATCAGGTCGGACTGGCGCGGCGAACCGCGCATCACTTCGGCGCCGAAGCGCGAAATGTCGAAGCGCGAGCCGATCATCGACATCATTTCAATGGCGCAGCAGGCCAGGCCGAAGCTCATGGGCCAGATGGCGTTCTTGCGGCCCCAGTTAACCACGCTGCCGAGCGTCGTCATGATGATCGACTCGCCGAACTCGTCGGCTTCCGGCTCCTGATCGGCGCGAGCGAACAGCTCCGGGGGCTGGCTTAGATGAAAGTCGGTGTCGGTCAAGGCCACGGCTTCATTATCTCACGGGCGGCTCAGCATCATGTTATGCGTCGCCAGCGTCGCGGCTACACTAAAAGCTCCATGAATTACCACGAGCTTCTGGCCCGCGCGGCGCAAGCCTACGGCATTGAATTGCGCTACACCGACACTTGGGGCCGCGAGCATGAGGCGTCGCCGGAAGTGCTGCGTGCGTTGCTGGCGTCGCTGGGATTTTCCGCCGGAAGCGCGGAGGAAATCGCCGATGGATTGGCAACTCGCGAAGCGGCGCGATGGCGTCGGCCAATCGACCCGACATTGGTGATTCGCGAAGGCCTGGATCATCTGCGTGTGCACATCCCGGCCAGCCGCAACGGCGCATCGATGAAGGTCGAAATCGAATGGGAAAACGGCGAGCTGCAACATCACTGGTTCTGGATGGCCGAATTGCCGACGCTCGAAACTGCGAACGTCGAAGGCTACGAATGGCTGGCCAAGCGGGTGCCGCTGCCGGCGTTGCGTTTGGGTTACCACCACGTCCGCATGCTGTGGGTGCATGAGCCGCAACTCGAAACTTTTGCCGAAGCGCGGCTGACCGTGTGTCCCAGCCACGCCAAGGCGGCGGCGCAACGCGCCGCGGGGCTGGCGGTGAGCCTCTACGGGCTGCGTTCCAGTCGCAACTGGGGATGCGGAGACTTCACCGATCTGGAGGCTTTGATCGACGCCTTCGCACCCGCCGGAGCTGCGTTCATAGCGCTGAATCCGCTGCATGCGATCGCCAATCGCCAGCCGTATAACACCAGCCCCTACCTGCCGCAGTGCGCGTTTTTCCGCAACTTCATTTATCTTGACGTGGAGCGAATCGGCGACGCGCACCTGGATGACTCCACGCGGCGCGAGATTGAAGAGCTGCGCGTCGAGTGAGTTCGTCGAATACGAGCGCGTGGCGCGAGTGAAGCTGACAGCGCTGGGGCGCATCTTCGAACAGTTCCTCGCCGGCCGCGGCCCGGCGCATCTGGAACAGGATCAATTTGAGGCTTACATCGGATCGCAAGGTCAGTTGCTGCGGGATTACGCCACCTTCTGCGCGCTCGACGAAGAAATGCATCGACGCGATCCCAACGTCTGGCTGTGGACTGACTGGCCGGAGGAGTATCGCGACCCCCGCTCCGCCGCGACCGGCGAGTTTGCCGAAAAACATGGGGACCGTATTCTGTTTTTCAAGTTCCTGCAATGGCAGATTCAGTTGCAGGCCGCCGCGGCGCACGCGCGCGCCCTCGCCGCCGGGATGAGCATCGGCCTGTATCACGATCTGGCGCTGGCCACCGATCAATACGGCGCCGACTTGTGGGCTCTGCGGCCGTTTTTCGCGACCGGCTCGCGCGTGGGCGCGCCGCCCGACGAGCTCGCGCCCAGCGGGCAGGACTGGGGTTTCCCTCCGCCCCATCGCGAAGCGCACCGCGCGAACGGCTATCAGTTGTTCGCGCAATCCATCCGCAACGCCGCGGCGTGCGGAGGCGGGCTGCGCATCGATCACGTGATGCGCTTCCTGCGCCTGTATACGATTCCACAAGGCTTCGAGACCAGCCAGGGCACTTACGTGCAGGATTACGCGCAGGACTTGCTGGGCATTTTGGCGCTGGAAAGCGTGCGCGGCAATTTCATCGTGATCGGCGAGGATCTGGGAACGGTCACCGGAGAGGCCCGCGCGGCGCTGGCGGAGGCTGGAATCCTGAGCTACCGCGTGTTGTGGTTTGAGCGCGACGGGGCGGGAAACTTCCGGCCGCCCAACAGCTATCCGGAACGTGCGCTGGTGTGCTCCACCACTCACGACTTGCCGACGCTCGCCGGATTCGCCGCGGCCCGCGATCTGGAAGCGCGCCGAGCTTCGGGATTGGCGGATGACGCGGAGTACCAGCGGCAAAAGGCGCATCGCGCGGGCGAGGTCTGGCGTCTAGAAGAGGCGCTCCGCGCCGCGGGATTCGCCGGCGATCCGCTGGGATTTTTGTTGTCCACGCCCTGCGTGCTTGCGGTGATCAATCAGGAAGATCTCTCGGGCGAAACCGAACAGCAGAACCTGCCCGGTAGCACCTGGCAGTATCCCAACTGGCGGCGCAAGATGCTGGTGACAGTGGAAGACATCGCGCCGCTGGCAGCGCATTTCGCCGAAGCGGTCGCGCGCAGCAGCCGCCTGCCTCCGAAGACTACATGAAGTAGTCTTTGACTTTGCCCAGGATGCCCTTCTCGCTGGGCTCGTTTTCAGCCGGCAGAAGCTCGCGAAGCTGCTCGAAGAGCTTGCGCTGCTCGCGCGAAAGCTTGGTGGGAATGCGCACGTCCAGATGCACGAACATGTCGCCGCGGCCGCTGCCGTTGACATGCGGTACGCCCAGGCCCTTGATGCGCAGGCGCTGGCCGCCCTGCGCGGCTTCCGGAATCTTAACCGTCTGCAAACCGTCCAGCGTAAGAATATCCACGGACGCGCCGAGCGCAGCCTGCGCGGTGTTGATGGGCACGGTGCAATGCAGATCGTCTTCATGACGCTCGAAGATGGGATGGGCCTTCACCTTGAGCACTACATAAAGGTCGCCTGTCCCGCCGCCGTTCACGCCGGGCTGCCCTTCCTGCGAGAGGCGGAGCTGCGTGCCGTCGTCGACGCCCGCCGGGATGTTCACTTTCAGCTTGCGCTCCCGCTTCAGATAGCCTTCGCCTTTACATTCCTTGCAGGGACGGCGAATGATCTGGCCGCGCCCGCCGCACTGGCTGCAAGTCCGGCGCACGGAAAGAAACGCCTGCTGATAAATCACTTCGCCCTTGCCGCGGCAGATGGGACAAGTGGTGAGTCCGTCCTCGCGGCTCGGCCCCTTTGCCGTGGCAGCGGCCGCATTCTTCCAGGCGCGGAACCTGAATGTCGATCGAGATGCCGCGCATGGAGTCTTCGAAATTGATCTCCAGGTCGTAGCGAACGTCGTCGCCGCGCTGGGCGCGCGAGCGGCGCTGCTGGCTGCGGCCGGCGCTGCCGAACACGTCGCCGAATCCGAACACGTCGCTCAGGATGTCGGCCAGATCGGGGAAGCCAGCGGAGGGATCGAAGCCGTTGCCCGCCGCGCTGGACACGCCCTTATGGCCGAAGCGATCGTAGGCGGCACGCTTCTGCGCATCGCTCAGGACGCTATAGGCCTCGGCGGCTTCCTTGAATTTCTCTTCCGCGGCATGGTTGCCGGGATTGCGATCGGGATGATATTCCAGCGCGAGCTTGCGATAGGAGGCTTTAAGTACGGTCTCCTCGCAATCGCGAGTGACGCCGAGCACTTCGTAATAATCGCGTTTGGTTACGCTCACTTCTTACACCTTGCCCGCACTCAAATTCGCTTACTTGGACCCGCGCTCGACCGCGACCTTCACCATCGCGGGACGCAGCAGGCGGTTCTTGAAATTGTAGCCTCTTTGGTACTCATCGAGCACTGTGTGATCGGCGGCCTCATCGGTCTCCACCATTTCGACGGCGTGGTGAACATGCGGATCAAAGGGCTGTCCTGTGGATATAATCGGCTCCAATCCCAATTTCTTCAGGGAGTCATAAAACCGCTGGTAAATCATCTCCATGCCCTTGCTGTATTCCTTGTCGGACGACTCGCTTTTGATGGCGCGCTCGAAGTCATCCAGGATGGGCAGCAGGGCGCGCACCGCTTCGGTGCTGGCATATTCGGCGAACTCGACCCGTTCCTTCTCGGCGCGCTTGCGGGAGTTCTGGAACTCCGCCTGGGCGCGCAGGAAACGGTCCTGCAACTCGGCATTTTCGGCGGCCAGGTGATCGCGCTCAGCCGTCAGCTCGGCAATCGGATCGGGTGAATCGTCCGCGGGAGTCGGCTTCCGTCGGGGACGACTCGGGCTCATCTTTAGCGATGCTCTCGCTGCTCATTTTCTTTCCGTTTCGCACAATTCCAGCGTAACATTACGCCGAAGCGAATCTGTATTTATAGAATCAGGAACCGGTTACGAATCGACGAACGCCTGGCCCACATTTTGCACCGCCGACATGACGCGGCCATAGTTCATGCGCATGGGGCCAAGCACCGCGACGACCGCGGAAATACCGCTTGCGAGCTGCACCGGGACTCCGATGAGCGAGAGCTCGCCCATCGACGGATGCGTGGAGGCCAGCCCCACGTGGACGCCGATTTCGCCCGCGGGTTGTTCGAGGAAACGATCGACCAGTTCGAGGACGCGCTTCTTTTCTTCCAGCGCGCGGAACAGCTCGCGGGTCTTTTCTTTGGTAAGGTGCAGGTCGAGCCCCACCAGATTGCTGGCGCCTTCCATGTGAACTTCGGGAGTGGAAGCAATATCCAGCAGGCCCTTCGAATACAGAATGGTCAGCTTGCGCAGAATTTCGTCGTAAGTCGCGCTGGCGTGTTCCAGGCGCGCCGAGAGTTCCTTGCGCACCTGCTCCAGAGTCCAGCCCGCGAAGTTGCGGTTCACGTAGTCGCGGATGGTGGAGAGCTCGTCGCCGGTGACCAATTCGTCCAGCGTCACCACGCGGTTGTGGACTTCGTGGTCGCGCGTGACCACCACCATCAGCACGCGGCGGTCCTGCAACGAAACCAGCTCGATATGTTCCAGAGCGGGGCTGATCTGGCGAATGGCGGCGGCGATGCCAAAGCCACGGGTCATGTCCATCAGCATGCGCGACGTGTACTCGACGCGCTGCTCCACCGTTTCGAGACGGCCGAATTCGGCGCGCAGGCGGTCGATTTCGGCGGCGGCCATGCGGCGCAGAGTCAAGGACTGCACGTAGCTGCGGAAGGCTTTCTCGGTGGGAATGCGGCCGGCCGAGGTGTGCGGCTGATGCAGGTAGCCTTCTTCATCCAGGTCCGCCATGACGTTGCGGACGGAGGCGGCGCTGAGAGTGTCGCCGCGGCGGCGTGCGATGGAGCGCGAAGCGACCGGCTCGCCAGTCTCTATGTAAGCAGCGACGATTTCGTGAAGCAGCTCGCGGCTACGCGGAAGCATGGGAATGGACTAACTCCTGTATCCAGTTTAGCGGCAAGGAGATAGCGGGGTCAAGCGGCAGGTCGGGTCGGGCAGTGTCCTGCGCGGGAGAGCAGTCCTGAAAGCGCTTCCCATGAAGACATGCCAGTACGGCGGAATGTTCGTCTCCTGAAAGCGCCCGTGCCGAATGCCGCTGCCTTTTTTCCCGAATAGAGCAGAGGCGAAGCAGAGAGACGTCCGCGATGCCGGTACCACGCCGCGCGCGGAAGCGGCAGTGCGTGGCATGCCCCCTCCACACCCACCAAGGGACTGGTTGGCCCAAGGCGGTCATGATCACTTCTCCGTTCTGAAGGGACTGTGAACCCGATGGTGAAAGGCGCTAGCGCCTATTAGTTGGGGTGTTTATCCGATGAAGTTGATTCGGTCGTGCTGGTGGCTTTCACTTTCCCGTGATGTTTCTTGGACTTGGTCGTAGTGGTGGTGGTGTCGCTTGTCGCATTGCCATTCGAATCGGCGGCGGAGTTGGTCGTCGTCGAATCGGTCTTAACCTTTCTACCGTTGTCGCTGGTTTCCGTCTTGGTAGTGGTGCTGGAGTCCGTGGTCGATTGCTCGGCTTTCTGGGCGAACATCGCGGTAGCTGTCAAAAGTGCAACAAAAATGAACTTTTTCATAAGGTCCTCAATATTCCGGGCAAGGACCAACCGTGGTCCTGGCTCCTCTACATGAAGAGACCGCGCGGCAGATTGCGTTACACGAATTTGGACCTGCATGCGCATACCGGGCGGCGCCGCGGAGGGGGAGCTTTGCGCGATCCGCGCCTTCTACTGCTTGGGTCTCTGCTGGTCGGTCGAGTTGGGATTGTCCGTCCCGTTATGCTTCTTCATTTGGTTGCGCTTCTTGCTGTTATTCGACGAGTTGTCGTTGGAATTCGGGTCGTTGGTTTGGGCGTCCGGAAGCGAATTCGGACTGTCTGGGTTGTTCATAGTATGTTCTCGCTTCTGGCCGCGACATTCAGAACGTCCGGCAGAACGTCCGGCTCGACCCTTTGAGGACCCGCATCCAGTTTCGTTTCGGCTTCTAATCGATGTGAACTTATTGCACCGGGTCCTGCTTTCCGCGCCTGGATTCCCGGCAACCGTTGCGTGCCGTTGCGCATCCAGTGCGCATAAGCCAGGCTGGATTTAATGTTCGTGAATAGAGGCTGCCTCGTGAAACATCCAACTATCTTCCGTTCGCGTTATTTGGCAGCGCTGATCGTGGCTACTCTGGCGAGTGCGGGATTTGCTGCCCCATCCGCCGGTCCAAATGTGGAGGGAGTCGGGAATTTCCAAAAGGTTGATGATCATGTCTACCGCGGTGCGCAGCCTACGCGCGATGGTTTTAGCAACTTGAGCAAATTGGGTATCCAGACGGTGATTGATTTGCGCGAGCCCGGACGTCGTTCGGCAACCGAACAGAAGTGGGTCACCGATGCCGGAATGCACTATATCAGTGTGCCCATGTATGGGATGGCGACCCCTTCTAATGAAAGCGTTCTAAAAGTTCTGGGATTGCTCGAAGACCGCGGCGCCGGTCCGGTTTTCGTCCACTGCAAGAGGGGCGCGGATCGCACCGGCGGTGTGATTGCTTGTTATCGCGTCGAGCACGATCACTGGCGAAATGATCGCGCTCTTGCCGAAGCCAGATCCATGGGAATGAGCTGGTTTCAAACCGCTATCCAAAGCTATGTGCGGAAGTATCAGCCGCGCGATTTGAATGCGCTTGCTCCCAAAACACCGGCTGCAAGCGCAGCGGTGCTCGCCCCAATGCAGCCCTAGCATCGAGTCAAGGCACGCCTTCGATGCGCACCAGTTTCAGCGCGGCGGAGTGTCCGCTGACAATGGTGACGGCGCTCCGCGGAACTGCATAGTGCGCGGCCAGGAACAAGCGCAAGGCCTCGTTGGCGTTGCCCTTTTGGGGTGGCGCTGCGATCTTCACCTTGAGAGTGCCATCGGCCATTTCGCCGGCGATCTCAGTTTTGGCGCTGCGGGGGATTACTTTGACGCGCCGCGTCATCCAGCTTTTATTCCAGTCATGCCGTGCCTATTCCGTAATCTCGGCCACCGCGCCGTCCACGTCCTCGATGCGCAGGCGAATCGACTTGCGCGAATTCACAGCAGCTTCGGGCACTTCGAAGCGCGCGCCAGCCATCAGGTCCGCCGTCTTATGCGGCGCGATGCGGTCCTGCAAACTGAGCGTGTCGTTATATTTCGGACCCAGCAGCTTCTCATAGCGAAAAATATTTTCGATGTCGTTCTTGGATATCGTAGTGCCATCGGCGGCGTCTCCCGTGGATGGTTCAAGATGGAGGGTCACGGAATTTACCACGAAGGGAACGTTCGATGGATTCGTGACGCGAAAGTCGACCACCACGATCGACGCCGCTCTTCCTGGCAGCGCCAGCACCCGCACTTTCAAAATCTTTCCTTCCAGCCGGAGGTGCGCGCCCTGCGTCGCCGTGAGCATAGTGAAGATCAATCCGCCCACCACCGCGAGCCCCGCCACCAGGAAGATCCAGAAACCCTTGCTCATAGGGCTACGCTATCATCAATCGCCCAACAGGCGGCCGTACGGCTGCAAGGTGGAGACATGATCGCACAGCGCCTTGATGGCGGCGGTGAGCGGGATGGCCAGCACCAGTCCGATCGCGCCCCACAGCATCCCCCAGAACATCAATGCCACCGTGACCACCAGGGGATTGAGGTGAACCCGGCCGCCCACGAACTTGGGATAGAGCAGATTCAGCGCCAGCAAATGCAACATCGCCACGCTTACGGCGAGGAACAGATACATCGCCGGTTCCTTGGAGGCGGGCAATGCCGCCACGACGGGCGGCAGCAGAGCCAAAGGCAATCCGATATAAGGGATCAGGCTGAGGAAGCCGCTCATCGGCGCAACGATCAGCCAGTAAGGCAGCTTGACGGACGCGAACAGCAGGGCGCTGGCTAGGCTCAACAGCAGGCCCAGCATGAAGTTTCCGATAACGTAGGCGCGCACCATGTCGCCCAGTTCGCCCCAGGCGGCCGCTGCCGCATGGCGGTTTTCGCCCTCGAAGATGAGCAGGTAGCGCGCGCGGATTTGATCGCGCCAGCTTAGCAGGAAATACACCAGGAACGGCACAAACGAGGCCATCAGCAGGACGCTGTAATATTCGGCCAAATACGTGTACGCATATACGAATATCGGCGTCGGCTCCTGCTGGATATGCACCTCCTGCACGGCCGGCGGCAGAATCGGGGGCAGAATGATCGGCGTCTCGGTTCTTTTCTTTTTTCCGCGCCCTGCAGTGTCTGGGGGCGGGGCAGGGGCAGCCCCGGTCTGGGGCTGGAAGCGCCGGGGCACCAGGCTGCGGTAGATCCCGTTCTCGATGCCCTCCATGCGTGTCGCGACCGTATCGACGATGTCGCTGATGCGCGCGCCATACGCCGGCAGCTCGATCGCAATCTGCTGGCCTTGCAGATACACGCCCAGCCCCGCCAGATATAATGCCACCAGCGCAATGGCACACACCACAAAGCTGGCTAGACCGCGGGGCAAGCGCAGCTTTATGAAGATCACCACCAGGGGATCCAACAGGAAGGCGATCATGGCGGCAACGATAACCGTGATAAAGAAGATGCGGCCGAAGTAGAGCAGAGCGATCGCGGCGGCGGCCGCAAGAATGCCTACGCCCACCTGGAGCGATTTTTGCATCGATGCGTTCTGAACCACCACGGGCGCCTCAGAGGGCCTCACGATTCCTACTGTGAGTACCCTTATTTATCACTATAATTTGGATAGAGCGTGGAATTCCAGCAAAATTCAGGGAACGGGCGGATTCTGGCGCTGGATCTGGGGAAGAAGCGCATTGGATTGGCGCTCAGTGACCCGTTAGGCATATCCGCGCAAGGCCTGGACACGCTCCAGCGCAGCACCATCCGCGAAGACATCGCCGCGCTCGAAGCCATCGCCCATGAACACCAGGTCCAGTTGGTTTTGCTAGGGCATCCTTTAAATATGCGCGGCGACGAAGGGCGGCAGGCGGTCTATACTCGCGATTTCGCCCAGCGCCTGACCGAGCGCACCGGTCTCGCCGTGCGTTTCTGGGATGAGCGGCTCACTAGCAAGGAGGCCGAGCGCGTTTTGAAGCAGAGCGGCATCAGCATCGAGAAGCGGGCCAAAGCCATCGACCGCCTGGCTGCGGTGATTCTGCTGGCGAGTTATCTCGACGCCGGGGGCACGGCGTGAAACTGCTCATAGCCGTGGTTCTGGCGCTGGCCGGCTTCGCAGCGGCGATGCTAGTCACTCCCTATCAAGGCTTCAAGACCGAAACCTATGTGGATATTCCACGTGGAACATCCACCTCCGGAATCGCGAGTGAGCTCGCCCGCGACGGTGTGATCCGCTATGAATGGGAGCTGTGGCTGGCGCGTCTGTTCCGTCCCTCAGCGAAGCTGCAAGCCGGAGAATATCGCTTCGTGAAGCCGGCGAGCGCACTCGATGTGTTCAATCGTATCGCGCGCGGCGACATTTACTTCTTCGCATTTACGGTGCCGGAGGGCAGCAACATGTTCGACATCGCCGGCGCGCTCGAAGCGGAAGGCGTCATGTCCTCCAAGGATTTTTTGAAAGCCGCGGAAGACCCGGCGCTGATTCGGGATCTGGCCCCCAAGGCCAAGACGCTCGAGGGCTATCTGTTCCCATCGACGTATCGTTTGTCGCACACGACCACAGGGGCGCAATTGTCGAAGATGATGACGGATGAATTTCGCAAGGAATGGGCCAAGCTGAGTGCTGGTAAAGGCGCCGATGTTCGCAGCACCGTCACTCTCGCGTCATTAGTAGAAAAGGAAACAGCGTCGGCGAACGAGCGGCCGCTGGTTGCGAGCGTGTTCCGCAATCGCCTGGCCCAGGGGATGCTTCTCCAGTGCGACCCCACCACCATCTACGCGGCGCTGCTTGAGAGTCGCTATCGCGGCGCCATTCATAAGTCGGATCTAGCCAGTGCGAATCCGTACAATACCTATGAAAACGCGGGGCTGCCTCCCGGTCCCATCGCCAATCCCGGCGCGGAGTCGCTCACCGCGGCGCTGGAGCCGGCCGATACTCCATTCCTGTACTTCGTCGCGAAGCCCGAGGGGGGCGGTCACCGGTTTTCGGCGACGATGGCGCAGCATGAGAAGGCCGTAATCGCGTATCGGCAGGCTTCTAAACATGCGCAAAGGAAAATCCGCTGAACTGGCACGCTGGCTGGAGGAGCACCATCCGCCCCAGATTGGCGAGGCCGAATTCGCCTTGCTTCGAGCGGAGCTGGCGCCGGTATCGGAAAGCTATCTGCGCCGGCTGCTGCGGGAGTGCGGCGTGCCGCTCGCCCCGATGGTCGAAGGGGTCCGGCAAGCCACGTTCGCGGAACTGGAAGCGAGCCTGCTTCGCCTGCTGGCGGAATATCAATCCGCCGACGCGGCGCGCCGCATGGCAGTCCGGCGGATGGTGATCACGGCGAAGGAGCACGCCCGCTTGGCCGCCCGGAATCCGAGCAAGCGACCGGATAAAGAAGAAATGATTCTGTGGCTTACCACCTGGCTCGAAAACCCTCCGGTGTTTAGGGAGTGGGTCGGCATTCGGCGCGGGCTCGGGTGCCGGTGAGTGACGGCCCGCAGAAGCGAAGCCGCAGGAGCTAAAACTACGCCAGAGCCCGCTTTTTTACGGACCCTGGGACCGGAACTCCCTGTTGCGTGTGGTGCCCGCGCTCATCGTTCCATGTGACCATGTAACACTTCGGGCATAACCGCAAGTCGTCGAAGGGAACTTCGGCGGTATCGGTTTCGATCTCCTCCATTTCGGAGGCGCAGCGCGGGCACCGCGTATCAATCGTCGAAGCCACTGTTTAATAGACGGCTCCGAACACGCGATGTTTCTACAAACTTGAAGGGAGGGATCAGGTAGGACAGGGGCATGGCCTGTCTCAAAAAGCAACGACAGGCCATGGGCCTGTCCCACAAGTCCGTTGGGAACAGTGGATAACTTAGACCTTCAGGCGTTCCCGCTCCCGCCGGACGAACTCGTTATCCTGCTTCGGTTCACTCTCGCATTCGACCGCGATGGTGGTCACCGGACTATCGGGAGCATTCGCCGGCAGATTCAGGAAACGCACGCGCAAACGGTCCTGCTCGAACTTCACGTCCTGGCCGGTCGCCAGCAAGCGGGCGGACTTGACGGGCGCCATCAGGCCCGCGATCACCGCGGTGGAACCGGGCCAGAAATGAATGTGCATGTATAGCGTGTTCCCGGTGCGCGTGAAACTTGCGTAACTCGACCGCCGCGGCTGGCACTGATCGGACTCATAGATGGACTTTCCGTTGTACTCCATCCACTTGCCGACGGCGCTCAGGATCTGCACCGATTCCTGCGGGATCGAGCCATCCCCTTTGGGCCCTATGTTCAGCAGATAATTTCCGCCATCGCGGGCGCAAGAGATCAGGTTGCGAACTACGGTCTTGGGTGTCTTCCAATCGTCGTCAGTCGTCTGATATCCCCAGCTTCCATTCATCGTCATGCACGATTCCCAGGCGCGCTTCTCGGCCTCGATGCGTTGCTCCGGCGTCCCGAAATCTCCATCCAGTTTGTTGCGATTGTTCACAATGATATCCGGCTGCAACTGATACACCATCTGGTTCATCTTTTCCGATTCCCAGCCCTGCGCATCCAGCGGCCAGGCTACGTCATACCACAGCACGTCGATCTTGCCATAGTTCGTCAGCAGCTCGTGAATCTGGCCGTGAATATAGTCTACGAAACGGCGGCGAGCCTGCTCATCGGTGGCGCAGCGCGCGCCGTCGGGATGGTGCCAGTCCATCAAAGAATAGTAGAAGCCCACGCGCCGCCCTTCGGCTCGCGCCGCTTCGACGTATTCGGCCACCAGATCCCGCCCCGGTCCTTGTTTCGGAGCCGAGTAATCGGTCAGCTTGGTATCGAACATGCAAAAGCCTTCGTGGTGCTTGGTGGTCATCACCATGTATTTCTGGCCGGCCTGCCTGGCGAGCTTGGCCCAGGCCCGCGCGGCGTTGGGCTGGGGCTTGAAGGTCTTGGCGAGCTGCTGGTATTCGGCGACTGGGATCGCTTCGTTCTCCATGGCCCATTCGTGACGCCCCAGAGTGCTGTAAAGGCCCCAGTGAATGAACATGCCGAAGCGCGCCTCGTGCCACCATTTCATCCGGCGCTCGCGATCGGCGTCGCCCGCCGCCGCGCTGGCAATTTGAACCGCGCCGGCCAATGCGGCCCCCGCGCTCAGCATCTGAACATAGTCCCGTCGAGTCATGGCATCAGGCTCCTGACGGGTCAGTATATCGCAGGACGCTCCAGGTGGTGGATCAGGGATGCGAGGCGCTGAAACGGTGGAGGCACTTCATTCGGCCTGCGCCTCTTACGCCAGCCCAAGTCACGAGCGCGAAGCGTCTCAAGATCCGGCTGGTCCACCAACCCTAGTCCGCATTCAGTTCGGCCTTGCGCCCACTGGCGGCAGAAGTGCCCCGCGCCCTAGTTTCCGCCCGACGTCAGTGCGGGCAGCCGATAGACCAGGGATGCGGGTGGCATTACGGCATACGAGCAATTTTCGCAGCCACACTAAACTAGTAGGTGAGACAACGCAACTGGGAACGATGCAGCTGTGCTAACAGAAGCCAGAATGCCCCTGGTCGCGATTCATAAATTTTAAGGAGTGAACTTTTCCAAATGAAGTCCATGATATTTGCATTCGGTCTTACCGCGCTTGCGCTCGGAGTCGCGAGCGCCGCCTCCAGCCACAGCATTGACTTGAAGAAGTCTGTGACGATTGGAAGCACTCAACTGCAGCCGGGTCCGTACAGAGTCGAAATGCAGGGCAACAAAGCCATGTTCAAAAATGGCAAGAACGTGGTGGAGGTTCCGGCGACGCTAGGAAAGAGCGATCAGAAATACAGTACCACCGGGATTGTGACCAACGGCCCGCAGCTCGTCGAAATAGATTTGGGCGGCACTACCGAGAAAATCCTTTTCAGCGCGGCGGCGGGGCAGAATGCGGGCGGGGCCAAGTAGACAGCCACAGGGCTCCCTCTCTTGTAGCGAAGAATTCGGCTAGAGGCTGGCCCGGAATGCTGGACAACCTTCCCCGCAGCTCGGCGTGAAAAAGCGATGGATCATTGTGGATGATCTGTCCGCAAACGCTAACCTTCGCCTGGATGCTTGTCACGGATCGCCGTCAGGATGTCTTCGCGCAGAGCCTGGCTCAGATTCAATCCCAGGATGTATTTGGGTCCTTGCCGCGTGACGTGCTTCACGGTGGCGGAACCAGCGACATTTATCCCCTCGGCTCGAAACGAAATTCTCGAGTGAACCGGGATTGGCTTCGACACCTCGATGCGCAGACCCTCCTCTGACACATCAAGGCACTTCGCTTGCCCGTAGCTCGTAAGTCCGTGTGCGTCTTCCCAAGAAATGCGTACTGGGCAGACATAGGGAATCTGGGGATGTCGGCGATTGTCTCTTTCGATAAACGTAGCCCTCCAGCCGCTATCTAATCGGTACGCGTTCAAACTCCCGCGCGGTACATATCTTTTGGGCACCTTCAGGAACCTCAGGTTTGTCCGGTTAGAATCAAGTTGGGCGATGGCAGGCAGAACCGAAAAGCTTGCGAATTATTAAAACGCAGGCGAAGCGGCGCCTGACGCCCTAAATTGCTTTTGGTTCCAGAACACACGCCGGCCGCATTGGAACACGAGCGTTTTAAGGCGGGGTGGTGCGAACGGTGGGGGTCGAACCCACATGGCTGTTAACCGCTGGAACCTAAATCCAGTGCGTCTGCCAGTTCCGCCACGTTCGCCCGTATGGTTGTGACCAGTGTAGCATCCGCTCCCGCGGCGCCCGGTTCCAACCGCGGCAAGCCTGAGCTTTAAAGAATCACTCGGCCGGACCGAAGAGGACAGAAGGGCAACTCGGTCCCCTGAAAGCGGAGATAGTGGTAGTGAAGATTCTTCGGCGCGGCACGAAGCCCGGGGTGCTGGCCCGCAGGCTTGACCTTTCTCAGAGCATCGGACTAGCTGGAATCGCCGCCGGCTTAGTCGCGCTCTGCGGCTGGTCCGTGCTGCCGCCCTACGTGATCCGCCACCTGTGGTTCATTGCCCAGGTGCATCCCAACGCCGCGCTGGGATTCATTCTGGTGGGCTTCTCGCTACGGCTCGCGCGCTACGACGGCGTCACCCCCTGGGTTCACACTGCCTGCAAGCTTTTCCGGATCTCAGTGGGCCTTCTGGGCTTGCTTTCCCTGGCAAATATTTGGTTCCACCTGGATCTGGGTATTGACAAGTTCGTCGTGCGCGATCCCACCGCGGTCATGCCCGGCTTGATGCCGGCGGCGGCCGCACTCTGCTTTTATCTGCTCGGTTGCGCCCTGGTCTTGCTGAGCGCGGGGCGGAACTGGCTGTGCCAGATCGTCGCGCTGGGGGTTACCACCATTTCGACGGCCGCCCTGATCGCCAGCGGTTATGGGTGGATGGCTCCGCAGGCGCTGCCGGACTATCTGACGATGCCCATGACGACGACGCTGCTCCTGCTCCTCTTGTCGCTGGGAGTGGTAAGCTCGAACGCCCACCATACGCTGATGGCGGTCATGACCAGCAACAGCGTGGGTGGCGCCATGGCGCGGCGGCTTTTGCCGGCTTCGGTGTTGATCCCGATAGTGCTGGGATTCTTGCGCATCAAAGGGCAGGATGCGGGCTGGTTTGGACCCCCTGTCGGGCTGGTTCTGCATGTGGTCGCCACCATGCTCCTGCTGGCTCTCTTTATCTGGTGGAACGCCCAGACGCTGGATCGCATCGCCCGCGAGAACGGGCGCTTTGAGCACGCTGTGCAGGATACCCGCACCACCTTGCTGGAGATATTGAGTCACGTAAGCAACGCCGCGTTCGCGCACGATCTCCGCGGCCACCTGACCTTCTTTAACGCGGCTGCGGAGCGCTTGTTTGGAATATCCGCCGACGATGCGCTGCAGAAGAGCATCTACCAGGTGATCACTCCGCAGTCGGAAGCGGCCGCGCGTTCCATGCTGTCGACGCAGTTGATTGGCGGCGCACACCGCCCAGAGTCCTTGGTTCTGCGCACTAGCGCCGGGGAGCAGGAGTGCGCGGTCCTGACCATCCTGACGTGCGACCGCAATGGCAACCCGGCGGGGTTCTTCTCCCTGGTGTCGCCACTCTTTGTCACCGCCTCCGACACGCCTTCTTGCGAGCGATTGGCAGATCCCGTCGGCGTGGCTTGAACCACGCATCGGTTGACACGGCGAGAGCTCGGTCTGTCTGCAGTGCCCCCGGGAGGTGCCTCTCGCGCGGGTCCTTAAGCGACCTCGACCGGTGACGGCTTCGAGCCGTAGAGCGCCACCATTTCCAGCAGCGAGGATGCGGCCAGCGGCTTGGCGAGATAGTCGTCCATTCCGGCGTCGAGGCAGCGTTCGCGGTCGCCGGCCATCGCGTGCGCAGTCATCGCAATGATGGGGATGTGCCGGCCTGTGAGTTCCTCCTTCTGGCGGATGAGTGCGGTGGCTTCAAAACCGCCCATCTCGGGCATCTGCACATCCATGAGGATCAGGTCGAAGGTCTGCTCTGCCAGTATTCTTAACGCCTCCTTCCCGTTTTCGGCGATGGCCACTATGTGACCCGCCTTTTCCAGAATCCGCCGGGCGACCCGCTGATTGACAATGTTGTCCTCGGTGAGAAGAATGCGGCAGCTTACGCCGCGATCTTTTTGAATTCCATCCGCACTTGAGTCAGCTGACCGAACGGCGGAATCTCCCAGCGGGGCCTCGTGCGCCAGCGCCGCGGCAATTGCCGCACGCAGCTCGGCGCGGCGAACCGGCTTGGTCAGATAGGACGAAATCCCTAGTTTCCGGCAGCGCGCGATATCGTCGCCGCGGTCTCCGGAGGTGAGCATCAGGATCACCGGCTGGGTCAATCCAGGAGTTTCGTGAATTCGCTTCACCAGCTCGAAGCCGTCCATCTCCGGCATGTGGACGTCGGTCAGAACCAGGCCGTAGGGCTGGCCCCGCTGGAGGCCCCGCCGCAGATGGGCCAGAGCCTCCGGGCCGCTGGCCGCCGGGGCCGGTAGCATGCCCCAGCCCCACAGCATGTCCGACAGAATGCGCCGGTTGGTAAGGTTATCGTCGACCACCACCACTCGTATCCCCGCCAGCGGGATCGCCTCCGCCAGTTTGGCGAGCTGCCGGGTTTCACTCGAAACTCCCAGCGCCGCCGTGAAATGAAAACAGCTCCCTTTTGAAGGCGCACTTTCGACCCAGATTTTTCCGCCCATGGCCTCGACCAGGCGCGCGGAGATGGTCAGCCCCAGGCCGGTGCCGCCGAACTTTCGCGTAGTCGAGCCATCAGCTTGCGAAAACGCGTCGAAGATCATCTTCTGCTTGTCCTGCGGGATGCCGATTCCGGTGTCCCGCACCAGAAATTGCAGGCACAGGTGAGCGGCGGTCTGGGATTGCAAGGTCACTTCCAGCTCCACTTCGCCCTGTTGGGTGAACTTGACGGCGTTCCCCAAGAGATTCACCATCACCTGCCGGATTCGCGTCACATCGCCAACGACATACTCCGGGACGTCCGCTAGCACATCGCAGATCACTTCCAGACCCTTTTCGTGCGCCCGCAGCGACAGCGCCCGGACCGTCTCTTCCACCAGGTCGCGAATATTGAAGGAGACCGGATCCAGCTCCAGCCGCCCAGCCTCGATTTTCGAGAAGTCCAGAATGTCGTTGATCACCGACAGCATGGAGTCGGCTGAGGACTTCACGGTATTCAGATAGTCCCGTTGCTCGGTGGTGAGATCGGTGTCGAGTACCAGCTCGGTCATGCCCATCACACCGTTCATGGGCGTGCGAATTTCATGGCTCATGTTGGCCAGGAACTCGCTCTTGGCGCGGCTGGCGGCCTCGGCCTTTTCTTTGGCTTCCAGGAGCTGGACGTTGGACTTGACTAGTTCCTCGGTACGCGCCGCCACGGTCTCTTCCAATTGGTCGCGATGCCGCAGCAGCGCCTCATCCCGGCTCTGGATTTCAGCCAGCATCTCGTTGAAGGTGTCGGTGAGCTGCCCCAGGTCGTCGTCGGACTGCTTGACCGCGCGCGCGCTATAGTTCTTGCCCATCGACACCAATCGGGCCACCGACGCCAGATGTTCGATAGGCGCGAGGATGGGACGTTGTAGCCAGGAGGAGAGCATCACAGCCAGCAGCGACGCACCCACGATGACCGCCAGAACCACCCAGAGAAAATGCACCAGCTGGTTATGAATCTCTCCCAAGTCCGACACCAGCACCACCGTGCCGATTCTTTGTCCGCCGCTCAGAATGCTCTTGGATACAGTCAAGTCCTGAGAATCGAAACGGCTTCCATCCGCCACCAGTGGCAGCGCGGGAAAGCTCTCGATACCCAGCGAGCGGTGATAGCTTGCGAAGGGCTTTCCGTTGGCCGAATAGAGAAAGGCGGCAGTGATGTGCTGCTTGGCCTGCAAAGTCGCGAGCAGTTCTTTGGCGGCGGCGGGATCGCTGAACGTCAAGGCTGCGGTGCTATTGGCGCTAAAGATGTCCGCCATCACCCCCAAATCGCGGCGCATTGCATCACGGTCCTGAATCTGATCGTCGACCAGCAGCGAGCCGCTTGCCAGGAGCATCGCGGTGATTCCTACCACCATACTGGCCCATTGGAGCTTCTGGGCGACCGGAAGATTACGGTAGTACGCGGGCATTTTCATAGTTGCTTCTTCGCGATCTCCGCCAGACTGAGCAGCTTGGAGCTGATGCGCAATTTGGCGCGCTCGGCTGCCTGAAGGTCCACTCTAATGCGCACTCGGGTACCCTCCAGCCGGAAGGCGATGATCCCGCCGAGGGCCGTAAAATCGTCGGTTTCTCCCACGGTAAGAACGCCGGGATTCTTCAACTCGTCGAGCAGTGCGCGCGTTCGCTTCCACTCGGCCGCGCCGATAAAAAGAATCTGGCAGTGGATTGCCTGTTGGGCGTTGGGGAGCTGCCGAACCGTAAACGGCCGGTCTCCGACCTTCTTGCCCTGCACCATATTCTCCAGCGTCGAGCCGAAGGGATTCTGACCCACGATGCAGATGCCGATCGGGTCGGTGGAATTCGTGAAGGTGCCTGGCGGCCACTCGACGAACTTGGCGAAGTTATAGAGAAACGCGGCCTTGACCTGATACTCGTCGAACGCGGGACCTGGCGTCTGGGCGCTCAGTTGGAGAGCGGCTCCCAGCAACAAAATCAGGCTGAGCATGTTCATCAGGTCTTCCAGGCTGAACTGGGTGAGGTCGCGCGGCGGCGGCGTCTGGGCTAGGCCACGGACGGGTACTCCCAAGCCAAAAGCGAGGGTGACGCCCACGCGCACCAGCAGAATTGCCATGCGACGCCCAGCCCCGCCACCGGCCAGCGATTCCGACATACGGCCCTTATCGGTTCACTACCGCGGTTCGCGAACTCATCGTCGTCGCTTGTTCGCTTTAGGCCTGTAGGCATATCGGGGCGCGGCGTGCCCCGCCGCGCCTCAAAAACGCCACGTGATCTTTGCGAAAATGCTGCGCTCGACCAGCGTCCGGCGCAGTTCGTAGGCATTGTGAAACTCGGCGTGGCGCGGCGTGAGCAGGTTTTGCCCCACTACGCTTAGAGAGACGCCCTCCCCAAGCCGCCACTCGAGCCGGGTGTCGAGACGGGTATAGGCCGGGACCGGGCCATCGCCTCCATCCCGTAAGCGCCCGGTATGAGAAAGAGTCGCGTCCCAATCCAGATTGCGCGTCACATTCACGAACGAACGAAGTTGGGCCTGAAGTTCAGGCGTGCTGTCGGCATTCTCCGTCACGTGCGGTTGGTCGCTTGGGTCATGCGTCGTCAGGTGAATCCCGCTCAATCCAGGAGCGACCCGCCAGCGGCGGGTGACGTTCCAATTCGCGAAAACCTCCGCGCCGTATGTCTGTGCGCTCGCAATATCGGAGAAGATAAGGGGTATCACCAAATGCGGCGGCCCTTGGCTGGTCGTGAAAAATGGAACGCCTTCAACGGTGGTCGTAGAGTTCCGGTAGAAACTTGCGAAGGTCGCGATGTCCAAAGCGAAGCGGGGAGAAACTTGCGCGCGGTACCCCGCTTCGAGATCGCGCAATTCCTCCGGCCTGAGATTGGGATTCCCCGTAACCTGGACCAAGCCGAAGTTTCCGCCCGGCAGCGGGTAGGTGGACAGGTCGACCCGCAGATCGGACTCCTCCCGGCTGATCTGCACAACAGCCCGCGCCGCGGAAAGCCACAGGGTGCTGCGGGGGGTTGTCGTCCATACCAGTTGCGCACTTGGTTCGTATTCGAAGCCGCTATAGGCGTTGTGCTCGAATTTCGATCCCAGCGTGAGCCAGAGGGTATTCGTCAAACGGATCTCATCCTGAAAGAATGTGGTGAAGAGACCATTTGTGCGCGCGAGCGGCACGTACGTTTTCCCGTACCCCGGAAGATGATCGTCGCTCGTCATGCGATAACCCGCGCCCCACACGATATCGTTTCGCGATCCGGCGGCGAAGTGTTTATGAAAGTCGAGATCCACGGTATTCAGCGTTTCCGTGACGCCTTCGTCATTCCGTTTGTAGCGGTCGAAATAGATTTGCAAAGAAGTGTCCGAACCGTTCGGGGAAACGTGGTTCCAGCGCGCCAGGATATCGCCGGAGTCCGCCGTCACGCTATCGTTGAAAGTACTTTGCAGCGGTAAGGCGTCCGCAAACACTACCGCAATCGTCTGGCCCTCACCCGTCCGCATCAGATCGCCCTGAACGGTCAGGGTATCGCGCGGCGAAAGATCCCAATCGGATCGGAACCCTCCGTGAAACATATGCCAGCCGTCGGCCGCCCGGCTGCCATCGGACGCGGTCAGGCTTCCGGTGTTCGAGTAGTCGCCGAAAACCCGGTAGGCCCCCTCTTGGCCGGCCTTGGCGCCGTATTGCGCCAATCCCCTGGCAGTCTGCTGGGAGCCGCCGCCCGCGGTGATCAATCCGCCGGTGGTGGATTTGGCGCTCTTGGTGATGATGTTAATGACGCCATTCACCGCGTTCGCGCCCCAGACGGTGCCGCCCGGCCCGCGGATTACTTCGATGCGTTCGATATCTTCGAGCGGAACGTCCTGCTGATCCCAATACACCCCGGACGTGGTGGGGGTGTAGACGGTTCGGCCGTCGATGAGAACCAGTACTTTGTTCGCCAAGCGGTCGTTGAAGCCGCGAATGCTGATCGCTGTCGTATTGGCATCGATCTGCGCCACATCGATTCCCGGCACCATCCGCAGAACTTCCGGGATGGTGCTCGCACCCGAGTGGCGGATATCTTCTTGGGCAATTACGAAGATCGCGGCGCCGGTCTTCGCCAGCTTTTGTTCTTTCTTGGAAACCGATGTGACCTGGACGTTCATCAAGTCTTCCAAGCTGAATTGGGTGAGATCTCGTGGAGGCGCGGTTTGGGCCAGGCCGCGGATCGCCAGCCCCAGGCCGAGCGCAAGGGCACCACCCCAGCGAGCCGCCAGTCGCAGTTTCGACACACGGCCCTTATCGGTTCGCGAATGCGTATTAGGAACTCAATACTGGGCGCATAACCAGTTTAGAAGTTCTGGGCCCGGTTCCAAAAGGATCGTTATCCCTTCACTTCAGCCTCACAGCTAAGGTAATCACCGCACTGGCCTTAGCCCTTCGGTTTTCGGAACAGTACTACAGGCGGATGGGCGGGTCTGCGGTTCCCCGGCTACTCTCAAGTACCGAGAGTAACGGAACTATGGCTTCAATCTCTTATTGGTTTTTATCGCCCAGCTTGATGATGGCGATGTTTGGCAAGCTCCGCGGCTGGGATCGAACTGTTTCGACCCCCACTGTCGACTGGAAAAACGCCGTGGTGGACGTCGTTCTCCCGGCTAAGAACGAGGAAAAAGCCATTGCCTTGGCGCTCTCCTCGCTTGCCCGGCAGGATTTTCCATACCGGAAAGTGGTGGTTTTCGACGACGGATCGACGGATCGTACCAGCCATGTCGTCGAGCGCTACCGGGAGCTGAGCGGTCGCGAGATCCAAGTCGTCAGGCGCGAGAAATCCATCGGCAAGACGCCTTCACTCCGGCAATACTGCGAGCAGACCGACGCGGACGCCATGGTGATCCTGGATGCCGACACCGTCCTGGTCAGTCCCAACTATATTTCGCGGCTGGTTGAAGAGCTGTATAAGAACGCGGGTGTATCCGCCGCCTGCGGCGAGGTGATGCCGCTGACGCAGCGCCGCCGGAATCAAATCGCCCAGGGCGACGAGAGTGTTCGCGCGGTTCAATCCGAGTTCGCTCTGCCCACGCCCGCCAAAGAGGGCTTCTGGCTGCGTTTCCTGACGACTCTTACCATCCTCTACCGCGCGCCTATGTACATCCTGCTGCAGCGGACGTTGTACGACGGAACCCTTAAGTTGTTCGGGGGCCAACTCAATCCCGTGGGATGCGCGGTGGCGTACAAAACCAAGCGGCTCCAGGAATGTTTCGAATACGCTAAGCCGCGCGTCGGCGACAACCTCTCGATGTCGGAAGACATTTACATCGGGCACTTTTTCAACTGGAAGGGCTACCGCAGCGTGCAGGTCGTCGGAGTTGGCTGCGAGTCGACCGAGCCGCCCATCACGCGCCTTCCCCGGCAGTTGTTCCTGTGGTCCTCGGCGTTCCTGCAGTCGACTTTCTATTTTAGCGATCTGCCGCTCTCGCCGCTGCGGCTTATCAAACGCTTATTCGTTGGCGGAGGAAAGACTGCGCAGCAGATCGAAGGCGAGGGAAAGCGCAAGGTCCAGGAACAGTATCGCGCCGCCTGGGGCGGGGAAGTCACGCGCCGCGACGGGCGTCCGGTGGGTTGGCTGGAACTGTTTTCGCTGCTCGAAAAGCTGATCTATCCGTTGATACTCTTCTACCTCTTTGCGTTCAACCCAGAAGCATTTTTCATAACC
This sequence comes from Bryobacterales bacterium, assembly GCA_963794595.1. Taxonomy (GTDB): domain Bacteria; phylum Acidobacteriota; class Terriglobia; order Bryobacterales; family Bryobacteraceae; genus Palsa-187. The sequence goes on along the minus strand of CAWCER010000017.1, from coordinate 29,798 downwards.
ATCGGCGTCGAAGCCGTGCTCTGCATGCTGCTGATTATGATGACGGCCGACTCGGGCAGCCGGTTCAAGTATGCCGCCATGATTGTGCCGGCCACGCCCGTCCGCCTCTTGGGCCTGGGTGTCGATGTCATCGCGTCCGTCCGCTGCGTGGCCGATCTGGCGGGCGGAAATCGGAATTGGAGAAAGTAATGGCGATTCAGGTTCGAATTTACGTCGTTGGATTGATGCTGGCGTCCGCGACACTCGCTTCCGCGCAGGAAGCGCTTCCGCCCGATTACGCCCAGCGTCTCGCGGAGTTGGAACGCTACCACCGGGCGGACCCAACGGACATGGATAACTTGGACGCACTGGCAGGTTCGTATTCCATGGGCGCTCGCTACAAGGAAGCCATCGTGATCGTTCAGGAAATGCTGGCTCAAGAGCATGACGACCCGGAATTGCTGTTGAGGCTGGCAAAGTTATACGCATGGGCCAAGCAGAGCGAGCAGTCGCTCGGAATCCTGGCGAGCGCGCCTTTGAGCCATGAAGCCGAAGCAATCGCTTTCCGCTGCGAGGTTCTCAGCGGGATCCCGCGCCCCGCCGAAGCGGCCGTGTGTTATGACGCGCTGGCAAAAGCCGCCTCGGGAGATCGCACCCGCCTACTGCCCGCGTTGCTGGGCCGCGCACAAAATCAGTTGTGGTCGGGGAATCGCACTGCGGCGGCGCGGTCGTTTGAAGAGTATCTCAAGGTCAATCCAACCGATTCCGCAGCCGCGCTCCAGTACGCCGAGCTGCTGCAGGCGCAGGGCAACTACACCCAAGCCGAAAAGATTTGCGATCGGATCCTCCAGCGTGATCCACATAACGCGCAAGTATTGGCGCGGCGCGCGGAAATATTGTACTGGGCGGGGAACCGCGGCTGGGATGCCCGGCGCGATGCCGAGCAGGCCGTCAGTTTGCAGCCCGATCTCGCCAACGCCCGCGTGGCCCATGTCGCCACCCTCGAAGCGCTTGGGTTGAACCACGCCGCTTCCGAGGAAGTCCGCAACTTGCCGGATTCGACCTCGAGCAACGACATGGCCAGCTATCTTGAAGGCCGCCTGAATGAGATGGACCGGGTACACAGCGAAGTTCCGGTCTCGGTTTATAACGATTCCGACGGCATTCACGACACCATGTATCAGACGGCCGTGACCATCCCGATCCGGGGAGATCACAGCATCGGCTTGAACGCATCGCAGTTTTATTCCTCGGCTCCCACCGGGGGAGTCTTCACCGACGGACGCGACCGCGCATCGGCGCGCGAATTTGCGGTAAGCGGAACCGCCCTCATCGCCCCCGGCATGCACCTTTCGCTGGCGGGCGGCGGTTCGGCGCGCTCCGGCGACGGCACTCTGCGCCCCACTTACAGCGCGGTGCTGTCCGGCTCCCCCTGGGACCGCTGGACCGTGTCGCTCGGCTCCGCGCGGGAGTTCCTGAAAGTAACGCCGCGCTCGATCGACCAGGGCATCGCCTCCACCGGCGGCTTCGCCGAGATTGGCTACTGGTTCAATTCGAAAACTTCGGCCAGCGTGAAACTCGACCGCCGCTGGTGGAGCGATCAAAACAGCAGTTGGCAGGGGGACGCGGTCTTCACGCGAAATCTGATCTACCGCCAGCATTTCCACCTGGATGCTGGAGCCTTGACCTCGCATCAAGCGTTCGCCCGCGACATGCTGGCCGTCTCCGGGTTCTTTACGCCGGATCACTACAGCCACTACGACGGATTCTTGAATACCCACGGTGAAGTCAAAAAGTGGCTGACCTGGGAGCTCCGCGGCGAAGGCGGCACGCAGCAGATCCTCAGTTCCGCCTCCTATCTGCCGAATTGGTCGGTCACGTCGCGGCTTTCGGTCAAGCTCGGTAAAGAGCTGCGGCTTTACGGCTCCTACGAGCGCAGGAATTATACCCTGCTCGCACAGAACGGCTGGTATCAAGGCTTTTACATCAGTTTAGGCATACAACCTCAATAAGAAATGACAAGAGAGAAGGACACACACATGCGATTCCTTATTACTGGCGGAGCGGGTTTCATAGGCTCCCATCTTTCAGAACGCCTGATTTCGCAGGGCCATTGCGTCACGGTTCTCGACGACCTAAGCACCGGCTCGCTCGACAATCTCGCGGCTCTCGCGGGGCATCCCCGCTTCGAATTTGTCCAGGGCAGCGTGCTGAGCAAAAGCCTGGTCCGCCGGCTGGTTGCGGCCAGCGACCGCGTGATCCATCTGGCTGCCGCCGTCGGCGTGCGGCGCATTTTGCAGGATCCGCTCTCGTCCCTCAAGATCAACATCGACGGGTGCGACAACGTTCTCAGCGCCTGCGCCGAAACCGGCCGCGGCGTGCTGATCGCCAGCACTTCGGAAGTATATGGCAAGAACGATGCCGAATCCCTGTGCGAGAATGCCGATTCCATCCTGGGGCCCGCCAGCATTGAGCGCTGGTCTTATGCCACCGCCAAGAAACTCGATGAATTCCTGGCCTTGGCGTATCACGCTTCTTACGGAATTCCCGTGATCGTCACGCGATTCTTCAATATCGTGGGACCGCGCCAAAGCGCGCGCTACGGCATGGTGCTCCCGGCGTTTGTGCGCTCCGCGCTGGCCGGCGATCCCATCCGTGTGTTCGGCGATGGCGTCCAGACCCGCAATTTCACGTATGTCGACGATTGCATCGATGCGCTGATGCGCCTGCTGGAGAACCTGGCCGCAAATGGCAAGGTGTTTAACATCGGCGGGTCCGAAGAAGTTTCCATGCGGACGCTCGCCGAGCGCGTGCGTACTGCCGCCGATTCGTCTAGCCGCATTGAGATGGTCTCTTACCAGGAAGCCTATCCCGAAGGCAGCTTCGAGGACATGCGGCGCCGCGTTCCCTGCATCTGCCACATCCGTGGCCTGACCGGCTGGGCTCCCACCACTTCCCTGCACGCGATTATCCGCAAGACCATCGAGCATGAAAGGAAGCGCAGCGAACGGAAACCGTTGCCATGCCCGCCGCCGGTGGTTCACACAGAGCTAGTTCTCGAAGCCAGGTAGGACAATGAAATTCTCAATCATGCGCTGGGTTTGTCTCTCGTTGGCGCTCACCGGCCTCGCCCTGGGGGCCGAGGTCGCGCCTCCGGCAAGCGGGCGGAAAATTGCCATCACGTTTGACGACCTGCCCGCGGTGTCGGTACCCGCCGGCCAGACCTGCGACCTTGCGGCTCTGAAAGCCAACACCGCGAAATTGCTTGCGACCCTAACCGCGCGCGCCGTCCCTATAGTTGGATTTGTCAATGAGGGCCGGATCTGCAAGAGCCTTGGGCCGGAGGCCCTTCCGTCCCTGCTCAACATGTGGCTCGACGCCGGCGCGGAACTCGGGAACCATACTTACTCGCACGTCGATATCGACGCGACGACAGTCGATGCCTATGAGGGAGATATCGTCCGCGGAGAAGCGGTCACCAGCAAGCTGCTGAGCGAACGAGGGCGCACCGAGAGGTATTTCCGTTATCCATTCCTGAATACCGGCAATAACCAGGACATCAAGACGGCGATCGATTCATTCCTGGCAAAGCGTGGATATACCGCCGCCCCGGTCAGCATCGGCAGCAACGAATGGATGTTTGCCGCGGTCTATGCGGACGCGAAGGAGCACGGTGATCTGGCAACCATGAAGCTGGTGACGGATGCGTACGTTCCCTACATGCAAAAGGTAGTGGGCTACTTTGAGCATGCCTCGTCCCGGCTCTTCGGCCACGAAATCAGCCAGGTCCTTCTGGTCCACGCCAGCGCCCTGAACGCCGACATGGCGGATCAACTCATCGCGATGCTCCAATCGCGCGGCTATCGCTTTGTGACTTTGGCCGAGGCTTTGCAAGATCCTGCTTATGCGACTCCCGATACTTACGTAGGCTCGGATGGGTTTTCCTGCCTGCTGCATTGGGCGCAGGCGGAGAACATGCTCATGGCGCCGCGTCCCGCGGAACCGGCCGCGATCCGGAACCTGTACGCTCAAATCGCCGCGAAGTAACGGAAGTTTGTTCCCCCCAATGGCTACGGGCCTAAAAGCGTCAAGCGATCTTTCCCAAGAAACTTCGCGCAGTCAGGCTATTCAAGAGGGGTAGATACGGCCACAAGTGCACGAAAACAGTGTACACTGATTTCGTGGGACATCTAAAGAATATTACCCTATCCGCCTCGTCTGAAAGCATAGAACGCGCCCGCCTTCGCGCGCGTGAGCAGCGCACTACACTCAACGCAGCTTTCCGCGAGTGGCTGGAGCGTTATTCTGGTGGCCGGCCCACGGCTGCGGAGTACCGGCAAATCATGGGTCAACTGCGTCACGTTCGGCCCGGCAGAAAGTTCACCCGCGAGGAGATGAACCAGAGAGCGCCGCAATCGTGAGTCAAGCCTTTTTCCTTGACACGAATATCTTTGTGTATTCCTTTGACGATTCGCAGCCCCGCAAACAGAAAAGAGCTGAATCGCTCATCGTAGAAGCGATTGAATCGGAACAATGCGCCATCAGCACCCAGGTGATCCAGGAGTTTCTGAATGTCGCGCTCGGAAAATTCGCCAGCCGTTTGTCCACCGGTGAAACTACTAGGTTCCTCGACCGGGTCCTGTGGCCGCTCTGCAAGATCCACCCTACCGCCGGTCTCTACACGAGCGCCGTTTCCATCATGGAGGAAACTGGCTGGACGTTTTACGATTCCCTGATTGTGAGTGCCGCCGCCGCTGCACGATGCCCGGTGCTCTTCACGGAAGACATGCAGGCTGGACGAGTGGTTCGCGGAGTAGAAATCCGCAACCCCTTCGTTTAAGCGTCCACGGCTTCGAGCGCCTTGATCGCGTAGGTGCGATCCACGTAAGCGTTCAGTATCACCAGAAACTCCTCGACGATGTGATCGCCACGCAGCGTGCACTTGAGCTTTCCATCCACATACACCGGCGCCACCGGTTCCTCGAAGGTGCCGGGCAGCGAGATCCCGATGTTCGAATGCTTTGACTCGCCCGGTCCGTTGACCACGCAGCCCATAACCGCCACCTTCATCTCTTCGACGCCGGAATACTTGGCGCCCCACACCGGCATCTGTGTGCGCAGGTAGGTCTGGATCTGGTCCGCCATATCCTGAAAGAACGTGCTGGTCGTGCGCCCGCAGCCGGGGCACGCGGTCACCTGCGGCGTGAAGCTGCGTAATTCGAGAGCCTGCAGAATTTGCTGGCACACGATCACTTCGTCGGTGCGGTCGCCATTCGGCAGCGGAGTTAGCGAGGCGCGGATGGTGTCGCCGATGCCTTCCTGCAACAGCACTCCAATGCCGGCGGTGGATGCGACGATGCCCTTCGAACCCAAGCCCGCTTCCGTCAGTCCCACGTGCAACGCGTAATCGCATTCCGCCGCCAGCATGCGGTAGACGCGGATCAGATCCTGCACGCCGCTCACCTTGGCACTTAAGATAATGTGGTCGCGGCCCAACCCATAGTGCTCGGCCGCCTTCGCCGATTCGATGGCGCTGACCACAATGGCGCGCAGCGTGACTGTGCGGGCGTCCAACGGTTCCGGCAGCAGGTTGTTCTCGTCCATCATGCGCGTCAACAGCGCGGAATCGAGTGAGCCCCAGTTGACGCCGATGCGCACCGGCCGGTCGTATTCGATGGCGGCCTCGATCATGGTGCGGAAATTGTCGTCGTGCTTCTTGCCGATATTGACGTTCCCCGGATTGATGCGGTATTTCGCCAGCGCCAGCGCCATATCCGGATACTTCTTGAGCAGCAGATGGCCGTTGTAGTGGAAGTCGCCAATGATGGGAACGCGGACGCCGAACTTGTCCAATGTCTCGACGATCTTCGGCACCGCGCGCGCCGCGTCGTCGGTGTTCACGGTCACGCGCACCAGCTCTGAGCCGGCCTGAGCCAGCGCCATCACTTGGTTCACCGTCGACGGCACATCGGCGGTGTCGGTATTGGTCATCGACTGGACCACGATGGGGTGATCCCCGCCAACTTTTACCTTTCCTACGCTGACCGCCACCGATCGACGGCGTGGCTGTGATGCCATGAAAACCTCCGCAAGTACTGTGAAACATTATTGTACCGTGGTAAGCTTTTGGGGAAATGGTGTTAGACCTCCGGTGGTATCTCCGGTTGGGCGCGATTGCGGCAGCCTTTGTCATGGGGGGTATCGTTTCAGCGCAGGGTCCTGCCCCGAGTTCGCTTCCGGCGCTGCAGCAGCGCGTCTCCAAAACCACTGCGGAGTGGAACACGTTGGCGGCTAATCTGGAGCAGCGGGCGGCCCGCCTATTACCCTGTGACCCGCTGGTGCGCGCCGCGATCGAAGAAGTCAGCCGTGCTTCCGAGGCCCGCAGCGTAGCGCTAACCAGCTACTGGACCATAGCGTCGCTGCAGTCCAAAGCGCAAATCCAGGCCATCCGGAGATTGCTGGCGCAGGAAGAAGACCGGGTGGGCGATTGGATGGTGGAGGCAACCCAGGCGCAGGCGGATGTTGCCTTCGCCACGGCGCAGGGAACCTTGCTGGGAGCCAGTGTCCCGCGGATCCCGGCGCTGGCGAATCCGCAGAAGGACCTGGATGCGTTAGCCGAGCAGTATCGCTTGCTCGAAAAACAGGCGCAGGAGCGCGCCGCCACCCACGGCAGGCTGGTCGAAGATCTGCGGGAATTGTTAAACACCAGCCAGACACGGCAAGCCGCGATCGATGAGCGCCTGAGAACCGTCGGCGTCGAAGGCCAGCGCTGGAGCGCTTATTACTCGTCGCGCCAGGCACGCGCTCAGTTTGAATGCTCGCTCGTCAACCCCGCGACGGCAGTTCCACCCGCCATCCCGCGCCCCGCGCCCCCGGGGAAAAAGCAATGAGGAAGAAGCAATGAAGGCCCCGGCTGCGGGCTCGGTGCTGGTAGTTGCGGGCTTAATGCTGGCCGGGGGCTTAGTCCTGGATGTCGCGGTCTTCGCGCAAGAGCCGCTGCAAGACAGCAACTCGGCGCAGCAGGGCGCGTACCGCCGCTGGCGTGAGACCGATCCCAACCTGGAGCGGGATGCCACCTCCGCCGGCGCTACGCTGGGCGCGCGGGCGGACAAGGTTGCGGCCGGAGCCGCCAAATACTTCAGCCTGCGTAAAGCCTATCTGGGTGGCCGCGCCGCCGATGCCCGCCGTGCCGCGTCGCTTCTCGATCCCGTCAATGTGGCGCCGGACGCGCTACCCAACCTGGATCGGTTGTTGAGTGCGCAAGACACAATTCTACGGTCCACGATAGACACTATCGCCCGTGAACCGGACCCCGCTATCCAACAACTGCGCGCATCGCTCGAGCGGGAGCGCGCTGCCCTTGCCGCCCTCGGCACGACTCTGAAGGACAGCCAGAAGAGCCAGGAAGCGGCCGCGCATGCTAGCCGAGCCGCCGAAGAGGGGCGCGCCAAAACGCTGGATGAGTACCAGAAATTTGCCGCCAGTCTCCAGGAATCTGAACAGCTCGCCGACAAATCCGGCGCCGCTTGGGCCGCTTACTATCGCGCTTTATCGGATGCCGCGCGGGGACCGGCGGCTCCGATTACTTCCTCCGGCCCGGCGCTTCCCTCGGTGGGGCGCGAGCCGGCTGCCGTTGAACCCCCAAAGCCGTCGGCTTCGACTACCGCGACCGCCCCCGCTCCTGCTACCGCCGCCGCACCTGCTACCGCTCCCGCCCCCGCGGCCCATCCAATGCCGCCCCTTCCGCTGGTGCGCTACGTCGGCGCATGGACCTATCCCACGGTGGGCGCGCACTATCACGGCATGCAGCCGGAATCGGCCGAACTAATGGTGCGCGAGGAGAACGGCCAAGCCAGTGGAACGCTTACGGCCCGTTTCAGACTGCCCGCCGGGAGCAGTGACAATCCGGTGGTGCGCTTCGATTTTGCGGGGGCGTTTGGCAGCACGCGGACGCAAAAGTTCGCGGTCACCACCGCCAATGGAGCCACCGGAACCTTGGATCTGATCCCCGGCCCAGCCTTCAATTTGCTCGAAGTGAATTTCAACACTGGCGACCAACCAGGCATGATTCGGCAAGGCAATTTCCTGCTGATTAAAAAGTAGGCGGGGCGGACGCGGCTCGATTCCAGCAGTCCCCGATGGCCGCGCAGCGTCGCCTTTCCGGGTAAGTCCGATATGGCGTGCCTCCGGATGGCGTTGCTACCATTAAAGCGTGTGGGCGCGTAGCTCAGGTGGATAGAGCATCAGCCTTCTAAGCTGAGGGTCCCTGGTTCGAGTCCAGGCGCGCCTACCAGATCTTTCAAACAGTTGCGAGTCGCTTTACTGGACGGCCCTGGCGCGTTGAGCAGCGCCGATTGTACCCGCGGTACTGGGGCTTGCTCGCCCCTATTTCCCATGTAATACTCCCCCGGATATTGCCGCCATTGCCGAAAGAGCTAGACGCAACGCGGTGTGTCTAGGACAGTCGAATGCCGTCGTTAATACATAAGTTCTTAACGCTTAGGCCGTCGACGCTTGAAATGTTCGTTGTCGCTCTTGCGGGTGCCGGCAGTGATTCAATTTGCTGGAGACTGGGTCACCTGGCGGAAGTCCCAAAAGCGCACCGCCGCGCTAAAGGACTGGGTTCACAGGCAAGATAGGCCGCCAACCGTGGTCTAGCGTAAAGTGCAGATTCGACTGGCCACCAGCGAGAATCCGACCAGAATTCCCGATGTCCCGCCAGCTTCCGATGCGAGACAAACCAGGGGCAGGCCGGAATGGCTGCTGCGAGCGGAAGACACGTCATTTGCGGGTGCTGGGATGTCCGCATAGTTCTGGTACGGTTTGACCGCGTTTGACTCTTCCGAGGCGGGGCGATTCGTTGTATGCTATTGAGAACCGGAGCGAGAAAGTCGGCTTTTGGTAAAGAATCGGAGCGGCGTGATTCATGCGATTGCGACCGTCACACCGAGATGACGAAGGATCAGTCTGAATCAAATTGGAGGAGTACTTAACCCATGAAACAATTCATTTGTCAGTTCGTTCGCGAAGAAGAAGGCCAGGACTTGGTGGAATACACCTTGCTGCTGGCGTTTGTGTGTTTGGCCTCGGCTGCGCTGTTCATTGGCGCTGGTAAGTCGATGGCGAACATCTGGGTCGATACTAACTTGATTGTCACGAATGCTGGCCAGGTAGCCAACTCAGCGACTTCAAGCTAAAGAGGTCCTGTTATAATTCGGTTTCGGGGGTGACGCGAATGATTCACAATGCGCGCCGCCCCCTCTTTGCGCACCCATGAGCCCGTCGTGTGCAGACTAAAGAACCGTTGACGGCCACCGCGGAATAACCTTGCAGCAACCGCTGGACTACGCCTCGCAAATTGTGCCTTCTCTTCGATATCCATACAAATGTGCTCCGAGGGAAGGGGGTATTCATAGTACCGGTATACTTTAGATAGTATTTCCGGATTAGGGGATTCGTTGTATCCTCAAGTAGAAACTAAAAGCTGGCAACGGCTTTGGTGAAATCGGAGGAACGTGGCGGGAACAAATAAAGCCAGAAAATTGAATTGGAGGAGTACATCCGTGAAGCAATTGATTCGTCAGTTCATCCGTGAAGAAGAAGGCCAGGACCTGGTGGAATATACCCTGTTGCTGGCGTTTGTGTGCCTGGCCTCGGCGGCGCTATTCATTGGCGCCGGTAAGTCGATGGCGAATGTCTGGACCGATACCAACCTGATCGTGGACAATGCTGGCCAAGTAGCCAACGCGGTGACCGCAAGCTAATAGGTCATTTTTCAACAACAGCTCTGCGGGGCGGCGTAGATTTGATTCTCCAATGGGCGCCGCCCTGTTGTGCGTAGTGTCCGGATTTTTGTGTGCGCGCCCTTCCGGGTTAAATAGCTAGCAGCCCCTTCTCGCCGATCAGGTCCTCCGGCCCGGTGTAAGTCGCCAGCAGTTCCTGAATCAGCCGGTCCTGTTCTTTGTGTGCCATCCTTCCTCTCAAGTTTATGGGGAACGGCACTTACACAAAATCTAGGAGACCCTCGCCGTCTTGACCGTCCCAAGTCACATGACCATCTCCGGTCGCTGTTAGGCGGCCGCTCGTCGGACGGTTGATCTGAGCCCCGTTCAACCGAGCGGCTTGTTCAGGGCGTCCTTTACTTCTTGGAGCAGCACGGCCGCGGTATATGGCTTTGGGAAGACCCGAAATCCTTGCAGCGCTTCTCGATTTTGAAGCCGCTCGTCAGCAAGAAGACCGCCGAGGATTAGAACCCTCATCCCAGTGCGTTTCGTGCGCAGATACATCGCTGCATCGTGACCCGTCAAACCTTGCACATACGTTCGAGTTATCAACAGATTGGGTGTGCACTCCTTCAACCGGTCTACTGCCTCCCCTAGGCCGCCGGTAGCCACGACCGTATAGCCTTCGCGCTCCAATGTCTCCTGCAGAACGGAACGCACAATCGGATCGGAGACTAGAAGCAGAATCGTCGTCTTCATCAAGCTTTTATCAATCACGGTCGGTCCCCTTGCCAGGTGCGCTATTTCTCACGGGATGCTTTCTCGGGCTTTACTCGGACGCGCCACACTCCACTTCGGAAGGGCGACGCCGATGACGGCGACCTTAATGGCTTAGCGTCCCGCTCGTCAGGAGCTCCCGATAATGTTGTCGAGCCAGAGGCTTTGACCGAGGTCGTGGAGCTGTTGCGTCGCCTTCATAGTTTCACTGTAGGAGAAGCATTGTCAAAATGGCGTCAAAAAAAGGTCGATGCTGGCCCTGCACTCCCTCCGGGTCGCAATCTTCAGACGCTTAGGACCGGAATGTTCGACGCCCGAATAATCCCATAACCGTTTCCGTTGTCCCCTAAATGGCTGCGCCCGGGAATGTGTCCGATGACCAGGACGTCGGCCTTCGTTTTGGCTGCCGCCCGGTTCAACAATTCCGGGACATTGCCGCTGTCGATAATGACTTCTGCCTTTGTGCCCACGTCTTGTTGAAGCTTGGCAATCTCTTTGGCGGCGAAGCCAACGATTCGCTCTTTCCACTCGGTGTCGATGCTGGATCCGCCGGGGCCCCAGATCTCCACGCCGGCGGTGATGTGGACGAGCGTAAGCGTGGCGTTGACGGCCGCAGCCATCTCGGCGGCAAGTGACGCTGTGTGACGGTTGTGAGGACTCAAATCCACCGAGCAGAGGACGCGGCGAACGGAGAACTCGCGCGCTTGCGCTTCTTCCAGGTGAGCGCCGGTCCAGACCGGACAATCGGTCTCGTGCAGCACCTTCGCTGTCACGGAGCCTAGTAGAAAACGGTAGAACACGCCGTGGCCATGAGTCGACATTACGATCAGGTCGACGTTCTGTTCGCCGGCCGTCTTCAGGATTTCCTGCGCCGGATCGCCTCGGAGAAGTACCCGCGTAACTGAAATTCCGTCGAGCTCCGGCCCTCTTGTTTGATCCAAGTCTTTCTGAGCTTGCTGGACAATGTGCGCGTGCAAATCCCGCGCGGTGATGTGGTGCCCGCTCTCCAGCACGCCGGCGGGATAGCTGAGCGGCGTCACCACGTGCAGTAGAATCAGCTCCGCATGAAAGCGGCGCGCCAACCACGCGGCTTGGTGCATGATGTGGCGGGAGCTATCCGCAAATACGACAGGAACAAGGATTTTCTGAATCTTAAGCGGCACGGCACCAGCTTGGGATGCTTTCTTAACCGGCATTAGGGTTGTCCATTTGTACTATAAAGGCGCCAAAGTCAAAGCGGCGTCAAAAACACGGCAAGCCGTGCCTTCGCTCGCGGGTAGGGGGGCTAATCTATGCAAGAATTCAGGGGCTCTCGCCCCCGCTTCGTCCTTCCACGGGTCCCCCTCCGTCGGCGCGCTGGGCTTTTGCCGCGGCCTTCTCAATTTCAGAGTTTGCCTCGCCGCCGATAAAGACGGCCGCGCCGGTGAAATATAGCCAGAGCAGAAGCGCAACCACTGCATCCAATCCTCCATAGATTCTTTGAGAACCGAAATGATTCTGATAGACCCGAAGCAGTATCGTGGACGCGACCCATACCGTGACTGCGATGACCGCGCCGGGAATACTCCATTGCCACCGCCGATCCTTCAGATTCGGTCCGAAGCGATAGAGCAAAGCGAGCGAGAAGAACAGGAGGATTGCCGCTGCGAGCCATGGTAGGAAGTGCCAAAGAAATCGGGATTGGGTATGAATGCCAAACTCCCGGTCAATCATGACCCAGGCCCCGCTGCCATAGAGCATTGCCCCGAGCGTAACGAGGCCCATGATCCCCAGCGAGAGCGTTAAGCCGAAGGCGATACTCAACACCTTCCACCATGGACGCTCTTCCTTGACCTCATACGCCTTATTCAGGCCGGCCATCATGGCCCAAGTGCCATTCAAGGCACCCCAAACGGAGCCGAGCCCCGCGTAGACGGCGCCAGCGCCGATAACGGCTCCGGCATTGAGTTGATCCAAGGTTTTCGCCATCAGCGCCGACGCCTGTCGCGGCAAAACCTGCTGAAAGGCGCCTAAGAGCGTGTCTCGCAAATTAGATCCCGTGGATCCTCCGCCGACAAATTTAGCGAGCAAAATAAGCAACAACAACAGCACGGGAAACATGCTGAGGAAGTAGTAGAAGGCCAGCTTGGCCGCCTGTCCGAAGACCTCGTCGTCCCAGCTTTTACGGCAGGTGCGCTTCGCCAATTGCCGCCAGGAAAGCCCTCGCAGACCCCACAAATCGGCCATACTTCCTTCCCTTCGTTGTGTTGCTTCCTCAAAAAAACGGATACACTTCATCACGCCCGCAGCGGCAACGCGTGGTATCAGCTTTCTCCGCAGGATGCCCGGCGCAACATTACTTCGATTCAGTTCGTGTAGACCCTAGCGCGGCGTAAAATAGATTCTGCACCGCGGACAAGGTACCGGGATCCCCTTTCGCCAGTCCTGCCGTGACCAAATCCCGCTTCGCCAATGCCGTCTGCAGGAAGGCCTGCCGGTTTGAATCCGGCTGTTGTCCCATCATGACTCGGACGCGGTCGAAGAATTGCGTCGAGTATTGGCTCGCGAGACCGTAATTCTTGAGGTTCGTTTCCAAGTAGATGTACCCACAGAGCAGTCCGACCTGGTCCATTTGCGACGCCTGGCGCTCCCAGTTGAGTTGCCGCCGTGCCGCACCGAGTTGGTTGTCGAGATCCCTGACCCTTATGTACTGCGGGACAAACCCCAGCAGAAAGGCGGCCAAAAACAGAACTCCGCCCACGATCAAAAGCGTTTTCCGATCCATACAATTCGACTCCCATCTTTTATTCTGAGCTTACCAGTGGTCCGGCACAATGGTGGGACACACAAACTGGCCGTTCTGCCTGGTTTTTGACACCATTTTGACAACGATTCCCTTAGAGTGGACTTGTCGTCCATCTTTGGGCGCGAGAGACGGAGTACGGCCGGGCGGATTGCATCAGTGGCCGTTTACGAACCCCACTCCCGGGCGGAGGAAGCGGTGCGGGAACTGGAGAGGTCTGGGTTTGAAATGGAGAGAATATTCATGTGCCACCGCTTGTTGAGAAGACGGCTGCTTGTTGCTGCGTGCTGTTCGCTGGTTTGGCCAGCCGCGACCGCCCTCGGCGCGGAAGGCTCGCCGAGCCGAATCACCCGGGAGGTACGGCATGAACTTGTCACTCTGCCGGGTTACCGCGTGTTTGACTACCTGAATTACCGGATTGATGGTTCGAAAGTGACGCTGTTCGGGCAGGTGACGCGCCCGCTGGTGAAGAGTGATGCGGAGAAAGCAGTGCAGAACATCGAAGGCGTGACCCGCGTGGACAACGAAATCGAGGTGCTACCCCTGTCCCAGTCGGACGACCTCATCCGGATAGCCGTGTATAATGCCCTCTATTCGAAAGCGCCGCTACAGAAGTATCAGATGGGCGCCGTACCGCCGATTCACATCATCGTCAAGAACCACAACGTGACGCTCGAAGGCGTGGTAAACAGTGTGGGCGACAAGGACCTGGCGGGCCTGACCGCGAAGGGAGTCCCGGGTGTATTTAAACTAACCAACAATCTAAGCCCTTTAGCCAACGGTTCCGGCATCTTGGCGGGACTGGGAGGTATTCTCTCAATCGGTCACTGCCAAACCAAGGTTCCGAAGAGCTTTCTCGCCTTGGTTTTCGACCCTCGTCTGGGTTGAATTCCTAGCTTGGAAAGCGGGCGAAAACTATGTTGCCATTTAAGAACATTTTGTTTCCTGTCGATTACTCGGATATCTGCCGAGCCAGTGTCCCTTATGTCGACGAGATGACCAGACATTTTTCGGCCCACCTGACAGTGGTTCATGCCTATTCCAACACAGACTGGCTGAAGCAGGTAGAAGAGCGGGAGGAACGGCAGTTAACGGAATTCGTCGCGGAAGCATTCTCCTCACCGGACGTGGACGCCTTTCTAGAAGAGGCCGATCCTGCAACTGCCATCGACAAGCTGGTCCGAAAGCAGGAGTCGGACCTGGTGATGATGCCGACTCACGGGCTCAACGCCATTGGGCGGTTATATTCCGGATCGCTTACGGAAAAGCTGCTTCACGATGTCCGCGCCGCCGTGTGGACTTGCGCGGGTTGGGCACTAGCGGGGAGTCCGCGTGACGTTTTGTACAAGTCTCTCGTGTGCGCGCTGGATTTCAGCCCGGAATCCGAGGCCGTATTACGGGCCGGCGCCGCTTTGGCTTCCTCGTACAATGCTCGCCTGTCACTGGTCCATGTTGTGGAAACCTCCGAGCCGCATCTGATCGGCGCAGCGAGTGACAGGCTCGCCGCCTGGAAGGATAAGCTCGGCATCAGCGCACCGCATAAAATACTCAGCGGGAGAACTGCGGGGGCGATTCGCCAAGAAGCAGTTCAAGAGAAGGCGGACTTGATCGTGGTTGGCCGCGGCTTGAGCCAAGGCACGCTTACCAGAGTCATGTCGCATCTTTACGAGATTGTTTGCGAATCGCCTTGTCCGGTTCTCAGCATTTGAACGAACTTCACGCCATGCGAGTGGAAGGCGCTTGCAAAACTTTAAACGTGATCAACGCCGCCGGGGCCAGGAAAACGAACGAGCCACCTACCCACATGATGACCGCTCCCAGAACTTGATCCGATAGCGGCGAAAGATGAAAAGGATTCGGCTGGTTGAGGTAATAACCATAAACCGGCCAATCGCAGAACGCGAGAAAGGCCGAGAGCGCTGTGTTCACAAGGTCCGCCGAAAGCAGGTACAAGACCAACCATCCCCAGTTATTCGATCGCCTTTGGGTTGGCCATGGCCGGACGATGCACCACCAAAAGGCGAGTGAACTTGCCAGGAAACAGATGTGTTCGAACTCGTGCCAATGCTCGTGTCTCAAAGCAAAATCGTAGGCCGCCGGCACATGCCAGCCAAGGAAGACCAAGTTCATCGCCATCCACGCTACCGGCGGCGAAATAAGCCAGCGGCCAAGGCGCCGGAGTCGCGGCGACACGCAGCAGCGGACCCACTACCGGCCTGAGTATCCACGACGGCAATCCTCGCAAAAGTGGAACAACCGGCCAACCGAGCAGCAGCAGCGGCGGAACAGCAGACATGAGAAGCAGGTGCTGCACCATGTGCGCGCTGAGCGACGCGTCCGCGAGCTCATCGAGCGGAGCTGCCAGCGCGATCCATAAAACTACCAGCCCCAGCAGAAAGCAATTCAGCCGCATGAGAGAGAATTGCGCTGCCCGAGTTTTCCGGATGGCGAACCATCCTCGCAGGTAAACCCATCCGCTAAGAATGACTAGGATCGTGAGCCATAGCGGGAAATCGGGCATTCTGACGACCTAGTGTTGCTTTCCCGACGACGTTAAATTTCGTGACGCGTCACCGCCGGCGTAAGACCTGGTCCGCGCAGAGTCAGAAGAAAATGTACCAGCGCCGTGGTCTCCGATGGACTGAGGGCGTTGCCGTAGGAAGGCATGTTTCCGCCGCCTTGCAATACCTGCCGAATGATTTGATCTTCCGTCATCCGGGCCGCAATGGAGTCTAGCGCCGGACCACGCAGGCCGCCGACCCCGCCCAACGAGTGGCAGTCACGACATTGCTTTCCCTGAAGGACGAGTGCGCCCTGGCGCTCCAGCGGCGTTCGATCGTGAAGATATTCCAGAGGCACGGGATCGCTGGTCCACGCGTTCATGATCGGGCTCCAAGGAGTGTAGGTGCCGAGCCGGGTAAAGACTCCCAGTGTGACCGCAATCAAGGCAACCATAAGCACAGCCACAGGGCGCCGCGACCAATGCTTCTCTCCTTCTCCGGCGATCAGCGGCAGCAGTAACAGCGAGCCGATGATCACGATGGGAACGATGAGCAGGAAGGGCGTTTCCAGACTCGGCGGCAGGAACGCCAGGACCGCATAGATCCACAGGAACGCGAAATCGGGTTTCGGAGCGGTTTGGATGATGGTGGGATCCGGCTGTCCGGTGGGACCGAACGGGCCGAAGAAGAAAGCACAAGCGATCACGGCAAGTGCGATGGCCGCCGCGAAGATGGCGTCCTTCCAGACGCCGTCCGGAACAAAGGGTATTCCAGTCTTCTGAATCAGATCCTGATATTCGCGCTCGTAAGTCGATCTTACGTACCAGACGGCCGGGCATCGGCCACTCATTGATGCCGAGACGAAGCACCATCCACACATGCAGGCCGACGCTTCCCAGCAGAATGCCCGGAATCACGAACACGTGAAGCGCGAAGAAACGAGATAGCGTAGCTCCGCCGATGATGGGGCCTCCCAGAAGAGCGTGCACGAGCGGCGCACCTAGGAGCGGCACGCGGCTCATGATGGAGGCGCCGATGCCGAGACCCCAATAGGCATCCTGGTCGAACCGCAATACCTGGCCGGTAAAGGCCATCCCCAGAGTCAACAACAATAACAACACGCCGACGATCCAGGTGAGTTCGCGCGGAAATTTGTAGGCTCCGAACAGAAAGACTTGTGTCATGTGGATCAGCACAATCGCAATCATGAAGTTCGAGCCCCAGCCATGCACGGCCCGCAGAAACCAGCCCAGGGTAATGTTGTGGTCGAGAAACTGCAGGCTGTTCCAGGCTTGGCTGGCCGAGGGGACGTAGACCAGCGCGAGCAGAATGCCGGTGATGACTTGCAGGCCAAGCAACACGGTCGCGGCGCTGCCGAAAACATACCACCAGCTTGCGCTGCTGGCGGGTATGGGATGCTCCGCGGCTTCGACGATGGGCTTGG
This sequence comes from Bryobacterales bacterium, assembly GCA_963794595.1. Classification (GTDB taxonomy): domain Bacteria; phylum Acidobacteriota; class Terriglobia; order Bryobacterales; family Bryobacteraceae; genus Palsa-187. Next base: position 12,593 of record CAWCER010000017.1, on the reverse strand, counting down.
CCAGTCCGAGGCGGCGCTCCAGCCAGTTGTAGACGCCGATGCTCCGTTGCTTTAGCTTTGACATCATGAGCGCTTGGTACGCTCCACTGTGGTCTGAAGCTGGATGAGCGGATTGCCGGCGCAGGCCTCGGTGGCGAGGGTCGGCATCTCGCCCGCGCTGATCATCAATTGGCCGCCGGAGATTTTGTGCTGGTATTCAAACAGACCTCGCGGGGGTGGTCCCGAGGCGCGGGATCCGTCCGCGTAATAAGCGCCGCCGTGACACGGGCACAGGAACAGTTTCGATTGCGCGAACCAGCGGACCGGGCAACCGAGATGCGCGCAGTTGATGGCGAAGATCTGAAATTGTTCGCCGGATATGCGACGCACCCAGCAAGCTACATTACCGGTTTGCCCATCCCAAGGCGCGGTGACGGGATTCCGGTAATCGACCAGGCGCGTTTCCCCTTCCGGAAAATCATTCACGGCGCCGAGTGAAACCCAGGAGTTATAGCTGGAGCCTCTCTTTAGGCTGGGGCCCAGAATATAGCCCAGAATCGGCACAGCCAAGACCGCTCCCACGGCGCCGTCGATGAGGAGCGCCACTTTGAAAAGAAATTTGCGTCGCGATTCTGCTGGGTTCATAAGGGCTACGGTTGTGACGCGGCACGCTGCGCCGCGAGCCAGGCGACCACGTCATCGATTTCCTGGGCAGTCATTGCATGTGAGCCCGAGCCCGCGACATCCGAGCGCCAGTCCGGCATGCCCTGATCCGGCCGGCCGGCAATGATGATGCTCCGTAGACTTTGATCGCTAACCAGCGCCAGATACGAGGGATCGACAATCGAACCAGAAACCGCATGAGGATTGGTTGCAGTTGGCGCCTTTATTCCTCCGCCGTCGGCCCCGTGACATTGGGCGCAAAACTCGGCAAAGATTTTCTGGCCTTGGTTCGGATCGCTCTTCGCGCCGGCCAGATAGGGAGGCGGCTGCGTAGCGGCGAGAACGCTGGGCCGGCTCCAGGCCTGAAGGATGCCCTTTACGAGGTTATCGATCTGCTGATCGGTAAGGGTGCCCCCGGCGGATTTGTCGAAGGGGGGCATAAGTTTGCCGGACACACCTTTTGCTATCACCTGACGCAAGTTGGCTTCGCCCGCTACTGCGAGATAGACCGGATTCGCCAGCGCGATCGCCGCGCCGTTTTTTCCGTTCTCGCCGTGGCAGCCTGCGCAGTTCTGTTTGTAGAGAGCGGCAAAATCCATCACTTGATCCGGACGAGGAACTTCGGGGCCGTTCACCGGACGCCCGGGCGCATCCGTGCAGCTACAACACCCGAAACAAACGGCAACCAACAGACCCATACAGAAACCGGACGCCATATTCATTGGCGATGGTCTTTCTCGTCCGGTTGCCCGCCGAGATCCGTCTGCAAGCCCGCTCGGGTAGCAAATGGCAGCGCTTGAAATTGAGGAGTTCGTACTTTCACGTCCAGATTGACTACGAAACCGGCAACCAGTCCGAAGGCGCACTGCGAGATGGTGAACCAGAGCCAGTCGATGCGCTGATCCAGAATCGGACTGACGATGCCAAGAATGCTATACGCCAAACCGGTCCATAGGAACGGCGCGATGAATCCGCAAGTGAGGATCGGCATTTTGGGAAACATCGGGAGCATCGCGCCATAGAGGAGCCCGACCAGCAGCGAGATGGCGCCGTGGATTGCAAGCGCCGCCAGAAGCCCGCGCAGATGAAACTCCGCCAGGAACGCGTTGCTCTCGCCGGCCCAACTGACGAAGCCGCCGGCGGCCAGAAGATTTATCGCATACCAGATGCTGTGATATTTGATCAGCCCGAATAACATGGCCGGAACCGCCATGGCGACGCCCCCGGCAATGCCGCCTTTAATCCCCGCCGTGACCTTGTAAGTTTCGACCGGCAGCATCTTTCGGTGCATCGGCGCGATGGGCAGTCGCGCGAGGGAGGGTCGCGCGCTGACGGCTGGCACGGGCTGAGCTTGCACGGCCACTGATTCGTGGCACTCAGCCGGGAGCACTTGGCGGAACCAACCGAAGCTGGCGCGCAACGCCAGCACTAGCCCGAGTAGGCTGATCGCTACATTTGTCACCATGCCCGCGACCCCCAGGCTTAGGCCGAGTGCAAGTACCATCGGCCAAGCGGTGGGGGCCGGCAGCGCCACTACCGCTACTTCAGGCTGATCGCTTTCTGCGCGCGATTCCATTACGCCCTCCTTTCTTATCTGCCAAGAACGTACACCACTGTGAAGACTACAACCCAAACGGCATCCACAAAATGCCAATAGAGCGACAGTATCTCAAGGCGCTCCGCGTGTCTTTCGCGCATCTGGCCGAGGAGGCCAAACGCCAGCGCAAGGGTAAGCATGAGAAGTCCCACGATCACGTGGGTTGCGTGCAGACCGACGAGCGAGTAGAACGTGGTGCCAAACAGATTCGTGCGGATGGTAAGTCCAGCTTTATAGATGAGCTGATACCAGTCTTGCGCCGCGCTCGCTAGAAAAATGCTGCCCAGCAATACTGTCGCGGCCAGCCACAGGGAGCAGAGGCGAACTTGGTTTTTTCGCAACGCCGCAACCGCAAAATAGACCGTCAGGCTGCTGGATAGCAGGCAAATCGTGCTGAAGATCGGGACTTCGAGCACATCGCGCGGGCCCGGGCCGCTGATGCTTTTTCCCAGGTAGAAAATGTACGCGACGACAAAGATGATGAAGACCGCCGACTCCGCTACAATCAGGCACGCGATCCCGACAGTGCCGCGAGACGGCAATGCCCATGATTGTTCGCGTGGGGTGACTGATAGTGTGCTCATGCTTCTCTCATCATTCGTAGTCTGAGTCGGGATCTTCGGGATGCTTCAGGTCCCAGAGGGGACGCCGGCTTTGCACGGTTGGAATGACCGCAAAGTTATAGACCGGCGGCGGAGAGGACGTGGACCATTCGAGCGTCCATGCGTCCCACGGATCCGGCCCAGCCACTTTACCGCGGCGAAAAGACCACAGAAGATTAAAAACGAAGCAACCGATGGCGACGACCTGAAAAATGACGCCGCTACTCACAATCAGATTCCAGATTCCCCAGCCGCGGTCCGCCTCATAGGTGTAGACTCGGCGCGGCATCCCGAGAACGCCGGGTATGTGCATGAAATCGAATGTAAGATGGAAGCCAATCACAAAAAGCCAAAAGTGCCACTTGCCCAGCGTCTCGTTCAGCATGCGGCCGGACATCTTGGGAAACCAATAGTAGAAGGCCGCGAAGATGGTGAAGAGAATCGCCCCCACCAGCACATAGTGGAAATGCGCCACCACGAAATACGATCCGCTAAGCTGCCAATCGAACGGCGATGCGGACAGCATGATCCCGGTAAGACCTGCAATCAGAAATTGGAACAGGAACCCAACACAAAAGAGCATAGCGACGGTATAACGGATCTTTCCGCCCCACAGCGTGGCTATCCAATTGAAGATCTTGATTCCAGTGGGGACGGCGATGATCATGGTGGCGAGAGTAAAGAACGTATTCGCTCCCGCGCCCAGGCCGACGGTAAACATGTGATGCGCCCACACGCTGAGGCTGATGAAACCGATGGCGATGGTCGCGGCCACCATGGCCGGATAACCGAAAATCGCCTTGCGCGAGAAGACCGGGATGATCTCGTTCGCAAATCCAAAAGCCGGCAGGACCAGGATGTAAACCTCGGGATGACCGAAAATCCAAAAGAAATGCATCCAGAGGACCGCGGATCCGCCCGCTTGGGTGTCAAAGAAATGAGCGCCGAGATAACGGTCGATCAAAAGCATGATCTGGGCAGCGGTGAGCGGGCTGACAGCTACGAACACCATGCAGCAGGTTACGAAATAGAGCCATACGAGGAGGGGCATGCGGCTCAGCGTCATACCGTGGCAGCGCATGCTGATGGTAGTCGTCACAATGTTAAGGGCGGTACCGATGGAGCCAATACCGCTGAGCAAAACACCCAGTGTCCAATAGTCGGTACTGTGCCCGGGTGAGAAGACCTTTGCCGTCAAAGGAGCGTAGGCAAACCAGCCGACATCCGGCGCGGTGCCAGCACCGTAGAGGCCATCGCCTCCTAGAAAACTGAAGTACAGAAGCAGACCGCCGAAGGCCGATATCCAAAAGCTGAAAGCGTTTAATCGCGGGAACGCCATGTCGCGGGCGCCCAGCATCAGCGGTATCAAATAGTTGCCGAAGCCAAACAGAATCGGCATGCCGACGAAGAAAACCATGGTCGTGCCGTGCATCGTAAAGAGGCGATTAAAAACTTGCGGAGAAACCAGGCTGTTTTGCGGAACCGCGAGTTGAAGCCGAATCAGCACCGCTTCCAAGCCGGCGATCACGAGAAACACCAGCGCGTAACCGATGTACATGAGACCGATCTTCTTGTGATCGACGGTGGTGATCCAGTTGTGCAACGTCTCCAGCCATAGGCGGTGCGTGGCCGGCGCTGCGGCGAGATCGATGGCTCCGGTGACTGGGATAGAGTCGGCCATATTAATAGAGTGTGCTGAGATAGGCGGTTAGGGTGTCAAGATCGCGATCATTCAAATGCATCGCCGGCATCAACGAACCGGGCTTCATGTGATCAGGGTCATCGATCCACTTCTTTAGATTCTCAGGCGTGTTGGGAACCGCACCGGACGCGATCGTGTCCCGACTGGCAACGTGGGTCAGATCCGGACCAAACCGCCCCATCGCGTTCGTCCCGGCGATCGTATGGCAACTGACACAGCCATTGCGCAGAAACGCCGCCTGCCCTAAACGGCCTAAGGGATCCAGTTTCGCCGGTTTCTGCTGTTGCGCGACCCACTTATCGAAGTCGCCTAGCGACTGCCCGTACACACGCAGAAGCATTTTGGCGTGCTGGGTCCCGCAGTATTGCGCGCATTGTCCCAGGTAGAGACCGGGTGCCTCCGGATCGATCCACATAACATTGACACGGTTGGGAATCACATCCGTCTTCCCCGCTAATTGAGGAACCCAGAAGCTATGGACGGTGTCGGCCGAAGACATTTCCAAGTAAGTAGGTGTCGGGTGGCGCGGATCACTGACCGGGATATGCAGCTCGTTAGCAGTAACAATCCCGAGCTTCGGATAACGAAACTCCCACCAGAACTGATGCCCGATCACGATGACATCCAGTGCTCCCTCTGGTTTGCTGGCGTTTTCAGTGTTGAAGATGACCCGAGCGGCCGTCAGGAACATAACGATAACGATGATCATGGGAACTACCGTCCAGGCCAGCTCGATTTGGCTGCTGCCATAAATTTGCGCGGGTTCATGATCCGAATCGGTTGCACGCTGGCGATAACGGATCAGGACATAGGCGAGAAGACTTCCCGCAGCGAGAAAAATGCCTGCGGTAATCGCCAGCACAAACATCGACAGCCCAAAGCTTAAATGTGCCGGAGTGCCCTTCGGAGAGAAAATACTGGTCTTCCCATCCCGGAGCCAGGATGAAATGCTAAATAACCAATGCGGGGTCATGACCAGCCCCCGCTAAAACTGGCTCTCCGCAAGCCGCTGCTGATGTACGGTGAGTCGCGCACCAATCCCCATAATAGGCCGATACGGTGGTTCTCGCTCATCAAGACAATCGGCCCTTGATTCAATCCGCAATGCCAGGGCGATACCCAGACATGTGGATCGCTGCGGTTGCGGGCGAGTCGGGTTAAAAGTCGCTCAGAAGCCGCTAGCAAACCTATCTGCCGCTAACCCCAGTGAGCTGCTCACGTTTTGCGGCGTGAGTCGTAACCTCAACAGGGTGTGTCGCCTGCATGATGTCCCTGGCTTTTGCAACTTCGTCCGCCGTGCCATGAGCCATCAGGAGGAACTTGTCGGATTTAAGCGCCGTCTCATATTTCACGACGCTGTCCTTGGGGATGCCAATGCTGTACAGCCCCGCGCCCAGGGCACTCAATCCACCTATTAAAACAGCCCCTTCCAGCGCACCGACGATCCAAGCGACCAAGGGACCGGCTATCAAGATCGGCCCGATGCCTGGAATCATAAAGAAAGCGGCTCCGAACAGCCATCCCCAAATGCCACCCCAAAAGGCGCCCATTTTGCCCCAGTATTTCATGCGGTCGCCGGTGTTGTAGTATCCGACGACCTGCTCGTGTGCCGGTTCAGCGTGAAATGGAGAAGAGGCGTTTTCCGTTAGTGTAAATTCCGCCCTTCGGGCGGGGATTTTCAAGGCATCTGGGTCTTTCGATCCGATGATGGGAAAACGAAGCGCGAGAAGCTGGTTCCCGCGCTTCCGGTCATCGTCTCGATGAGCCCGCCAGGGTATCCCTCGGCATGGTTGCATCCCTGCAGAGCCCGCTTCTGTTTCTCCTGGCAAAATCATTGTAACTCCGCGTCTCATGCGACCTGCTGGCGGCGCAGTTGACGCTGTGCGCGCGCCGCTTCCAACTTCCTGTCTCTGGCGGCGTGAATCTCAGCCTGCCGGCCGGCGAGCATGTCCGCCGGAGTCACGAACCCGATCGCGCTGTGCAGCCGGACCTGGTTGTAATGGTCCACATAGTGCTGGATCAAGCGGCGCGCATCTTCCGGGCTGAGCGGCGTTCCCGGTCGAATACATTCGCTTTTCAGCGATTTGTGCCAGCGCTCCAACTTCCCATTCGATTGCGGATAGTAGGGCGAAGTCCGCACGTGCGTCATACCAGAGATGCGGATGAACTCCTTGAAGTCCTTGGCCAGAAACTGCGGCCCGTTGTCGGAAATGATCCGCGGCCTGGCTTCCGGGTACCGCTCCTTGGCCCGCTCCAGAATGATCTCGATGTCGGTCTCTCTCATCGACTCACGCAAATCCCAGTGCACGATGAAGCGGCTGTAGCCGTCCAACACGCTGCACAAATAGTAAAACGTCCCGCTGATGTTGATGTAGGAAATATCGATGTGCCAATGCCCGTGCGCTTGTAACGGCTGCTCGAAGCCGGTCCCTTTCTTCGAGGCTTTGCCCTTCCATTTGCTCAACAGCCCCGCTTGTCCCAGCACCCGCCACACGCTGGACGGGCTGACCGCCACCACGTCTTGATCCAGCATCATGAACGTCAACCGCCGGTAGCCTTCCAGCGGATTCTTCAGATGAAAATCGATGATCGCCTGCTTCTCCCATTGCTCCAGCCAAAAGTCCCGGGGAACCCATCCGTTGTGCTCGTTCACCTGGCCATACCGGTCGCGCCAGTCATAGAACTTGCTGGCCCGGATGCCGAGCCACTCGATGAACCGCCCGGCGCCAATCTCGATCTTGTCGGACCAGCGCCGGACGAAATCTACGATCTGATCCCGCACGTCGTGCGGCACCCAGACGCCGGTCAGAGTTCCCCAAGGCTTTTTTTTAACGCGATGTGCTCCGCCATCAGCTCCGCCAGGACCTCATCCTTGGTCTGGATCTTTTTCTCCAGATACTCGATGCGTTCCTGCTCGGCCTGGTGGTTGGGCCGGCTCTTGTGCTGGAAGGCCGCCGGCCCGTTCTCGAAGAACTCCTTCTGCCAGCGGTACAACACGGTCGGCTGCAGCCCCAGCTCGTCACACAGCGACGAAACCGGCTCCTTGTCCAATAGATGCCGCCTCAGGATGGCGACTTTCTCTTCTGCGGTGTAGTGCTTTCTTGGTTTCTTCAAGCGTTCTCTCCGTTATCTTAACGGTTGAACGCCCTCTCCATTTCCAGCTGAGGCGGAACACTCGTCGGTATGATAATCCTTGCCGACGATGGACATCATTTTCATATCGAACCCAGATCTCTGCAGTTCTTTCACTGCCTCCTCTGCTTGGGAATGGGTTCCGTAAATAGCTACAACCGAGTTCATTTCTGACATTGCTTACGTTCCTTTCCTTCCAGATCGCTTTTTGCATTTCCGGCGGCAGTCGTGCGTTTCGCAAGGTCAGTTGGCGCCTCGTTACCACACGAAAAAGGCAGCGCCGCTGCCCGGCTCCCGGATCCGGCCGGCCAGCACCGGACTATCACGCATCGGAGTCATGGTCGCGCGAACGACACCGGGTAAATCTGGTTCTGGACCGCGGGGTTCCTCTATTTCCGTCGCGCCGTGCCGGTTCATGATATCGGCAGCGGCATCCACCATTTCGTCAGTCCCAGTCGCAAATACCAGGGCTCCTCCCCGGCGCAATCCTTCGACGTAAACTTGCGACTCCGCTTTGGTTGCTCCGATCCTGGCAAGCTCACGGCTCAATTCGACTTCGAAATCAAGGCGTGGGAAGCTCATCACCCCCGTGACCGCGAAGGCCGCCGGCTCGGTCAGGGTTCGAACCTCTTTCCGAGGAAAACCAAGGGCCTCGATCTCGCGGACGACGCCTTCCACTAGGCCAGGTTTCTCAAATAATCCAACTGCAGTCTTTGGCATGTTAAGCCCTCCATTGCAAAGTATTCAACCCCGTTTCTCCGGCTCGGATGCGCACTACAATTCGTGAATTGGCCCTTCGAACTCTGCCGTTAGGTGAGTCGAGCCTTGTTCTACAGCGCTACGTCGGAGCACAGGTTCCCTAACTTGAAGAGCAAAGTCGCGCCCGGTTTCGCCAACACTGATTCGTCTTGTGCTCGAGAGTAATGGCCATTGCGTCGTGCAGATGAAGGCACTGTGATCCTCGCTGAGCCGAACGAAGACTTGTTTTTCGATCAGAATTCTGAGTTTCATTATCGTCACCTCCCGTGACTTATAACGCTGGTACGCCACCCTGGTAGAGATCCGCCCATTGCGGTTTAAAAGTTCTCAGCCGATTGCCGCGGAACGGTGGCCCGCGCCTTCACGCTCGGTCCGCCTGCAATCCAAGCTAATTATGAAGCGACCGGTGTCAAAACGCCGTCAAAACGGAGCCCCAGGCCGCGGCACACCGAAAATTCTCAGTCGATTTTCGCTTTCGACGGCGTTGTGACATTATTTACGATAGATTTCAGCGTCGCCGGAGGCCGTGAAACGGGTAGGAAACTCATCCATTACGAATCGTGGCTCAACGCCGCCGAATCTGGCGCCTTCCGTTCCCGAAGGATTTAGGACACTGCGAATCCTGACTTCCGCAAACAACCGCATTCGGTCACATGACCAGAGGTAGTCAGCGCCCAAAGAACTTCTCCTGAACCGTGGCTTCCGTCACCCATTATCTAGCTCGTTTGGCGGAGGGACCTTCCGAAGCAATCACATACCCTATAGGCCCTAGGTTAAGCGTTCATGGAGCACAGCTCGATGCACTTCCGTTGAGCGGCGATGCTCCGATGGCCCTCAGGATGCTTCGCATTACGGCGTGAAATCCTCCGCCGAACCCGTGCTGTGGACGGTGAAGAACAGTTCACGAATTTTGGAATTTGAAGAAAAAGGTGACTTACAATGAACAAGATCAGTACATGCGCAGTTGCTTTCGCAACGTTGATTGGGCTCACCGCGTGCGCTCAGAGTAAGGCTAACGTGCAAACTAGTGCAGACAAGGATGCGGCCAAGCTGTCCAAAGATGGATACACGGCGGTTCACGATATCGGCCAGGCCCGTCTCGCAATATACAACGCGCAGCCTGCCCAGGCCAAAACATTTACGGATGAAGCACTGACAGCTTTCGAGAAGGCTAGCAGCCCGTGGCGGAAATGCCTCTATTGAGGAAGGTCCTGCCGGCCGGGGGCGGTGGTGATTTGTAGAAAAAGATCGCGAGCGGAGTTGTGCAACCAGTTTTGAGCGGCGCTGTATGCGTCCTGGACGACGGATACAGCGAATAGGAGTGCAGTCAATGCGATTCTCCGTCCCTGAGCTTGCCGCGGCTTGCCCCATCCGCTCAGCTTCCGCAGCAGCAATCCTATGTTGAACGCCGCCGCCTGCACCAGCACCCGCTTCAACACATTGTCGGAACCCCGCACATAGACCTGCCTCATGCCGCCCGTTTCGTAGCAGTGCGCGAAGCTCCGCTCGCACAACTCGCCCCGCAGTTTCTGTAATCGCTTCGACCGCGCCGCCCGTACCCGCTGCCGATTCGCGTACACACAACGTTGCTCTATGCGCCTGCCCGACCAGTGGCGCTGGCCGCGCTCCGGTTCCGGCACATAACTGCGAATCTCTCGCTCCGCTAAGTCCACCAACACCGCGCCGCTGTGATAGCCCTTGTCCATCACGACTTCCTCGATGCCCGCCGGATGCGCCTTCCCGGCTTCGCGCTGCGCGGCGTCGAGCGTCTCCACGTAACTCGCCGTATCGCCGCGATCGGCCGGCTGCACCGTCACCGCCAACACCGCGCCCGAGGCCAGATCCACCGCATGCTCGGCCTTGTGCGCCAGCTTCGTGCGTCCATCTTTCATCTTGGTAATGCGCGCCGACGGGTCGTTGGGATTGGTCCAATCGTCATTCGACGCCTTCTTCTTGCGCTTGCGGTCCAGCCGCGCCAACTGCTCTTTGCTGGCATTCTCCACGCCTTCGGCCGCGGCCAACTGCCGCAGGTAGTCGTCGTAGGTCTGGCCCGTATCGCGCCGCACCAGACTCTTCATCGACGCGTTGGCCTGCAAGGTGGTGGCGTCGATACACACGCTCTGCCCATCCGCCAGGCCGTGCTTACGCAGAATCTTCAGCACCCACTTCATCACCGCGCGATGCGTCTCAACCGAGTACAGACGCCTGGTCCGCGACACTGTCGAGTGGTCCGGTGTCGGCTCGCTCAGATCGTAACCCAGGAACTTGCGGTAGCTCAGCGAATCGGCTGCGCGCCACGCCATCCCGCGCTCGGATTCGATGCCTTCGAAGTAGCCCAACAGCAGCATCCGGAAATAGGTTCCCGGCGTGATCGATGGGCGCCCGGAGTTGCTCTTGTAATACTTCCGGCAGATCGCTTCGATGCGCTGGTCAAACTTCTCTGCGTTCAAGACCGTGTTCAGTTGCTCGTAAAACACGTGCCCCGGCGTAGTCGCAATCTCGCTCGCCGCCACCCACAACCCCTGTTGTTTTTCCCGATCCTTCTTCCGCCCCATCCCCATATATCTAAAGACGACGCAGGTAGATTCAAGGTCACTCGTTCACAAAAGATTTACCACGGGCTGCTAGTGTAGATCTCTCCTTTATTGCCTGTCAAGGCTGACATTTGTCAGTGTTTCGTGGCATTCCACAGCATCACCGCGATCCGCCGAGGGCGGTGGGCCCTTAGATGTGACTGGTCAACCTCGGGCGGTTCCCTATGGACTATCGATCGTCATGGTAAAAGATGCCACGTTTTATCGCGATCGTAATTGCGTGAGCGCGATCAGACGCCCGAAGTTTGCGGAAGATATGCTGCAGATGCATCCTGATGGTTCCGCTCGCATTACCTAGTGCTCCTCCGATTTCTTTATTGCCAAGACCCTCTCCGACGAGCTTGAGGATCTGGACTTCCCGCTTGGTGAGTACGACTTGTGGCAGGTGCTCGCTAAGTCGCTCAGCGACAGCGGACTGTATAACCCGCTTGCCCGAGTGGACAGCGCGAATGGCTTGCAGGACTTCTGCGTGCAACGTCTCTTTTAATATGTAACCGCGGACACCTGCAGCCAAGGCACGATAAATCTCCTGATCGCCGCCATAAGTTGTAAGCGCAATCACTTTCGCGTCCGGTGCGTGGCCGATGCTACGCTTCGTCGCCTCGATCCCATCGAGGTCGGGCATCCGTAGGTCCATTAGCGTCACGTCGGGACTCAGAGTGAGGAACGCCTCCACAGCTTGGCGGCCACTATGTGCTTCACCGACCAATCGCATGTCTTCTTGGTTTGCCAGAATAAAGGCGACGCCCTTGCATACAAGCGGATGATTGTCGACGCACAAGACACGGATTGGCTTGGCGATTGTCACCGTGTACTTTCTTCCTTCACATGATGAGACAATTCCCGCTCATTTTTGATGCCAGGCAGAGAAACGGAAATAGTGGTGCCACGTCCCGAACGGCTCTCCAAATCGAAATCCGCGCCAATAAGGGCCGCTCGTTCCTTCATTCCAATTAAGCCGTAATGCCCAACCAGTCGATCTTCGGCATGCTGGCGATCAATATCCATGCCATCGTCTTTTATAATGAGTTGCAATTGCTCGTCGGCCCAGGCAAGCACGACTTCTATCGTGTGAGCTCCCGAGTGCCTGACGGAATTGGAAACGGCCTCGCGCGCAATATAGAGCAGGTTATATTCAACATCCGCCGGCAGGGATCGTTTTTTTGTTTCTTCAGTTCCAGTTTGAGGCGAACATGCGTATCTTTTGTTATTTGCTTCGCAGCCATACCAATCGCGGTGGCAATGCCCGATCTCGATTTTTGCGCAGAGCGGAGCCCCACTACAGACTGACGGGTTTCTTTCATACACGCTGCAGCGTCGCGAATAATCTCCTCCAGGGCCCTTTGTCCTCGGCAAATCGGCTATGATCGGTCAGCGCCTGGACTTGCATCGTGAGGCCCGACAATCCATGGATGAGGGTATCGTGCAGTTCCCGCGCGATGCGGCTTCGCTCCGCCAAAACCATAGAAAAGCGTTCTCGAAGCTGATGAACCCTCAGTTTGTAAAGCAACCAGATTGCGAGGGCGGTGAGCGATAAGCATCCCGGAAGGAACCATGATCGCTGG
>CAWCER010000016.1:0-136925 GCA_963794595.1 Bryobacterales bacterium | reverse complement strand
CACTCCCAGCAAGTCGCGGAAAGACTTTTGCTGTTCCGCGTAAGTTCCGCCGTAGACCACGCGAATCGCAGGCGGAATGTGCAGTTCGGCAACTGCCTGCTGCACCATTTGCATTCCGGCGCCGAGACTTACGCCTTCGAAGCGGCCGGTGACTGCTATATCCCGCTGCAGGTTCTCGCGGCGAATTTCGGTTTGACCGGCTTCATCCTGAAAAGCGGCCAGCGAACCGAGTGACGCCGTTTTCCCGGTGGAGCTGCTGGTGATCATGGTATTGCGGATCTGATCCAGCGTCGCCCGCGTGTTTTCAGGAAAACGGACGCGGATCGTATAGGCGCGGTCGTTCACGACTACGGGAGTGGTGGCTGGTTCTCCTTGCAGGATCGCGCTGGCATCCAGCTCGATTTCCTGGGGCGAAAAACCGGAACGCGCCGCGACTACAGGATCGACGTTCATAACGATGGCGGGCCCGCTGATGGTGTTCTCGATGCCATCCTTCACGTCGGCAACGCCCCGGATGGTTTTGATCTTATCGGCGATCTTGGGACCCCATTCTTTGAGGAGGGCTGGGTCCGGCGTGAAGAGCTTGATCTCGATGGGCTCCGGCGAGCTTGTCAGATCGCCGATCATATCCTGCAGCACCTGAATGAATTCAACATCCAACTGCGGATATTGCTGGTTGACCTTGGCGCGCAATTCGGAAATGATCTCATCGATCCCTCGGTCGCGATCGCGCTTCAAGCGAACGGAAAAGTCGCCGTTATTCGCCTCGGTGACAGCCGCCAGGCCCAACTGGAGGCCGGTTCGCCGCGAGGTGCTCTCCACCTCTGGAGTCGCTGCTAGAATTTTCTCGACGCCCAGCAAAACGTCGTTGGTATCGACCAAAGACGATCCCGCCGGCATCAGGTAGTCCAGGATGAACCCGCCTTCGTCCATCTCCGGAAGCAGGTCACTGCCGAGCGCGCGGTAGCACAGGAACGAACCGGCAATCAGAACCAGGCAGCCAAGCCCCAGCGCCAGCGGATGCGCGAGCACAAAACGCAAGGCCCGGACATAGCCACGTATTACACGGCCCATGAACCCAGTGGCCGAGACGTGGCCGATGGCGTCGGCCGACTCAGTAGCTTTACCGGATCCACTGCGGCGCAGGAAATAGTGGCTCAGAGTTGGCGTCCAGGTAACCGCCAGCGCCAGCGATGTGAGGAGCGCTGTTCCCACGGTGACCGCCAGAGCCCGGAAGAACGTTCCGGTAACTCCGGTAATGGTGATCAACGGAAGAAACACCACGATGGGCGTGATGGTCGATCCAACCAGCGGCACACGAATCTCGCGCAGCGCGCTGCGAATGGCCTCCGCCCTGCTCTGACCGGAATCGCGGTGCATTACGATGTTCTCGACGACCACGATAGCGTCGTCGATTACCAGGCCCACCGCCGCCGCCAGGCCGCCCAGCGTCATCAGGTTGAAGCCTTGACCCAGCACCCGCATCGCGATGAGCGTGATTGCGATGGTGGCCGGAATCACCAGCGCGGCTAACAGAGAACTGCCCCAGTCGCGGAGGAACAGAACCAGAATGATCGCGGCCAGAATCAGACCGACCAGAATGGCGTCGCGGACACTGCTGATGGAATCGCGGACCAGCGTGGATTGATCGTAGAAGGCCTGGACCTTCACGCCCGAGGGCAGAGTCTGGCGAATCTGATTGAGTTCCGCGGTGGCTGCGTCCGCGACGGCAACAGTGTTGCTGTCCGGCTGGCGGAAGATATTCAGCAGGACGGCAGGCGTGCCGTTCGCAGTGACTATGGTGTAAACCGGCATCACCGCATTCGTCACATCGGCAATATCGGCGATCCGGATTGGCTGGCCGCTGGGTGTCGTTCGCACCACGATATTGCCGATCTCGGCAGGATCTTTTGCCTGGCCGGTTACCAGGGTGAGCGAAAGCTCGTGATTGTTCTCGATCAACCCGGGCGAGTCGATCATATTGGTTTTGGCGACGGCGTCGAGAATCCCCGGCACGGTTACTTGCGCCTGGAGGAGTTTGGCGGGGTCGGGAATTATGTGGAACTCGGGCACTTGGCCGCCCTGCAGCACCACCATCGACACGCCGTTCACCCGGTTGAGACGCGGCTTGATGTTGTAGTTGGCAAGCTCCCACAACTGCGCCTGCGTGAGGGTGTCGGATGTCAGGCTGTAAGCCAGAATCGGAAACGCGGCGAAGGTGAGGCGATTCGCCGTGAGTCTCGTGGTAGCGGGGAGCGTGGTCTGCACGCGCGCGAGCGCGGCGTTGACGTATTGCAGAGTCTGGAACATGTCGACGTTCCAGTTGAAGAACAGGTTCACTTCCGCTGAACCGCGGCTCGTGGTGGACCGCACTGATTCCAAACCCGGCACGCTGTTCATGGCCTCCTCGATAGGCCGCGTGACGGTCACTTCCATCTGGTTGATGGGCGCGACCCCGTTGTCAATGCCCACCACGATACGCGGGAAATCGGTGGCGGGAAATACAGAAACCGAAATCGTGAACGCGAGATAGACGCCAATTGCAATTAACGTGATGATGACGAAGATCACCGGGCCGGAGAAGCGGGCGGTCCAGTGCTCCGCGGGGGGGGTGCCGGCGGGTGAAACCGTGGGTGGCTGGATCATTGTTTCTGTCTTGTCTTACTTGCCCTTGTCGTCCTTGGAGTCATCGTCGTCTTCATCGTCTTCGCTCTTGGGCTTCTGAATCGTGACCTTGGCTTTATCCTCCAGGCCTAGGCCGCCGGAGGTGACCACCAGCTGGCCCTCTTGCAAGCCGGTGACAATCTGCACTCGTTCGCCCTGCCGCACGCCAGGCACGATCTTCTGCTCATGCGCAACCGAATTGTTGTCGATGACCATGACCTTCTGGCCGCCCTCATCCGAATTGAGGAGCGCCGCTGCGGGAACGATGATGGTGTTCTGAATGGTCTCCGCGATGATCGAGACGCGCACGGTTCCACCCGGCTTCAGCTTCTCGCCGGTGTTCGGCACCTGCACCCAGACTTCGACGGTGGTGGTGTTCGGGTCCACTGCGGGACTGACTACCGTCACCTTGCCCGCGAGATCGCCTTCTGGGCCGGTGATGCGCGCGGGCCTTCCGACGCTGATCGCAGTCGCCTCTTTTACGGGAACGTTGGTGCGCGCCACCAGTTGTGATATATCGACGATGGAAGCCAGAGGCGATCCGGTGCCCGCGATTTCGCCGGGATATATCGAACGATCCGAGATGACGCCACTGATGGGGCTGCGGATTTGCCCATAAGAGGCCTGCACCAGGGCGCTTTCGTAATGCGCTTTCGCAGCCGCCACCTGTGCCTGGCTGCCTCGGATGGCTTCGCGTTGGCTCACCTGGTTGAGTCCCTGCAAGTGCCGCTGCGCGACGTCCAATTGACTTTGAGCTTGAACCAGCGCGACCTTCGCGTCATCCACCAGCTTCTGCGCAAGCGCGCCTTCGCGCTGCAAAGCCACGCGGTTGTCATAGAGTTTCTGCGCGGTGTCGAGCGCCTGTTGCGCCGATTTCACGTCGGATTCGGCTTTGGCACGGTCCTCGGCCACGGTAGCGCCGGTCAACGTCTGAGACGCGGCTTGCGTTTGTTCGTACTGATGCTTGGCCTCTTCAGCCGCGGCTACCAGATCGCCAACCTCTAGCTCGGCGAGCAGTTGACCCGCGCGAACGTGATCGCCCCGGTTCACTAGAATGCGCCGGACCGGAGCGCTGATCTTAGGAATGACGTTGGCCTGATTGATGGGATACAGAACCGCGTCGGCGATGATCACGTGATCGATGGCGCCGCGCACGGCCGGCTCGACGGTGACAGGAGTGGGCGCTTCCTGCTCGGCTGCTTCCTTGGTATCGCCGCCCTTGCCGCATCCGGCGAGCAGCGCGGTCAACAGTAGCAGACCGGCGGTGAGACTGGCCACGATGGCCGCGCGCGGCGGGGGATTCATGGTCATAACGTCCCTGTGAGAATCTGAAGATTGGTGAGGGCCACGCGATATCGCGCCAGGCCGTCATCGTAGGCGTTGCGCGCGAAGTTGACGGTATTCTGGGAGTCCACGACCTCCAACGCCGTGGCCTCCCCTGCCTGGTAGCGGAGCACCGTCAAGCGCAGGCTCTCGACCGCGAGATCGACGGAACTACGCAACGATTCAAGCTGGGCCCGCGCGAGAGTCGCCTCCGCCTGGGCGCTGGCGACATTGCTTTGCAGCGTTCGCTGCGCGAGCGTCAGGTCCAGTTGCGCCTGGTCGCGCCTAAGCTCGGCCTGTTTGATTTTACTGCGCGTGGCTCCCCAGTTCCAGACCGGAATGTTGAGCGTCGCCTGAGCGGAGTATCCGAGATTCTGACGATATGCGAGTACGGGATCGGCCGCCGGATGCTGCGTGCGGAACGTAAATTGATTCGCGTCGATGCCGTAGTAGAAATCGAGCGCCAGCGAAGGAATATACGCGTACCGGGCCACGCTGACATCGTCGCCCGTGGCGCCTATGGCTGGCTTTGGCCGCGGCGAGTTCCGGACTGCTCGCAGCAGCCTGGCTCTGCACTTCCGCCATCGGAGGCACCAGAGCGAGTTGCTGAAGATCATCGACCACCGAGAACTCGGAGCTGAAATTCGGGAAGATGAGCACACCGAGAGCGATCTTGGCTTTGTCGATGGTGAGCTGGGCTTCCTGAAGATCCCGCTGGCGCTGCTGCAGATCGATCTGCGCGCGGATTACATCGGAGTGGGCCGCTTCCCCGCCTTTCTCCAGCTGCTGGGTGATGTCGAAGAAACGCTGCGCTTCGCGAACGCTGGTCTGTCCGTTGGCGAACTTGCGCTGAGCCACCGCGATGGCATAGTAATCCTGGACTACGGTCTGACTCATTCCGCGGGCGGCAATGTCGACCTTGGCGCGCGCGATGGCTTCGGCGGCCTGGGCCCGGTTCAGTTCGCCGCGCCGGACGAACGACAGCGCTTCCTGATGCACGACCGCCTGTTCGTTATAGATGTGCACTCCGTCATTGGCGACGAAAACGCCGGAGGGAGTGCGATTGCCTTCGGTATAAATGAACTGATTGAAGGCGTTGACCGAGGGGCGCCGGGCCGCGCGGGCTTGCAGCGTGTCCTCGCGGGCCTGGAGCACGGCAAAATTCGCGCTCTGGATTTGGCCTCCGTATTGGCGCGCGCGGGCCAGGGCGTCCGGAAGCGTAATCACAATGGGTCCGGGCGCAGCAGCGGGAAGAGTCTGTTGCGCTAGCATAACTCCCGTAAGCACAACGAAACTTGCGCACATTGCGACCATTCGTCGGTTCATGACGGCTACCAAACAGTGGACCATTGCATCCTGAAGATACGCTGTGGATTCAGCGTTTGCTCAGTTTTCTCTGCTAGGATCCGTTCTGTTAGGATCAGGGAGATGCAGATCCTGGTCGTCGAAGACGAACAGCGGATGGCCGAGTTGCTGCGGCGCACTCTGCAGGAAGAAGGTCATCAAGTGGTCATGGCCTCGGACGGCAAGGAGGGCTTTGAGATAGCCCGGTCGTCGCCGTTCGACGTGATCATACTCGACGTGATGCTGCCGGGCATGGACGGGGTGACCGTCGCGCGGCAATTGCGCGAACGCCGGAATCAGACGCCGGTGTTGATGCTGACGGCGCGGGACGCTCCTTCGGACATTATCAAAGGATTAGACTGCGGCGCCGACGACTATCTGACAAAGCCTTTTTCGATAGACATTCTGCTGGCCCGCATCCGCGCGGTGAGCCGCCGCGGGGCAGTGGCGCGGCCGGTTGTCCTTGAGGTCTCGGACGTAAAGCTCGATCCGGCCAGCCGCCAAGTGACGCGAGCGGGCGAAGTTCTGGGACTGACCCCCCGCGAGTACAAGCTCCTCGAGTTGCTGATGCGAAATCCGGGCCGCGCGATCAGCCGCAACAGCATTCTCGAATCGGTTTGGGGGTTCGACAGCGACGTAAACGAGAATACGCTGGAAGTGTTCGTGCGCCAGCTACGGCTTAAAGTGGATACGCGCGAACCCAAACTCATTCACACGGTTCGCGGATTCGGCTACATGATGCGGGAGTCATGAAGCACGTGCAAACCCGCTCGCTTCGCTTTCGTCTGACGATTTGGTACACGGCGGTGTTGACGGCCGGGTTGGCATTATTCGGAACCCTCCTCTGGCTTTCTCTGAGTCATCAGTTGAATGCCGACCTGGACCGCGACCTGGATGGGCGAGCGGCTCGCTTCGAGAGCTTTTTCCGGAGCGAATCGGCGGAATCCGGCGTACACGTTAGCGAGGAGTTGGAAGAGTTCTGTCAGGCGCTGCCTCAGGGGAGCTACATTAATCTGCGCGGCTCCCGAGGCTTTGTTTTTCGCTATCCGGCGGGATCACCGGCGCAGTCGGGGTTCCGAGTGCTGGAACGGAAATTCAGCGTGAATGGCGAAGCGTTCGATCTGGAAGTCGGCGCGCCTCTAGCCGACATAACGCACTTTCTAAGCCTGCTGCGGCTGCTGCTGTGGAGCCTGATTCCGGTAGTGATTGCCCTGGGCTGCATCGGCGGCGCGTGGCTGAGCGGGCGCGCCTTGAAACCAGTGCAGGATGTGACCAAAGCGGCGCTGGCGATCAGTATTGAGAATCTCTCGGGACGATTACCGGTTCCGGCTACGGGCGATGAAATCGCAAGTCTCGCCGCGGTGCTGAACTCCATGTTGGCGAGGCTGGAGGCGGCCGTGACCACGCTCTCGCAATTCGCGGGGGACGCCTCGCACGAATTGCGCACGCCGCTGGCGGTGATTCGAACCACGGCGGAGCTAGCCCTTCGCCGCGAACGGACGCCGGAAGCTTATCGGACCGCGCTCCAGGAGGTAGTGAGCGAGTCGGAGCGCATGACGCAACTGGTTGAGGATCTGCTGGCATTAGCGCGCAGTGACGCGGGAGCGGTAGATATGCCGCGGGCGGCCGTCGATGTGCGCGAGGTGCTAACGGAGGTTAGCGAAGCGATGGCAAATCTGGCCGCTGCGGCGGGGATTGGAGTGACAACGGCTTTGGGCGACCGGCCCGCGATCATTTCGGCCAATCGCCCGGCTCTGCATCGCTTGTTTATGGTGCTGCTGGATAACGCGCTCAAGTATTCTCACGCCGGCGGTGAGGTCGTTCTAAGCGTCACTCGCGAATCAGGCAGGATCTCCGCCAGCGTCCAGGACTTCGGAGAAGGCATCGCGGACGCCGATCTCCCGCACATTTTCAAGCGCTTCTATCAAGCCGATCGCTCGCGCAGCGTTGGGGGGCACGGCCTGGGCTTGTCGCTGGCCGAAAGTATCGCGCAAGCCCACGGCGCGAAAATCGATGTATGCAGCGCGCTAGGGCAAGGCACCGTGTTCCGAGTGATCTTTTCCGAGCGTAATACCCAGAGTCCGACGCCGGCGGCGGACGCGAAACTGGCGGCGAATAGCGAGGCGCTCGCTGGTTTGTAACGGGTAAGTCTATTCAGCCAATCTTCAGCTTGTGCCGCTATGGTAGCCAGGGGATGGCGCCATGGTCGCCATTCGCACGCATCCTTGAAAGGAGTGCACGCACATGAGGAAACCGCTACTCCCAATTCTGCTGGCAGCCGCCGCTTTGGCGGCGCCGCCGACTTATAAGATCGTCGGGAAGATCAAGATTGGAGGCGCTGGCCGCTGGGACTATTTATACTCCGACAGCGCCAATCACCGCTTGTACATTTCGCACGGAACGCAAACCGAAGTGGTCGACACTTCGACTGACAAGCTGGTTGGCACCATCCCGGGAACCACCGGAGTGCACGGGATAGCGATCGCCGGCGACTTGGGCCGGGGCTTTACCAGCGACGGCCAGGATAATGACGTGACCGTTTTTGATCTGAAAACATTAAAAGTCTTGAGCAAAGTGAAGACGGGGCAGAATCCGGACTCGATCATCTATGAACCTGTAACGCACCGCGTCTTTACTTTTAACGGCCGCAGTTCCGATTCCACTGTCATCGACGCCAAGACCGGCGAGGTGCTCACGTCGTCCATTCCGTTGGGCGGCAAACCGGAATTCGCGCAGATCGATCGCAAGGGCCATATCTACGCCAATATCGAAGACAAAAACGAGATCGTCGAGGTGGATGCGAAAAACTCGCTGGTGGCGAAGCGCTATTCCATCGCACCGTGCGATAGCCCTAGCGGACTCGCGATCGATCCCAAGGGCCGTCTGTATTCCGTCTGCGAAAACAAAGTGATGATCATCAGCGATCCGGCATCAGGCAAAGTGCTGGCGGACGTGCCGATCGGCGCGGGAGACGATGGTGTGGCCTTCGACGACGGCTACGCCTTTGCCGCTAACGGAGGGGATGGAACGCTCACAATGGTCGGTGAAACGTCGCCCGGCAAGTTCGAGGCGGTAGCGACGATCCCCAGTCAGCGCCTGGGACGCACTATCGCCGCCGATCAGAAGGCGCACAAACTGTATGTTCCAACCGCGGAGTTTGGACCCGCGCCGCCATCCTCCCCTGATGGGAAAAAGGGCCGCCCCCCGGTGCTGCCCGATACCTTTGAAATCCTGGTATTCGGCCGATAGCTAATTTCGCGCCGTTTTCGGCTCCTGCATTCGGACTCGATTGCACTGCGGGCACTTCCACTTTCTCTTTTTGTGGTAGAGGTGCCCTTTCAGTTCTTTCATCGGGACTTTGCAGCGTTGGCAGGTCACGGGTGCTGCACGTAGTCCCACTCGGCCGCGCCGCGTGGGGCGAGCGCCTGCACATCACCGGGCAAAAGGTAGCGCTGATCGGCGAGAGATTTCGCGGCCGCTTCGAATTTCTTCAGGTAATCATCTTTGCCGGCGTAGCGCTCCTCGATGGAAAGACGCGGATCGCCGGTTTTCATGCGCTCGGCTTTGGTGCGGGCGAATGGAATGAACGAACCGTCCTGCGTGGCGAGCATTTTGGGCGCGCCGATTTCCGGGGCTCGCAGATTCCAACCTGTATAGGTGGCGAGTGGAACCGCAATCTCGGGCATGCGGATGCCGGCGATATCGAGACCATCCCGATCCACTTGTGGAACCAGCAGAGGATACGGCTGACCGATTTCGGGCGGTTCCTGCGTGGCGATGCCTTTGGTGCGGAAATCCGGACCGTAGTTGGACGGGTACGCCAGGTGCATGATCGTGGGGAAGGCAATGCCGGGGATCTTGGGAAACTGCACGCCGGCGAGCGGCACCAATTCGTGCGCCGCGACGCGAGGGTATTTCGATGGCGGCGGCTCCTCACCCTTTCTGACCCAGGCGTCCATGTCCGCGAGCAGCGCCCGGAAGGTCCAGGTGTAGGGGTTGGGGTTGACGAGGTTCTGCGTGCCGCGGCGCAACGGCGGGAATGGCGAAGGCCCATGCTGGCCTCCGCTGAACATATAAATACGCGTGGTGGGCGGCAGCTTGACGTCGCCGCTCCCATCGAGTGCTATGTGGATCAGGGAGGCGGCCCGGCCGTAGTATTCGTACTCCGAATTCATGTAGAAGATCTTGGGCCAGAACTCGGGAAGCAGCGAATGCGTCAGCAGACCGTCCTTCATACCGGTCTGCGGGTCGGTCTCTTCGAGATCGGTAAAAGGAAAGATGTCCACCGGCGTGAGTGTGTTCGCAAAGGGATTGCTGTCGCGCGAGGGTTGGGCGAATCGCATGTTAAAGCCGCCGCGTCCGCCACCGGCGACGTCGATCAGCATGCTGTCGAAAACTTTACGGTCCCGCTCATCGCGATTGAAGCCGAAATACAGCATGGTGCGGAGGAAGCGTCCGCTCTGCGAAACTCCGAATGCGTAGGCGCGCTTCAACGGAACGCTGGGAGCAGGCGCGCCCGCTACGAAGCTGCCGTAACGCAGCCAGGAAATCACATCGCGCACGGCTGCAAAACCCGTGCCGGCGACCGGAGGATTCTGGGCGGTGTAAACCAATTCGTAAATACGGCCAGGATCGAAGCCGTTCTTAGGCACGATGGTCGCGCCGTTTTCGATGTGCCAGTCGGCGCGGGGAATGGTGGTGCGTGGGCCTTCCACCTGGTCGCGAACGGTGAGGCGGAGATGGGGATCGTCGGGATTCAGCACCTTGTAGGGCTTGTGATTACGATCGGCGACGCTGTAGCTGGCCTCATGGCGATCCAGCGTGAGCTCGGCGCGCACGATTCCCTGAATGCCCTCGGCGACCGGCGGATAAAGATAGACCAGGTGCGGGGCATCCGGCATGTCGAACTGCCAGCCCACCCACAGGAGCGTGTAGCCCTGATTCATCAGGAGACCGTCGCCGAAGTCGTCCGAGCTGCGCGGGTCGAACGAAGTGGCGGCACGGTTGAAGTGAGTCAACATGCTTTTGTTGCCGCGATTCGACACTTCATAGAGCACCGTGCCGTTGCCCTTCTTGGGATTCTTGGGGCGCAGCAGAAAAATGTCGGAGGAAAATTCCACCATGCCGTCGCGGTTGCGCGGAGCTTTGTCGATTTCGACGATGGCCTGGTTCGCCGGGAGCTTGGGATTCACCACGAAATAAGCTTTGCCGACGATGCGCTCATAGGCTCCGACGTTGCCGAATGTCTTTCCGTCGAGAATGTCGGAGCGTTCCTTGATATCCAAGCGCACCACTGCGGCTTGGGCAAGCGGCGGCAATTGACGCGGCGAGGAAAAGTTTCTTAAACATGATTGGCTCCTACTCGAATTTCTTTCCGCCAATGTATACGGTGTTCACGGTACGGGTATTCAGGATGTTATCCAGAGGGTTCTTGTCCAGCACGACCAGATCGGCCATCTTGCCCTTAGCAAGAGTGCCGTAATCCTTGTCGATGCCCAGGATCTCGGAGTTGGTTTTAGAGAAAGCCTGAATCACCTGCATCGGCGTCATGCCGTACTTCACCATCAACTCCATTTCGAGGTGCTCGAAGAATCCTTCGAAGCGCGCAGGGGAGGGGCCGCTATCCGTACCGAGGCCGATGCGCACTCCGGCGTTCAACATTTTGGTGAAGTTCTTAGAGGCGATTTCAAGATCGCGGCGGTTCAGCGCAAGATCGGGCAGCTTGGACTGCTGGTCCTTGAGGCGCGTCTTGGCGAACTCGATTCGCTTCGGATCAAAGAGCCGGCTAAGGAAGGGATCGTCCAGCCAGGGCGGCGAATCGGCGTAGACAAAAGATGACAACTCGCGAACCAGCGTAGGGGTGATCGCGACCTTCTTGGCTTTCATCATGGCGATAAAGGAATCGTCGACTTCGCGGTCGCGAACCTCGTGGGCCAGCATGTCGATTCCCTGCTCCATCACCAGCTTTGCGTCGGCGTAATCGTGAATGTGCGCGAAGGCTTTCATGTGATGCTTGTGGGCCTGATCGATGACGGCGGCGGTGATCTCCGGCCGCAATTTGGCGACGGTGCCGCGGCGGTCATCCACCACTACTTTCACGGCGTCGGCGCCTTTCTTGTAGAGTTCTTCCACTTTGAGGCGCGCGATGTCGGGCGTGGGCGCGTCCTTTTCAAACTCGAAGCGCTGCTGGACGGTATAGGCGCGGGCGCCCTTGATGTCTCCATGGCGCTGCTCGTCGCGAATTTTGAGGACGTCGTCGCCATCGCCGCCCATGCCGATGGTGGACGTGACGCCGTAGAGTGCGAAGTGGCGGAGCTTCAGCGCGGGATCGTCACTGATGTGCGAGTGAGCGTTGATGATGCCGGGGATGATCGTTTTTCCGGTGAGGTCGATCACCTGCGCGTCCCGCGGGGTCTTGACCTTCACCGCGGGGCCCATGGCGGCTATGCGGCCGCTGGAGATCACGATCGTCGCATCGCGAAGGGGCGCGGCGCCGGTGCCATCAATGACGGTGGCATGGGACAGGGCGATGGTTTGGGCGGATGCACCTAGGGCAGCCGCTAACACGAAGAAAATTGCATATCGCATACGTTTTGACCATGATACATTGATCCCATGAACAAGCAGGGCACAACTCGACGAACTTTCACATCCGCCGCGGTCCTTGGGCCGCTTACCGCGCTGCTGCATGCTCAAGGCGCAAAGAAGAGCTTCACGTTTCACGGGAAGGTGGAATCGATCGACGCGCCGTCAAAGAGCATGACGGTCGACGGCGACAAAGTGGACGGCTGGATGGAAGCCATGTCGATGAAGTATCAAGTGGACAACGCCGATGTGTTCAAGACTGCTAAGGTCGGCGACACTATCGAGGCGACGGTTTATGACGGCGATTACAAGTTGTATAAAGTGCACGTGGTCAAGCCTGCTTCGAAGAAATAAGTCCAGTCTTTACAGTGGCTTTAAAGATACCAGACCTCTTTGATCTGACAAGACCAATTTGGTCTGATATACTTAGTCAGGATGTTGAAGCTGACTAAGAAGGCGGACTACGGGCTGATTGCTCTGCGTCATCTTGCGGTGGTCCGGGTCCGGCCTCGCGCGAGCGCCTCAGCAAAAGACATCGCTGACTCGTACGGGATTCCGCTGCCGCTGTTGTCGAAAGTGCTGCAGAAGCTGGCGCGCGGCGGACTGTTAATTTCGGAGCAAGGCACGAACGGCGGCTACCGGCTATCGCGCGACGCGCGGGATATTTCGGCGCTGGAAGCAATCCGCGTGATCGACGGCCCCATCATTTTGACCAAGTGCTTCACGGAGCATGCCGGTTGCGATCAGACCGCGTTGTGCCCGGTGCGCGAGCCGCTGCGTAAAGTGCACGAAGGCATCCTGAGTTTGCTGGCGAACATTTCACTTTCGGACCTGGCGAGCGAAGAGATGCAGATTCCTAGCGTCCACCCGCCGCTGCAGAACATCCAACTTACAACGAGGCTTTCTGGGACTACCTAGCTTTATGGGGTTAACGACAACAGCATGAAACTACCCATCTACATGGACAACCACGCCACCACGCCGGTCGACCCGCGCGTGTTTGAGGCGATGCGGCCGTACTTGACCACTATCTTCGGCAACTCGGCTAGCCGCAATCACAGCTTCGGCTGGGAAGCGGAGGAGGCGACGGAGAAGGCGCGCAAGCAGGTTGCCAGCCTGATCGGCGCGACTGCGAAAGAGATCGTCTTCACCAGTGGCGCGACGGAGTCGGACAACCTGGCGCTCAAGGGCGTGGCCGAGATGTATGCCGAGAAAGGCAATCACATCATTACCGCTGCTACCGAGCACAAGGCGATTCTCGATACCTGCAAGCGGCTGGAGAAGCATGGTACGCGGGTCACTTACCTGCCGGTGCAGCAGAACGGCCTGGTAGATCTGGACCAGTTGAAAGCGGCGATCACGGACAAGACGGTCCTGATTAGCATCATGCATGCCAACAACGAAATCGGCGTGCTGCAGCCGATTCGCGAAATCGGCAGGATCGCCAGGGAACGCGGCGTGCTGCTGCACACCGACGGCACGCAGGCGGCAGGCAAAGTTCCGGTGAACGTGATCGATGACAACATTGACCTGATGTCGATCAGCGCGCACAAAATGTATGGACCGAAGGGCGTGGGCGCGCTGTATGTGCGGCGCCGCAACCCGCGCGTGCAACTGACGGCGCAGATGGATGGCGGCGGACATGAGCGCGGCATGCGGTCGGGCACGCTGAATGTGCCGGGGATCGTGGGATTGGGCGAAGCGTGCGCTCTGGCGCAGGCGGAGATGCCGGCGGAATCCAAGCGCATGGCGTTTTTGCGCGACAAGCTGAAGGATCGCCTGATGAACTCCCTCGACGAAGTTTATATCAACGGGACGATGGAGCACCGGCTGCCAAACAATCTCAACATCAGTTTTGCGTATGTGGAAGGCGAGAGCCTGCTGATGGGGATCAACGAAATTGCGGTATCGAGCGGATCGGCCTGCACCTCGGCAACGCTTGAGCCCAGCTACGTTTTGAAAGCGCTGGGCGCGGGCGACGATCTGGCGCATTCGTCCATCCGGTTCGGGCTGGGCCGGTTCAACACGGAAGAAGAAGTGGACTACGTGGCGGGCAAAGTAATTGAAGTGGTGAAGAAGCTGCGCGAGCTTTCGCCGCTCTATGAGATGTTCAAGGAAGGGATCGATTTGACCAAGGTGCAATGGACGGCGCACTAATCAGGTTAAAAGGAAAACACTATGGCATATTCAGACAAAGTCGTTGACCATTACAATAATCCGCGCAACGTGGGTTCGCTGGATAAGGGCGATCCCAATGTTGGCACCGGCATGGTGGGCGCACCCGAATGCGGCGACGTGATGAAGCTGCAGGTGAAGGTGAACCCCGAGACCGGCGTGATCGAAGACGCCAAATTCAAGACCTTCGGCTGCGGCAGCGCGATCGCTAGTTCGTCGCTGGCTACGGAATGGCTGCGCGGCAAAACCGTGGATGAAGCGCTGGCAATCAAGAATACCGACATCGTCACGGAACTGAGTCTGCCCCCGGTGAAGATTCACTGCTCGGTGCTGGCGGAAGACGCCATCAAGGCGGCCATCACTGATTACAAAAAGAAGGCCAATCCGGTTCCAGCCGAGGCGGCGAGGGTTTAAGGCTCGTTCAACGTGGTCACCGTCACCCCGAAGGCAGTCGGTAAAATTCGCGAGGCATTTAAGCGCGAGGGCGTGAACGGAGGCCTGCGTCTGGGCGTCCTGGGCGGGGGGTGCTCGGGCTTGAGCTATCAGTTCAAGTTCGATGTGAAACCGCGGCCGACGGATCAAATTCTCAATTTCGACGATGTGAAAGTCTTCATCGATCCCAAGAGCCTGGTGTTTCTGGATGGGATGACGCTCGATTGGAAAGATTCGCTGATCCAGTCGGGCTTCGTTTTCGAGAATCCGAACGCCAAGAAAAGCTGCGGCTGCGGGACGTCTTTCTCTGCCTGATGCGGTTCTACGATGCGCTGGGGCTCGAGCCTAAGCTCGCGCTCGATTCAGAAGAACTCAAGAAACACTTCTACGAGCGCAGCCGCCAGTGGCATCCGGACCGTTTTAGCCGGGCCAGCGCAGACGAACAACAGAAGTCGCTTGAGATGACCTCCATGCTGAATGACGCTTTTCGTACGTTGCGCGACCCTATCGCGCGGGCTGAATACTTTCTGGAACAGAAAAGCATCGCGCCATCCAAGCATGTGCCTCCCGAATTATTGGAAGAAGTTTTCGAGATGAACATTGCGCTGGAAGAGCTGCGGGCGGGCGACGAATCGGCGCGGCCTCAACTGACGGAGGCGCGTGAGCGGTTCCACCACATGCAGGATGAGATCGATCATGGGCTTTCGGTGCTATTCGGGCGTTATGACGAAGCCCAGGATGCCTCGCATTTGCTGGCGATCCGCAGCGTACTTGACCGGCGGCAATACATCGCAAACCTGATCCGCGACGTCGAAAAGGAACTGAATGTCCACGTTTCAAATTGATTTTGGCAACGACCAAAAGCAGATCGTCGGCATCGACCTCGGCACCACCAACAGTCTGATCGCGGTCATGGAGCCTACCGGCCCGCGCATCCTGAGTGGGATCGTGCCCAGCGTGGTGTCGGTGACGCCGGAGGGCGAGGTTATCGTTGGCGCCGATGCGCGCGAGATGCTGATTACTCATCCGGAGCGGTCGGTGTACTCGGTAAAGCGGCTGATGGGGCGCGGCGCCGCGGATGTCCAGGAAGAGCTGAAGCTGTTCCCGTTCCGGTTGGCGGAGGCAAGCGACTCGGTGTTGAAGCTGCAACTGGGCGAGAAGGTGATGACTCCGCCGGAAGTCTCGGCCCACATTCTGCGCAAGCTCAAGATGGACGCCGAGGCGGAGCTCGGCACGCCGATCACGCAAGCTGTCATCACGGTGCCGGCGTATTTCAACGACGCGCAGCGGCAGGCGACCAAAGACGCGGGCCGGATCGCGGGACTGGATGTGCTGCGGCTGGTGAATGAACCGACCGCGGCGGCGCTGGCCTACGGGCTCGATAAGCGCAAGGAAGGAATCGTCGCGGTTTACGATTTCGGCGGCGGCACGTTCGACATTTCGATTCTGCGTCTGCATGAGGGCATCTTCGAAGTGCTGGCGACCAACGGCGACACGCATCTGGGCGGCGACGACATCGACAATTTGCTCTTACAGATCGCCTTCGAAGATATTCAAGCGGATTGGGGCGAGGATGTATCAGTGAAGAGCGACGCGGTGCAGTTGCTTGCGCCGCGCGGTGATTCAGGCCAAAGAGCAGCTGTCGTTCGTACCTTCCATCGAGATTGAGTTCGAATACTCGGGCAAGCGATATGTGCGGGATATCGGCGTCGATGTTTTCAACCGGCTGATTCAGCCTATCGTCGAACGTACGCTCGCACCGTGCCGGGCCTGCATCGCCGACGCGGGCGTCAGGGTTGAGGACATCAATGAGGTTGTGATGGTGGGTGGTTCGACGCGAATTCCGCTGGTGCGGGCGGAAGTCGAGAAGCTATTTCGCGCGCGGCCGCACACTGAGTTGAATCCGGATGAAGTGGTGGCGCTGGGCGCGGCGGTACAGGCCGGTATTCTCTCGGGCGACGTTCAGGACCAATTGCTGCTGGACGTGACGCCGCTTTCGCTGGGCATTGAAACCATGGGCGGCCTGGTTTCGAAACTGATTCATCGCAATTCGACGATTCCGGCGTCGGCTACCGAGCAATTCACCACCGCGGTGGATGGACAGAAGAATGTTCTGATCCACGTGGTGCAGGGTGAGCGGGAACTGGTGAAGGATTGCCGGAGCCTGGCCCGCTTCGATCTGAAAGACCTGCCGCCGATGCCGGCCGGGCTGGCGCGCATCGAGGTCCGGTTCCTGATCGATGCTAACGGCATCCTGAACGTCACAGCGAAGGACGTCCGCACGGGCAAAGAACAGAGCATGGACGTGAAGCCGTCTTATGGGCTGTCAGACCAGCAAGTGGAAGCCATGATTCTAGAATCTTTCGAAAAGGCGCAGGATGACTTCAAGGAGCGGCAGGTGCGCGAGGCTCGCGTAGAGGCTGACTCGATTCTGACAGCGGTCAAGAAAGCTCGCAACGATGACGCGTTCCGAACGCTTCCCACCGAAGTGCGGGCGAAAATTGACTGGGATGTCCAAGTATTGCTGAGGGTTTATAACGAAAGCGATTATCTGCTGATCCGCGAGAAGATCGAGCAGTTGAACCAGTCGACGCACGCCCTGGCGGAGAACATGATGAATACTGCAGTGCGCGGCGCTCTGAAGGGGACCAAGATCTAGGAGGCTCCAATGCCTAAGCTGAGTTGGACCGACATCGAAGACATCGCGCTGGCACTTCGCGACAAGTATCCCGATCAGGACCCATCGTTCATTCGTTTCACGGACCTGCACAAGTGGATTACGGAACTGGACGGGTTCGAAGACGATCCGAAGAAATCCAACGAATCCAAGCTCGAAGCGATTCAAATGGCGTGGCTGGAAGAATTCAACGATGAATAGCGGGGTGCTGCGGGCCGCCGCGTTAGTGACGGCGGTAACAGTACTGGGATGGGCACAAGCCCCGCGCAATTCGCGACGTCGCGCCCACGCTGCCGCGACTGCCGAAGCGGCCGGCCTTACCCCCGAGATGCGCATTGTCGTCGCCCACATCACCGCGAACTCGCTGCGCGCGGACGTTTCATTCCTGGCTTCCGACTTGCTGGAGGGCCGCGACACGCCTTCGCAAGGGTTGGATATCGCGGGTGAATATATTGCATCGCAGTTCCGCCGCCTGGGTTTAGAACCGGTGGGCGACGATGGATATTTTCAGAGCGTAGTTGTGCGGCCGGAGGATCCCGATTCTCCGAAGTCACGCAACGTCGCGGCGATTCTGCGGGGCTCCGATCCCCAACTCAAAGATACCTATGTGATGTTGAGCGCGCACTACGATCATGTGGGATTGGCGCAGACCGGGGCGGACCGGATCTTCAATGGCGCAAACGACGACGCCAGCGGAACGGCTTCGGTGCTTGAAGTGGCCAATGCTTTGGCGGCTCTGCATCCGCGTCCGAAGCGCAGCGTGCTTTTCATTTTGTTTTGCGGCGAAGAGAAGGGGCTCCGTGGATCGCGCTATTACGTGAACCATCCTTTGGTGCCACTCGACCAGACGATCGCGGATCTGAATTTGGAACAACTGGGGCGTACGGATGCGCCGGAAGGGCCGCATCTTCACAGCGCGAACGTCACGGGATTCGATTTTTCCGATATGACGCCGATCCTCGTGGATGCCGGAAAGCGGGTGGGGATCACGGTTTCGAAGGACGCAGAAGCGAGCGATAAATATTTTAAACTCAGTGACAATGAGCCACTCGCGAAAGCTGGGATTCCGGCGCATACATTGAGCGTCACTTACGAGTTCCCGGATTATCACGCGGTGGGCGACGAGTGGCTGAAGATCGATTACGGCAACATGGCTAAGGTAGATCAAGCCGTCGGCATTGCGACCCTGCGGCTGGCGCAAGGGCTGACGGCACCGCGATGGAACGAAGCTTATCCGGCAGCCAAGCCTTACGCTGAGGCAGCGAAGAACCTGCACGAATAGTGGTGACTACTTGTTCGC
Source organism: Bryobacterales bacterium (assembly GCA_963794595.1). Taxonomy (GTDB): domain Bacteria; phylum Acidobacteriota; class Terriglobia; order Bryobacterales; family Bryobacteraceae; genus Palsa-187. The sequence goes on along the minus strand of CAWCER010000016.1, from coordinate 118,425 downwards.
AGCCAGCGCCTTCACGATCTCGCCAAGAAAACCTTTGGCGTCGCCGAACAGCATCAGTGTCTTGTCCATGTAGTAGAGTTCGTTGTCGATGCCAGCGAACCCCGGGTTCATGCTGCGCTTAATCACCATGACGGTGTGGGCCTTGTCGACATCCAGGATCGGCATGCCGTAGATCGGGCTGGTTTTGTCGTGGCGCGCCGCCGGATTCACTACGTCGTTGGCGCCGATCACGAGCGCGACATCCGCTTCCGCGAAATCCGGATTGATGTCTTCCATCTCATGCAGTTTGTCGTAAGGGATGTCGGCTTCCGCGAGAAGAACGTTCATGTGCCCCGGCATGCGTCCGGCGACCGGGTGAATCGCAAAATCCACTTGCACGCCGCGCTTGGTGAGAATGTCGCTCAGCTCGCGCAACTTGTGCTGCGCCTGCGCCACGGCCATCCCGTAGCCCGGGACCACAATCACGCGGCGGGCGCTTTCGAGAATCGCGGCTGCGTCTTCGGGCGTGGCGGAACGCACCGGCTTGGTGGAGGCCTGTGCCGCGCTGGTCGGCCGTCGCCGCGCCGAACGCTCCGAACAATACGTTAGTGAACGAGCGGTTCATGGCCTTGCACATGATCACCGAGAGAATGAAGCCAGACGACGCATTCAGTGCGCCGGCGATGATCAGCAAACGGTTGCCCAACGCAAAGCCCATGGCGGCACACGCGGCGCCCGCGTAAGAGTTCAATAGCGCGATCACCGTGGGCATGTCTCCGCCGCCGATGGGCATGATCAGCAGAACTCCGAACAGCAGCGACAATGCCGTGAAGGTTGGAAACACCCATACTGGCGTAGGAGTCGCGATCATCCAAACACCCAGCACGGCGGCAAAGGCAAACAGAATCAGATTGACGAAGTTCTGGCCTTTATAGGTCATGGGCCGCGTGGGCACAATCTCCTGCAACTTCCCAAACGCCATGACGCTGGCGGTGGTGGTGAGATAACCGAGCAGGCTTTCAATCACGATCGCGACCATCTTAGCGCCGGTAGTAGGGTCGCCGGCCGCGACATCCTTGTAATATTCCGCGGAGCCAACCAGCGCAGCCGCGAGTGCACCGAAGGCGTGCGATAAAGCGGTCAACTGCGGAACGGAAGTCATCGGCATCAGATACGCCAGGGGCACGCCCACGGCCGTACCCGCGACAAACGCGATGAAGATCCACTCATAACTGACCACTTCGTGACGGAGCAACGTCCCGACGACCGCCAGCAGCATTCCGAACTCGCCTGCACGCACGCCGCGCCGAGCGGTGACGGGAGAACTCAACCACTTGATGGAAAGAACCACGCACAGCGCAGCGATGATATACGCTGCCTGCCAGAAGGAGTCGTTCATTTACCCGGCGTCTCCTTCTTCTTAAACATCTTGAGCATGCGGTCGGTGATCAGAAAGCCGGCGACGATGTTGATGGTGGCAAACATCACGGCAATGGTGGCGAGCACCTTGCTCAACATAGGCGCGGCGCCGTTGCCCGAGACCAGGATCGCGCCGACCACGGAGATCGCGGAGATCGCATTGGTCAACGACATCAGAGGCGTATGCAAGAGCGGTGACACGCGCCGCACGAGTTCCAGGCCCAACGGGACCGCCAGTACCAGCACGTATAGACTAATCTCAAGCTCGTTGCTCATAGGGATCTCTCAAGTTTAAGTTTTTGATCTGACTTCAAGAATTGGCCGGCAACGTGGCACCCAACAGTTCCTGGACTCGGGCATTCACGATTTCACCGTCGCGGACCACCAGGCTATCGCGTGTGATTTCGTCGTTGAGGTCGATATTGAGCGCGCCTTCCTTGGTCATCATGTTCTTCAGGAACGTGACGATGTTGCGCCCGTACATTTGGCTGGAGTGATTGGGCACGGTGGCCGGAAGATTGATCGGGCCGAGGACGGTGACACCATTCTCGACGATGGTCTCGCCGGGCTTCGTCACTTCAACGTTGCCGCCGCGCTCCGCGGCCAGATCGACAATCACCGACCCGCGACTCATGACGTGCACCATGTCCCGCGTCAACAGGATGGGAGCTTTTCTACCGGGGACTGCGGCGGTGGTGATCACTACGTCCTGTTCCTTGAGGACCGCAGACATTTGCTCGCGCTGGCTGCGAATCTCTTCCTCCGTGAGCGCGCGAGCGTAGCCGCCTTGCCCTTCCCCGCTCGCGCCTATGGTGATGCTGACAAACTTTGCACCCAGACTTTCGATCTGCTCTTTCACGGCGGCACGGACGTCGTAACCGCTAACCACCGCACCCAAACGGCGCGCCGTGGCGATGGCCTGCAACCCGGCGACTCCGGCGCCGATGACTAATACCCGTGCGGGGGGCACAGTCCCGGCGGCAGTCGACATCATCGGGAATAGGCGCGGCAACGCGCTGGCGGCAATAAGCACGGCCTTATAACCGGCGATCGAGGCCATGGATGAGAGCACGTCCATGCTTTGCGCGCGAGTGATGCGCGGAACTAATTCTAGAGAAAACAAAGTCGCCCCAGCCTGGGCGTAGTGAGCAGCCAGTTGCGGATCGCTGAGCGGATCGGCAAGTCCGATGACGATCTGCCCCTTTTTCACCAAGCCGGCGGGCTCCGGGACACGCACAGTCAGAAGAATTTGGGCCGCATCCGCAACGGCGGCGGCACTCGGCGCGATCTTCGCGCCCTTGGCGGTGTAGTCTTCGTCGGGAAAGCCGGAATCGAGGCCGGCTCCGGTTTCGATCAGCACGTCCGCTCCAGCTTTGGTTAAAACATCGATCACTTTAGGAGTGATCGCCACGCGCCGCTCGCCCGGAAAGGTTTCCTTGAGAACACCAATCGAGAGGCCCAATTGTCCACTATCCTCCTATCGAAAATCTTCCTGAAGTTCATGGAGTGCGGCCGCACCCGGGCATAGCTTTTCCTGGGGCAACTGCGACAGCGGCGTGGCTGGGGTGTGATTCATTTCGTGCATGTCGGCGACGGATTCATCCACATAGAGAAGTCCGGTCGCGATGGCGTCGCGGTTCTCCTGCAAATAAGTGAGAACCTGCTGCCGGTTGGTGGGATCGTAATGCGCCGGCACCGCAGTGAAACGCACTACGCTTCCGTCATGCATGGTTACGGTGGTGGTTCCGCTCTGGCCGATGGTGGCCAGAATCTCGGAAGCCGGAGGAACGAAATCCGCCTCCGTAGTTTTCTGCATGTGCTTTCGAGTATACAGGTAGCTCTTGGTGGAACCGTTATGGTCGTTGAATGTGACGCAAGGGGAAATCACGTCCACTAGCGCGAAGCCGCGATGGGCGATGGCTGCTTTGAGGATCGGAATGAGCTGCTCCTTGTCGCCGGAGAAGCTGCGAGCGACGAAAGTGGCGCCGATGCTGAGCGCAAGCATGGCAGGATCGATGGGCGACATGCGGTTGGCCTCGCCGCGCTTGCTCTTCGATCCTACGTCGGCCGAGGCTGAGAACTGCCCTTTGGTTAATCCATAGACGCCGTTGTTCTCGATCACGTACAGCATATTCACGTTGCGGCGGATGGCATGGCACAGGTGGCCCAGGCCGATGGAGAGCGAATCGCCATCGCCGGAGATGCCGATGTAAGTGAGTTCGCGGTTGGCGGCGTTGGCCCCCGTAGCGATGGCGGCCATGCGTCCGTGAGCCGAATTGAAGCCATGGGCGCCGCTGACGAAATATGTCGGCGTTTTCGAAGAGCAACCGATGCCGCTCAGCTTCGCGATCATGTGAGGCTCAATCGAGAGTTCCCACAGAGCGCGAGTGATCGCGGCGGTGATGGAATCGTGTCCGCACCCGGCGCAGAGCGTAGACATCGCGCCTTCGTAATCGCGCAGGTTCAGGCCGATCGCATTGCGATGCAGGCTAGGGTGAACGGCGACAGGTTTCGCAATCGACGGCATGGTGGATTACTCCCAGGTGTCGGACACAATAGTCCGCACATTCGAATCTTTGGTTGTGGTGACGCTGTGCAATTCCGGCGGCACTTGACTCATGATGGGCTCGACTACGTGGCGGGCGCTGAGCGGGAAACCGCCGTAGTTGAGGATGGAGCGCAGCCGGTCCTTGGTCACCGATGTTTCCAGCACCAACAGGGACCGCAGTTGGGCGTCGCGGTTCTGCTCGACGACAAAACAGAAGTTGTGGTGCTTGATAAAGTCTTCCACGCTCTCGTCGAAGGGGAAGCCGCGGATGCGCATGTAATCGGCCGGAATGCCGCGCGCCGCGAGCACGTCCACCGCTTCGCGCACGGCAGGATCGCAGCCCCCGATCGTAATGATACCGACGCGGGCATTGGGCTTTCGCTCGATAATCGGGGCCGGCACGAATTTCGCAGCGGCCTTGTGTTTCTTGAGCAGGCGGTCGACTACTTCCTGATATTCGGAAGGCGTTTCAGTGTAGCCGCCGTACTTGTTGTGGCCGGACCCGCGGGTGAAAAACGCGCCTTTGGAATGGACACCCGGCAGCGTGCGCGCCGCGACGAAGTTCTCGTCCTCGGGATAATAGCGCTGGAACTTCGCCATCTGGCTGACTTGCTCCGCGTTCAACACACGCCCGCGGTCGGGGACGTAGCTGCTGTCCCAAGTGAGGCGCGGCACGACCCAATCGTTCATACCAATATCGAGATCCGTCATCAAAAACACCGGAGTCTGAAATCGTTCCGCCAGATCGAAAGCCTTTGGGGGCGAACTCGAAGCATTCCGCCGGATTGGACGGAAACAGCAGAATATGTTTGGTGTCGCCATGGGAGGCGTAGGCCGCTTCCATCAGATCGCCCTGCTGCGTCCGCGTGGGCATCCCGGTAGACGGACCGACGCGCTGCACGTCGACGATGACGGCCGGAATCTCGGCGTAATACGCCAGGCCCAAAAGTTCATTCATGAGCGAGATGCCTGGGCCAGACGTGGATGTGAAGGCGCGCGCTCCGTTCCAGGACGCTCCAATCACCATGCCGATGGCGCCCAGCTCGTCCTCGGCCTGCAGGATGCAAAAGTTGTTCTCTCCGGTCTCCGGGTCCTTGCGATATTTCTCGCAGAATTCCTTGAAGGCATCCATGCAGGATGTGGATGGCGTGATCGGATACCACGCGGCCACGGTAGCGCCGGCATAAACGCAGCCCAATGCGGCCGCTGTATTGCCGTCGATCAGGATCTTGTCGTCGTTGGCGTTCATCTTCTCCAGCTGAAACGGCAGCGGGCACTGCAAATGCTCTTTGGCGTAATCGTAGCCCAGGCGCAGGGCCTTTGTGTTCGATTCGCGCATGGCTTTCTTGGCGGAGAACTTTTCATCCAGGAGCTGCTCCACCACCGCCATGTCGACGTCGAGCAGCGCGACTAGCGTGCCGGCGTAGGCGATATTCTTCATCAGAATCCGCTCGCGGGATTCCTTGAATGTCTCGTTGCACATCTTCGAAAACGGGACGCCCAGGTAGTTCACATCTTCGCGAATGAGCTTGCGGATCCAGCGGCCAAGTGGAATCGTAGAGCAGATAGCCGCCTTCCCGCACCTCCGCCACGTCCTGCGCGTAGGTCTGCGAATTCATGGCGACCATCAAGTCGTAATCCAGGGCGCGAGCCGTGTAGCCGTCCTTATTGACGCGAATCTCGTACCAGGTGGGAAGGCCTTGAATGTTCGATGGGAAAAGATTCTTGCCGGAGACCGGAATTCCCATGCGGAAGATCGCCTGCATCAGCAGGCTGTTGGCGCTAGCCGAACCGGTTCCATTGACATTCGCCAGCTTCAGGGCGAAATCGTTCACGCGTGTGCGTAGCAGTTGGTGCACGGTGCTATCCTTGTTTCTCTCTTTTAATTATCACGCGTGCGACAAAGCGGGTTCCGCCACCGCACTCCCTGCGTAGGAAATCTGGAGTTCAAATTTTTGCATGTCCCAGGCCGCGGTGGGACAGCGTTCGGCGCACAGGCCGCAATGAACACAGAGATCCTCGTCCTTAAGCATCAGGCGGCCCGTTTGTGGAAGGGGCTCGGAAGCGTAAAGCGCCTGGTCGGGATTGACGGCAGGAGCCGAGAGCCGCTCCCTTACTTCGGCTTCGTCGCCATCGCGCGTGATAGTGAGGCAGAGCAGCGGACAGATGTCGATGCAGGCGTCGCACTCGATGCATTTGGCCGGCGTGAATACGGTTTCGACGTCGCAGTTGAGGCAGCGCTGCACTTCGCGTGCGGTCTGCTCCGCGTTGAAGCCGAGCTCTACTTCCACGTTTAGCTGCTCGAAGCGATGCACCAGATCGACGTGCTTCATCTTCTGGCGCGCCGGCCGGATTGTAGTCGTTGTGGTAGCTCCACTCGCTGATCCCCATCTTCTGGCTGATGAGATTCATGCCATCCGGCGGCCGTTCGGTAACAGGGTCGCCCTGACAGTGCGCGTGTATCGAGATCGCCGCTTCGTGGCCGTGGGCCACGGCCCAGATGATGTTCTTAGGTCCCCAGGCCGCATCGCCGCCGAAGAAAACGCCGGGGCGCGAGCACTGCATGGTCTTCTCGTCGACAACCGGCATTTCCCATTTGTCGAATTCGATGCCGAGGTCGCGTTCGATCCACGGGAATGCATTCTCTTGCCCGATGGCCAGGATCACGTCATCGGCGGGAAGGAAGATTGTCTCGATCACTTTGGATTTGGCGGCCTTCTCGTCCCACTCCAGCCGCTCGAACTCCATCCCTTTGAGCACGCCGTTTTCGATCACGAACCGCTTGGGCGCGTGATTGATGACGATCTCGATGCCCTCCTCCTCGGCATCTTCGAGTTCCCAGGGCGACGCTTTGAAGTACCCGCGAGGGCGGCGCGCCATCACTTTGATATCCTTGCCGCCCAATCGGCGCGAGGAGCGGCAGCAATCCATGGCGGTATTGCCGACGCCGATGATCAGAACCTTCTCGCCGATCGAATCGATGTGGCCGAAGGTGATGGACTCCAGCCAATCGATCCCGATGTGGATGCGATCCGTATCGTGGCGGCCCGGAATTTCAAGATCCTTGCCGCGCGGCGCTCCGCTGCCCACGAAGACCGCATCGAAACCTTGACCCAGCAAGTCCTTCATGCTGTTGACGGGCGAGTTGTAACGGATGTCGACGCCCATATCCAGAATGGCGTCGGTCTCAAATTTCAGAACGCTCTCCGGCAGGCGGAACGAAGGAATGTTGGTGCGCATCAAGCCGCCGGGCTGGCCGTACTTCTCGAAAATCGTGACTTCGTAGCCCAGCGGCATCAGGTCGTTGGCGACGGTGAGCGAAGCGGGCCCAGCTCCCACGCAAGCCACGCGCATCCCGTTCTTGCGTTCCGGGGCCCGCGGCAGCAGATGCTCGATATCGCCCTTCTGATCTGCACGCCACGCGCTTCAAGCCGGCAGATCGCCACCGGCTTGGTATCCAGGCGAGTGCGGCGGCAGGCAGGCTCACAAGGACGGTCGCAGGTGCGGCCCAGGATGCCGGGAAATACGTTCGACTCCCGGTTTAGCATGTAGGCGTCCGTGTAACGGCCCTTGCGCGATCATCCGGATGTATTCGGGAACATTCGTGTGCGCGGGACACGCCCACTGGCAATCGACGACCTTGTGGTAATAACTGGGGTCGTCTGTCTTGGTAGGTCTCACTCATCCTCCGGTACAGCAAAGTACGGCACTTCAAGTACGGCACAACGGTGCAAACTCAACATTATACAATGGATGCGAATTGAAGCGAAATTCGTTCATGCGTTGGATTCCTGTAAGGTGGTGCAGGATCTGCTTTAATGTCTCTTAACCATTATCGCTCGCCTGGACATAACGGCCCGCTCATGGCGATCCCGAACGGTATTAAGATGATGGACGCGGGCTGGGCCACTACGGCCGGCGGCTAAGGAGCAGTGGCCATGTCTGTCGAAGAAGAACTGCAGGAACACGCCGAGCACGCGAAAGAACCCTTCGACCGGAATGTGGCGCTCACCATGGCGGTGATCGCCGCGATGATGGCGATCGTATCGGTGGCGGGACAGATCCTTACCACGGAGGAGTTGCTGAACCAGCAGAAGGCCTCCGACCAATGGTCGTTTTATCAGGCTAAGGACATTCGGCGCTACGAATCGGATATTGCCCGGGACATGATGGCGGCGCTTTCCGCCGGCCCGGCTGCGATCAATAAATATGCGGCCAATATGGAGCGCTACGACAAAGACAGAGGCGATATCCAAAATGAAGCCAGGAAGCTGGAGCAGGAAAGCCATGTCCACGGCGAGCGGGCGCTGCGAACCCACATTGGCGAAGTCTTTCTGGAGATCGGAATCGTGCTGGCTTCGCTCGCGATTCTAACCAAGCGACGGCAGATGTGGTATATCTCCATGCTCAGTGCAGTGGTGGGCGCGGGTATCGCAGCCACGGCTCTGCTGGTGCATTAGCGATCGGCGCCCCGGCCGAGCCCGCCCTAGCGCGGCGTGACCAGCCTGCGCGACAATAGTAGCGGAAGGTTTGGGCCATGGCCAACCGCATTTCTGAGACATTGCGCTATTTTTCGACGGCCGGAGTTTGCTTGGTTCTTGCGCTGGCGGGCGCAAGTACCGCTCGCGCTCTCGATCCCAACAAGAAGCTGACGCAATACGTGCATCGCACATGGCAAACCCCTGAGGGCTTGTCGCAAACTTCGGTTTACTCCGTTACTCAAACACGCGACGGATACCTTTGGATCGGCACCCAGAGCGGCGTTTTACGCTTCGATGGATCGGAATTCAATCCGATTCGCGCGCTGCAGTCCAATTCTCTAGGCGATGTATGGGCGCGCTCCATGATGGAAGACGCGGGCGGACGTTTGTGGATCCTCACCAACGATTACCAGTTGATCCGCATCACTGGCAGCAAAGTTAAAGTGTTCTCCGAAGAAGACGGGCTGCCGACTCAGTATTTTTCTTGTTTGGTGCGGGGATCGGGCGATGACGTATGGGCTTGTACTCCTACCGGGTTGGTTCGCTTCCAGGGAGACAAATTCGAGGTACACGAGTCCCCCGCCCAGATCGGCAGGCGTCCGGATGCTGGTTGCCGCGCGAGCGATGGAAAAATCTGGATAGCGGGCGGAGATTTGCTGATGACCTGGGATGGCTCGCAATTCTCGCGGGTTCCGCTCAAATACGGCGATGGCAACCTGGAAATGCGGGCGTTGCTCTGCACGACGGATGAAGTTTGGATCGGAACCGGGAAAGGCCTGGTTCGCTATACTGCCGGCGGCGAGAAACTCTACACCTCCAGGGACGGTCTGGCGGACGATCCGATTCTTTGCCTGGCGCCGGGCCGCGACGGTACCGTGTGGGTGGGCACGCGCAGCGGATTTAGCCGCGTGCGGAAGGGACTGATCGAAACCTACAGTTACCGCGATGGTCTCTCGCAAAACACGGTTTATTCGCTATTTGAAGATCGTGAAGGCAGTCTGTGGGTCGCTACGAAAAACGGCCTCAACCAGTTTCTGGAAGGCGCCGCGACGCGATACAGCAGCGCCGAGGGGCTCCCCAGCAACAATCCAGGGCCGGTGTTCCAGGACCACCAAGGCACCCTGTGGGCGGGTTCGCTGGATGGCGGACTCAGTCGATTCTCTGGCAACGCCTTTACGCCTTTGGAGGCTTTTGCGAGACAACCGGTTTCGGTCCTCGCTGAGGATAGCGAGGGCTACCTGTGGGCGGCAACCAACGCCGGCGCATTCCGTTTGCAAGACGGTAAGGTGAAGGACCTCTACACGACCGCACAAGGATTGCCCGCCGATCGAATCCGCTGCATGTTTCGCGACCATGCCGGCAGGCTTTGGGCGGGCACCGACCAAGGTGCGGCGATTTTTGAGAATGGCCGCTTCGTTGAAATTCCGGCGCTACGGAAGGAATTGTCCCTTCCAATTTCCGCGATCGGCGAGACCGCCGACGGGGCCATGTTGCTGGCCGTGGCGCGCGAAAGCGTCTACCGCTATGCAGGCGGAAGCCTGACTAAGGTTGAACAGATTCCGCGCGTTCTAACACCTGTTCAGGACATCAACGCCATCTACACCGATCCAGACGGTGTTGTGTGGATGGGCATGAACGGATTCGGGCTGGCCATGCTGCGCGACGGAAAGCTTATCCGGATTCGGGTGAGAGACGGCTTGTTTGATGGTGAAATCTCCGGATTTGTGCTGGACGCACAGGACCGGCTGTGGATGGCGTGCGGAAAGGGCTTTTTTTGGGTGGATCGAAAGGATCTGCTCAAATTTGCGGACGGCAAGATCAAGAAGTTCGTCAGCACTCCGTATAGTCCGCTAGACGGCTTACGGACGATACAAGGAACACCGGGAGTGCAGCCCGGCGGCGTGCGGACTGCGGATGGCCGCCTCTGGTTTTCAGCAACTGGATGGCTGCTTGCATTCGCTCCGCACCTCGGCACCCGGCCCGGCACGGTTCCGCCCGTAGCTATCGAGAATGTGATTATCGACGGCCAGTCGGTGGACCCAGCGGATGTCAGGACGCTAGGCCCCGGCAGAAGCAATGTTGAATTTGAATATGCCGCCCTCACCTATTTATCTCCCCAGCGAGTGACCTACAGCTACATGCTGGAAGGCTACGACCGGGGCTGGACCAACGCCGGTTCGCGGCGCCAGGCGTTCTACACGAATTTGCCGCCGGGAAAATTTCGCTTTCACGTGGTGGCTTGCGGAGCCTTTGTCAATTGCAACGAAACCGGCAGCGCGTTTGACTTTGAAGTCGCGCCCTTCTTTTATCAGCGGATTTGGTTTCTGCCATCGTGCCTAGCCGCGGTAGCGTTGCTGGTATGGCTGGTCTATCAGTTCCGCGTTGAACAGTTGCGCAGCCGCTTCGCTCTGATTCTCGCTGAGCGCAGCCGCATCGCCCGCGAGCTGCACGACACTCTGATACAGGGCTTCTCGGGGATTACCATGCAGCTGCATGCGTTTACCGATCGCTTGGGCGCTTCCGAAGACCGCCAGGCACTGGGGGAAATCATCCGAGACGCGGGTGTCTGTTTGCAGGAAACCCGGCGCTCGGTCGCGGGGCTGCGCGGCGGTACCGGATCGAGCGCGGGATTATCCAAAGCCGTGGCCGACGCGGCGCGCCAGCTAGTCCAAGAACACGATATTAAATTGAAGTTAAACCTCGATGAGCGGCGCCAGGAACTGCCCGCCGAGGTCAAATATAATTTGCTGTGTATCGTGCAGGAAGCCATCACAAATTCGATCAAGCACGCCGGCGCGCGCGTGATCGAAGTGGCGCTGACATGCTCGGCAAACGACTTGCGGTTGTCCGTTCGCGACGATGGTCAGGGCATGAGCCGCGGTGACAGCAATGGACGGGCGGGACATTATGGGATCATCGGGATGAAGGAGCGGGCCAGCCAGATCGGAGCAGAGCTGGAGGTGGCGAGCACGCCGGGCCGGGGGACGAAAGTTTCCGTGCGGGTCCCGGTCGCGCAAGGGCCGCTGTCGTCTCCTCAAGGAAGGTTAGAACCGGTTGATGGGTGAGCCTACGGAAGTATTAGGAATTCTATGTGTCGATGACCACCCTTTAGTACGTAAAGGGATCGCAGCCATACTGGCCAACGAAAAAGACATGAAGCTGATCGCCGAGGCCGGCAGCGGGGCTGAATCGGTGGAGGCTTTCCGGCAGTTCCATCCGGATGTCACGTTGATGGACTTGCGTATGCCGGGGATGGACGGAATCGAAGCGACCAAGGAGATTCGGAAGATCGATCCGGAGGCCAAGATCATCGCCCTCACCAGCTACGATGGCGATCAGGAGATTTATCGGGCGCTCGAAGCGGGCGTCCGCGGGTACATACTCAAGGAATCGGTGCATACCGAGATCGTTCGCGCCATTCGCGTGGTCCACTCCGGCAAGCGTCTAATGCCGCCCGAAGTGGCCGAGCGGCTGAGTGAGCATTTTCCGCAGGTGGCCCTCACGCCGCGTGAAATCGAAGTGCTGCAGCACGTCGCGAAAGGACTCGGCAACAAGGAAATCGGAGTGCGCCTGGGAACCGCCGCCGGAACCGTGAAGATGCACTTGCAAAACATCCTGTCCAAGTTGGGCGCATCCGATCGCACGCATGCCGTGACGCTCGCCATACGGCGTGGGATCATTCACATCGATCGTTGAAGTCCGGCCGTCAGCCGCGATCTTTCCACAGCAATTCGGCGTCGGAACGCCGGACATAGTTGGCATCGATCTCGCCGGGATCTAGCACTTCCCACGCGAGCAATCGCTCGAATGCGATGTGGCCTATAGACCTGGCCAGGGCCTTCGGCGCCTGGACAATGGGAGCTGTCACCCCGCCAAGCGGAAATCCTTGAGTGACGATTTCGAGTTCACCCTGCGGCAAGGACGCCAGCCAGACCGAGAGCTTGGCCACCACTTCTTCCTGCACAAGTTGCAGCGCAGCGTTGTACACTCCGCCGTAGACCTCGCCCCGCCGCGCATCCAGGACCACGGCTCGCAGCGGACCGGATCCGTACCAAGCCAATGCCTGCAGATTCGACACGGCGATCGCTTTGCGCCCGGTTGCCTCCGCCAGGCCTTTCACTGCCGTTAGGCCCACGCGTACACCGGTGAAGGAACCCGGCCCCGATGCCGATGCGAACGCATCGATTTGAGAAACGCTAAGGGCGTGCCGCTCCAGCAGCCGCTCGATCTCATCGAATAGCACGTGAGCGAAGCCGTCAGGCGAGTCGAGTATCGCTTCCTCGATCAGGCCGCGTTCGCCGACCAGCGCTATGCTTCCGGCGTCACCAGTGGTATCAATAGCCAGCACATACGCGCTCATGGGCTGAGCTTGTACACCCGATCCAGCGCGTACGCCTTTCCGTTGGCGTTGAGCAGCATCATATGGAGGCTCATCACCGCTGGGTAGCGGCTCGCCAACGACCTGGGTATGGCGAGCGTTCCTTCCCTCCCCGTTCCCACTATGCGGTAACCCTCGCCGTCCAGCGGAACTTCCGCGGTCCATTCGACCAGCAAGGAACGTGTGGCCCGGCTGTCGCGCGTGATCTTGACCGCGAATGGAGCCGGCTTTGAAAGTGAGATCTCAGTGCCCTCCGGGGCCGTGATCTCGAAGGGAATCTTCAACGGATTCAGCTCGACCTCCTGTACTGGCACCGGCCGCGAATCGAACTTGTAGGACTTCAGCATGCCGGCTTTGTGTCCCTCGCGCGACAACCTCAGCACCCAATCGTGCGATTTGTCGGGCGGTTCTCCGGTGAAGTGCTCTCCTTTATAGTCTTTCTGTTTGACCAATTCGCCGGTCGCGGGATTCATCCACACCACATCGTAGCTGTGATTCTCAACCGTCAATTCCACCAGTCCAGGTGTTTCAACATAAACAATGTAGTCGACACCCTCGAGTGCCAGTGCCCTGCCCCCGTCGACATCGAAGTACGGCTCCAGTTCCCAATAGCGATTCCCGGCCATGAACTCCGCCCACGCCTTCATGTAGGGACCTGAACCCGATGCCGGATATTGACCGTTCATGGTGGCATTCCAGAGATCCTGCTGCGACTGAATTCCGGCGTTCACCGCGGGAAGCTGGTAAAACTGGTGTTCCACCGATCCGACGTTCAGCTCGGGCGTCCCATAGGTCAAGACGTTCATCCAACCGTCGCCCGATGAGCGGCGCCGACGTCCCCGATGCCATGGTGGTGCGAGGATGATCGTAGGGGTCCAATTTCTTCAGTAGCGCCCCGGTATCCTTCATCACCGCGCGGCCATGCGCCGCTGCTTCGAATGACGGCATGCCCGCCCACGTAATGTTGAACGCGGAAAAGCGCGCCACGACGTTATTCAGGTATGCTTCGCGTTGTCTCGCATCTGCCGGGATCGCGGCCAGCACGATGTCAGCGGTCAAACCCTTGTCATTGATGGCGCGTATTCGCGCGGCGGCTTCGCCCAGATTTGTCGCTGCGTCGAGCGTGACTCGGAGATGACTGAACTTATCCTGCGAGCGTTGCTCGACTAACTGCTCGAACTCAGGCCGTGGCATTTCGGTAAAGCGGTCGACGGCGGCGGACATCCACAGATGCCGCTTGAGATTTTCGGTGGCGAAATGGTGCACATTCGCAACCCGCACGAAGCCGGGCGAGTCCGACTCGGCGGCGGTCACGGTCCCGACCTGCCCATCCAGCCGCGGTAGATTGCTGGTCAAGCGATATACCCAATTGCCTGCTTCGGTGGGGGCGAACCGGATGATCAGCTTGCGATCGTCCAAAAACGCGTGCACCAAATATGTCTTGAAACGGGGCGAGCGGAATTCCGCGCGAAGTTCGGCGCGCTCGGGATTTTCCGCGGATGCGAATTCAAACGTCAGGTCGCAGGCGCTCCAGGCCCGCACGGTGGCGCAACCCGCCGGTTGGGACGCCGGCTGCGCCAATGCAGCACTGGACGCCAACAGGAAGATGAGGATCGCTCGCATCGAAGCAGCACCGTCTAGTGACACTATATCGCGGGGCGCGCTGGACGCACGAGAACGCTTGCGGGACCGCGCGCTAAAGTCCAAACCAATTGGCGACGGTCTTTTCCCACTCCATAAGAAACGTCTTCTGCGCCTCGCGGTTATCCCACCAACCGCTGGCGGTGAAGTTCTTATCCGGGGCGGCTACTACCAGAATCGTCAGATCCGGCGCCAGCTTTCGATAAATCGCCCCCGCTCGGCGCGTGTGGAAGTTGCTGGTGACTAGTATGAGGCGGTGGATGCCCATCCGGCGAATCACCGGGAGCAACGCTTGCGCCTCTGTCACCGTGGAGCGACCCGAATTTTCCATGTGCACAAAATACGACTGCGGATAGCCATGCTTCACCGCGAACGGAATCGCCAGGTCGCACTCATGGTAGCCATACGCTCCGTCGGGTCCGGAGACCAGCACCTTTGGAACAAATCCGTCGCGAGCCAACTGAGCCGCCGTGAGGATTCGGTAGCCCCATCCATCTCCGGCCAACACCAGCGCCGCATCGGACTTCTGTGGCGGGACCGCTTGCACCAGATAGGCTCCCAGCGCGCCTAGAATCTGTGCGCGAAAGACGACAACTATGAATACCAACCCGGCCAGCAGGAGCAGGCCTGGCCACAGGCGCCGGCTTCGCGGTTTGGATTTCACAGGATTTGCGGGGGGAATTACTTCTTCTCGTCGGAGCTCTTAGACTCCAAATGCCCTACCGATTTCAGGCGCTGGAACAAGCGCTCCACTTCCTCTTCGTCCTCGCTGCGAAGAACCGGATAGCGCAGAGGGGCAGCCGCGTCGTTATCGGCTGGCTCGGGGGCCGATTTCCTGGTTGGCTCGCTGGATCGGGCGAGGGCGGCCAGTTCTCCCCAAAATTCACGATACGGAACGCCGTCGAGAAGAGCCTCCCGGGAGAAGCGGCGGAGATGCCGCAACAGGCTGTTCGATGAGTCGAGGTCTCCGGGAAAGAGAAGGTGTATCCGTTGGCGGTCATACAAGGTCAGAATCACCAGCAGCGGCGTATTCCAGCCTGTCTGATCCACCCGCCGGATGTCGCGCCAGGGAATCGTCCGCGGCCCTATGGCGAGATGCGTCTCATAGATTTCGATAACCGGACGGATGGTCACCGCAGCCAGCACCAGCGCGGAAAACGCGAATAATGCAGCGGCGATCCAGGAAGGAGACCAGTGCAGCGCATTCCAGGCGCTGAACAGAGCCCCGCCGACCGCGAATAGTGTCAGCGAGACATAAACCCGGGACGATTTGAAGCGAACGAGCGGACTACTCACCCCTTCAGCCTACCATCGCGCCGCAGAATGTGGGAATTGGGAATCGGCCCTAGAAAGCGCCCTAGCCCGGAGTGGGAAAGGTCTTCGAAATATGATCGTGCCAAGTGAGGTTCTCTTCGTCCACCAACGCCCAGACCAGGCCCAAGCCGGCCGAAACAATACTGAGCATGGATGCCGCAAGCCTAATGGTGCGCTGTTCCCGTTGCGGCCGCCGCCCGTCAAAATCGACCAGCCGCAAACCGGCAAATCGCATTCCAGGTGTGTCCCCGCCGCCGAGGCACCACAGCATCCGGTACAGGAACACCACCGCCGCAATCACGCCACCAAACAATAGCAGACTGGATTTTGTGAAAACCAGGCGGCCGCCGGCTAAGTAGAAAATGGATAGAAACAGCCCTAGCGCAATCGCGATCATGCTGGCATCGGCGGCTACCGCCATGAGGCGGTGCACCGGGAGCGCCACGGGAGCGTCACAATAAATGACTGCTTCTACTTCCGTGCCTAAGGACGCCCCCGCTGCTGCACCGGTGTGAAAATCGAGCGACTGTTGGGAATCGGCTGGGCGCTGGGCCGCTGTATTCGCTCTCAGATCCTGCGGCCGCGCGGTAGCTGGAACGCGGTGTTTCCGAACTCCGTGGTGAGGCCGCGGTGTAAGCGTCGGGATCGGAACCACCTTCGGACCTTGCGACGGGTCACGGAAGAGCCACGGCTGGTAAACGCCCGGCGGCGGAGCAGGCGCCGCGAGATGGGCGGATTCCTGGTGAAGGGCTCGGCCTCCTTGCCAAGTTTCCAAAGCCGGCGCGGCAGCTTGCATCAGAGGACGCGTGTCGAAACCGGGCCGCAGCGCGGACGCGTGCATGCGCCGCCCGCAGCGGGTGCAACGCCGCTCGTCCTCTTCGTTCCAGGCTTGGCAATGGACGCACTGCATATGGAGTCAGTTTTTTAAGGCTGTCCTACTCGCGGCTGCTACAATGGGCTTTCTCACGGTGCCTTTTGAGTACTGATTTCCAGCCGCAACGTACCAGTACAATAGTCCTTGGTATCATACTCCGGCACATTTGTCACGCATTTTGTTTGGTAGGCTGCTTTGGCTTCCCTCATTTACGGGCCCAAGTTTATCGCCCTGCTTTACCCCCTCCCAGTCCTCCGCCTTCCCTGAGCGCTAATCCCGACCAGAAGGTGAGCCCGCCGCGCCCGGGCGCCCCCGACGCCGAACACGTCCATATTCGAATCCGTGACGCAGGACGCTGTGGGTGCCATCAGGCATCTCCGAGGGAACGTCCGGCTGGAGACCTCCGACATGCTGCTGCGCGCGGACGAGCTGGATTACAACACGGAAACCGGCGATGCGGAAGCGCGGGGCCACGTCCACTTCGAGCACTTCGTGCGCGGCGAGAAGCTGGATTGCGATCAGCGCCGAGTACAACGTCAACACGGAGACCGGAAAGTTCTACGAGGTCAGCGGCTCGGCCACCTCGCGAATTCAGGCCCGAAGAGGCCTGCTGATCACGCACACTCCCTTTTATTTTCAGGGGAAATGGGCAGAACGTCTCGAGGATCACTATATCCTTCACGACGGGTTCATTACCGATTGCGTGCTGCCCAGGGCCTGGTGGCGCATGAAAGGCCCCAAGTTTGAAGTGATCCCCGGCGACCACGCTACATCCCGGAACTCCTGGTTCTATCTGAAGGGCATGCCCCTGGTGTATTTTCCATATTTCTATAAGTCCCTTAAAAAAGAGCCGCGTAGGAGCGGATTCCTCATCCCCACGATTGGCAATAGCTCGATTCGGGGATACGAAATCGGGGCGGGCTATTACTGGGCCATTAATCGCAATTACGATCTGACGTATCGCGCCCAGTATTACACCCTGGCGGGCCTGGTCCATCATCTTGATGTCCGGGGAGACCCAACCCAAAAGACTTATTTTGACGTTCTGATCGACGGCGTTGACGATAAACGGAATCTGGTCCCGCCCGCGAGCGGGGCACTTATCCTAGGACATGTCACAACCGACCTAGGCAGCGGATGGCTGGCCCGCGGGGAACTCGATTACATCACATCTTTCGCCTTCCGCCAGCAATACACTGAATCCTTTAACGAAGCCGTCTTTTCACAAACACACTCCGTGGGTTTCTGTGACCAAACACTGGTCGGATTTTGGAGTCAATCTGGTGGCCGCAGAACAACGTCAACTTTCTGAGCACCACGCCTGGTAACGATATTTCCATTCGCAAGCTCCCTGAGTTGGAATTTAACCAGCGGGAACATGAGGTGGATGTCGCGGCGTTGCCCTTTTGGATCTCATTCGATTCGAGCGCCGGATTACTCCGCCGGAGCCAGAACCTGTTCCAGACTCGCCAATTTGTCGACCGCATCGGATTTCGCCCCTCGGATCACCACGGCCTTCCATCTTCCCGGGATTCAGATCGTCCCCAGCTTCGGTATTCGCGAGACCTCATATGGCTCGAGCGAAGCCAGCGCGGGCGTCTTCTCAGGACAAAACGTATTGCGAAGCTCGCGCGACGTAAACGTCGACTTGATTTTGCCGTCCCTGCAGAGAATCTTTAATGCTCCCAATTGGATAGGGTCAAAAGTAAAACATGTAATTGAACCTCGGATCACCTATCAATATACCGGCGGGATCGATAACTTTAACCGCATCATCCGCTTTGACGAAACCGATGTGCTTAGCAATACGAACCAGGTGGAGTTTTCTCTCAATAACCGGCTGCTGGCCAAGGACAAGAACGGCACCGTTACGGACTTCATCAACTGGCAGCTTCTCTACGACCGCTACTTCGATCCGACCTTCGGCGGCGCAATCATTCCCGGCCAGCGCAACGTCATTCAGAGCTCCCTTGATCTGACCGGCTACGCGTTCCTCGATGGTGTGCGGCGGTCCTCGCCGATTGTGAGCGCGTTCCGCGTTCAGCAATCGCGAGTGGGCATTGAGTGGCGCACGGATTACGATCCCCTGTTCCACCGCTTATCGAATAGCAGCCTTAGCGTAGATACACGATACAAGCAATACCATGTCTCAGTGGGTCAATCGCACGTGAATACCGATCCTGTCATCGCTCCCAGCGCCAATCAGTTCAGAGGCGTCATTTCCTACGGTTCGGATACTCGCAAAGGCTTGAGCTTCGGCTTTAGCGCCTACTACGATTACCTCAAGGGAGTCATGCAGTATTCGCAAACCCAGGTGACCTACAATACCGATTGCTGCGGCTTGAGCGTCCAATATGGACGGTTTAACCTCGGCACACGCGACGAAAGCCAGTTCCGAGTCTCGTTTGCGGTTTCCAACATCGGCACCTTTGGAACCCTCAAACGGCAGGAAAACATTTTTTAAGCACCGCCGCGTCAGTTGTGGACGCAGCTTACAGTCGCCCTCCGCGCGACTGCAGAACGGCTATAATCTTTCAGGAGCAAACATGAATCTTAAAAATGCAGTTGCCCTGGTAACAGGCGGAAGCGCTGGAATAGGCTACTCGATCGCCAAGACGCTCGCGGAAAGCGGAGCGAAAGTCGCCATCACAGGACGCGATAAAGGCCGTCTGGAAACGGCCGCGAAGGATCTCGGCGCGCTAGGAATTCAGGCCGACGTGTCGAAAGAAGCGGATGTCGAGCGCACCTACAGCGAAGTCCTGGCAAAGTTTGGCGATCTAGACATCCTGGTGAATAACGCCGGCGTCGGCGTCTTCAAACCGCTGGTGGAGCTTGAACTCGCCCGCTTTAAGGCCGTGTTCGACACCAACGTTACTGGAGCGATGCTGATGGGCCGCGAGGCCGCCAAGATTTTCATCAAAAGAAATCGAGGCAACATCATCAATATCGCCTCGACTGCGGCACTCCGCGGCGCGGCCAACGGAACCGCCTACTACGGGAGCAAGTTCGCGCTCCGCGGCATGACCGAGTGCTGGAGGGCGGAGCTGCGCAAATATAATATCCGGGTGATGCTGGTCAACCCGAGCGAAGTGTTGACCAACTTCGCCGCCACCGCCGGCTTTCCGCAAAAGGCCTCGGAGGGCAAATTGCGCGGCGAAGAAATCGCGCACGCGGTCAAGGCGATGCTCGAAATGGACGACCGAGGCTTTACGGTGGAAGTCGCCGTGTTCGCCACTAACCCTGCCGACTGACGCTGCCAGCCAGCGGCGTCACGCCGCGCCTGGTCTTCCAGGCTACGCCACATGTACCAGCTCGCGATGCTGCGGTAAGGATGCCAGGCCGCGGCGATGGACTCCATTTCCTGCGGTTTGGGCAACTCCGCCAAACCGTAGGCTTTCTTCATGGCCGCGCGCACTCCCAGGTCGCCCACCGGCAGAACATTGGGACGCTGCAGTGCGAATATCAGGAACATCTGGACCGTCCAGACGCCCACGCCTTTCACGCGGGTCAGGGTTTCAATGATAGCGGCGTCGTCCATCTCCGGCAGACGCTCGAACTGAATGTCGCCATCGCGCGTGAGTCTGGCCAGTTCACGAATATATAAGGTCTTCTGCTTGGATAGCCCCAGAGTGCGCATCTTTTGGGGACGCATTTTCAGGATTGCCTCGGGCGTTAGCGGCGTCACCTTCGCCGCCTCAGCCAGGCGTTTGAAGATAGTCATCGCAGCCTTGCCGCTGAGCTGCTGGTAGACGATCGACCGTACCAGGGTCTGGAACACCGGTTCCATATAGGTTACTCGGTAGGGGCCGGCCTTCTGGATAATGGCGGCCAGGACCGGGTCGGCTTTCTTCAGGTGGATTAATCGCTTTTCGCATGGAACTCTATTCGGCTCTCAGACATCCTACATTGTAAGTATGAAGTCCCTCACTATGCTCGGTGCGTGCGCGGCAGTTCTCCTGGGCTCTTTTGCGGGGGCCGTGGTCGTGATGGCTCAAGACGAGCCGATTCGCGTCGACGTAAATCTGGTAAGTATCCTGGCCAGTGTCCGCGGCAAGAGCGGCGCGCTGATCAGCAACCTCACAGAAGGACGACTTCAAGATCTACGAAGACGGCAAGGAACAGCAGATCAAAAACTTCACGCGCGAGACCGACCTTCCGCTGACCATCGGCCTGCTAGTGGATACCAGCGCCAGCCAGGAGCGCCTGGTCGACACAGAGCAACGGGCGGCCTCCCAGTTCTTCTCGAAGGTTCTGCGCCCCAAGGATCAGGCTTTCCTAATCCAGTTCGGAGCCGAAGCCGAGCTGTTACAGGACCTCACAAACTCGGCCCGTTCGCTGCAAGAGGGACTAAAACATTTGCGCCTGAGCGTGCCGCTGGGCGGCTTGCATCCAGGGCCGGTTCCCACCATGCAGAACCAGGCGGGCACCATTCTCTATGACGCGGTATACCTAGCGGTCGACGATGAAATGAAGCACGAGGTAGGCCGCAAGGCGCTGGTGCTGATCACCGACGGCGTCGATACCGGCAGCAAGATCACGCGCGACAAGGCCATCGAGACCGCTCAAAAAGGTGACGCGATCATCTACAGCATCGACTATCAGGATCGCGGAGCCTACGGCGGCGGCTTTCGGAAGCATCAGCTTTGGCGGCGGCGGCGAGGGTGAGCTCCGCCGGATGTCTTCGGAGACCGGCGGTCAAGTGTTCCACGTGGATCGCAGTCACTCGCTCGACGACATCTTCCGCGATATTCAGGACGAGATGCGGTCGCAATACGCCATCACCTATCAGCCGCCGAATCCCAAGCGGGATGGTTCGTATCACAAGATCGACATCAAGCTTAGTAATAAGGATTACAGGCCGCAAGCCCGCAAGGGCTACTACGCGATCGAGCCGGAGAATTAGCCCGGCCCTCGGGTCTCTCACCCGGGCAGATTAGCGCGGCGTGTCCTCTGCGCCGCTGCGTCGTGTGACGCCACGCGCTCGCGCGAAGGCAAGATGCTGGCGTTCGTCGCCTTGTTTGCGCTGCCGGTTATGGCCGCATGGGCCGGATTCTCCGAGCAAATGGACCGGGCGGAGTCGACGAAATTCTGTCTCTCCTGCCACATCATGAGCGACTTCGGCAAGAGTCTCTATATCGACGATCCCAGCTATATTCCGGCGGCTCACTTCCAGAACAACCGCATTCCCCGCGATCACGCGTGCTATACCTGTCACACGGAATACACAATGTTTGGAACCGTCACTGCCAAGATGCACGGGTTGCGGCATCTTTGGGTGCAATACATCGGGACCGTTCCCAAACCGGAAAACATCAAGCTGTATGATCCTTACAATAATCGCGAATGCCTTCACTGCCATCTGGGCGCACGTACTTTTGAGGGAGGCTCGACGCATAACAAAGTTCCCGACCGGTTAAGGCTGATCAAAACAAATAAGCTCTCGTGCGTTTCGAGCGGGTGCCACGAGTTTGTACACGACGTTGCATCGCTCAAGGACGATACCTTCCGGAAGGAGAAGCCATAGCGATGGACCCGTCCGTCACTGAGCGCCGAATCCGCTGGGCCAGCTTCCTCATCGGCGGCGGTTTACTGGTGCAGCTCGGCTCCTTACTGGTCGTACACCCGTTGGCTTTCGTCGCTTTCCTAATGGTTGGATGCCCGCTTATGGCGGCTGGAATCGTGCTGTACCTGTTCTCGCTGGTGCCTTAAGAACTGGCGATACTGGTTCCAATGGATCTTGCCGGTTGGGAGCAGCGCTATCGTGCGCAAGACGAAGCCTCTGAATCGTCTCCCCATTTGCTGGTCGTCGAAGCAGTGAGTCCCCTGCCCCCCGGTCGGGCGCTGGATATAGCTTGCGGCACCGGCCGTAACGCACTGTGGCTGGCAGAGCATGGCTGGAGTGTCACCGCAGTCGACGGCTCCGCCACGGCTATCGAAATCCTTCGCGGCCGCGCGGTAGGCGCGGGCGTCACGATTGACGCCCAAGTCGCCGATCTCGAAGATTCCAGCTTCACGATCGCACCCGGCCGCTACGACCTGATCGCGATGTGTTACTACTTCCAACGAAACTTGATCGAGCAGTGCAGACAAGGCCTGGTCCCCGGCGGGGTTATGGTCGTTCTCGCCTTGCTGATCGAGCCGGGTAAAGAACACTCGACTTTTCGCCTTCAGCCAGGTGATCTCCGCGGATACTTCGCGGACTGGGGCATTCTCCACTACCGTGAGAGCACCGACGCGTGGGAGCACAAGGTTGCCGAATTAATTGCACGACGCCCCGCGCTTGTTAACATGTGAAGCAGGTCCTCCGTCTTGCACACCCTCACCAAGCTCGTCAGCCTCACATGATTCGCGCCCACGGATTGGTCAAGAAATTCGGCGACTTCACAGCTGTCGACAATATAGCGTTCGATGTAGCGAAAGGTGAGATCTTCGCCTTTCTCGGCCCCAATGGCGCGGGCAAAACCACCACTATCAAGATGCTGACCACATTACTCAGACCGACCAGCGGCAGCGTTTCGTTCGACGGCCTGGATCCCGTCACTCAGCAAACCGCCACGCGCAAACAATTCGGTATCGTCTTTCAGGACCCCAGCGTCGATGACGAACTCACGGCCTACGAGAACATGGATTTTCACGGTGTGTTGTATAGCGTCCCGAGGAGGCTTCGCCAGGAACGAATTGAAGCGTTGCTAAAGCTTTTCGAACTATGGGATCGCCGCAAGGACCAAGTCAAGCAATTTTCCGGAGGCATGCGGCGGCGCCTGGAGATCGCACGCAGCCTACTGCACACTCCCAAAATCATCTTCCTCGACGAGCCCACGCTTGGCCTCGACCCGCAAACCCGTAACCAGCTCTGGACCCACATAAAGAAACTCAATGACGAGGAGCACGTCACCGTCTTTCTCACTACGCATTATATGGAGGAAGCCGAACGGGTCGCCCACCGCATCGCCATCATCGATCACGGCAAGATCATCGCTCAGGGCACTCCGGACGAGCTCAAAGCACAGACCTGCACCGAAACGCTGGAACAGGCGTTCCTGGCGCTTACCGGCAGCGCCATTCGCGAGGAAGAAGCGAGCGGCCTCGACAAAATGCGAACTTTCGGTAAGGCATTGAGGCGGGTCAAATGACGACAACGCGCCTATGAACGTCGTCTACATTCTGTGGCTGCGACAATTGAAACGATCGGCGCGGTCGCGATCGCGGATTATCGGCTCTTTCGGACAGCCGGTGCTGTTTTTGCTGGCCTTCGGATTCGGCTTCGGATCGATGTTCCAGCGCGCGGGCCAGGGGAACTATATCCAGTTCCTGGCGCCTGGCGTGATCGCTATGTCAATTCTTTTTACATCGATTTTCGCCGGTATTGAAGTCATCTGGGACCGCCAATTTGGTTTCTTAAAGGAAACCCTGGTCGCTCCCGTGCCGCGAATTTTGATCATGGTGGGCCGCACGCTGGGCGGAGCAACCGTATCTGTGTTGCAGGGAATAGTCGTGTTCGTCATTTGCCTCGCGGTCGGCTTCCGGACACCGTCGCTTCCGCTGCTGCCCCTGGCGTTCACCTTCATGATTCTCACGGCCGTTTTGTTCACCGCGGTGGGTACGGCCTTGGCTTCCGTACTGCCCGATTTCCAGGGCTTCCAACTAGTAATGAATTTCCTGGTGATGCCCGTCTTCTTCCTTTCCGGAGCCTTGTTTCCGCTTACGAATATCCCGCGAGCGATGCGCATCATCGCCGACCTGGATCCGCTTTCTTATAGCGTCGACGGTCTGCGCTTTGCGCTTATTGGAGTGACGCATTTCGGAGTCCCGCTCGATCTCGCGCTTCTTTGCGCGGTGACGGCAGCCGCTTTGGCCGCGGGCGGTTATCTGTTTTCGAGGATTCAAGTCTGAGGCAGCGCAAGGCGGGTTACCGCCCGATTTGCTTTGCTATCATGCAAACTCATGAGTGACTACGCCATCGGTGTCGATTTGGGCGGCACAAATTTGCGCGCCGCCGCGGTCAGCCGCGACGGGAAGATGCTGAATAAAGTGTCGGGTTCGACGCCCGGCGGGGCGGGCCGTGCGGCGGTCATCGGCGACATTGTAAACGCCATCGCAACGCTGCAGGCCGGGTTGCCCGGTCAAACGCTCGCCGGCGTAGGCGTGGGTGTGCCGGGTTTCATTCTGATGGACCAGGGGATCGTGGTGGGCGCGCCGAATCTCCCGGCATTCGATAATTATCCAGTGCGCGATGAGATCGAAAAACTTCTTGGCGCCAAGGTGATTCTCGAGAACGACGCCAACGCCGCGGCGCTGGGTGAGAAATGGATCGGCGCCGGCCGCGAGGTTAACGATCTCATTTTGCTGACCCTGGGCACCGGCATTGGCAGCGGCATCATCGTCGAGGGGAAGATTCTGCGCGGCTACCTGGGGATGGCGGCCGAAATCGGTCACACCACATACTCGCCCAACGGCTACCCCTGCGGCTGCGGCAACACAGGCTGCGTGGAAAAGTACGCCTCCGCCACTGCCGTATCGTCCATGGCTCGCCTGCTGAACTTGGGCCCGAATCTCTCTTCCGAGGAAGTGTTTCATCTCGCCAAAGGCGGCAATACACGCGCACTGCAAATTTTCGATTCCGTCGGCCTCGCGCTAGGCACGCTACTGGCGACGCTGATCAACACTTTCAATTTCCCGCTCTATCTGCTGGGCGGCGGCATGACCGCTGCCTGGGAGTTGTTCGAAGCGTCCATGCGGGCTGAAGCCTCCCGGCGTTCGTTTATTTACCGCAACAATCCGCCGCGCGTCGAACGCACCGGTCTCGGCGCCGACGCTGGACTTTACGGCGCCGCATATTTGGCTTTGCGAGCCTAGGCAGCGGCCGTGGCCCGGAGTGCCGACAACGCCAATTTGAGATAGACTCTGTAGACGTTGTAGGTCGCGGGATCGCAAAGGGAGACAAATCATGAAGCATGTCAATATCACCGGCGCGGCCAAGGCGGCACTGGTTTGCATCGTCACATGTGCCAGCCTGTTCGTTTACAGCGTTACGGGTGTGGCGCAAACGCCAAAACCGAAGCGAATCAACCGGGCTATCGAACTCCTGGAACAAGGCCAGCCGATTTATTACACCGGATCGCATTCCGGGACGATCGGCACCTTTGAGCAAGGAAAGCAGGACGCACAGACCTGGGCCGATTACATCAGCTACGACATGGAAGCCGCACCTTACGACATAGCGGGGCTTTCAGCTTACATGCAAGGACTGGCGGCGGGGGGGCCCACCAGGACCGGCCATCGAACACCGGCCGTGATCGTGAATGTTGCCGTCCGGGGAACCGATGAAGCGACGGTGCGCGCCAACTCTTGGATGTTCGAGCAGGTGTTGGCCACGGGCGTCCACGGGATCCTCTTGTGCCACGCGACCACTGCCGGCGCCGTGAAGGCATTTGTGGAAGCGGTGCGCTATCCCAATCGCGAACAAGGCGTCGGTCCAGGGAAGCTTCAGGATGGCCGCCGAGGCGCGCACGGCGCGGCAACCGCGTCCAAGGTCTGGGGGATCTCGGACCAGGAGTACCTGCAGAAAGCCGACGTTTGGCCGCTCAATCCCAACGGCGAGATATTGTTGGGCGTCAAGATCGAAGACAAGTATGCGTTTGCCAATGTCGACGAAATCGTGAAGGTTCCCGGAATCGGGTTCGGAGAAGGCGGCCCCGGCGACATGGCGCTGTCGTTCGGCTTCAAACAAGGCGATCCCAGGGCGAAGGAAGTGCAGGACAAGATTTTCGCCGCCGCGAAAGCCCAGCATTTATATTGGCTGGGGATTGGCGGCGGTAGGGGCGCCAATTTTGAAGCGATGATCGAACAAACCATCAAGGAAGGCCATATGGTGGGGTCCGGCGAGGAGACCGCCGCGGCCGGACGCAAATTCACCAAGAGGCCCCTGCCGTACTGAGAACTGGTTAAGCGCGGCGGCCGGCGAACCGCAAGCTGGCCGCCACAAAGAGCGCAGTCGCGTGCTACTTCTTAAGACCGAAAGCGTACAGCCTTCCATCCCAGGTCGAGACGTAGATTTGTCCGCCGGCTACTACCGGCTCGCTGAAATGCGTCCAACTGTCGATTAGCTTGTCGCTGGAATAGAGCTGCTTCCCGGTCTCGCCATCGAACGCATACAGAATCGCGTTGGTGATCGGAGTACTACGGCTCTTCGCAGTCGTGCCACGGCCCTGCGCCGTGTTTTCTCCGGTTTGTAGCGCATAGACGACTCCATTCGCCACCACCGGCGGGTCGGGCACGTGCATATCGCGAGACATCCACGTGGGAACCAGCGTGGGCGTGCCTTTATCCGCGTCCAGGCGAACTTCGAAAGCCATGACGCTGCCCTGCTGCGGATCTCCGTAGGTGTACTGGAACTTCGGCGCCTCCTTCGACGGGGGCCCCCACAACGGCATCAACAGCCACCGCCGTCCCTGCGCATCCTGCCAGGTCGCCATGGCACCCCATAAACCCCGGCCATAAAGAAGAACCTCATCATTGCCCCAACGAGGGGACAGATAGAGCGGCGTGTGATGGTCGGGTCCTCCCAAGTGATCGGCATCCAAAAGGGCGATGGCCGATTCCTTGGCCGCCGACGCGACCAGGGTCCATTTTTGGAAGGGAAACACTACCGGGCTGGCCGAACCCAGGTCCAGGTCTTTAGCGTTGAGATGTTCCAAGTTCACCGGAGTATAGCTATCCATCAAATGCAGATCTTTAAAACTCAGAAACATTACCGTATTGCCGAAAAAGCCGGCCGCGGGATCATAGGGGCCGTCGGCAGTCTGGGTGTAAATACCTTTCGGTCCGCGCACCATGCCGCCGCGTCCCCAGGCGCCGGCCGGCCTACCGGTGCTGGTGAAAAATTCGACGGTGCGCTTCGACGGGTCCTTCAAATCCAGGGCCGTGAAGTGCGCGATGGAGCCGCCGCAGCCGCGCGCAGTCGAGGAGTAAATGATTCCGTTGACCAGATTGAGACTCCAGTTGCGCGCGAAAGGAGTGGTTAGATCCGCGGGCGGCATGCTATCTTCGCCATCCACCAGATGGAGGCCCCGCAGTTTGCCGTCACTGGTTGATACATAAATGGTTTCCGACTCTTTATCGATGACCGGTGTTGCGTTTTGAGTGTTGGAACACAGCCATGTCGCGGCTTGCTTCGGAGTGAGCGTGTTTGGAAACCGGCGCTGCCAGGTTACTTTACCGGTCTCTGAATCGATCGAGTAAACGGTGTTGTCGCTGCCGACGACGAACACACGCGAGCGGGGTCCCTGCGCCGTGTTCACGGTGGCGACCAGGGGAGCCGTGAGGGTGGAGAGAACCACTTCGCTCGACGGAGTGGGCAGTTGAGCCTTCCATTTCAGTTCGAGCTGAGCCACATTGCCCGGGGCGAGCGTCGTCTCTGCCTGGTTCCAGCCGGTGCGTTCCTGATCGTATCCCCAGGTGAGCCACTCGCTCGGAGATGCCGCGAAAACGGGTGTCAGATAAATCGCCAGGCTTAGGGCGAGGCGGGGGATTTTGGCTTTTGCTGGTGAAATCATGGGTGCTCCAAAGGCGTGCGAAGAAGTTTACTGCGCCACGCTTATAGAGTCAAGGGATTGGCAGATCGCGCTCTGAACGCTGATCGATCGGGCGGGTTGAAAATGGGGAGGAGCGAAAGGCCACTCCCCGGTGAAGACTGCTTAGAACGTGTACTTCAAACCAAGCTGCAACTGGCGCATGGGAATTGTGGCAGGGAACCCATTGAGCTGACCCGCCAAGCCGGTGATGGTGCCAAAGCTCGAGTGGGCGGTTCCGGGTGGCGCACCGGGAATCGCAGAGCCTGCCAGGATATTGCCGTTGGGCGCTCCCCAGTTTGGATGGTTCAAAAGATTGAAAGCTTCCGCGCGGAACTGGAGCTGGTGATGCTCGTTGTAGGGCATGCGGAAGTTCTTGTGGATTTCGGCGTTGATGGTGAAAATTCCCGGAGAGATCGCGGTGTCTCGTCCGACATTGCCGAAACTTCCGGCCGGGGCTTCGACAAAGGCGAGACGGTTGTACCACCCGCCGGGGTTCTGAGTCGCGGCGTCCACGCTGGTGCCTGACACGTAGTTTGGCCGGTCGTATCCGGTTTGGGTGTTGGAGTTGTCCACGCCGCCGATAGTGATTGTCTGCGGTAGACCGCTTTGAACGGTCACGATCCCGCCGACTTGCCAGCCGCCGATAATGGCGTTCGCGAACGAATTGCTGATATTCAGCATCTTTCCCTTGCCGACGGGCAGCTCATAGAGAGGGGACACTACCAAGCGATTGCGGGTGTCGAATGCGGAGAGGCCGCGCTCGCACCGGATGCAATCGCTGTTCTGCGGGAACAGCGTGTCATAACCCTGCACGCGAATGCCGCTGGTGTCGTCGATCGCTTTGGAATAGGTGTAGGCGCTAGTCAGGCTCAGCCCCTGGCTGAAACGCTTCGTGACCTTCACGGCAAGCGAGTTGTATTCGCCATTGCCCATATCTTCGACTGTCTGAATAAAGGTATAGTCGGCGAACGGAAGATGCGAGGCAGAGGTCCCCGTGGGTGACGGTACTCCCTGGTTTTGATCCCAGAAGCCGGCCATGTGGTGGCTTACCGACCCTAGATACCCGGCTTCCACGGACCAGCTCTCGCCGAACTGGCGCTGGATGTTTAACATGTACTGCAGGGTATAAGCCGTGTGATGGGCGGGGTTGTCAGAGTAGGCGTAAGGCGCGCCTACCGACACGGTTGAGCCAGAGGTATTCGGAAAGGCGGTGGCATAGCTAAACGGTCCCGTAGCGGTAGTTTCTACGGGCGAGTTGCGGACAGCAAGATTACGGGCCAGATCGAAGTACGGGGAATTGCCGTTATCCTGGCTGTTGAATTTTCCAATTCCCGCGCGAACCACGGTCTTGGCATCCGGCGAATAGGCGATTCCGAAGCGGGGCGCGAAATCGTCGTAGCGCGTATCCATGAGCTGGTTAGGCAGGAGCCCGTTGCTACAAACCGCCGGGGTCTTAGTCCAGCGGACGGCGATGGGGGGTGGCCCGGCATACGGATCCGTGCAGTTCCCTTGCCGGACAAAGTACGGCCAGTCCGCCTGCGGCGCACCAGGAGTTAAGATGTTCTGCGGCACATAGACAATGAATAAGTTGTTCAACTGGTCCGTGAAGGGCGGCACCAACTCATAGCGCAAGCCTAGGGACAGGGTGAGCTTGGGCGTAACCTTCCAGGTGTCGTCGATGAAGGCATATTCGTTATTGCGCTGGAACGCCGCTTGGCCAGCGGCCACGGCTACCGTGGGTTGGTAGATATCCCCCAGCAGGAATTCGGCGAAGGCATCTCCGGTGCCTGGGAGTACGGCCCCGGCGGCCGAGAACTTTGCGGTCGAGTTGGCGTTGAAAGTATATTGGCCGCGAGTGTACTGATTGCCGAACTGGTTGAAATTCTGGCGATCGTATTCGAATCCGAATTTGAAGCTGTGCTTGCCCTTGTTCCAGGAGATGTTGTCGAGGAACTGAGTGGTGTTGTTCTGGTTTTGGTAAGGACCATCGGAATTATCCCCGAAGCCGCTGTAGCCACCTTCATTGAACGTGACGCTCGGGATGCCCCAGGTGACTCCAGGGCCCGCCGTCAGATTGGGAAGGTTCAGCTGTTGGACATAGTTGGTGGTGAATCCCCCGACAGCGGTGAGGGCATTGTAGAACCGCGAGTAGCCGAAACGCGCTTCGTTAACGAGATTGGGCGAAAGGATGCGCGTGTTCGAACCGAGGTACTGTTCATAACCGACGGTGGTCTTGGCCCCGCTGACGTTGATGGTCTGCTGAGATTGAGCTTCGACGCCCCAGCTATAACGGCCGGTCCATTGTCGATTTGGCGGATTCGACGAAATCCATACGCAGGACGAAGCCGTCACGGCTTAAGGGAGAGGCCTCGTTCTGGACGAAGTTGTTGGTAAAGCCCGGCAGCGTGGAGGAGTTGTAATACTTCAAAAGCTCCTGTGAGTACGGATTGATCGATCCCGGGGGAATGAGTGTTGTTCGGGTAGGGGACCTTGGTCGTCGGATCGTAAATGATATTTGAAATTTGGCTGAAGTTCCCTTGGAACATCAGGGGGGTGGGCACGGAATAAAAGCCCTGTGCATCTTGCCGTTGTACCAGCCACTCATCATTCGCCATGAAGAACAGCCTGTCCTTGCCATTGAAGAGCTTGGGAATGGAGACTGGGCCATCGATCTCGAAGCCGTAATCGTTCCACTTGAAGGGCGAAACGCCGGGACGCGTGGCGGTGAACGCGTAGGGTTTGGCATCGAAATCGTTGTTGCGGACGAACTCAAAAAGCGAACCGTGATAGGCGTTGCCGCCGGATTTGGTGAGCACGTTGATCTGGGTGGCTTCATGGCCGAATTCTGCTGGATACACGCCGGTCTGCACTTTGAATTCCTGCAAGGCATCGATCGAAGGAAGCACGATATAAGTGTTGAAATTAGGATCGGTGTTGTTGACGCCGTCGAGCGTGTAATAGTCGTACACGATGCGGTTGCCGCCGGCGGAGATCGACTGGGCAGCACGGTCGCCGCCCTGACGCGAGCCAGCCTGACCGGACGCCGGCGCCAGGTTGCTGACATTCGGAGCCAGTGTCAACCAGATTCAGGTATTCGCGGCCGTTGAGCGGAGCTTCGACAATCTCCCGGTTCTCGACCACGGTGCCGACGGTCGCGTTTTCGGATTGCAACAGAGCGGCCTGCGCGGAGACCTCCACGGTTTCGCTAACCTGGCCGACCTGGAGCGTGAGATCCAGACGCACGGATTGCTGCACCTGCACTTCAACGTTGGTGCTGCTCACGGTTCTGAATCCCGGATGTTCGACTTTGATGTTGTAGACGCCGGGCGGGACCGAGGTGAAAGTGTAAAATCCTTCGCCGGAGGTGGCCGCAGTACGGGCCGCGTTGGTGGCGGTGTTGGTTAAAGTGACAACTGCGGTGGGTACTCCGGCTCCGCTCGGATCAGTCACCCTACCCGAGATGTCGCCTAAAGTCTGTCCTAGCAGAGGAAGCCCGAAACAAAGAAGCACGCCTAAAAACCACTTGGTTCGCATGTCGAATTCACCTCACTGTAGAATTCAAATTTACGAGCGTACAAAGACCCAACAGCAAAAAGCTGTCCAAACCTTCACTTCCTATAACCCCGAATTCAGAACCTTTCGAGGACCCCACAAAACACCGTGGAGCGTATCATAACTTCTCGAGTATTGCAACCCCCCTTTAGTGTTTTCCTATAGATCCATTTGGCAATTCCGCCGTTAGCCGGAGCCGGCTCGGATGGCAAAAGCCCTCAGAAACTCTTACCGCACGCCTCGCACCCACAATTTTCCCCCCACCGATTTACGATAAGCCCGGGGCGGAGCGTGCTTGTGGCAAGCTGGTCGCTCCCCATAAAACGACCTCACTAAAGTAAACCGCGGGCTTCCTGGACGGGCGATGGAATGCCGTCAGCCTAGATTTCGTTACTGGATGGGTCCCACTCCGTTCGCCGCTGGAGTATGATAACCAACATGCGATTTTTCACAGTCCTGTTCACAATAGTCCTGTTCACCTTTGTAACGGCGTTGGCACAGGATGCTGGGGCTACGCGCGCCGACTGGCCGCACTATGGCGGATCGCCCTATTCATGGCGCTACAGTGCACTGGATCAAATCAATACCAGCAACGTGAAGTCCCTCACGCCCGCTTGGTTGTTCCAGACCGGCGACTATGCGGAAAACCTGCAAGCCACGCCCATCGTGGTTGACGGCGTGATGTATCTGATCACCGCGCAAGCGCATGTGTTCGCTCTGGACGCGGCAACAGGGCGCGAAATCTGGAACTACCGCTACCCGCCGGTGCCGCGCAGCATTCCAGGTTTTATCGGAAATCGTGGAGTGGCCGTCGGCGATGGCAAGGTCTTCTTCGGCACCAAAGACGACTACATGGTCGCCCTCGATCAGAAGACCGGGCGCCTGGTATGGAAGGTCAACATCGATGACGCACGGCAGTGTGGCTGCAATATCACCGCCGCGCCGATGGTCGTAAAAGATAAAGTCATCGTAGGCGGCACTGGCGGCGATGGAGCGCATCGTGGCTACATCACGGCGTTCAATACGCGCACCGGACGGCTGGCCTGGCGCTGGTACGTGGTCCCGGGCCCCGGCGAAAAAGGGCACGAGACATGGAAGGGCGATAGCTGGAGATTCGGCGGCGGCGCTCCCTGGCTGACGGGCTCGTATGATCCTGCGCTGAATCTGCTCTATTGGGGCACGGGCAACGCAGCGGCCGATTTCTACGACACGGAGCGCGTGGCTGCGGGCACCGACAAGAGCAAGGACGTGAATCTCTACACCGCCAGCGTGGTGGCGCTGGACCCCGACACGGGGAAGCTGCGCTGGCATTACCAGGAAGTCCCAGACGATCTTTGGGATTACGATTCCTCCTACGAAGTCCTTCTGATGGACCGCGAGATTCGCGGCCGCATGCGGCAGGCGCTGGTGCACATGAACAAGAGCGGACTCACGTCGGTTCTGGATCGGGCCACTGGCGAATTCCTGGGAGCCTTCTCGGTTCCTGAAGTACGGACCTGGATCGCCGGCATCACGGAAGACGGCAAATTGGTGGGACGCAATGGAACCGGCGATGGGCAAGACGGTCTCGATCTGCCCTAGCGCTGCCGGCGCGAAAAGCTGGAACTCCACGGCGTATTCGCCGCGCACCGGTTTTCTCTATGTGCCGGTGAATGAAATGTGCAACGACATTACGCCCAACAACCATCCGGCGGATGAAGGGAAGAATTACATGAATGGTGATTTCCCATTCAAATTGCCGGCGGGGCGCACTACTTTTAGCCACGTGGATGCCTGGGATCCGGTGACCGGCAAACGCGCCTGGAGCATGCCGTACAAGTACGTGCTGCTGGCGTCGATGCTCGCTACGGCAGGCGATCTGGTATTCACTGGAAATCCGGAGGGCGATTTTTTCGCGCTCGATGCCAAGAGCGGAAACAAGCTGTGGAGTTATCAAACCGGCGCCGGCAATCGCGGCTCGGCTGTCTCGTATTCGGTGAATGGGCGGCAGTACATTGCGACTCCGACGGGATGGCATTCCTCGGTGGTCGGAGCTTTGGCGCAATCGCTATTTCCCGATCAGGACTGGCGGTTGGGCTCGACGCTGGTGGTATTCGCGTTGCCGGAGGGATCGCGATGAAGTGACTCAGTGCTGAAATGGATGGTTGCGGCGTTCGTGCTGGCGGTGTCTTGCCCGGCGCAGAATGTGGCCAATGTTGTGAAGCAAGGTGAAGCGGTGTTCTCGAAGACTTGCGCCACGGGTTATTGCCATGGAATCCGCGGGGGCCCCAGTGGCGCTCCGCGCTTGGCGGCGCGGGGGTTCGATCAGGCCTACATCAGCAAGGTAGTTACGCAGGGAGTGCCGGATACCGGCATGGCGTCCTTCTCCACCAGGTTGTCGCCGCCGGATTTGGTGGCGGTCATCGCGTACGTGGCGACGTTGAATGGTATCGTAAATCCCGATGTCAGCATGGACGACGAGGGGGACGCAGTTTCCACTCGACCCGAGTTAAGCGGCGAAGCAGCTCGCGGCGCCCGGCTGTTCTCAGAAGCTGTGCGGAGCTTCGGACGATGCTCGACATGCCATGAAGTGGGCGGCTTTGGAATTCCGGTGTCGGCTCCGATGGCAAAGGTGCCGGCGTCCGGCCGCGGAGCTGAAGGCGCTGGCCACACCTGACGTGAAGACCGGCGCGATGGGTGGCGAATCCATG
Source organism: Bryobacterales bacterium (assembly GCA_963794595.1). Lineage (GTDB taxonomy): Bacteria > Acidobacteriota > Terriglobia > Bryobacterales > Bryobacteraceae > Palsa-187. The sequence goes on along the minus strand of CAWCER010000016.1, from coordinate 83,976 downwards.
CCAGTGCTCGTGCTGAGCCAAGGCAAGCAGAGTACCGTGTTCTATGACCTTACGTCCGCGCCGCCGGTGCAGCGAAATGCCGAACCGGGCTCGGTGAAGTTCACCGATGGCAGCAACTGGCGGCATTCTGTCGGTGATCGGAGCCTACAACGATTCCGAACTCGACGCGATTCTGGATTACTTGCGCGCTGTCATCAAGCCATAGAGGAAGAACTTGTTGGTCGAGCGCACCCAACCGCTCCAGCCGAGATCCACGAGCCGCCGCTCTAGCACGGACGGCTGATAGAAGACCTTCACGATGTTGAACTCGCGCCCGTCATTGAGCTTCCGCCGCGACACGCCCGATTCGTCAATCGGGCCATGATCTTTCGCAGTCGACGTCGGCTCCGGAAGGCTATCGATGAAGAAGGCCATTCCGCCCGGCTTCAGCGCCGCTCGCACCAGGACCAGAACTCTTCGAATCGCGCGGGCGGAACGTGCGACAGCCAGAACGAGAAGAAGACAACATCGTAGGTGGTCTGCGGAGCCCATGAGAAGATGTCGGCGACGTGGTATTCGACATTGGCGGAACCCACTCGCTCGCGATTGATGGCAATCGTTTCGGGCGAAGCGTCCACCGCCGTAACATGCCGGTTATTCTCCGCCAGGCGCTGGGTCCAGAGACCTGTTCCGCAGGCGATTTCCAGCACCTCGGCATCGCGAACTGCAGAGCGGAGCTGCGTTTCGATCTGGGCGGCCTCCCCCAGCCATTGGTCCCGGTGCTCGGGTCCGCGATCATAGCGTCCCTGCCGCAGGAACCATTCGTCATACTCGTGCGCACGGGCACGATAGTAAGCCATCTGCTCATCCAATATCAGTTGGTCTTCCATCGTTCCATTTTATCCTTGCCGTGAATTCCCAATCCACGTCCGATCGGGTAAACTTAGCTGAATCGAGGATCGTCATGAACCATAGCCCAGTAAGCCGAAGAGAGTTTCTAGCCGCAACCGCTGCCGTCGTGGCCGCCAACGCTACTGCCGCGCAAACAGCCATACCGATCATCGACACGCACATTCATTTCTTCGACACCACCCGGCCGCAGGGCGTCCCCTACTCGGGAAACGGAGTGAAGAATCTGCCCATCGCGAATCCCGCGTCGTTCCGACGAGTGGCTGTTCCGCTCGGCGTCGTAGGCGCGATCGAGGTTGAGGCAAGCCCGTGGGTTGAAGACAATCTCTGGGTTTTGGAGCAGGCCAATAAAGACCCGCTCATCGTCGGCACCATCGGCGATCTGGAGCCCGAGAAGCCGGAATTTCGCGAGTACCTCGGCCGCTATCACAAGGACCCGCTGTTTCGAGGCATTCGTTGTGGGAACCTGTGGGGCCGCAGCCTGACAGCACAAGTCGAGATGCCGGCGTTCGTTGCGGGCATCAAAGAACTGGCTGCTGCGGACCTGACTATGGATACGGCTAACCCGACGCCAGAGCTGATTCAGACCATCGTGCGGTTGACAGACAAGGTGCCGGAGCTACGGGTGGTAATCGACCACTTGCCGGGGATGGAGCCGCCCGCCGAAGCGGCGGCACTGCGTGCATACGAGAATAACCTGCGCGAACTAGCCAAGCGACATGTGTTCGTAAAAGTTTCTGCGGTTGCGCGTAAAGTCGAGGGTAAAGTTCCCACCGATATTAGTTTCTACAAGCCGCGGCTGGACATGATCTGGGACATTTTCGGCGAAGACCGCCTGGTGTATGGCAGCGACTGGCCGAATAGCGCTGGGAATTGGGTTCCGTACGCCACGGAGCTGGCGCTGGTCCGCGAATATTTCATGAGCAAGGGACGTCCGGCGGCCGAAAAATATTTCTGGAAGAATTCAATCGCGGCTTATAAATGGATGAAGCGCGATCCCAAGCAGCCGCAGCTTCCTGCATAGACTTGGTGCTATTTGGAGGACTCTTTCCGTGCACAACATTCTTGTCTACGGGGACTCGATCACCTGGGGGATCATTCCCGAGACCAGGAACCGACTCTCCTTTGAAGAGCGCTGGCCAGGCGTGCTCGAAAATCGACTTCGCGAGTCCGGCAAGAACGTGAGAGTCATCGAAGACAGTTTGAACGGGCGCCGTACCGTTTGGGAAGATCCGTTCAAGCCCGGCAGAAATGGCCGGCAAGGTTTGGCTCAACGGATCGAGATCCACTCTCCGCTTTCGCTGATGATTGTGATGCTGGGGACCAACGATTTTCAGTTCTCGCATCCCTACAACAACGCTTGGTCAGCCGCACAGGGCATCGTGACGCTGGTGAAAGATATCCGGAACGCGCCGGTCGAGCCGGGAATGCCGGTGCCACCCGTCCTGGTGGTTTGTCCGCCACCGATCGGTCCGCCGACGGGTTTGATGGCCGCCAAGTTCTTGGGTGCCGACGAGCGATGTCAGGGCCTCGCAGATGCCTATCGCGAAGTCACGTCCAGCCTCGGCTGCCATTTCTTCGACGCCGGGAGCGTCACTGCGTCGAGCCGCGTCGACGGCATTCATATGGATGCAGATCAGCACGTGACACTCGGAAAAGCTCTCGTGTCGGTGGTCTCTCCGATTCTTTCAGAGCAAGCTACGGCAGCGCGAACGTAAAAAGCGCCGAGTCGGTTGAGACCGCAACGTACTGCTTGCCATCGACGCTATACGACATCGGTGAAGCATTGATCTCGGCGCCGGTCTGATAGTGCCAGAGCTCCGCCCCGGTGCGGGCGTCGAGCGCGATCAGGTTACCGTCTTTCGCGGACGCGAAGACCACGCCACCCGCGGTCGATAGCACACCCGCTCCGACCGATCCCTGGTACAAATCGAAATTCCACTTGATCGCGCCAGTCTGCGGATCGATTGCCCGGATGGCGCCCGGAAACAGGCCCGGTTCTTCCTGCTGACCCGTGCCTGTGTAAGGATCACCCGGGCGCGGCTCCTTCGTGATGCTCGAATAGAGAGCGCAGGATTCGCGCACCGCCAGATAGAAGAGATTGGTTTGCGGGTCCCACGATGGCGAGGCCCAATTGGTTGCGCCGGACTGATCCGGGCACACATTGACGCCCTGCGGAGTCGGGTCCATGCCGGGGATCAGGACGGGACGGCCGCGGTCGTCGAGCCCCTTCGCCCAGGTCTGCTTGGCGAAAGGCTTGCCCATCAGAAACTCACCCGTGTCGCGATCGAGCACGTAGAAGAAAGCGTTGCGGTCGGCGTGCAGAATCAGATGCCGCATCTTGCCCTGGAAGGTGGCATTGACCAGAACATTTGTTTCGGTGGCGTCCCAGTCGTGCGTGTCGTGGGGCGTGAATTGAAAGTACCACTTCATTTTCCCGGTGGCGGGATTGAGTGCCAGGATGCTGCAGGTGTAGAGATTGTCGCCGGCGCGTACCGATCCATCATAGTCGGGCGAGGGATTCCCGGTGGCCCAGAACAGCGTGTCGGTATCGGCATCGTAGGTTCCGGTCATCCACGTAGGACCACCACCAAAGTTCGCGGAATCGCCGGCCCAGGTCGAGCGAGCGGGATCGCCTTTTTCGGCGATGACATTAACGCGCCACAGTCTCTTGCCGGTCGCGGCGTCATAGGCGTCGATGAAGCCGGTGAGCGCGCATTCACCAGCCGTGATGCCGACGATGATCTTGCCGTCGATGGCGAGCGGCGCATGCGTGATGGACGTGCCCGTTTTATAGTCGTCGACCGCGATGTCCCATAGCGGATTTCCAGTCTTCGCGTCCAGCGCGACCAGATGCGAGTCCAGAGTTGCCATGTACACGCTGTTGCCCAAAATCGCGACGCCGCGATTGGTCATCACAGTGCAATTTGCATGGATGTCGGCGGGCAAGCGGCGGGTGTATTGCCAAATCGGGCGGCCGGTGTGGGCGTCAAGAGCGGCGGCGGTGTTGCGAGGTCCGGTGACATACATGACGCCATCGACCACTAACGGCGTGGTCTCCGCGCGCGTGGCTCCGAACTGATAGGCCCACGTGCTCCGCAACGAACCCACGTTCGCCGGTGTGATCGAGGAAAGACCACTATAGTGCGTGCCGTTCAAGTCGCCCCAATAGGTGAGCCAGTTCTGCGGCTCCTTGGCGGCCGCCTTTAATCGTGCGAAAGTAACGCCGTCGCTGCCCGCCGCGGGCCCGGATGCGGAGTTGATGGACGGAGCGGTTTTCAGAAAGGCGATCACGTCATCCAACTGCCTGCCCGTTACGGCAGCCTTCCGGCATCAGCGATTTTCCAGTGAGCCGCACACTCGCCGCGTCCTTTTTTGCAAGCATGTGCAGTTTCTCGCCCTCGTCCATCACCTGCACGGAAAACGTATCCTGGTTCTTGAGGATGCCGCGAATCTGGCTGCCATTTCGCAGACGGACCTCTACCGCCTCGAAGCCGCGCAACTGTTCGCGATGCGGCTGAGAAATGGCCGCCTCTAACTGCCGCGCAGTTCTTGCCTCGCCGATGTGGCTAAGATCCGGACCCAGCCGGCCGCCGTGTCCCTGATACATGTGACAGCGGCTGCAATTCCCTGCGCCGAAGAACACTTGCTGCCCATCGGCCGCGTTGCCAGTGATCGGCAGATCGGGGCCGCCCTCGCTCAATGACCGCAGATAAGCCACGATCGCGCGCCCGTTCTCCGCCGGCATAGGGAACGCCGGCATCTGGGTGCCCGCAATCCCGCCGGTAATGTTGTCGATCATTTCGGATTCGAGAGAACCGTGGCGCAGCCTGCCCGTGAGGTTCGGCCCGCGCCCACCCTTCGCATTCTGCCCGTGGCATGCGGTGCAGTTGGTTTCGAACAACCGCTGTCCTGCGGCTACTTGTTCAGTATCAGGCGTTTGAGCCAAGCCTATTTGCGCGAAAAATAACAATCCGATAACACCGCCGCGAACGAACATGAAACTACCTCCAGGATCTGCTAGCAAGCCGAGTTATTGTAGCATTCCGGGTTATAACTTCAGCCGGCAAACTACGCCCACGTCGTCGCAGTACCACATCCAGCCGTCGCGAATACTCATGCCATGCGGCAACGGATCGGAATCGGCGAGCTGAATTTTCTCGACCATCTCGCCGGTGTCGGGGTCGTGCTTGAAGAAGGCGTTCAGATTGGAATCGGCGACCCAGAGATACCTGCCCTCCCAGCCGATGCCATGCGGACGATTGCCGGCGGTCGGGAAGCTCTTCTCGACGATCCATTCCTTGGGATCGAGGCGAAAGATCATACGCGAGGGCGGAACCGCCATCCACAGCTTACCGTCGCGCCATTCCTGCCCATGCGCGCCGGTGCCGAGCGCGCGGCTCCCCAGCAATTGTCCCGCCTGGAAACCGCCTACCTTGCTCGGATCGACGGCTTGCCCGGTGGGCTGCGCCTTTTGCGGCGGGCGCGGCCGCTGCTTCGCGAGCGGACTGCTACGGGCCGGCGGATCGCCAACCTTTTTGTAGATCACTCCCGCCCCCGGCGTAAAATTGCGGCTGATGGTCTTGCCGGTGGTGGCGTCGCAGTGGACGATCTCGCGGCTGTAGGTGGAGCCGATCCACAGAGTGCCGTTCTCGAACGTGATACCGCTCGACCGGTCCGTTTCAGTTTCAAAGGATCGCAACACGCGGCCGTCGTCGTAAGAGACAAGGTATGCCTTGTTGCCGGCCGCTTGATCTATGATCCACAGGCCTTCGGCGGTAGCCTGCAAGCCGTTCGGCTGCGACCCGTTTGGCGATTTGAAAACGATCTCTACTTTTCCCACCTGGCGGGCTTTAATGGAACCGAGCGATGCGGCCGCCAGCGCCGAAAATCCGCTGCGGCTGGCGACGAACGATGGAGCCACGGCAGCGACTCCCAGAAATCTTCTGCGTGCGATCATGCGAACCTCCTCAAACAGTCGGAACCCATTGTACGCCCGGCACAGGAAACGCGCGACGGTTGGGTGAGATCCATCGCCCCTTGACACACGGAAAGGTGTAAGATAGCTTCGTTTCGCGGCCCGCGAAGTGGCCCCGCTAGTGGCTTTGGAGAAAAAATATGTTTCGAAGAATTAGGAAGGCTGCATTCGCTGCCGGATTGCTGGGCGCGGCGGTGGTGCTCCCCGCTCAAGTACGCTTCAAAGACACGGAGTGGCCCACGCACGGCGCGGACCTGGCCGGGTCGCGGTACCGGCCGCTGGATCAGATCAACGCGTCGAACTTCAACAAGCTGGAGATCGCGTGGCACTTCCGGACCGAGAGCCTCGGCAACCGTCCGGAGTTCAAGCTGGAGGGAACGCCGCTGATGATCAATGGCGTGCTGTATGCCACCGCGGGATCGCGGCGCGCGGCCATCGCACTCGACGCGGCCACCGGCGAATTGCTGTGGGTGCATGGAGAACACGAAGGCGCGCGAGGCGCGGCGGCTCCGCGGCAACTCTCGGGGCGCGGTCTCGCGTACTGGACCGACGGCAAGGAAGAGCGCGTCCTTTACGTCACGCCTGGCTACCGGCTCATCTGCCTGGATGCCAAGACCGGCGGGCTGGTGAAGAGCTTCGGCAAGGACGGCGTGGTCGATCTCAAACTGGATGACGATCAGACCATCGCGCTGGTAGACGGCGAGATCGGGCTGCAATCGGCGCCGGTGGTGGCGAAGGACACCATCATCATCGGAGCGTCCTTTCGCGAAGGCATGACGGCCAAGAGCATGCGGAACAACAAAGGCTACGTGCGCGGGTTCGATGTGCGCACGGGGAAACGCCTGTGGATTTTCCACACCATTCCGCTGAAGGGCGAGCCGGGCTATGACACCTGGGAGAAGGGCTCGGCCGAGTATACCGGCAACACCGGCGTGTGGACGCAGGTCACGGTCGACGAGCAGTTGGGCCTGGTGTATCTGCCGGTGGAATCGCCGACGGGAGATTATTACGGGGGCCACAGGCCGGGCAACGATTTGTACGGCGAGAGCCTGGTGTGCGTGGATCTGAAGACCGGGCAGCGCAAGTGGTTCTACCAGCTGGTGCATCATCCGCTGTGGGACATGGACATTTCGTCCGCGCCGCTGCTGGCCGACATCAACGTCAATGGCCGGGCGATCAAGGCCGTGGCGCAGCCGACCAAACAGGGAATCCTCTACGTATTCGACCGTGTGACTGGACAACCGGTGTGGCCGATTGAAGAGCGCCCAGTGGAGAAAGGCGACGTCCCGGGCGAGTGGTACGCGCCAACGCAGCCCTTTCCCACCAAGCCTCCGGCATACAGCCGTAATGGCGTGACGCCGGACACCCTGGTGGACTTCACACCCGCCATCCACGATCAGGCGATGACCATCGTCGCGAAATATAAGCTGGGACCGGTGTTCACGCCGCCGACGGCAAGCAAGGCGAGCGGCCTGCTGGCGACCCTGACGCTTGGCACGGCGGGCGGCGGCAGCAACTGGTGGGGCGGCTCCTACGATCCCGAGACGCACACGGTATTCGTATCGGCGAGCAACGCCAGTCTGACGCCGATCGGACTGGTTCGCGCGCCGAAGGAAGTCTCCGACATGAACTACATTCTGGGAACCGACGGACAGGAAATCCGCATCGCCCGGGGACCGGGAGAGAATGCGGGCGCGGATGCAGCGCCGCTGCCACGCGCGGTGGCCGCGGCTCCGGCGCCGGTGAATCCGCTCAACGTGCAGGGCCTACCGCTGGTGAAACCGCCTTACGGAACGCTGACTGCGATTAGTCTCGATAAGGGCGAGATCACCTGGCAAGTGCCGCATGGCGAGACGCCGGATGCCGTCCGCAATCATCCGCTGCTCAAAGGAATGAAGCTGCCGCGCACCGGCCAGCCGGGCGGCGTAGTGACCGCGGTAACCAAGACGCTGGTGCTGGCGGGCGATCCGCAGGTGACCACCACGGCCGATCATCCACGCGGTGCGATGCTGCGGGCCTATGACAAACTCACCGGCAAAGAGGTGGGCGCCGTCTACATGCCGGCGCAACAAAGCGGCGGTATCATGACCTACATGGTGAACGGCAAGCAGTACATTGTGGTGGCGGTAAGCGGCGGCGCTTTCTCCGGCGAATACATCGCCTATAGCCTGCCGGCGGCGGATTAATCCTGAATGCGAGTGCGGCTTCTGGCGGTGCTGGCGAGTGTCGTGTGCGCCGTCGTCTATTCGCAGGACGCGCCGCCGCGCTCGGTGTGGGATGGGGTCTACAGCGAAGCGCAATCGCAGCACGGGCAGGCGCTCTATAACCAATACTGCATGGCATGCCACGGAGGTTCGCTGACCGGCGGCGAACAGGCGCCTCCGCTTTCGGGAGGCGAGTTTCTTTCAAACTGGAACGGACTGACGGTCGGCGATCTGTTCGACCGTATCCGCACCAGTATGCCGCTGAACAATCCGCAGTCTTTGAATCGCGAGACAAATTCAGCGATTCTGGCCTACATCCTGACCGTCAACCGATTCCCAGCCGGGCAGGCCGACCTTCCGAGCCGCAGCGAGGTACTGAAGCTGATCCAAATCCAAGCCGAGCGGCCGAGCTCTAAGTGACGACTTGTAGTTGAAGTTTCAGGCGCACGGGGCGCGGTTCGGACGTATAATTAAAATCTCAAACTGCTGCTTTGGAGCCGGCCATCATGAAACTATTCCAGATGAGTCTGTCGATTGGCGTGATCGCGGCTGCCATGCTTTGCGGGGGCACGGCGCGGGCGCAGACCAAGAATCCACCGGCACCCGACCACCCGTCGATCACGGCCCAGGGGCAGAAAGTTACGCCGCGGTCGATACTCGCGCGCAACATGGGCACCCCCGAAGATCAGACGACGGCGTTTCCGCCGCACAAGATCATCGGCAATATCTATTACGTCGGCACCAGGACGCTGAGCTCGTTCCTCATCGTCACGCCGCAGGGCAACATCCTCATCGACAGCACGTATGAGCGGAACGTGCCGGTCATCAAGAAGTCGGTCGAGCAACTGGGTTTCAAGTTCTCCGATATTAAAATTCTGCTGGGAAACCACGCGCACGGCGATCACCAGGAGGGTGATGCGATGGTCAAGCGGCTGACCGGCGCGCAGGTAATGGTGATGGCTGAGGATGTGCCCGCGCTTAAAGCGATGAAGCCCGGCGGCCAGGAGCACCCCATCGACAAGATCCTCCACGATGGAGAGTCGGTGACTCTCGGCGGCACTACTCTTGTCGCGCACCTGACGGCGGGCCACACCCGCGGCTGCACAACCTGGACCATGAAGGTGCAGGATGGCGGGAAAACATACAACGTGGTCTTCGGCGGCAGCCTGCGCTCGCCGGGTACCTTGACTCCGGCAATCGTTGACGAGCTCAATCACTCATTCAAGGTGGTTCGCTCCCTGCCGTGCGACGTGCCGCTCGGCGATCACCCTTCCGAGTACAAAATGCAGGTGAAGTACGCGAAGCTGCAGAAGGGCGGCCCGAATCCCTTCATCGACAAGGCAGGCTGTCTCGATGAAGCGGACATTCAAGAAGCAATGTTCTGGGCGATTCAGGCCGAGCAGCAAAAGACGGGCCGGTAACCACTCGCGCTTTGGCGAAGTGTCGCGGCGACAGTGTTACGCTTGTTGCGGATGCGCTCGAAGATATTTCTTGGAGTGGCTGCGGCGGTCGCCGTCTTCCTGGGAAGCCTGTACGCATTCCAGCGTCCCTTCCGCGAATACCCGGGCATCGAGTACAGCGACTTTGCCCTGCCCGCCGATTGGCGCCAAAATGCCGAGTGGAGTTTCGCGCGCCTGATGTACCCGCCTTATACGGGACGGCGCAACCTTGGTTTTGGCGGCTTCTATCGATTCCGCGGCGACTGGACCCACGGCAATTCCATCTGGACCCAGGACTACCCGCGCGCGGACCGTCATTTCCTGCTGGCGCTGCGACGCCTGAGCCGCATCGACGCACGCCCGGTGGAGCAGCCAGTCAATCTCGACGACGATGACGACGTCTTCAACTGGCCGTGGCTTTATGCGGTGCAAGTCGGGCAATGGCAACTGACCGATCGCCAGGCCGCCAAGCTCCGCGAATACCTGCTGCGCGGCGGGTTCTTCATGGGCGACGATTTCTGGGGATCGGCGCAGTGGGAGGTCTTCGAGGAAAGCATGCAGCGCGTTCTCCCCGGGCGGACGGCTGTGGATCTGGACGATTCCTCGCCGATTTTTCACTCGGTTTACGATCTGGATAAACGCTATCAGGTTCCCGGGGCTCGCTATCTCAGCACTGGCGTCACCGAAAAGTGCGAAAACTGCCCGCCCTATTGGAGGGGCATCTACGACGACAAGGGCCGAATCATGGTCGCTTTGACCATGGACTCGGATCTGGGCGACTCATGGGAGTGGGCCGACGATCCGCGCTACGAAGAGCGCTTCTCTGCCCTGGGTATTCGCATCGGCGTCAACTACATCATTTACGCCATGACTCACTAGCGTGAAGTCTATGGCAGCGCGAAAATGTACAGCGCCTGGCCGCTCTGCGGAATCTTGATATCGGGCGCGATCGCCGCCGGAACGTTGCGCGGGCTGCCGCCGCCGAGTCCGGTCATCACCGCGATGTACTGCTTCCCATCGACGCTATAGGTGACCGGGAAGCCCTGCACCGACGTGCCGAGCCGCGTCTCCCACAGCATCTTTCCGGTTTTCACGTCGAGGATATGCACCCCGCGGTTGATATCGCCCACCAGCACCCAGCCGCCGGCGGTCGACAGCGCGGACGTGAGGAACGGCGCGTGCTGCTCGTACTTCCAGACCTCATTCATGGTTTTGACGTCGTACGCCGCGAGCTTGCCGATGTTGCCATTGGTGCCCGGCATCGGCAGGAACTTGCGGTCGCCGCCGTTACCGCCGCCGCTGCCGCTGAAATCGACCTCGCGCGCGGTGAATTCCATGCAGGACTGGCTCAGCGGCGCGATGATCAATCCGGTCGGCTGGTTGTAGCTCATCGCCTTGCCAATTTTTTCCGCCCTCCGTGCTGGGGCAGACGTTGACCGGCTTGTTGAGCTGCATCTCGAGAAGATCCGTCGATATCTCGGCTCGCCGGTCTTGGGATCGATCTCCGCCCACACCGTCTGATCCACCATTTCCTTGCTGCCGAGATATTTCCCGGTTGCGGCGATCCAGCTTCCACAGAATTCCCGCCTTGCCCGCGCTCAACGATACTTTTTGATCGCCGATGTCGACCAGCACGCGCTCGAAGACTTCATCGAGATCGAACGATTCGCCCGGCGCATGCTGGAAATACCACGCCAGCTTGCCGGTTTCCGGATTCAGCGCAACAGTCGAGTTCGCATAGAGCGTCTTGTCGAACGGCGTCAGGTGGCGGCTCAGGTAATTCCAGGGCTTCGACTGCGCCACGCCCCAATAGGTGAGGTTCAGTTCGGGATCGTAGCTGCCGGCCAGCCAGGTCTCCGCGCCCGCGCGATTGTTCATCGGCAAGTTGCCCCAGGTATCGCTGCCCGGCTGCCCTTCGCGCGGAATGGTGTAAAAGCGCCATGCGCGTTTGCCCGGTATGGATGTCGAACGCGGAAATGTAGCAGCCCTCGCCGTCAAAACGCGCGCAGCCGGTCAGCCCCATCAGAACTTTGTCGCCAATGACGATGTCGCCGCTGGTGGAAACATGCGGTTTGTCGGATGCCGGCGTATCCCAGAGAATCTTGCCGTTGCGCGCATCGATCGCCACCATGTGCGCATCGCTGGTGGGCAGGAAGATTTTGTCTTCCGCGATGGCGATGCTGCGGATGCCGCCATATCCCGGCGCCTGATCGGGACCCACGCGCGTTTCCCAAATCAGATCGCCGGTCTTTCCATCGAGCGCCTGGACGATGTTGCTGGGGCTCGCCAGATAGATGATGCCGTTGTGCACGATGGGCGTGGTCTGGTTCGCGCCGGAATCGTTCATGGCCCAGGTCCACTTCAACTGCAGGTTCTTGACGTTATCGCGCGTGATCTGATTGAGCGGGCTGTAGCTGTGCCGCTGATAATTGCGCCCGAAGATAAGCCAGTCCCCTGGCGGCGGATTCCTGAGCATCTCGGGAGTGACCGGAACGTAATTCTTGACCTCGCCCGCTACGGTTACGCCGCGCCTCACGACAGGCAGGTTCCTCTGGCCGCTCGCTCCGGCGGCCGATCCGGCGCCAGCCACTAGCGAAGCAGCGCCCCGGCCGTTACGGCCTCGCGTTGGCCGGCGCTCGACCGGTGGCAATCGCGCTGATCGAGAGTAGTCGCGCCCGGGATCAACGCTTGCTGACCGGCCGCAGCACCGTTGCGCTGCAAAATATACGCGGTCGCATTCAGCGCCGCCGCTTCGCCCAACGATCCCGGGTTGCTGGCCGGCATGGTCTGCAGGATGTCGCCGAAAAGCTCGCTGACCATCTTCGGACGCCACTTCAGAAGGAAAGTGCCCCCGACCAGCGCCGGCGCATCTCCCGAGCCTTCCATGCTTGATGCCATGGCACGCCGGCACAATTTTGCGCGTACACTCGCGCCCCCGTTGGAAGCCTGCTCCGCCGTGAACGCGCCAGGGGCGTCTGGGCAGTCAACGGCATCGCGACAAAAGACAGCGCAACCACTCCCTAACACGCGCATAAAAAAGCAATCTAGAAAAAAGCGACGAGCGCTGCATGCCGGATCTCCTCATTTCAAACTCCATCTGCCATAATACTCCACCCATTACGATGTAGCGCGTAACTACCGGATGAATTCCGCCTCGAACCGTTTCGCATCGCCGCGCGCAGTGATAACATGCATAGCGGTAAGCGCGTCGAGTTCAAGTGGAGGAGAGCCCATATGGAAACCCGCTTACGCGGCGGAATTGGTTGCTGGCGGCTGGATCTGCCGCGCTGATGCCCGCAGCGGCCGCAGGCACAGATGCTGAAAAACGAGGCGCGGGCAAATCCGCTGCAAGGCGCCTTCATGATTCTGTCGACGCCCTACACGTCGTCGAAGGCTGTCGATTACGACGATTTGGCAGGCGAGGTCGATTTCCTGGTTCGTTGCGGCGTGCAAGGTCTCGTTTGGCCGCAAAACGCGAGCGAGCAATCGAAGCTGAGCAAGGACGAGCGCATGCGCGGCATGGATGTGATCGCTCGGAGCTGCCAAAGGCAAACCTCCCGCGTTAGTACTTGGCGTGCAAGGACACGACACTGCGGAAATGCTCGAATATGCGCAGCATGCCGAAACCCTCACACCCGACGCGGTGATCGCGATACCGCCCACCAAGGCCAGTTCTCTCGACGACTATCGGGAATACTATCGCGCGCTGTGCAAGACCGCCAAGCGGCCCGTATTCATTCAGACCTCGGGCGGCGCTCCGGGCCTTGTAGCTTCAGTCGATCTCATCCTCGAACTTGGCACGCGAGTTTCCCAACTTCGGCTACATCAAGGAAGAGCACGATCCCGTAATCCCGCGCATGCGGGAAGAGATCGCTCACCGCCCGGATCCCATCAAGCGCGTCTTTTGCGCTAACCGCGGCGCCGGATTCCTTTATGAAATGCGCCTGGGGTCGGACGGCACCATCATCGGCGGAGTACCCTATGCCGAGGTTTTCGCCAAGCTTTGGAATCTACAGCAAGAGAAAAAGTTTGAAGAGCAACGCGAAATCTTCAGCAAGCTGCTGCTGATGCTGAACCTCGACGGTCGAATCCCCGGAGTCCGGCCGTACATTCTCAAGAAGCGCGGCATATTCAAGACCACTCGTCACGCGCGAAGGCGATCATACATTGACGCCTGAAGCGATCGCAGAAATCGAATCTAATTTCGCGGCGATTGAAGCCATATCTCATGAAGGGATGAATACCATGGTGAGACAGATCTGCCGTTTGAGCTTACTCGCGTTGGGTTGCATGGCTGTGGCTTTGGCCCAGCAGAATAACGTCCCTCGCCTGGGCGCCGACGCACCGACTCTGAATTACAAAGAGGTGCCGAACTGGCCGACCCGATTGCTGAATGCCGCGGGCACGCCCGCGCCGTGGAACTTCATTCAGGTCTCTGGCGTCGCAGTCGATTCGCGGGGCCACATTCTGGTGCTGCACCGCGGTGCTCAGGCGCTGCTCGATTTCGAAAGCAATGGCAAGCTTGTGCACCCCTGGACCACCATCACTTTTAGCGAAGGAAAAGTCGCCGGCATCGCCAAGGCGGATCAGGTCCCGGGCAAATCCCACTATTCGGCGGTCTATGGAGCGGCCGGATGCGACTCCTGCGGCGCGCACTCCGTGCGTATGGACCCCGAGCACAATATCTGGGTGATCGACGCTCCCGGACAAGTGATCTACAAACTCGATCCCACGGGCAAAATCCTTATGCAGCTCGGCAAAAAAGGAGTGGCCGGAGCGGGACACGACACCTTTAACTTGCCGACCGATGTGGGCTTCGCCCCCAACGGCGATTTCTATGTGACCGACGGATACGCCGGCGCGCGCGTCGTGAAGTACACGCACGACGGAAAGTACATTCTCGAATTCGGCAGCCGGGGGTCGGGCCCCGGCCAGTTCGAACTGCCGCATAACGTAGTGGTCGACGAGCAAGGGAAGGTTTATGTCACCGATCGGGAAAATCGGCGTATCGAAGTGTTCGATGCCAACGGAAAGTTCTTGACCCAGTGGCCGACCGTCGAAGGGGTCTCCGGACTCTTCATGACCAAGGACCAGCACATCTGGGCGGGCGGCGTGCTTCTCGATTTGCAGGGACAAGTAGTGGGCCGTTTGCCCGGCGCTAACGCGGCCGGCGGACACGGCGTCGCCGTCAGCGATTCCGGAGACGTTTATCTGGCGCAACTCAGCGGCGTAGTGCAAAAATTCGTCAAGCAGTAACCGAAGTCCTAACTTTTCTTGTCCGGAAGCGCAAACACGTAAAGCGCATTGCCGGTCGTCGGATCATGCACATCCGGCGCCACCACTCGGGGCACTCCGCGCGGGCTGCCTCCGCCATTAGCGGTTGTCACCGCCAGATATTGTTTGCCGCCCACGGTGAAGGTCAGCGGGAAGCCTTCGACAGCGGCGCCCAGCCGCGTCTCCCACAGAATGTTGCCGGTGTTGACGTCGAAGGCGCGGAACATTCGATTCAGATCGCCGGCGAACGCCACGCCTCCGGCCGTCGACATCACTCCGGTAAGGAACGGCGCGCGCTGTTCGTATTTCCAGAGCTCGCGCATGGTCCGCACATCGTACGCCGCCAGCTTGCCGATGTTGCCGTTCGACCCCGGCATCTCAAAGAAGCGCCGCTGCGCGCCGCCGCCGCTGCCGCCACCTTCGACCTTCGCGACCGGGTTCCCGTTCATCTGCAGGCAGCTCTGGCTCAGCGGAACGATCAGACGATTGCCCGGCGGATAGTAGGTCATCGACGGCCAGTTCTTGCCGCCCTCGGTTGACGGGCACCCGGTTATCCACTCTCCCGTGCGCTGCTCGACGATATCGTTGCGGTAGTGCGGCTCCCCGGTGATGGGGTCGATCGAATCGTACACATTCTGGAACACCATTTCCTTGTGCCCCAGATATTTTCCTGTCTTGCGGTCCAGCTTCCACAGAATGCCGACTTTGCCCGCGCTGAAGACATATTTCTGGCCTTGATCGTCCACCAGCACGCGCTCGAAAACTTCGTCCAGGTCCAGCGTCTCGCCGGGCGCGTGATCGTGATACCAGACGAGCTTGCCGGTATCGGCATTGATCGCCAACGTGGAGTTGGCATACAAAGTCGCGCCGTTGCCCGAGCCGCGGCTCGCGCGCATCCAGGGTTTCGACTGCGCCGTTCCCCAGTAGGTGAGGTTCAAGTCCGGATCGTAGCTTCCGGTGATCCAGGACTCGGCGCCCGCGCGAAAAGTGTTCGAAAGCGTGCCCCAGGTGTCGCCTCCGGGCTCGCCGTCGAGCGCAATGGTTCGGAAGCGCCACACTTCCTTGCCGGTTTGGGCGTCGTAGGCGCTAATGAAGCATTTCTCCTCGCGATAGACGGCGCAGGTATCGCGTCCCAGACCCTGAATCAACCGGCCTTTCACCGCGAGCGGGCCGCTGGTGGCGCCGTACTCGCCTTTGGAGCGGTCGCCGATGGTGGTGTCCCAGACCACCTTGCCATTGCGGGCGTCGAAGGCCATCATGTGCGCATCGCCGGTGGTTACGAAAATCTTGTCGCCGTACATCGCGATGCCGCGCATGGCGGGCGACGTGGGATTGGTGCCGTAGCGATTCTCCCAGATCAACTCGCCGGTTTTCGCATCCAGGGCCTGCAGCACCATGCCGGTGTTGTTCACGTACATCACGCCGTTGTGCACGATGCGGCGCGGGCTGGTTGCCGTTGCTCGCGCCCTCCTGCATGGCCCAGCTCCACACCAGGCGCAGGTCGTTCACGTTCTGCGCGGTGATCTGATTCAGCGGGCTGTAGTAGGTGGCATTGTAGTCGTGGCGAAGCATCAGCCAATCGCCAGGATCGGGATTGCGCAGCATCGCGTCGGTGACGGGAACGTAGTTCTTGACTTCACCCGCCACGGTGATTCCACGGGGCGCCTGCCGCGCGGGCGGGCCCTTCTTGTCCTGCTTGCCTTGGCGTGGCGCGGCCTCGGCCGGGAGGCGCAGCGCCCGCCTGCAAGTACGCCGCGCGCTGCCCCGAAGCGACGCTGCGGATCACAACGTTTGAGTCCGCGGCCAGCGCTCGATCGCCGGGCCGTGCGCTATTGGCGTCGAGGATGAACGCCGCGAGATTGACGTAGGTATCGCCCGGCAGAGCGGCGCCGCCCGGAGGCATGGTCGATTGCATGAAGTTGATCAGCGCGCCGGCGGTCCGGTCGCCCCACTGGGCCAGGAAGTTCGAGCCGGCCAATTCGCGGCCCTTCGGCTCCGCTGAGATTCGCCGCATGGCACGACGCGCAGTTGGTCTGGAAAGCCGCGCGCCCGGCCGCGACCTGATCCGCCGTGTACGGTCCCGCCGGACGCTGCTGCGCGAACAAAATCACCACACCGCAAACGGCGGCGAGCGCGGCCCCCAGAATGATTCGAGTCTTCATAAATCCCTAGCCTCCTACTTCAACAGCCAGCCCCACAGATTACCGTCCGGCGCGCCTGTGCTGTCCACGACAACGTAAAGCAAACCCTTGCGCAGCGCTTCCACTTGCGGCGGCGTCAGATCGACCGAACCGGAAATCGCGCCGCCCATCGCTTTGGAAACCGTCAAGTCCTGGATCGCAGCGCCCGGGACCCCGGTCGCTACGCCCTGATGCAACTGGGCCGCGGTGGCCGCCGAGTGCATGCCGTCGAAGGTTCCGGTAACCGTGAGTTTACTTCCGGCCAGTACCGCGGAAACCGCCCCATGCCCCGTGATCACAGACATCAACTGCGGATCCATTGCCACCGGCGAAAGCCGCGCTTTGAAAGTTCCCTGCGTCTGCGCCGCCAGAGCGCAGACCAGTGCCAAAGCCGCGAAAACTGCCAATAGAGATCGCTTCATGTTGTGCTCCAGAAGCCGGTCAGCATAACACATTGCGGCCCGGTTTCGAGTCTGCCGAATGGCTGACCGCGCCTAAACGGCGCTCAGCCCTTCCAATGAATCTTCTTGAACTCCACGCGGTAGTAGTGGGCCGGAAATGTGTCCGTGTTCTCAAACGAGTGCGGCGGCTGCTTGCCTTCGCGGATCGCCTGCGGGAACTTCACACCTTCAAACTTGCGGCCCACTTGTATGGGCTTGCCGTCGTAGGAAGTCGCGACGCCCTTGGGCTGCCGCTCGTAGAAGATCAGCACGCTCGGGAACAACTGCTCGCCCATCTCTTGTTTTTGTCCCGGCGGAATCGTCACTTCTATAAAGCGGATGTCGAACGTCTCGAAGCGTAAGTTGTCGGTCTTCCGGGAGGTGATGATCTGGTCCATCGAATCCGGCCAGGACCACGAATCCACCTTGACGTCCGGCAGCGTCGTCACGCGGTCTTTGTTATAAGAGACCATTGCCCCGTTGGGGCCCGGGCATTCGAAAGGGATCTTCTTCAGCTCCGCACGATAGAAATGCTTGGTGAACGTGTCCAGGTCTTCGAATGCATGGGGCGCCTGCGTACCCGCCACGTTCAGCAGCGGAAATGCGGCGTCCCCGGAGACTACGCCGCCTGCCGGTCCCGCGGTTCCGTCGGTCCCGTGATCGCGCCCCTTGGGCTGCGCTTCATCCTGCATGAACACCGATAGCCACTGATGATCGTGCTTGTGGTTGGTCTGCATCGGAGGTGTGTGCACATCCACCATCCGGACGTTTTCGTCTTCATACAACACGACGTGGTTCTCCGGGGCGGCCCGAACCGCATCCAGCGAATCCGGCCAGGGCCAGCAGCCGGATTTTTCCTTTGTCGTCCGTGGAGCTAATTTCGGCATGACCGCCGCGGCCCCCTTTGCAGCCGGTGCCGGCGGCGCCTGTCCCGCCGTCTGGGCTTCCAATCTCAGGAACCCAAATACCAAGACACACAGGGACAACAAAACAACCGCTACCTCACTCTTTCTCATCAGCCCTTCTCGTCCTCCCAAGGATTGCCCGGCCGCCCCGTGATCTGTTCCAGACTCGCCGGCTTAGGCCGCCAGGGCTGCCCGAAGTGCTTGTCGATATCGTTGCGGTAGCTCATCTGGGGCCCGGGATAGCCGATCAGTTGCCATCCGATCAGGCCGGCGTTACCGCCGTGCATCGGGTCGCAGAACATGCCTTCGATGGTGTGGGCGCGCAGGAGTTGGAAGAAGTGCGTACGCTCGATCCCGGCCAGCTTCTTGTTCTGTTCTTCAATCGATAGGCTGGTAAAGTTGCCAAGATCCTTGAGTCCCTTGCCGGTAGGTCTCCTGCGGGTTTTCTTTGCCCTGGTAGCCGTGTTCCGGAACGGACTCGACCCACGGCCCCTTCGTGTAACGGTACTTGTCGCGGCCATAAGGCCCGGCGAGTTGGCGATCGATATAGATGACCACGCCGGCTTCGGTCGCGCCGGGACCGGACGCATCGCTCGGAAAAATGCGCTCGCAAGCGGCCGCGACCACGCGGGCTTCCTCCGCGGTGAAGAACCGCAACGGCACCTTCACCATGCCGTCTTTGCCGCCGGTTTGCGCCTGCAAGCGGAGCGGCTCGCCGCGCCAAAGTGTAGAGCAGCGTGCCTCCTAGGGCGGCTGCGGGTACGGTCAGGAACTCTCTGCGTTTCATATCAGTTTCTCCGGATGCTTAAAGTAACGGTCGATGATGGCCTCGGACGCCATATAGGTCAGCGCCAGCGCGGTGAGGGTCGGATTCTGCGCGGCATTTTGAGGGAACGCCGACGCGCCGACCACGAACAGATTCGGCATGTTCCAATGCTGAAGATAGCGATTCACTACACTGTTCTCAGGCGATGTCCCCATCATAGCCCCGCCCTGGATGTGCGTCGACTGGTAGTAAATCACGTTGTAGCGGGCGCGGGGCGGCGGGCTGTCGTCGAACTTGGCGCCCATCTCGCGCGCGATCCTGGCCTGGATCTTCGCGGCGAACTCGCGCTGCTTGAACTCGTGATCGGTCCAATCGAGCGTGAAGCGCAGCAGCGGATCGCCGAACTTATCGGTATAGGTGGGATCCAAGTCCATGTAATTCTGACGATACGACAGATGCTCGCCCGACAAGCCGATGCTGGCGGAGTGATCCCTCCATTCGAGCGAGGCCTTCTTCCACTCCGAGCCCCAGTTGGATTTGCTCGCGCCCTTCGGCATGTTGCCGAAAGACCCGATGGGCTGTCGCCATTGCTGCTGAGCGCGATCATGCCCACGCGCAAGAGCCCATCTTCGTCGCCGGTGAGTCCGATGTCGCCGTCGAAATCCGAGATGCGCGCGCCCAGCTCGCCGGCTCCCATGAATGCGTTGAGCGGCTTGTCGAAAAAGACGCGCGTGCCGGCTCCTACCTGGTGAGTGAGATTGCGGCCCAGCGTGCCTTTGCGCGCGATCGGATCGTAGGGCGTGCCGATCTTTGAAAGCGCCAGCAGCCGCGTATTGTTCAACGTGAACGACGCCAGGATCGACAGTCGCGGCCGGCTGGAAGAATTCTTCGCCGCTCGCGTCGGTGAACTGGATACCGGTCGCCCGGCCATCCTTGTGAACAATGCGCCGCACCCAGCTTCCCGTGCGCAACTCGAAATTCTTGCGATTGGCGAGCACCGGCATCAGCGTGTTGGTCGGCTGCGCCTTCGCGCCGATCATGCAACCGTAGCGCTGGCAATAGCCGCAATAGGCGCATCCGGCACGCGTGATGCCGTCCGGATTCTTGTAGGCTTCGCTCAAGTTGGCCGCGGGCGTCGGATAAGGATGATAGCCCATCTTGCGCACGGCATCTTCAAACATGCTGCTGGCGTAGGAGCGCTTCAAGGGCGGCGTGGGATACTCCTGCTGGCGCGGCCCTTCAAAGACGTTGCCGCCATCGATCTTCTTGCCGCGCAGGTTGCCGGCTTTGCCGCTGATGCCCATCAACTGCTCGGATTTCCAGTAATAGGGTTCGAGCTCGTCGTAGGTGACGCCCCAATCCTGAACCGCGAGGTCCTCGGGTAGCTTGGCCGCTCCGTGTTTCTGGTGAGGTGCGTGCGCAGCGTGAATAGGTCCGGCAGGAAGCGGAAGGACGCGCCACCCCAATGCTCGCCCGCGCCGCCGACGCCAGTGCCGGGATGGAAGGAGCCGTGCTGGCGCACCGGAACCGCCGAATCCTTCAACGAATGGCGGTGCGTGATGGTTTCCTCGGCCGTGTTCTGCATCATGCGCAGACGGATGTTGTGGTCGAGTTCATCCATGGTCACCGCGTAATCTGCGGTCTTGCGCGGAATGCCGCGCTCGAAGACGGCGACGGATTGCGACGTCTTCGCGGTGATTTCCTTCGCCATTAAAAGGCCGGTCCAGCCCCCGCCGATGATGGCGACGTCGACAGGCTTGAGATTGGTCATGGCAGCAGCCTCGCTTCCTTAATTCACGATCCATGTTCGGAGCGATCCTGCCCATACTGCCATGTCTGGCGCGCGTTGTCGAGGTCCACTGGAGACTGTAGTCAAGCAATTGGACCCGGCCGACGAATTTCAACACACGCGCGATGAGCCCCCGCGCGACTACGCCACTGCATTACTATTCTAAGTTCTTCTTAGTTGCGGCGGTCCGGGCTCGGGCTCTGTGTACCATCCAGGTTTGTACCAGGATTGGTTTGAGGATTGTCCGGGTTCCCTCGGGGATGGTTCGCCTGGCCGCCAGTGGCGCTGATCCCGGAAGGGAGTCCTCCGGCGGCCGGATTTTCGCCGGTAGCCGGATTGCCGTCTATGTTCCTTCCATTTCTTTCCAGCGGTGGTACGTCCTTGAATTGTGTGCGGGACGGTTGCACTGGCATAGGAGCAACGGCAGAAGCAGAAGCGGGAGAAGCATCGAGGGTCTGGTGATTTGCATACCTTCCTGGAAGCACTCCATGAACCAATCCTGGGCGAGCCTTCTATCGAACTAGACTGCCGCGACGCAACCCCAGGTCTTTCCCTTAAGCCCTAAACGGCTCATAGCAACCGGATTTGGTGGTTATCAGCCACTTGCCAGCGTACTTAAGCCTGTATTATCAGATAGTTGCCTATGGCAGCCGGAGTGCATCATTATTACCGGGGATAAGTTCTTATGATGACCAAATTGGTTCCGTTCAAATTCGCGCTTACCGCTTTGGTGGCTGGCGCTTTAATGCTGGTAACTCCGGGTGTAACGTTCGCGCAGCGCGGCGGTGGACACGGAGGCGGTGGCGGCGGTCACGCCTCGGGCGGGGGCGGACGCGGGTTCTCCGGCGGCGGCCATTTTTCGGGTGGCGGCGGTGGTGCACGTGGATTTTCCGGCGGTGGCCAGCATTTCGCGGGGCCTAGCGGCGGCGCACGGTCGTTCTCCGGTTCGCGAGGATTCTCAGGCGGTCAAAGTTTTGCTGGACGCGGTGGAGCCTTTTCGGGCGGAAACCGGGGATTCAGCGGTGGCGCGCGAGGTTTTGACCGCGGTGGACGTGGCGGCTATTATCGCGGTGGCAGTTATTACGGCCGCGGCTATGGCGGCTACTACGGCGGCTATTATCCCGGTTATAGCTACGGGTTCGGCTACTACGGCGGAGCTTACTGCAACCCCAATGGCTACTACGACCAGTGGGGCAACTGGATCCCCGGCTGCGGAGTCGCTCCTTACTACGGTGGGTATTACGGATATTAAAAGCACCGGGTAAGAGTTCGGTAGACAAAGTGCAACTGGGATAGGCATGGAAACCCAAAAGAAATGTGCCCATCCCAGTTGCCGCTGCATTGCTAGGAAAGATAGCGATTATTGCAGCACCTATTGCGAAGGCGAGGCGAAGACGGCAGATATCATCTGTGGTTGCGGCCACGCCCAGTGCGCAGACTCCACAGTGAGCCCGCGTATTTGACCATATTTCGGCATTCGGGCACGGTTCCACGCCGTAAAATTTGCGCGGCGTGGCACTGCTGCCCGATTTTTGCATCCGAACACGCCGCGCGTAGCATCCAACCTAGCTTGAATTTGGAACTGGCGTGGCCCAAATAGTTGCTCGCTTCCCGCAGGTCGATATTCTCGTCAACAACATGGATATTTTCGAGCCGAAGCCTTTTGAAGCGATCCCCGATGAAGATTGGCTCCGATTTTTCGAGGTGAATGTGCTGAGCGGCGTTCGGTTGAGCCGGCATTATCTCCCGTGCATGAAGGAAGCCGGATGGGGTCGCATCATATTCAAATCGAGCGAATCCGCCGTTCAGATTCCCGCCGGGATGACCAAGACCGCAGTTGGCTATTTCGCGAGGCCTAGCCGAGACCACCGCAGGAACGGGCGTGACGGTGAACTCGGTCCTGCCGGGGCCGACTGCATCCGAGGGCATCGAGGGCTTTGTCGACAATATGGCGGCGAACCGGGGGACAGACCGCGCGGCCATCGAACGGGAGTTTTTTCAGAACGTCCGGCCCTCGTCGCTGCTGCGCCGCTTTGCGAAGCCGGAAGAGGTGGCGGCCATGGTGACGTTAGTGGCGAGTCCACTTTCGGCCGCAACCAATGGCGGGGCGCTGCGCGTGGACGGCGGTGTAGTGCGGTCCATAATATGACATGGCGTCCAAATCACCAGACTTCCGCACCGAACACGACTCGATGGGCGAAGTCCGGGTGCCCGCGGACGCGCTCTACGGGGCGCAGACCCAGCGGGCGGTCGAGAATTTCGCGATCGGTCCGCACCGCTTTCAGCGGCCATTGATACGGGCTCTGGGCCTGGTGAAAGCCTGCGCGGCGCGGGCGAATGCCGGCCTAGGCGTGCTTCCGCCAGAGCTGGCAACGGCCATCGACGCAGGCCGCCGATGCCATCGCGGAAGGCGCGCACTACGACCAGTTCGTAGTTAACGTGTTTCAGACCGGCAGCGGCACCTCAACCAATATGAACGCGAACGAGGTGATCGCCCGCCTGGCAAACGCCCATCCCAACGACCACGTCAATCGCAGCCAGTCGAGCAACGATGTGATTCCGTCGGCCATTCACATTGCGGCGGCGGTCGAGGTGCGAGGCCAACTGCTGCCGGCGCTGGAACTGCTCTCGGCCGCTCTCGAAAATCGCGCCACCGCATTCTGGGACGTGATGAAGATCGGGCGCACGCATTTGCAGGATGCCACTCCCATGCGGCTTGGACAGGAATTCAGCGGCTATGCGCAACAGGTGCGGTCGTCTAGCGAGCGGTTGACGGCGGCGCTCGACGGCATTTATGAATTGCCGCTGGGCGGAACCGCGGTGGGCACGGGCGTGAATGCGCCGGAGGGTTTCGCGGGGCGAACCATCGCGCTGATCGCCGAGCGCACCGGGCTGCCGTTTCGCGAGGCGCGCAATCACTTCGAGGCGCAGGCGGCGAAAGATGCGGTGTCGTTTCTGAGCGGAGCGCTCAAAACCTGCGCTGTGGCGTTGACCAAAATCGCTAACGACATTCGATGGCTCGGGTCGGGACCGCGCGGCGGCCTGGGCGAGATTCGGTTGCCGGAATTGCAGCCCGGATCGAGCATCATGCCGGGCAAGGTGAATCCGGTGATCCCGGAAAGCCTGCTGATGATCTGCGCGCAAGTGATCGGCCATGACTCGGCCATCACCTGGGGCTGCGCGGCGGGCAATTTCGAATTAAACGTAATGATGCCGGTGATCGCTTACGACCTGCTGGATTCGATCGAGCTGCTGAGCGCGGGCGTCCGCAATTTTACGCAGCGCTGCGTGAATGGGATCGAGGCGAATCGCGAAAAGACCGGTGCTCTGGTGGAACAATCGCTGGCCATGGCGACGGCGCTGACGCCTGAAATCGGCTACGACCGCGCCGCGGCGATCGCCAAAGATGCCTACGAAACCGGCCGTACGGTTCGTGAGGTCGCGATTGAAAAGAGCGGGCTTTCCGCGGAGCGGATAGCGGAGTTGCTGCGGTTCGATTAGGTGTAGACTGTCACAAAGTGGAGGAAGCATGAAACCAACGGCCAAGGTGTTAGCCGGTCTTCTATTCTTCGCGCTGGGCGCGGCCCGGATGGCGGCTCAGGATCCGCACGCGGCCTTTAACAAGCCGTTTCCACCGTTCAAGGTGATGGACAACATTTACTTTGTGGGCACCGAGGATCTGGGCTCGTTTTTGATCACGACGCCGGCGGGGCATATCCTGATCAACAGCGATTTTGAATCCACGGTTCCGCAGATTCGCGCGTCGGTGGAAAAGCTGGGATTCAAGTTCACGGACATTAAGATCCTGCTGGGAAGCCACGCTCACGGAGATCACATGGAAGGCGACGCCCTGGTCAAGGAGTTGACCGGGGCCCAAGTGGTGGTAATGGATCAAGACGTCCCGGCGCTCAGCCGCATGACGCCCCACGGGAAACCGCATCCCATGGATCGCGTGATCCACGACGGCGAAGAAGTGAAGCTGGGTGGTGTTACCCTGGTCGCCCATCTGACTCCTGGCCACACCAAGGGATGCACCACCTGGACGCTCCAAGCACACGACATGGGCAAGACGTATAACGTCGTGATCCTCGGCAGTATCGGCGTGAATCCAGGTTATATTTTGGTGAACAACAAAGATTATCCGCAAATTGCCGAAGACTATGTCCGCGGCTTCAAGACGCTGCGGTCACTGCCTTGCGACGTGTTCCTCGCGTCGCACAGCCGCTTTTACGGCATGCCCGAAAAATACGCGAAGCTGAACGACGGAGGCCCAAATCCGTTCATCGACCCGGCCGGCTACCGCGCACACCTGGATCTTCAGGAAAAGAATTTCAAAGAAAAGCTAGCGGAGCAGCAGGCAGCGGCTAAGTAGCGCAGTAAGCGAGGCGGCGCGGCGCCGGCAGCGCTAAAAGAAACGGTGCTCGCCCATACCGAGTTTCGGGGCATAGTCGCGCCTATTAAAGTACCCTGCGCCCCCGGTCCGGCGTGATAGTGCATAGTGCCCCCGTTGCCATCACCGGCAGTGTCCGCAATAAGTCTGTGGACCACCGGGCAGTCTGGGTCGCCGCGTTTGTTCAGACGCATTGGTTCTCCAGCAATTCGATTCGGCCTCAAACATGCTCGGTAGCCATCGGATATTCCGGCTTGCTCATTCCCGCCAATCGCAAGCCACCGGCGAAAGGCCGAAACTTTGTGGATCGTCAGCAGGAGTGACCTGATCGCTCCTCTCTACGTCACTAAATCATATGCCTGACAGTCCGCCGCCAACGAATTCTTCGGAAACGCATGAATCGGCGGTAGTTTCGGGCACGTACGCTATCCCTTCAACTCTGGGCCCGGTGACGCAACAGACGGCGCCTCCGGAGAAGGCCAAAGCTTTTCATAAGCGGTGGATAGGGGTTGCGTTGGGAGTTCTTCTCCTATTAGCGCTAGGTGTGCATTTTTTACGCGCTAAGATTCCTGCTCCTAGCTCCGGCAGCGCGGCGTCGAATGGTCGCGGAACGGGTCCGGCGCCCCTGCCGGTGGTCGCAACCAAGTCCCGAAAAGGAGATATCGGGGTCTATTATTCGGGTCTTGGCGCTGTTACACCGCTGGCGACGGTCACGGTTCGAACCCGGGTAGACGGGCAGTTGATGTCGGTTCGTTATCGCGAAGGCGATACGGTTCACAAGGGTGATCTGTTAGCGGAAATTGACGACCGGCCATATCTAGCCGTATTGACCCAGGCCGAAGGCCAACTGATCAGGGACCAAGCCATGCTCGAGAACGCTCGCATCGACTTAGCCCGCTATCAACAGTTGGCTCCGTTGAAGGCCATTCCAGAGCAGCAACTCGCCACCCAGCAGGCGACGGTACACCAAGACGAGGGAGTGGTGAAGCTCGATCAAGGCCAAATCGAAAGCGCCAAGGTCAATCTGATCTATTGCAAGATCACGGCTCCGGTCACGGGACGCGTTGGGCTGCGTCTGGTCGACCCCGGTAACATCGTCCAGGCCGCCGACAGCAATGGCTTATTGGTCATCACGCAGATGGATCCCATCAGTGTCATCTTTACGATTTCCGAAGATCAGCTCCCGGCCGTGCTCCAGAAGACGAACGCCGGACAAACGCTGGAAGTGGACGCCTATGACCGCGACGGCAAGGTCAAGCTGTCGCAAGGGTCGTTGACAACACTGGACAATCAGATCGACCCGACCACGGGTACGCTGAAATTGAGGGCGACATTTAACAATCCCGAAAGGAACGCTATTTCCGAATCAGTTTGTAAATGCGCACCTGCTGGTACAAGAAAAGCGCGGAGTTACGCTGGTGCTCACGGCCGCGGTACAACGCAACTCTCAAGCTACTTATGTATATGTCGTTCAGCCTGATTCTACGGTGACGGTCCGCCAGATTACTATCGGCACCACTGAGGACGATGAGTCTGAAGTCACTTCAGGTCTAGTACCGGGAGAGGTCGTTGTGATGACCGGCGTCGACAAGCTGCAGGAAGGTAGTAAAGTCAACGCCCAGATTCCTGCCGCGAATGCGCCGGGCGGCACGCCGGCTCAGCCTTCTGCGGCTCCCGCAGGTAAGAAGAGCGCGGCCCGAAAGGGAAATTAGATGAAGCGGTCTTCGGATTTCCTGGTCGCGCCACTCTTCGCCCTATTGCTGGCTTCCTCAGGCTGCACGGTGGGCCCCAATTACAAACGGCCGATGGCTCCCGCGCCGCCCGCGTTCAAAGAACAACCGCCGGCGAACTTCAAGGAAGCTGAAGCGGCGGGGTGGAAACAATCCCAGCCGGGCGACGCCTACTCGAAAGGCCTCTGGTGGGAACTCTACAACGACGCGGCCCTGAATGCGCTCGAAGAGCAGGTCGGAGTCTCTAACCAAAATGTGTTGCAGGCGGAAGCGCAATACCGGGAAGCCAGAGCCGCGGTGAGCGTAGCCCGCGCCGCATTGTTCCCGATCGCTTCCACGTCTCCGGCCATCACCGCCGGAGGATCGGGAGCTAGCGCCACTGGAAGCAGTTCAGGTACATCCGGACACCGGAACATCCGGTAACCGAACCAGTTTCAGTCTGCCGTTCAACGTTTCCTGGGAGCCGGACCTCTGGGGAAACATTCGCCGCGGTGTGACGGCGAGCGCCGCGACCGCGCAGTCCCTGGCGGCCGCCGTGGCAAATGCGCGGTTGCTCTACCAGGCTGAACTCGCGCAGGATTATTTCGAACTGCACGGCAGTGACACCGAAGCCGAGCTGCTCAACCGCACTCAGGCGTCTTATGAGGAATACCTCACGCTGACGCAGAACCGTTTCAAGTTCGGAATCGCGTCGGACCTGGACATTGCCCAAGCCGAGACACAGTTATACGGAGTGCAAGCGCAGTTGATGGACCTTGGCGTGCAGCGCGCCGCGTTTGAACACGCCATCGCGATCTTGATCGGCAAAGCTCCCGCGGAGGTCACGATTCCAGTGGCTACGTTGAACATCCTTCCACCGCCGGTTCCGATCGAAGTGCCGTCGGAGCTGCTCGAACGAAGGCCGGACATTGCCGGCTCCGAGCGCCAGGTGGCGGCGGCGAACGAGCAGATTGGGATCGCCATGGCGGCCTTCTATCCCAACCTCAGCCTGACGGCAAGCGCTGGACTAGAAAGCTCCAGCATTGCAAAATGGTTCACCTGGCCCAGCCGCTTTTGGTCGGTGGGACCGCAGCTCGCGGAAACGCTTTTCGATGCGGGCCGCCGCCGCGGAATCGTGGCGGAAGAGCGCGCTGCCTACGATGCGACAGCGGCCGCCTACCGCCAAACGGTGTTGACCGCTATGCAGCAGGTAGAAGACAACCTGGCAGCATTGCGAATTCTAGAGTGGGAAGCCGGCAAAATCCAGCAAACCGTGCAATCGGCCACGCGCGCTCTCGATGTCTCCTCGGAGCAGTACAAAGCCGGCACCGCAAGCTATTTAACGGTCATCACATCACAGGCCGCGCTGCTCAACGCCGACGTGACGGCGGTGAACCTGCTGACGCGGCGCCTGACGGCGAGCGTGCTGTTGATCGAAGCATTGGGCGGAGGATGGAACGCGTCGCAGTTGCCAACCAAGCAAGACGTCACGGCGCGGCAGAGATAACCGATGAACCCGTCGCGGATTTTCATACTTCGGCCGGTGGCCACCACCATGTTGATGGTGGGCATTCTGCTCGCGGGGGCGGTGGGTTATACGCAGTTACCGGTTTCTGCGCTGCCGGAAGTGGATTACCCGATCATCCAGATAACAACGTTCTACCCCGGCGCCAGCCCGGACGTCATGGCATCTTCGGTAACCGCGCCGCTCGAACGTCAGTTCGGTCAGGTACCGGGACTCCTGCAGATGACTTCCACCAGTTCCGATGGGAGTTCGGTCATCACTCTGCAATTCAGCCTCAGTCTGAGCATTGATGTGGCGGAACAGGAAGTGCAGCAATCCATCAATGCTTCCGGCACCTATCTGCCGGCCGACCTGCCCGCGCCTCCCATCTATACCAAGACCAACCCAGCCGATACTCCCATTTTGACGCTCGCGCTGACTTCGACCGAACTTCCACTATCGAGAGTGGAGGATCTCGCCGACACCAGGCTGGCGCCGAAGATGTCGCAATTGCCGGGGGTTGGGCTGGTGAGCATAAGCGGCGGACAGAAGCCGGCCGTGCGGATTCAGGCGAACCCGACGGCGATGGCCTCCTACGGCATAAATCTTGAGGATCTGCGCACCGCCCTGGTTGCCGCCAACGTGAATCAGGCCAAAGGAAACTTCGATGGAACCCATCAGGCCTACCAGATTGGAGCCAACGATCAACTGCTCTCGAGCGCCGATTATGCCCCGCTTATTATTGCGTATAAGAACGGCGCCCCTGTCAAATTAACCGACATTGCCACCGTCGTTGACGACGCCGAGAACATCGCGGGAGGCCGCCTGGATGAACGAAACACCAGCGGTCATTTTGAATGTTCAACGGCAGCCGAGTGCGAACATCATTTCGGTGGTGGATCAAGTCAAAAAATTGCTACCTCAACTCACGTCGACGCTGCCGGCCTCGATCAAGGTCGGCATCCTGACCGACAGGACCACCACCATCCGCGCCTCGGTGAGCGATGTGCAGTTCGAGCTCATGCTGACGGTGGCGCTGGTGGTAATGGTGATGTTTCTGTTCCTGCGAAACCTTGCCGCCACTATCATTCCCGGTATCGCCGTACCCCTGTCGCTGGTGGCCACCTTCGGAGTGATGTACCTGCTGGGCTACAGTCTGAACAATCTGACTTTGATGGCCTTGACCATTTCAACCGGCTTCGTGGTCGACGATGCCATCGTCATGATCGAAAACATAAGCCGCTACATCGAAGCGGGCGAGAGGCCCATGGACGCCGCGCTCAAAGGCTCCGCGCAAATCGGCTTCACGATCGTCTCGCTGACGGTATCGTTGATCGCGGTTCTCATCCCCTTGCTATTTATGAGCGATATCGTGGGGCGTCTGTTTCGTGAGTTTGCGGTTACCCTCAGCGTGACCATACTGGCTTCGGCGGTGGTTTCCCTGACGCTGACTCCGATGATGTGTTCCAAACTCCTGAAGCACACGCCGGAGGAGAAACAGGGACGCATCTATCGCACCTCCGAGCGCGCCTTCAATGCGGCCATCGCATACTACGGCAGGACCCTGCGGTGGGTGCTGGGCTGGCAGGTCGCGACGCTATTGGTCGCCGCCGGGACGCTCGCATTGACGATCTTCCTCTTTTACATCATTCCCAAAGGATTCTTTCCCATTCAAGATACCGGCGTCATTCAGGGAGTCTCGGAAGCTGGCCAGTCGGTGTCTTTCGCCGAGATGTCCCGGCAGCAGCAGGAATTGACCAAGATCATTCTGCAAGACCCGGCCGTCGATAATTTGTCCTCTTTCATCGGGATCGATGGCACCAATACCACGTTGAATAGCGGACGCATCCTGATCAATTTGAAACCGATCGCCACGCGAAAAATCAGCGCCAGCGACGTGATTCGCCGCCTGCAGCCGGAGCTTGCGAAGGTGGCGGGCATCACGCTATTCATGCAACCCGTGCAGGATCTCTCGGTCGAAGACCGCGTCAGCCGAACTGAATTCCAGTACACGCTCGAAGATCCCAACGTCGACGAGTTGAATACCTATGCGCCGCAAATGCTGGCCCGGCTTCAGAAGCTGCCGCAATTGAGCGATGTGGCCAGCGATCAGCAAACGCTCGGCCTCCGCGCGACGCTGGTATTTGACCGGCCCACCGCCTCGCGCTTAGGCATCACAACCTCCACGATCGATCAAACGCTGTATGACGCCTACGGGCAACGCGAAGTCTCGACCATGTTTACGCAACTGAACCAATATCACGTCGTGCTTGAAGTAGCGCCTGGGTTCGACAAGAATCCTTCAGCACTCAACGATTTGTTTATCCGCACTGGGGCGGCGGGGGCTGGGACTGCGGCTTCTGGTTCGATAGCATCCGGCACAACCGGATCTGGCACGACAGCCTCTGGCATAACCGCCTCCGGCACTCCCGCGATTGGATCCACCGTGGCGTATCCGAATGGCGGTCAGATTCCGCTCAGCACCTTTTCTCACGTAGAGACGACAACCGCTCCACTCACTGTGAATCACCAGGGCCAATTTCCCGTGGTCACTCTGTCTTTCAATTTGGCTCCCGGCGCATCTTTGGGCGACGCGGTCAAGGCGGTGAACCAAGTGAAAGACGAAATGGGCATGCCATCGAGCATCCAAGCCGCTTATCAGGGCACGGCCGAGGCCTTCCAAACGTCGTTGGCCAACGAGCCTGTACTGATTGCCGCTGCGCTGATCACGGTTTATCTGGTTCTGGGGATTCTTTATGAAAGCTACATCCATCCCCTGACCATCCTTTCTGCCCTGCCGTCCGCGGGCGTCGGAGCCTTGCTCGCCCTCATTCTCTTTCATCAGGATTTCAGCGTGATCGCATTGATCGGCATTGTCCTGCTGATAGGCATCGTGAAAAAGAACGCGATCATGATGATCGATTTCGCTCTCGCGGCGGAACGGGGCGAGGGCATGAAGCCGGAGGACGCCATTTACCAGGCCTGCCTGCTGCGCTTCCGGCCTATCATGATGACCACGATGGCGGCGCTATTGGGCGCGGTGCCATTGGCCCTCGGCTCCGGTAGCGGCTCCGAGTTGCGGCGGCCTTTGGGAATTACGATCATCGGCGGCCTGCTTATCAGCCAGCTATTGACGCTTTACACGACGCCGGTGATTTACATTTGGTTCGACCGGCTGGCGACGCGACTGTCGAGGCATCGCAACACCGGCCAGGTCCCCGCCAACACTGAGCCAGTTCCTGCAGGGTAAACGATGAATATTTCGGAGCCCTTCATCCGGAGGCCCACCGCCACCACGTTGCTGGTGGTTGCGATTACTTTGGCCGGCGCCGCGGCGTACCAGGTGCTCCCGGTATCGCCATTGCCCGAAGTTGAATTTCCGACGATCTCGGTGAGCGCCGGTTTGCCCGGCGCGAGTCCCGAGACCATGGCGTCGTCGGTCGCGACGCCGCTCGAACGGCAATTCGGACGGATCGCGGCAGTCACAGAAATGACTTCGTCGAGCGCGCTGGGCTCTACCAACATCACGCTGCAATTCGATCTGGATCGGGATATCGACTCGGCCGCGCGCGATGTGCAGGCCGCCATCAATGCCGCCCGCGGCAACCTGCCATCCAATCTGCCCAACAATCCTTCGTACAGGAAGGTGAATCCGGCCGATTCTCCCATCTTTATGCTCGCCCTAACGTCGGCGGTCCTCACCAGGGGCCAGATGTACGACTCCGCCTCGACGATCATGGCGCAGAAGTTGGCCCAGGTGACAGGCGTGGGGCAAGTAATCGTCGGCGGAAGCTCTCTTCCAAGCGTTCGAGTCGAACTAAATCCTACGGAGCTGAACAAGTATGGCATCGGACTCGAGCAGGTCCGGACCGCGCTGAGCGGCGCGAATGCCAACACCCCCAAGGGACATTTTTCGGATGGCCTGCGCATGTGGGAAGTGGGCGCCAACGATCAAATCTTTAAGGCCAGCGACTATGAGCCGTTGGTGGTGGCCTACCGCAACGGCTCGGCCGTTCGCATTTCCGATGTCGGTATGGCGCAGGATTCCGTCGAAGACCTGCGCAATTCGGGCTACGCGAACGGTAAGCCCTCGGTTCTGGTGATCCTCTTCCGCCAGCCCGGCGCGAACATCATCGATACGGTGAACCGGATCAGGGCAGTCCTCCCGCAGATTCAAGCCTCCATTCCTCATTCGATCGATGTGAAGGTGGCCATGGATCAAACCGTCACTATTCGCGCTTCAGTACGTAACACAGAGGAAACCCTGATTATCTCGGTTCTTCTGGTGATTCTGGTGGTTTTCGTCTTTCTGAGAAGCGGGAGGACTACCTTCATACCCAGCGTCGCGGTCCCGGTGTCGCTGGTGGGAACTTTCGGCGTAATGTATCTGCTGGGCTACAGCCTCGATAATCTTTCGCTGATGGCGCTGACCATCTCGACCGGGTTTGTGGTCGACGACGCGATTGTCGTCATCGAAAACATTACGCGCTACCTGGAACAGGGCATGCATCCTTTTGAAGCCGCATTGAAGGGCGCGCAGGAAGTGGGCTCCACCGTATTCACCATCAGCGTCTCGCTGGTTGCAGTGTTCATTCCGCTGCTCTTGATGGGCGGCATCGTGGGCCGCCTGTTCCGCGAGTTTGCAGTGACGCTCTCGGTCGCCATCACGGTCTCGATGGTGATTTCGCTCACTGCGACTCCCATGATGTGCGCATATCTCCTGAAAGAGCCCCGATCCCATGGCTGGATGTATCGCACTAGCGAACGGGCTTTCGAGTGGGTGGTAGATCTCTATAGCAGGACGCTGTCTGTAGCACTCCGTTTTCGGGTAATCACGATGCTGGTCTTGCTCGCGACCATCGGGCTCAACGTTTACCTGTTTATTCGCATACCCAAGGGATTTTTCCCGCAGCAGGACAACGGCCGTATTCAGGGAGCGATTCAAGCCGATCAGGACACGTCGTTCCAAGCTATGGACCGGACCATGCTGCCGATGATCAACATTGTCGCCGCCGACCCGGCAGTCGACACCGTGAACGGATTCACTGGCGGCAGCACTTACAACACGGCCCGTCTTTTTGTCTCGCTAAAACCGCTCGAGCAACGGAAAATCTCCGCCGACCTCGTCATCGCGCGTCTGCGGCCTAAGCTGGCCAAGGTGCCTGGCGCCACTCTGTTTCTGCAGGCTTCTCAGGATCTGCGTGTCGGCGGGCGGCAGAGTAACGCGCAATATCAATTCACCATGCAGGGCGACAATCTGGACGATCTCGATAAATTCGCACCCAAGATGGTCGAACAGCTAAAGACCATTCCGTTGATCGCGGATGTGAGCAGCGATCAGCAAAACCGCGGTCTGCAGGCGATGATTCAGTACGATCGAGCCACCGCCGCGCGTTTCGGCATTACTCCCCAAGTGATCGATACCACGCTCTACGACGCCTTTGGGCAGCGCCCGGTATCCACCATGTATACATCCCTGAATCAGTACCACGTAGTGATGGAGGCGTCGCCGGAGTTTTGGCAGAATCCCTTGTTCCTGCGCCAAATCTATGTGAATTCGCCGAGCGGAGAACAGGTGCCGATGAGCGCTTTCGCTACATTCGCACCCGATACTGCTCCGCTCACGGTGACTCACCAAGGTCTCTTTCCGGCGGTGACGGTTTCCTTCAATCTGAGACCCGGCGTCGCGCTGGGGGATGCCGTGAATGCCACTGCTGCGGCGGCCGCGAAGATCGGCCTCCCGCCAACGATTCACACAGCATTCGCCGGAACGGCACAAGCCTACGAGGCATCCCTGGCAAGTGAGCCGATTCTGGTCGGTGCAGCACTGGTGACTGTTTACATCATCCTGGCGATGCTGTATGAGAGCTATGTCCATCCCATCACCATCATTTCCAGTCTTCCGGCGGCCAGCGTCGGCGCCCTGCTGGCGCTGCTGCTCACCCACACCGACCTCAGCATCATCGCCATCATCGGCATCATTCTGCTGATCGGCATCGTGAAGAAGAATGCCATTATGATGATCGACTTCGCCCTGGCGGCCGAACGGAAAGAAGGCAAGAATTCCTACGATTCCATTGTCGAAGCATGCCTGCTGCGCTTCCGTCCGATCCTGATGACGACCATGGCCGCGCTGTTGGGCGCTTTGCCGCTTGCCCTCGGAACCGGCACCGGATCGGAGCTGCGCCGTCCGCTGGGAATCACCATCATTGGCGGGTTGATCATGAGCCAACTGTTGACGCTGTACACCACACCTGTCGTCTACCTGTGCTTCGATAGCTTTCAGCATTGGTGGAGTGGAAGCGCTTCGCCAAGAGAGTCCTGATTGGCTTCGGGAATGTTATCGAACAACAATTTTCGGAACAACGGCTAAGTTATGTGGACACTACTCGGAGCGGCGCCAACATCAAGCCAAAAATGAGCCGATTCCCACATTAGTGAGGTGCGAGGTGACGAAGTGGTCAAATCACAAGCTGCGATCGTCGGTAGCTCGCGGTGCCGCCACGATGCTCTTTGTACCGCAGACACAGCGGTCACCTACTGCAGCTATGGGGGCGACGTTGTGACTCTATTCGTAACTGGCATAGGTCAGGCAACGTCCGCCGTCACTATCCACGGTGACTATCTACCGGTGACCCCGCTGTCCGTCGACAAGGGAACTGTCCCGGGCGTGATGCAGATCAAGGTGCCGATCCCGATAGGCCAAGACTGTGACACGCCAGTGGTGGTTCAGGTGGGTAACGCCGGGAGCCAGTCGGGCGTGAGCATTGGTATCGACGTATGTTATTAAGTCACAGAATTCCCAGTTGCTGTGGAGTAGTTCCTTAAAGAGACAACGATGATAACGACCGCCCGCAGAATTGGAGCGTACCTCCTACCTCACTGGTCTGACTGACGGGGGCGTGAACCCACCCCTGGGTGTATGGACGCCGGGGTCGTCTACTAGCTCAATGGCCTCATGGCTGGGGCCTTCGATCATAGCGGCGCGGGTGTCGCCCAGCTTATGGGGCGGTTCCAGGAAAGTGACGCCTTCGCGTTTGAGCCTGGCCACCCAGGCATCGAGATCGGTGACGCTCAGGCCGACATGATCCATCAGGTGGCCGCGCGTGGTCTCCAGCGGCCTGCTGCCCTGGTTGGGATACCAGTTCATCGCCACGCCGCTGAAGATGACACCCGCGGTGGGGGAGCGGTAGGTGCCTTCCTTATTTAGAGACGGCCAGGACGGCTCGACGCCGCGCGGCTGCTTGCATGTTGCTTCCGTCGGCCCAGGTGCGGCATCATCGGCTCCACGCCCAGTCCGTCGCGGCGTCGCTTCCAGATGGGTCTGATACCAGAGTTGAGCGCAGATCGGGTTCTCCTCCCACATGTGCACATGATCGACGCGCTCGGTCTGGCTATTAGTGTATTCGATGATGGCGCCATCGGGGCCCAGGATATAGCCGTTGCCGGCTTGATGACTGGGCTGGAGATTCTGCGTCTTGGCCTCCGCCAGTTGCTCCCGGGTACGGCCCGGCACTCCGGGCGGATAGGGATAGGTGTCGCTGCTGATGCCGACAAAATCGCCCTGATCGTCGGTATAGAAGGGCGCCAGGACACCCTGGGCCCGGAAGACTTCCATCCTCTTGCGGGAATCCCCCACATTCCAGCCGAAATGCCAGTAGGCCGTGATATTGGGATTGGCTTGCGGCGCCCGCGCTACCTTATTGAAGACGATTAGCACATTATCGGGAGAGGCGAGAGCCGGCATCCCTTCCCAGGTCGTTGCCGAGGTCGAGGGAAACTCCTTCACATAGAAGGCGATGGCCGCGTCCGGATCGATGCTGTTGAGTTGCAGATGATGAAACTTTGGCGGGGGCAGGGACTGAGCCTGCGCACAAACGCTTACGGAACAAACTAAGCTCCAGGCCACAACAGAAGCGAACATAAAAAAGTTCTTCATAAAGGTACCTCACCTGATCATAAGCTGATTATCTTGTGGACATACGCAAAGAACGAAGGCACAAAATGCCGCGAGATGGATGTTCGCTTACGTCCGTCCCAGCATCATCATTTTCTCTGGGTTGACGCTTCCGCGACGCGACCTCGCCTCAGTCGATAACGAATCGGCGACTCGTACGACGCTTTCGGCGAACTTGTAAAAGCGCAGGGCGACAACGTTATCTAAGCGGGCCCCCCGATCAGCCCTGATCCACTCCAAGTGTGCACCGGTCAACTGGCGAGTAACGCCCAAGACCGCTGGTGCGCCCCCAGACAGCCCAGCGCAGTCCTAATCAAAGACCTTACTCAGATCCATTTCCAGCGGCGGGTTTGCGATTTGGAGGATTTCGCCCTTGAACTCGCGGAGCCCATCGGTTTTGGTGACGGTGTAGGCGCGCTTAAAACCAGGGTGCAGAAGCCATACCTGGGCGACGCCTTCGGCGATGTAATCATCGCAGCGTTTTTGAACTTCGGAGAAACGGTCGTCGCGGATGATCTCGATACACAGGAGCGGGACCCGCGGCTGTGGTTCTTCCAAATTGAACTGCTCGCGTAGCAGGCGCAGGTTCTCGCGCTCTTTCCGCTCTTCGTCCGAATAGAACCGTGCTTTCTCGAATTCATGATTGGCGATTGCGTTCTCCATTCCCTGGATGATGAAATCGATCCGCATCTGAATCTGCGCGAGCTTCTGGGCCGGAGCTACATCCTCGCTTTTTTCGTTTTCTTTCGGCGGATCGCTTGCGTAAATGGCGAAGTGGGTCGTCCCGTTCGCAACGCGCTGGCACTTGACGGTCCACATGCTACCCGACGCTTCACGCTCAGCAAGCCAATGGTCGAAACCGGCGATGGAGGCAGATTGACCCTGCGCAAGCGGGACCTCTGATTGCTGCGCCTGCTCCCGCACCAAGTCCAGAGTGAGGCCTTGTTCGCGCAGCAGTTGAGCGCCGAAGGATTTCTCCTCGCGAAGCAGGCCGAGGAGGAGATGCACCGTGCCGATGTGTTTGTGGTTCATGCGTTCGGATTCCTCGGCCGCGTAGACCAACGCTCGCTTGGATTCGTGGCTGAGCGGCAGGTCTACCGACGTTGAGACCTTGAGATCGGGCTTGCGGCGCTGCGTGATGGAATGGCGGACGGCCTCGGACGCCAGGAACTGGTTGGCCAGCGCTTTACCCTCGCGGAGCACGCCGAGCACGAGATGCTCCGTTTCAATGCACGAGCAGCCGAACTGGCTAGCTTCATAGCGGGCGAAAAAGATCACTCGCCGGGCCTTTTCGGTGTAGCGCTCGAACATATCCGCACTTTACTCCAAGATGATCGCGTGCGGGCTGGCGATCAACGGGCCGCTCGCGAGGCATGGTTTTCCAGTCCGTGCGACATGCGGCGTTAGCACGGGTTCACTTACGCTGTACTGTTTCGTTTGATATTCCGGACTTCACCAGAAACACGGAAGCAGGTTGATCCATATGTAATTGCTGCCCAGTGGGCGCCAGTTGCCCACTTTGCGCGTCCACGGTGAAAATAACGACGTTGTTTGAAAACTGGTTGGCGGCGAAAAAATATCGGCCCGTGGGATCAATCGTGATGTTGCGTGGCGATTGGCCAAGGCTGGGAACGAACCCGCGAGACGTCAAAGTTCCCTTCTTGGCGTCGACGGCATACACTGCAATGCTATTGGCGCCGCGGTTTGAGACGTACAGGAACCGACCAGCCTTGTCTAGTTGAATTTCGGCGGTGGTATTCCGCCCAGTGAAATCCGTCGGCAAGGTGGAAATCTGCTGAATCTCTTTGAGGGAACCGTGATCAATTGCGAACACGCTCACCTTGGAGTCGGTCTCGTGATTCACATAGAGAAAGTTTTCGTCAGGACTGAGAGCGAGGCGGCGTGGCCCGGACCCGGGACTCACGTTTACATATGGCGGATCAGCCGGCTTGACGCCCAGCTTCGCGGCGTCAATGCGATAGGTATAGACACGATCGAGACCGAGTTCGGCGACAAACGCCAGGCGATCGTCCTTAGTAAAAATCACTCCATGAGTGTGCGCCCCCGTGGTCTGACGTGGGCTCAGCGCCGTCCCCGTATGATGATCTACATAGAAAGGCTCGCCGAGTCTGCCATCCGAGTGAATCGGCACCGCCGCCAGCGACGAATTGTTATGCTCGGCATCATTGTCGTGAAACCCATAATTCGTCACCATGGCGAACTTCGCGCGCGGATCGACAATCACCTGATTCGGCAGCCCACCTCCGGCGCTCACGGAATTGAGAAAGGTTAGCGATCCAGTCTTGTTGTTAATAGCATAGGCACTGACAGGATCACCCTTTGCCGCCTCTGTCGTCTGCCAGTTGACCGCATAAAGAAAACGCCCATCGGGTGTTGCACAGACATACGCTGGATTGACCGTCTCCGCAACAAGACCGAGAGGGGTGACGTTGCCGGACGATGGTTCGAAACGCCACGCGTAGATGCCTTTCGAGTGGGACGGCGCATCCGTGTAGCTGCCCACATAAATAATGTAGTCCTCACCGCCTGCCGCCGCGGCGACCGTCGGCAGGACACACGCGCTCAAAAGGCAAAACACCAGCCTCGATTTCATTCCCGGCCTCCCTGCGGCGACCGGCTCTCTTCGCTGGTCGCGGCGCTTTTGCCTTCAGCGGTCGAACCGGTGGCTTACCCATTTCAGTTGCGCACCGCTTATTCGCGCACCGACGGCGGCGAAGAGGCGGGCTACGATCATCCGCGTCAACTTATCTTGTGGTTACAAATCTAGCGCGTTAGCATCCCCAGCGCAATGCGTTGGCTACCCATAATGTAGAATTATCGGGGCGTGCCGTCAGCCAATTACGTTGAGGCGGTAACACCGCGCCGCCGCGCCCATAAATAGATCGGCCTTTTCGGTGCTGCTGGCACCTTTCGCCATCAACTTGCAGGCATTCCAGAATACGTGATAACTGTACGAGATCTTGTCGACGGGGAAGTTGCTCTCAAACATGCAGCGCGAGGTTCCAAACGCTGCGATGCATGTTTCGATGTAGGGGCGGAATCGAGCAGCCACCATCTCGGACGATGGCGGTTCGGCGTCCTCGTCGAAGCGCAAGCTAGTGTAGCTCTGACCCAGTCCGCCGAGCTTGACGAATACGTTGGGCCGGGCAGCTAGCGCCTTGATCGATGATGACCAGCGGGCGAAACACTTCATCACGCTTGCTGCGATAGGAGCCCAGTCCGAGAACGCCGCCGACGTGATTGAGAACGATTCGGGTATTGGGCAAAACACTCGCGAGATCGGCAAGTTCGCTGATCTGGGGATGATAGAGCGAACACATCGTAGGAAAGGCCAAGGCGGCCAACCACCGCAACGCCCTCCCGGAACTTTTTGTCGGCCAGCATCTCCGCGAAGGTACTCGCGATTTGGTCTAAGCGGTGGCAGGGTCGGCATCCCATGGCACACCGTGGCGGATCCCGCGAAAGCGATCGCCGCCAGCGCGCATCAGCGCGGTCAAAACCGGCTCGACACGGCTGGCCAACATCATATCCGCGTGTCCAACAATGCCGGCGGCGACCCTGGTTTTGCCAAAGATACCGCTATCGCACATAGCCGCGACGCCATTGGCGAACTCTACCTCGCCGACAGGTCGCATTTCCTCGGGGCCCCGTTCGCGATACATCGAACCCGCCTCCATGTACACCGTGGCAACAATGTTGTGACCGCTGCCGGTATCCAGCAGCAGGTCATCGAGCAAATACCGCCATCCAGGGCGCTGCCACATATGATGGTGCGGATCGATGATCGGAAGTCCCGGTTCGAGAATCGGCTCCTTGCGCCGCCCGAGCCACTCTAGCCGAATCGGGCTCGATGGCGCAGCTT
Source organism: Bryobacterales bacterium (assembly GCA_963794595.1). Taxonomy (GTDB): domain Bacteria; phylum Acidobacteriota; class Terriglobia; order Bryobacterales; family Bryobacteraceae; genus Palsa-187. The sequence goes on along the minus strand of CAWCER010000016.1, from coordinate 43,670 downwards.
GCTGTTGCGCATGCGCGCGCTGTGACCAAAGGGCCGCTGCACCGCCCAGAAGGTTGGAAAATTCGCGTCGGGTCATTTGACTCACCTCCGCCTACGAACGGGGTCGGGAGAACCCCTTTACCCTACCGTAAATCAAGACGGCGAGGTAATCGTGGGCTGCTCACCATCCGGGAGGCATCCGCGCTGAAGGCAGCGCCCAGGGCGACTAGATGAGATGAGAAGGTCGATTCGCATCGCGGTACGCTTTTGGGTGACCGATGCATTCATGAAATGCAGGCAGCCACATATAAGGAGATCGACCTTTGAGAAAGAATAGCAAGTCTCTGACGAATAGTGATGGAATCGGCAAACCGGGCAAAGCGCGCGGTCCGGTCCAGCGGGATGCCAAGGAAGTGATGGCAGAACTGGTGGTAAAGCTGAGCCAAAAACTGGAACCGCAATCTGCCAGGACGGGTGAAGGCGAAGAGCAACAACAGGGTACACCTGGTCCCAACCGAGACCGGCTGACAGTAGGGGTGGATCTCGGCGACAGGTGGAGCAACTTCTGCATTTTGGGTTTGGACGGGGAGAAGCTGACGGAAGGAGAACTGCGCACCACACCAGAGGATTTCGCGGAATTCTTTCAGGCAATGGCTGCAGCGCGGGTGGTCATGGAAGTGGGGACGCATTCGGCCTGGGTGCGGGATGTGGTGGCGAGCTGCGGTCATGAAGTGCTGGTGGCTAATCCGCGGCAGATGGAAGGGCCGAAGCGGCGCAAGCGCAAGAATGATCGAATCGATGCCCACAAGCTGGCGCGAGTAGGGCGGATGGACCCGCAATCGTTGTTCGCGATCGAGCACCGGAGTGTGGAAGTGCGGCAAGATTTGATGGCGGTGCGGGCACGCGATGCTGTGGTGGCGGTACGGAAGGATCTGATCAACACCACGCGGGGGCTGGTGAAGAGTATGGGGGCCCGGCTGCCTAAATGTTCGACCCGGAGCTTTGCGAAAAAGGTGGAGGGGGCGCTTCCGGCTGAGGTGCGGGAGGTGCTGCTGCCGTTGCTGCGTTTGGTGGAGAAGCTGAGTAGTGGCATCCAAGAATATGACGAGAGGATCGAAAAACTGGCCAGCGAGAAATATGCGCATACGGAGTTACTGCGACAGGTGAAGGGAGTGGGAGCGCTGACCTCGCTGGCCTACGTGTTGACGCTAGAAAACCCGCAACGCTTCGTCCAGAGTCGAGACGTAGGGCCCTATCTGGGATTAGTACCGAAACAGGAAGACTCCGGGGACCGCCAGCCCCAATTGCGAATCACCAAGATGGGTGACATGATGTTGCGTCGGCTACTGGTGGGAAGCGCACACTACATCCTGGGTCCATTCGGGCCGGACACAGACCTACGCCGCTACGGGCTACGACTGAGTGAGCGAGGCGGGAAGAATGCCAAGAAGCGAGCCGTCGTGGCGGTGGCGCGAAAGCTGGCGGTATTGCTGCACCGTCTGTGGGTGAGCGGCGAGGTGTATGAGCCGTTACGCCAGGCGCCGGCGGAAGCGACCGAGGAGGAAGCCGCATAGAGGAGAGTGCGGGCAAAACAAACCACGACCATGAACCACTAGGAGGACAGAGCAGACATGAGTTGATCACGTGGAGACCAGATATCTTGAAGTTTCGGCAGGCATCGACATCCACCGCCTTGTTCGGGGTGACTGCGCATTATCGGTTGATCTTTCAAAGATCGTTAGCTAGATGGCAGCACCCCGGCAACCCAGGCCAGTCACCGTCGTGACGGGCCTGGGCTTGAAATCGGACCTCAACATGCACCGAGCCCATCGCGGCTCATTCAGAGTGCGGATAGAAGCGCGGCATGAGTGGGCGGAGCCTGAAGATTTTCCGGAAACTGATCTTCGACCGGCAACACATCCGCTGTTTTCGAAACACCAGTATGCGTAAAGCGGGAGATGGGAACGCACGTGCACTTCACGTAAAAGACAAAATGGCCTGCGGCAGCAAGGAATTTGATCCCCCTTTCCCGTTTCCCCAAGGGGAACGCCGGGGCGGGAGGGTTCCCCCCACGCCGCGGCAGGCGCCGCGGCTCCCCCCGCAAGAGGGGTTTCAAAGCGCTCCGCTAAACCCCCCCTTGCGCCATCCCCCCGTTTGGCCACACCGGTTCCGTTGCCCACGCGAATCGGTACGAGGCATGGGACGACGGCGGAAGGAGAAATTATTAAGGATGGCCACCACGTCGGCCTTGACTTTTACGACCTTCTCATAGAACCGATAATAGGAAATTAACGGGACCCTTGCGCTGTCGCGGACACCTTCCACAAGCCGACGCCCAAGATGGGCGGATCGCAGGCGTCTATTTTTTTGACAAACTGTAATGCTTCGACCATCGCCACGTTGCAACGTGACCAGGAAAGCTGTAACCGCGACCTTCCGGCGATACGTCCTAATCTTTTTGAATGCGTGTGATTATGAATTCTTGGACAAGAGGACGAAGAGCTTTTCTGAAACATGCGGGAATGACCTTGGCGCTGATGAACGGCGAACTGACGGCACAACAAACAATGGGCAGTTCACTTCCGAATTCCTCAGGCACCGAGCCCCCTCAATTTAGGACGTTCGAGGGAGCCTGCGACTGCCATCACTACATTTATGATGCTCGCTTTCCATTCACCCAACGTGCAACGCCGATGATATCCGACGCTCGTGTGGCGGATTACCGGCTTCTGCAACGCCGAATCGGAACGACTCGTAATGTCGTCGTCACACCCGCGCTCTATCCAGCGTCGTTCGCGGATAACCTCGTCACTCTGGACGCCGTCGGCCAGTTCGGAAGCGACGCGCGAGGGGTAGCAGTCGTCTCCCCTACCATCACAGACTCGGAACTAAAAGCCTTGCACGACGGAGGAATTCGCGGCATTCGTTTCTCGCTGGCAGCACTCAAGAACGCGACCTCGGCGATAGAAGATATTGAACTGCTCGCGATGCGCGTGAGGGGGCTCGAATGGCACGTGCAATTTAACATGACCGCCGACCAAATCGTCCAAGTGGGGAATCTGTGGAAACGTATCCCCTGCCCAGTCGTCTTCGACTATATAGGTCACCTATCAGAACCGACGGGAGTTAACCATCCGGCCTTCAAAGTTATTCGGCGGCTGCTTGACGAGGGCACGGCGTGGCTCGAACTTTCCGTTACCTATGACAGCAGCAAAATCGGCCCGCCAACTTACGCCGATTTGAGCAAAGTGGGGCAGGCTTTTGTGCGGGCGGCTCCCGAGCGGATGTTGTGGGGAAGCAACTGGCCCCATTCGAAAGAAACAAACAAGCCTGACGATGCTGTGCTGTTCGATCTGCTCGCCGCCTGGGCACCTAGCGAGAGGACTCGCCAGCGCATTCTCGTAAAGAACCCTGAAGAGCTTTATGGGTTCGCAAAAATCGAAGAATAGACGTTTACGGGACTGTCGCATTCTCGCTGATGAAGTAATTTCACCGATGACGCCGTGCCGGTACGTCCGATAATGTGACTTAACGGGACTTTCAACTACTGCAGTAGTACTTCCCAGAATCAGAGATCAGCGGTTCAGTGTATACGCATACACTGTATCTTGCGCGGCGACCACGACGAACTGGAAGCCGTCGAGCAAAAAAGTCTGAGCGCCGTTAGTGGTAAGCGTCGGCATCCACGTATGCCACAGAATCTTTCCCGTGGCCGCGTCGAAGGCGCAGAAATTGGACGACCCGTCATTACCGAACAGAAGTCCGCCGGCCGTCGTCAACAGCCCCTGGGGGCCGCCGCCTTCGTGCATCCATTTCATCTGGCCGGTGTGGTAGTCGATGGCGCGAATACCCGAACGCTCGCCGGCATTGCCGCCCCCGCCGCCGCTGAAACCATAACCTTCAGGCCTGTCGCTGGTATCGACCAGGTAAGTCATGCTCATGCGTTCGGTGGTGCCCACATAGAATAGCCCGGTCTGCGGATCGAAGCTCGGGGGAGGCCAGTTGGTGGCCGAACCCGCCCCGACCAGCACCCCATCTACCTTCGGCTCCTTTTTCGGATTCGGAATGGGCTGCCCGTTCGCGTTCAGACCCAACGTCCAGTTAAGGAACTGCGGGTCGACCAGCGGAGTGGTCAGCAGGTGTTCGCCTGTGACGCGGTCCAGTACGAAGAAATATCCGTTGCGGGCAGCCTGGGCCACCAACTTCCGTGGTCTTCCCTGCCACGTGCCGTCGAATAACACGGGAACCTGCGTGCTGTCCCAGTCGTGACTGTCGTGCGGAGACGTCTGGTAATACCAGGCCATCTTACCCGTGTCGGCGTTGAGCGCCACCAGCGAGCATGTGAACAGGTTGTCCCCGGGGCGGCTTTGCGTCGCGCCCACCGGGTTTGGATTGCCCGTGGTCACATAGATGAGATTGATCTCCGGATCGTACGTCAGAGGCTGCCACGGCCCCCCTCCGCCGTGCTTGCGCGAGTATTCATTGGGCCACGTGTCGTATCCGGGATCTCCTGGGTTCTGCGGCGTGGTGTACCATCTCCACTGCACGTCGCCGGTTTCGGGATCTAACGAGTCCAGCCAGCCGCGGTTGTCTCTGGCGTCGCCGGCGATTCCGGCATACACATGGTTGCCCACCACCAGCGGCGCGGCGCTGCAAAAATAATCCTCCTCCACCGGCGCCAGTTGTTTGAACCACCTCTCCTTGCCGGTGGCCGCATCCAGCGAAACCAGGCCGCATTCAGGAGTCTCGAAATACAACCATCGGCCGTACATGCCCATGCCTCTGCTTCCGTTGTTGTGGTGGCCGCCGCGCGTTCTGAAAAAGTAGCTCCATTTTTGCTCGCCCGTGCGCGCGTTGATTGCCCAGGCGCGGTCCATCGCGGAAATGTACATGATGCCATCCACCATGAGCGGCGATCCAGCAATCCTGTAGGTATCGGTGGGACCGCCCCAATATGTCGGATCACCGGGCTTCCCCGGGCCGCCGACGTTCGTAGCAGACGTGGCCGTCGCAAGGGCTTTGAATGCCCACGCCAGTGTGAGGGTGCCCACGTTAGAACGGTTGATCTGATCGAGAGTGCTGTAGCGCTTGCCCGAATAGTCGCCATGATAGGTCGGCCATGCGTCGATGGCGTTGGCTTTTTTCAGAACGCTCGGATCGAGGAACTGCCCAGCCAGCGAAACGGGGAGAAGAACCAGCGCAGCTGCGGAAGCGAAGGGGAATGTCATGTGCGTCTCCTACTTGCCGTTCAGATAGGCGGCGAGATTGTGAATGTCATCGTCGGTGTACTTCAGCACCAGATCGACATGCGCCTGCAGCCGGTTGACTTGGGTCACCTTCGGCCATTCGCCATTGCGCAGCCAAGTCTTGTTCTCGCCGTTCGGGAGGCGGATCTCGACGAGGAAATCGTTGATCCGCCAGGGAGTCCCCGTGAATTTCTCACCATTCTCGAGTGTGACCGTCGCGGTTATGTTCGCCGCGCCGCGCCCCCCGCTAAGAATGGCGGCCTGCAGCGTCGGCGCGTCGTGATTCCGCTTGGCTCCGATGCCCTTTAGATCGCCGGTTACGGAATGGCACGTGTTGCACTTCCCGACCGAGCCGCTGAAAAACGCTTCGCCCGCTTTTGGGTCTCCGGAGAAGACATTAAGTTTGGTGTACTGGCTTCGAAGAGTAACCACGCTGACCTGATAATGCAGCCAGGTCGCGACGTCCACGGCCTGTTCGTGGGAAAAATCGAACTTTGGCATGTTCTTTTCAGGACGGCCGATTTTCATGAATTCCGGCATCTCGCGCCCGCCGTGATCCAGCACGACAATGTCGGAGCGCAGCAGATCGATATCGGTTTTTGTGCCCTTGCCACCGCGGGCATTGTCGCCGTGACAGGAGGCGCACTGTGCCGCGAAAATCTTACCGCCGCGTCCGACCGTTGCCATGTCGAAAGAGCGGCGTGCCGTGATATCGATCGGGCATGGGGAAGACGAGGATCCCGGTGGCGCATCGGCGCAGCCGGCTATTTGCGCCAACGCGAGCGGCGCGGAGGCCGCAAGACTCACTATCACAATCAAAGAGAAGCTGCGATAGCTCATATTTCTCGTTTGCCCCACCGGATCGCCGATTTGTCCTAATGAAACGCAACGAGAGTACTTGATTTGTTTTGCCAGCACAAGCGCTTTTTAGCAGATCGGATCACCGGGGCAGGGCTACGGAACCATCAGTTGGGGCAGTCGAGCTTGCTCTTGAAGGGCCTACTTATTGCCTGGAGCGGAACCCCACACTTAAGGAACAAACCACCGTGACAGAGACGGGTTCCCAGAAAGGTCCAGTCCATCGAGGACCGTGCCGTCTTTGCCATTATCCGAAGCCTCTGCTCTAAGGCTGCGCACAGCATCGTGGCAACGCGAGCTTCAAGAATTGGTGGACACCAGGATTGTCACCAAACCGTGGAGCGGTCCTACCGCACCACTGTTGCACCACAGGCCGCCAAGCGATTTGACAAGGACACAGCGCTATATGGACAAATGGCATACAGTCTCGACACGATGGACCCTCTGGCGAAACTGTGCGTACACTCTTCGACGCTAGTTTGATTTACGTTTCAAAAGTTTCTTTGTGTCTGGAGAGTTTGGCTATGGGCGGCAAGCCTTTCCTTTCGAGATGGGAGCGCCGAACGGGGCTTGGGTCGTGGGCCTCGAACGCCGCGACCTCACCTGCGGTTCATCTGCGACAAGTAGTCCTATCTTCTCCGTCCTTTATTCGGCGCTGTCGTTGCCTAGGTGGGCAATTATTTTAGCCGATTGAACACGTACTAAAGGCCTGTTCATAGGAAGTAGCGAGTTGTAAGTCTCACATTAAAAGGGGGTTGAGAGATGACGCATTCGTTTGGGCTAAGGATGTTTTTGGTATCGCTTTTGGCCGTACTGAGTATTTTCGTATCGGTTCGGCCAGTGCATGCACAGTTGCTTCAAGGCAGCATCACCGGGAATGTCACGGACGCCAGCCAGGCGGCGGTCGCAAACGCGAAAGTCGTGGCCACCGAGCAAACAACCAATTTTACTCGTGACACCACCACTAACTCCGCGGGCGTGTATAACCTTCCAACCATGCCGCCGGGAACCTACAACATCACGGTGACGGCGCCCTCCTTTCAGACCAGCAGCATAACTGGAGTCCGCGTCTCGCCCGAGGAAGTAACCCGAACAAATGTCATCCTGACCATCGGCCAGCTCACCCAAACCGTCGAAGTCACGGCCGAGGCGAACACCTTGCAAACCGACCGGGCCGAGATACGTGACGACGTAGGCAGCCGCGCGCTGGAGAACGTGCCGGTACCCATAGGCCGGAACTACCAGAATCTGTTTATTACCTTACCAGGGGTCTCGCCGCCGACGAATGCGAATTCGTTTACGGCCAACGCCCAGCGCGGGCTGACTTTCGTCGTCAACGGCGGACTCGCGGGCTACAACAGCATCCGAGTGGACGGTACCGGCACCTTCGACATGACAGCGAATAATGAGGCCCAGTATACGCCGGCCCTCGAAGCCATCGAGAACGTCAGCATTTCGGGCAACTCCTTCGATGCCGAGCAGAGCGCTGGTGGCGGTGCCATCAACATTACGGTCAAGAGCGGCACGAACGCCGTTCACGGGGTGCTCTTTGAAGACCATACCGACCAGCACATCGAGGCCTACCCTTGGAATGCCGTGCGAAACACGTCCACTGGCGCTCCTGTAGGAAAGCCGGTATACATCAACAACCAGTACGGCGGCGCCATCGGTGGTCCGATCAAGAAAGACAAATGGTTTTACTTCTTGAGTTACGAGGGTACCGGCTTAGTCGCCAATGGCCCGTTTTCGGCGGAAGTCCCCACCGCGGTGATGAGAACCGGCAATTTGAGCGGCGCGGGCGGAATTGCCGATACCGCCCCGATCTACAATCCTTTTACAGGCACTCCCGGTTCTGGCCTCAACAGGGTACCTTTCGCAGGGAACATTATTCCACAGACCATGATCAGCCCCAACGCGCAAGCCTTGCTCAACTATAGCGCCGCAAACGGCAACCTATGGTCGCTGCCGAACCAGCCCGGCACCGGATCTTTGGGCCTCGCCAACAATCTGAACACTAACGGTGAAACCTACTTGGAGCGCAACCAGACGGACTTCAAGACCAATTGGAACCCCACCTCGAAACTCAGCACGTTTGTCCGTTTCGGTTGGGGCAACAACTACTGGACCACGCCTACCCAGTTTGGCATTCTGGGCGGGCCTGGCCTGTCCGCGACCAATACCGCCCAGGGATACGGAGGCGCCAGCGTCTACAGCGGAACTGTGTCCGCGACGTACATTATCGGCCCCAGCTTGATCTTCGACGCCCATTACGGCTATGACATGAATAGCGCCTTTAGCGTCCAGCCAGGTGCGACCCAAAACCTGGGCTGGACAGTGATGCAAATTCCGGGCTTGAATACCGCCGGGGAGCCAGCGGCCGAGCAGAAAGCCAAGGGCGGTCTACCGGTCATAAAATTCGACACGGGCTTCGCCCAGCTCGGTTCGGTGAGCCAATTCCAACCCCAAAACTACTGGGATCCGGAGAAAAACATCGACGCCAATCTCACGTGGATCAGGGGAGCTCATAACCTGCGATTCGGTTTCGACTCCGACTTTATGAATTCAAGGGAGACTCAGTGGGAAACTATCGGCGTGAGTGGCATCAGCGGCGCGGGAGGGTTTACGTTTGCCCAGCAAAACACGGAACTCTGTAAAGCCGCCAACTCCGCTGGAATCTGTTCATCCACTTCCTCGGGTAACGAATACAACTCCTTTGCCTCATTCCTGCTGGGTGTTGCGCAGACCGCCGGCGCGATCTATCAGCAGACGCCGAATTACTTTACCGATACCAAATTGTACTCGTTTTACGGCCGCGATCAATGGCAAGTCAGCTCAAGGTTTACAGTGAATCTCGGACTGCGCTATGATTTCGTCCCGATCCCATTGCGCAACGGTACCGGCCCGGAGTATTACAACATATCTACCAACAATATGCAGATTTGCGGGCTCGGCAGCGTACCGGATTCCTGTGGCATTTTCAACCAGCACCAAAACCATTTAGCTCCCCGCATTGGCGCGGCCTACCGCATCGGCGAAAAAATGGTCGTCCGAGCCGGTTATGGAATCTCAACCGACCCGACCAACCTGTTCGCGCTTAGCGAACGCCGGATGAACTTCCCGTTCATGGAAAATTATATCCTGCAGCCTCCCCAAACGAACGCCTATATCACAACCCTAGCTCAAGGGATCACGCCGCCTCCGGACCCGTACCCTCTGCCGAGTAGCGGTGCAGTCCAGGTGCCCGGCACCTCACCCTTGTTCACTAATGATGCAGCTAACTTTACGCGGGGTTACGTCGAAACTTGGAACGCCACGGTGGAAGAGCGTATCAGGCCGGGCTGGACCGCCTCGGTTGGGTACGCCGGCTCAAGAGTAATAGATCCGTTGCTTTATATTGACGAAAACTGGTCTCCGCTCGGCACTGGTACTGCCGGACAGGTATTGAATACTCCGGGACTGAACGGCGAACCGTTCACCGGCGTTTCGCCCGCCAACGCCAACTACGGCGGAGGTACAGGTGGACGGATTACCTATACCGGTCTACTTCGCACCCAGGGGAACACCAATTACAACTCCTTGCAGGCGCGTACCAACGGCAGGGTTCATGATTTAACCTTTAATTTCGGCTTCACCTGGGCGAAAAACCTGGGATACCAGGGTAGCTCTATAGCAGCCTTTCCTTGGTTATTCCGAACCGAGGATTACGGTCCGATACTCAACGTCGACATCAAATATAACTTTGAGGCGACGTCGATCTACGACTTGCCTTTTGGGAAAGGTAAGCACTGGCTTTCGACCGGCAAGGGAGCCAACATTCTGGGCGGCTGGCAACTCAGCGGCTTGTTCAGCGATTTCACGGGACGGCCGTTTAACGTTACCGCCAACAACAACCTCAACGCGGTTGTTTCATCCCAGGTTGCCAACTGTAACGCTGCGCCGCAACAGGTCGGGAGTCTCTTAGAGTGGTATAACCCGGCCAGCTTCTCTGCGCCGTCGTCTTCCGGCTTCGGAAATTGTGGCTTGGGCACCTTGAGAGGCCCCGGGCTGGTCAATGGGGATGCCGGGCTCGAGAAGAAGTTCGCCTTCCGGGAAAGATATAACTTTGCTTTCCGCATGGAAGTGTATAACGTTGGGAACACGCCGCATCATGCGAGTCCCGGCTACGGTCCTTCCACCGGCACGACCAGCAACAACAACGTCCAAAATAGTGCGTTCATGCAGATTCAACCCCTTGCGAATACCGGACGGGACGGCATCGATCAGCGAACCATTAAGTTCAGCCTGAAAATGACTTTCTAGGCGGAAGGTTCGCTTAAGAGGCGGTGCGGCCCCCTGCGCCGCCTTTTTTGTGAATGCGCGGACTACGCCTATGAGTCCAGCGGATCCTGCCGCTTAGGATTTGCAGAGTCGTCCTGAGGAACGCGCTTGTGGGAAGTTACGATCGCGCTCGAAATATCTTCCGATAGTTCAATATTCGTTATCGGGGCCTTTACCCGTCACACTTTTAACAATTCGCTGTGTAGTCCGCGCGGGACTGCTTCGGTGCGTGTTCCGGCACCGAAGTAGGCGCCGTGGCGGAAACGTCACTGCTGCGGCAGGATACATGGTCATGCTAAAAGCAGCGGCTCTCACCGGGATACGATCATCTTTATCCCGTGCGGCCAAACGTTCTTCGCTCTCTCCACGTTTGCGGAAGATGCCGCAATCAGCACTACCGACTTGCCACGTAAAGCGTCCAGAATTGTGAGTACCACCTGGAACGGCACGCGCGAATCGGCCTTTAGGTATACCGTCTCTGCACTCAACTAGCTCAGTGCCGCGGGCTCGGTGGGTTCGATGCCGGTAAACACCTTCCCGTCTGCCGTTATGGCGATCACTGTTACATTTGGTCCGTCGGCTGCGCGCACCTCTACTGCGTGATTCGCAACTGGCATCTGAACGGAAATGCCTTTCCGCAATGGAGGCTTTGAAGGGTCTTGAGCGCCCGCTACGCCCATCAGGGTTGACACAACTACACAGATTTCAATCATCAATTTCATAGAGGATCCTTTCTGAATTGCTACCTTCACGTAATCGCCCGCGATATCGTCATGCTTCATTCCTCCATCGTCGATATACCGCTGATGTCGTCGATCTCTTGCTGTAGTTCAGCCGCCTGCCTGACGCGGCGCTTGATCCCGGTTACCGACCATCCGGCGAGCAGGAGAATGATAGGCAGTGCATCCCAAAGACGGCCGGGAACGATCGTTTTAGTGAAGGTCGCGGCGGAGAGGATACAGGCCAACAGCAATGGCCCGTGCCATATCCATGCGCTTCGTAAGTGGTTACGGCGGCGCAGCAATTCGGCCCGGTAGTACTCCAGGCCGGTTCTCGCAAAGGTGCCTGGTTGCGGCGTGTGGCGCCAGATTGAGAAGCGAAACCGGAATACGGTTACGGCGGCCCAAACGATCACTGCGGCACAGGCAAACTGCACTAGGCGATCCCGTGCCGGCGCAAAACGCCAGGCCACGAAACTTGCGAAGAACAGGGCTGCGCCTATACTGGTGATGATCTCGGAACGCGTGGTCAAAAACAATTCCCACGTTCGTCGTCTGTGAATACGTTCGATGTCTACCGGAAACTCCTCTTCGGGTTGATTGAGCCACGCGGCCCTCACTTCCGCAAATTCATGAAGTTCATGCATGCGACTGCTCCTCTCGAATCCCGTGTGCCAGTATCTTCTTGATCCGATGAATCTTCATGGCGATGTTGGCAGGGGTTAGACCCGTGATGTCGGCGATGGAAGCGGCATCCATCCCTTCCAGGTAGGAGATGATGATTTGCCGGTCCAACGGTCTGAGCCTCAGGATGAGCTGCTGGACCTCCCACAACGCTTTTTCCCAATCGATGTCCTTCGGCTGCTCGACGCTCTCCAGGGTTCGTTCGATATCCTCGAAACTGATCAGTTTCGCATTCATGCGCCGTTCACGGATGACGTACGAAGCTGCCGTGTTGTGGGCTACGCGGAGGCTCCAGGTCTTGAGTGAGCATCGCCCATCGAACGCCCCGAAGCTTCTCCAAAGCTGAAGATGAATTTCCTGCCTGAGGTCACGGCGTTTGTCGGGATCTGCCTCATATCCGGCGGGAAGCCGATCCAACATGCGACCACACTCTGCGACCGCTTTCGTGTAGAGTTCGTTCTGCTCCGGTGATCCGGAGCTTTTCGCGCCGTGTCCCATCATGCCTATAGTCGATGCTGCCACGACTTTATAACACTCTCGCGTGATTTGAATCGGCGATGCCGCGGCAGTCGTCTTTCCTGTTCACCTTGGTGACGGGTCGCGCGCGAAATGGTCGCCGGCGTAATTTCGTTGACTGGGCATCTGGCCCGCGACCGCGCTGTCCGAGTGGATCGTCAGCTGTTCGGAAATTGAGTTATTCACCTGGACATGTTGTTTGAATGATAAGTCTGAGGGAGGAGCGCGTGGTGTACAAAGAGCTGAACTCAACGGGAACGTTGATTCAGAGAACAACCATGGAGGCTCCTCAAGCTATATGTATTACATCGGACTCGATGTTCACAAGAAGACGATCAGTTACTGCGTCAAGGACGCTGGTGGGCAGGTGCACCGGGAAGGAACGATCGGAGCGACCCGGAATGAACTGGACTGGTGGATCAAAACTCTGCCCGAGCCACGGATCATGGCGATGGAGGCGACGATCTTCACCGGGTGGATCTATGATCACTTGTTGCCGCACGCCGAGCAGGTGAAGGTAGCGCACCCGCTGATGCTGCGCGCCATTGCACTGGCGAAGAAGAAAAATGATCGCATCGATGCCGGCAAGATCGCCGACTGCCTGCGCTGCGATTTTCTGCCAGAATGCCACATGGCTTCTACCGAGATTCGGGACCGGCGCCGCAGTTTGCGCTATCGGCACCTGATGGTGCGGCAGATGGTGCAGATGAAGAACCGTATTTCGGGCCTACTGCTGGAAACGGGAGTGAGCCATAACAAGCAGCGCCTGCATAAGGTGGGCTATTTCCGGGAGTTGCTGGCGACCAACCCGGAGATTCCTGACAGCATCCGGCCGTTGCTAAAACTGAGCCGGGAGACGATCGTAGGATGCCAGAAGACGGACTACGCTCTGGTGAGCTCTCTGAATCGGGACCCTCTATTGGCCGAGCGGATCCGACGACTCCGAACGATTCCCGGCGTAGGCCCGATCACGGCGCTCACCTGGGCCTTGGAGATCGGGGATGTGACCCGCTTTCGGACGATGAAGCAGGCCATCAGCTACTGCGGTTTGTGCGGAGCGGAAAAAAGCTCCGCGGAGAAAGTAATGCGGACCCCGCTTTCCAAGCAACGCAACAAACACATCCAGCATGTGCTGGTGGAAGCCGCCAAACTGGCGCCCCGGCAAAACCATGAACTCGCTCTGGTCCATGAGAAGGAAATGCAGAAGGGGAATCGCAACCGGGCGACACTAGCCGTAGCCCGGAAGATGGTCGCGTATCTGCTCGCGGTGGATCGTGGGCAGCGGGAGTTTGTGGCTTCCAAGAACAACAGCGCGGTGGCCTAAACCGCCGGGCAGTAGGAGAAAAAAAGCAACAGGATTACACAGCGCGCAGGCTGCCAGGTCCCGCATTTTGCCGACTGAGCGACGGAGATCAAACTCCCGAGGCTCCCCTCGAATTGTTTCGGGACTGGCAGCGAACACAAACTCAATCTTCTGTGAAGGCCAAAGGGCCGGAGACAGCAAATAGATGTCTGGTTCTGCGAAGGCAGGAACCTCCGCCGAGAGGCACACGTGCGAGCTGCAGATTCTGGCAGATTCGATTTTGCGCGCTCCTCCGTAGCGCGCGTCAAGGAACTGTTTTTTCTATTGACAAAGACTTACATAGAGGTCGGCAAACCATCGAAAGAAGGACAGCTTTACTGCCTGATGTCATTATCGGAACCTGCGAACTGCCAGTTCGCCGATTCGGGCGTTACACTTTTCGCCTAGTCGCCCAAGTTACCGAGCGTCAGGTAATCCGCGAAAATTGGAGGGGCTATTGCTGTGGGAGATCCAGCAGCACCACATCTGAACGTTCCCGCACTCGTTCGAGGATGACTTCACGACCGTCTGGGGAGATGTCGAAGTCGCGAATATTGAAGTCGGGAGCAACATTCGTCAACTGCCGCTCGGCACCCGTCGATAATTCGCGGGTCCATAGATTCTTATGCTGAATGTCTCCGCGCAGGAAGACCAACGTTCTGCCTTTCTAGGAAGGCCATGTGTCGAGCACCCCGAGTCAGCGCCATGCCTGCCAGTGGTTGCTCTGTGGCGTCGGCGCTCACGGCGTTTACGGAGAATGTTGTGCCGATGTCGGGTCCAGAATAAACCACCAGGCGGCCATCCGGCGACCAAGCGGGATCGACCGAGTACGCCTGGAGAAAACGGACCGGCGGCCGACCGTCGATCGGAACGCGAAACAGCCGGGGGACACCGTGATCGTTGGCCGCCGAGGTGATCGATTGGCCGTCCGGAGCCCATGCCGGGGAGCCCTGTAGGTCGAGCGAGTCAGTGAGAATCTTCGCGTTTGCGCCGTCAGCCTGAATTACATACAAGAAGGTCTGCCCATGTTGGCGAACCGAAAATGCAATGTTCCGCCGATCGATGGAGATCGCTGGCCCGCCAAAGATTTGTGCCCCTGGTGCACTCCACAATTCTGTTCTGGTTCCGTCAGACAGCTTCCAAACGCTTTCGCTCGATCCGGTCGCTGAAACATAGACCAGATAGTTCGAGCCTAGTCGTGGAGAGAAGGTTGTGCTGGTCATCAGCGGGACTTGAGCAGCCTCGGACGCACCAGCGAGTGAATCGGCGAGGTGCAAGCGCCAGAGTGTTCTCTCCGTAGTTGCGCGCGTAGCCACAAGGTGCCGGCCGTCGGCGCTGGCGTCTAGCGACGTGTAACGATCGAGGCTGGAGCTCAGCCGGTGCGGAATACGGCGCTCGACATCCATACTGTAAAGTTCCGGCCCCGAACCATCCGGATCGGCTGCGAGGTACATGAGCGTCCGCCGATTCAAAAACACAGGATAACTCACGAGTCCATCGTGGTTGGTAATTCGTTCCGCGCGTCCGCCGACGGGAGGAATGCGCCAGATGTCCATTTTGTCTGGTAGGGAACCCTGGACGAAGTAGATAAAGGTCCCGTCGGGCGACCATAGGGGGAAGTGACTATGGAGACCGGGAGGCGCAGTAAAGATGGGTCGATCCTCCGGTCGCCGGCTCCCGTCCGACACGAACAACGGATCTCCAGGTCCGGGAGTGTGATACGCGAGCCGGGACCCATCTCTCGACCAGTTGGATTCGGCTGCGCCTTCGAGGTATGGCTTTGGCTCTCCGCCTAACGTAGGCACGGCACGGATGCTAATATCGCCGCTCGCGCCGCCTTTTCGAGCCCAAAACATAACGAAAGAGGCATCGGGCGAGAACCCGAGGGTACGAACCGATGGGTTGACGAGTTGCCTTTCGCTTCCTCGGGTCAGGTTGTGGAATTGACCCGAACCGACTTGTGTAACCCATACGTCGGTTGGTCCGTCACGGTCCGATAAGAACGCCACGAAATTGCCGTCCCGTGACACGGCAGCGGCTTGCTCCACACCATCGGAGTCCGTGACTGTCTGATATCGCGCGCCAGCGATGGGGTTTCGCCAGAAGTACTCCGTCCTTTGTAACCAGAGGCTGGCAATCATCACCAACGCGGCTCCCACCGCTGCCGCTATCAGAACAGGCCGCTGCCAACCCCCTGATTTTGATTTCTCATTCTCCGCGACAGTCCGGGGAACATCTGTCGCCGGTTGGCTTTCGGCCGGTTGGGGCGCCGCTAGAGTGCTAAGCGGAGCGATGAAGCGGTAACCCTGGCGCGGGAGCGTCTCCACATAACGCGGAGCGTCGGCCGAATCGCCCAAAGCCACCCGAAGCCGTTTGATCGCGGCGTTGAGGCTGTGGTCGAAATCAACGTAAGTGTCGGCCGGCCAAAGGCGCTTCTGCAATTCATCGCGTGTGACCGCCTCATCGGCGTGCTCAATGAGCATTGTAAGTACGCTGATGGGCTGGCCCTGGAGTTTTATCCTTAGCCCATGCTTGCGTAACTCTCCGGTTTTGATGTCGAACTCGAAAGCCGCGAAACGGACAATCCGGCCCGCAGCGCCGGGCTCGGGCATTGGACGTCCTGTCGCCATCGTGTGTCCTACGATATAACAAGTCACCGGTCTCTACAACTCCCAAAGAATCAGTGTGATCTGATGTCACCTTCATATTCCCCGCGGTGCCTTGTGCAACTTACCGAAATCGACGATGCTTCCATCTCGAAGGGCAAAAACGGCTGATTTGCCCGCCCGGGAGAAAATTTTCGAACGAAAGGAAAAGTGAAGGACATGATTCAAAAACAATTAAACAGACAAAGAGTCCAAGGCGCTCTCGTCCAAAAGGGAATTTGCGCGATTGCGATCGCAGTGGCCGCAATAGCGTTGGTGAGAGTCCAGGCTCAGGATATCAGGCCTGTTCGCTTTAGCGGTGTGATCAACGATTATTCGCCTTCAACTGTTCCAGGCGGTCCGTATGAAATTCGCGGCGACTGGGCTGTGGTATTGCAAAGAAACGGCACAGCCAGTTTTTCTGCGGATCTTAATATGGAGACGTCCGATTATGGGATTACGGGCGCCACCCAGGTTGATCCAGCGAATCCGGCGACCCGGAACCCACACACTCACCATCTCAGCATGACGGATGCAACGGTCAGCTATGATACCAGCTCTTGCCCCGCCAACAACCCTCCTACCACCTCTTCTGCCTTCGTAGTCACCGGCACGGTCACGACAACGGGAAATGGCGGGCCGGCGCCCTTTGAGGCTAAGGGCCCATCCACGCTTCAAGTGTGCATCATGGGAGGGTCGGAAGTCTTTTATTCGAACGTGACTCTGGTGTACACTGGACCGGCAACCGGGCACTTCGGTCCACAGCCGATCCATGGCGTCGTCAGAAAAGCATCCATCAACTGAGACGGCCCTACAAGTTGACACGATTTTGGCGCTCCTTAACGCAGCGCCACATCCCGTATCTCCCAACTCCTGTGTTGTCGGCAACTCGGAAGTTCTCCACTCGTCGGCATCTCGGAGAAGTGATAGCTCAACCGCTCCCGATAATTGCCATTATCGGAAGCTACGTCATGTGGACATTACCTCTGAAGGAGGGACAACATCAAGCCGAGCTAGGAAGCCAGAAGAGAGCCGCAGGTAGGTGCACTGAGGCTGTGGGATGATCGCCCTCGCGGATCGAGCCTTGGCTTAGATTATCGTGTAGCTTCGAGCTGAGTGAGTGGCAACAAACGGGAATCTTCCAGGGCCGCAGTTCGATGTCCAATACCTGCCAGATAGGCTTCATGTGATGCGAACGCAAGAAACGTATCGACGCTTTGTTGCCGCACGAGCATCACCATGTCCCAACGTTCTGACTGCGGACCGATCAAAAACTGGCCGCCAGACCCCAAAAAAAGGAGATCTCCGCCGGAATGGCGAAGGTAGGGCAAGGTGTGCTCGATATATTTCTGAAACGCAGCGGCGCCGCTGATAGCTGCTCCCGGAGCCAAATCGGGCGTCGCTGAGTAGTCGGCAACCTCGCGAAACCGCAGCAGATTCAGCATGACGATGGGCCCGTTGATCTGGCGCATTACGAAGGCGCGCCCGGCATCCTGCGAGGGTTCAATATAACTCTTAGACGTGTTCGAAGACATTGTCGGAACGGCCTACCAAACCGATGTGCTCGTACCAGTGTAATGGCCGGCCTCAATTTGTACGGCAAAGCACATCGGGGATGTGGCCTGTTAGAGTGGTCGTTGGATTTGGAACGAGCCAATCAATGACAACAAGAAAACTGATTTTCGTAAAGGCTGCGGCTATCGTTCTGTTCGCGACGAGTGACCTTGGGGCGCAGACGCTCAATCCACCGTATCTTCGGGAGATGCCCCCGGTTGAGCGTGTGTTGAGTGACCAGCAAACTGCCGATCCGGCAGAGACCGCGGCCCGCCAGATGGGTGCACTGCTGCAGCTCAAGAAAATGATTGAAGACGCGGCGGGACCGCGACTCTTCGACCGCCGTGTTGGGTTGACGCCGGATGAGACCCGAATTTGCCAGGATTACTATACGGCTTATTACCGCATCTCGCAGACGAAAGAGGAATTCAAGAAGTTCACCGCGATGCGTGGCTACGATATCGATCCCCGATTTCGCGATGAGCTGTTCAAAAGATATTTTTCTCCGGCTTTTCGCGCTCAAACCGAGAACGCGAATGCAGCGGCGAATGCGCGCACGCAGGCGCGTCTTCAGGCAAATAAGCAGGCAGCCGAGGCCATGATTAAGGGACCCGCCACCCCAGCACCAACCGTCAACCAAGCGAACGCCGCGGCGACCCAGGCAGCGAGCGTGGTGCGGCCCACCCCGCCGAAGAACGCCCAGGAACGCGCGATGCGCCGTTGTATCTCTTCAGGAAGAATTCCGGCCACCTGCACGGGCAACCAGCTTTTGGGCGCTTTCGGCCAAATGGTCGGCCAGGTTCTGCCCTCGGCCGCGAAGGAACCTCCTCCCGGTCCGGAGATCGCAGGAGTGTTCGAGGGTGCGGGGGGCTGGCGCCTCGACTTCATTGACGGCGGAGTACTCGTGAACTGTTCCGTCCTCGCTCCCGATCAACACGGCTACACCTTCGACTTCAAGAACAACCGCGCCGCGATTGTTATCGATACCATGCCGCGACCCCTGGTCCTTACGCTCGGTCCCGATGGCACAACCATGACCGGCCCGGGTCCGGTCGTGCTAGATGGTGTGATCGTGACTGGATACGACAGTGGACTGCGGGATGCGACCGGAAGGCGTGTAGACCCCGCGACGGCCGTCGGGCCTGTCTACGATGACACTGGAAGACGAGTTTCTCGTACCGCCAACACCGGGCATGCTACCTTCGGGTCCAAAAGAGTCACCTGCCCCGCGCTAAGCCTTTCCTCAAAAGGTGCCGGCGTGGGGATCCAAACGATGCAAACCGACGTGCTCAAATCCCTGTTCAACGATGGAGAGAAGGGTCCTCCCACCCCTCCCGGGATTCGTATGCACGGCATCTATGCCGCTTCTACGGGTTTCAGCGTCCAGTTCTTCCCCGAGTCTGTCATCCTCGGTTGCGGACCGGACTCCGCGCGTGCCTATCCCTACACGGTCAGCGCGGATGGATCCAGGGCGGGCATAAAAATTGATGCGCCCGACCATCCCTTGACGCTTGCCTTCGCCCCGAACGGCTCACTCGATCCAGGCTCGGGCAACTATCAGGTGCACGGGCGAATCGTTGTCGGTCAGAATGGCGATGGTGACTTCACCTTCGCTCCATTGGAGCAGACCTGCCAGCTTGGCCTCTTGGCACCTAGTAAAGAGATCCCCTAGAGCGGAGGTTGAGGCGACGGCTGCGAGAATCCCGATAAGCATCGGAAATTGTGGCTTAGGCTCGCAATTGTGGGAGGCCTCGGAGTCGATCGGGTGGTATCGCTTGAGTTCGCAATTCGTGACGCGAGAATCGCACAGCAACGAGGCCGTGATCGGATCTCACAACCCTGCAATGGATGTGCAATGCAAGCTGGCAAACGCTTCCGAGGAGAATCGGCCACTCGATCACGACCCCGATCAAAGTACCGGGAGACACCTTGTGTGGGGACGCTATCAACACGCCGTGGCTGTTGACGTTCACCGTCGTACCGTAGCGTCCATATGCTTCTGCCCGAAAATTGTGTAACGGCCACCAAGTTCAATGGGGAAGCGAATCCGGTGGCGACGTTCCGGTCCATCGAAGGGCTGCAAGCCTTGCATCGATAGGCGTCGCACATTATTTAGTCGCTGGGTCTTACTGAGGCGATCTCCCTGTCTGCGGACTCGCCGGGCAGCAGCAAATAGCCGGTGACGGAGCCTTTGGTCACATTGTGAATCACTAATTCACGCTTCTTGCCATCGTCGCGGCCGTAGAAGACCACCGGTTGACTTGCATTCTGATTCTTCAGCCAGATGGTGCGACGATCGGGCATCACCCACATCCAGCCGCTCACATACCGATGGGCTACGTCAGTACTCGTGACCCCCAGCGAGATCCCTTCGGCCAGCTCACGGCTGTGGTTCTTGGTGACTTCGAAATCAACCCGGTGTTGGGCCAGTTTGTGCCCAATTGCCTCGACGTCGCGTCGATCTGCTTCTTCACTCTGCTGCAAATCAGCGACCTGGCGCTCGTGAGCCGCACTGCTTTCGTCCATCTTGCTTCGTACAGCTGCGAGATCGTCGGATTGTCTTGCCGCTTGGCTCCGCACGTCCACTAATTCACGCTGCAGCTCCGCGATTCGGGTCTGTTGGCTCTCGCTTGATGCTTCTACTTGAGTGAGTCGCGTATCGACGCGCCGCAGTCTGTCATCGATCTGAGCCTGAACCCGGCGGTACATCTCAGCCGAAGACACCTCCGTCTGCTTGGTGATGCTGGCTACCCTGTCCTCCATTTTCTGGCCGAGTTTGGCCATCTGATCGCGGAGGCTTTGCTGATCGTGGGCCCAGGATGCAACCTTCTGGTCGGTTTGCTTCACCTGATCGCCAACCGCATCCACGACTTTCTGAACTCCGGGAAATTGCGTCAACGCCAGCTCGTGACGCTGCAGCGCCTGGTACCCATACCAGCCGCCACCGGCTAAAGCTAGAGCAAGCACTAGCAAGCCGACGCCTAGGATGCGGTGACGGCGATGCAGCGTTTCCCATCGTTCCTCCATGTCACGTTTTTCACGGGGATTAATATCAGGACTCCCAAACATATTGCACCTTCTTTTCAAAACGCGGACGGCGTCACCGGTCGTAACGCCGAACTTCTTGTTAGTTCTGCAATCCAGGTGCCGTACAGCCCCATGGCATAAGTTCCTGATCCTAAAATGATTCGGCGGGATCAGTAAAGTCTTCTGTGTGTAGAAAGTTCTCAGCACCCTACGAAACTTGTTCGGCATCCCCGTACTTCGTATCCATCATGCTTGGGCGCATAGGGCGCGGCATTCGCCTCTGCAGACGTGCCTGATATGACGAGCCGCCTTTATCGTCGGCGGTCGGAAGGTAGTCGCTGACGCTCCTGAACGTTGCCCGCCGATTGCCAAGGAATTTCGTTGCGCGCGAAACCAAATCAGGAGTTTGGCATCAGATTGATTGTGAAGCGCCTTGTGAAGCACATCCTGTGGATTCTTTCGCGCAGCTACCGGCATCGGCTCATCGTCCGTCGGGTATCCTAGGCCCAGGAGCCCTCTGACAGCCGACCCGCGGACGACAGACCGTCCGGTGCAACGAAGAATGGCTTGCATATCGATCCATCGTCCGCCAGGCTGTAGAGCCGGACCCTCAGAATGCCAGGAACATTTGTTTCGCGCTGTCGTCGAGAACCCAAGACGCCACGGTGTGCCAGAAGGATCTCCTTTCAGCGCAAACTCGCCTCGTTATCACCTGCCGATTGCAGGGACTCAAGGTGTGACGAAACCTTCGGCAGTGCGTTGCCGCGTCGAACTTAATTTTTCTCCGAAATCGTACCGCAAATTGTGAAACTCCAAAGCACCCGGGCGTATCTAAGCATCACCCACATCAACGCGCTTACAAGTGCGCAAAAGGAGAATCTCAATGCCCTACATTACTGTCGGGAAGGAAAACTCCGGCAACATCGATCTGTACTATGAGGACCACGGCTCAGGTAAGCCGGTCGTTCTTATCCATGGATATCCGCTGAGCGGTGCTTCCTGGGAGAAGCAGAGCGCGATGCTTCTGGCGGCGGGTCACCGTGTGATCACTTATGACCGCAGAGGGTTCGGCAATTCAAGCCAGCCGACGACGGGTTACAACTATGACACCTTCGCCGAGGACCTGCACAAACTCGTGACGCATCTCGAATTACAGAACTTCGCGCTGGTTGGTTTCTCTATGGGGGGCGGCGAAGTGGCGCGCTACTTGGGAAAGTACGGATCGAAAGGGGTGAGCAACGCGGTATTCATCTCGGCGGTCCCGCCCTTCCTTCTGAAGACGCCGGACAACCCGGAGGGAGTGGACGGCAGTGTCTTCGACGGGATCCAGAAAGCTATCGTCGCAGACCGTTACGCGTTCTTCACCGAGTTTTTCAAGAATTTCTACAACGCGGACATCCTGCTGGGCAAGCGCGTTAGCGAACAGGCCGTCCAGGCTAGCTGGAATGTCGCAGCCGGCGCCTCTGCTACGGCCAGTCTCGCTTGCGTGCCGACATGGCATGAGGACTTCCGCAAGGATCTGATCCGCGTCGTCGTGCCCACTCTGGTCATTCACGGCGATGCGGACCGGATCGTGCCTATCGGCGCCTCCGGTCTTCGGACCGCCAAACTGATAAAGGGAGCCCGCTTGTTGGTCGTGAAGGATGGGCCGCACTGCATAACCTGGACCCACCCGGAAGAAGTGAACCGCGAATTGGCCAACTTCCTTGGGGAAGGAATCAAGAAACCTGCAACCCCGACACCACAGAGCACATCGGAAACCCCTGCACGTTCGGCGCGTGCGCGCTCCTGAAAACACATTCCTTTTGTGCCCTGATATCGAACATTATCGCGAAGGCTTGCCGCGGCTGCACGATGTGATATACAAGAGGCCATGCAGTCTCTTTGCTCGCGAACTCAGTTGAGGCATTTGCCAATGATCGTCGGTCTGCTAGTTATCGTCTTCAGCACGGCTTTCGCCCAGACGCCAGCTCCGGCGCCATTACAGACTCCGAATCCGCATTACACTTCCATCCACCTCGAAATCGCTGTTAACCGTCCTGCGGCGGACGTCTGGAAGCGCGTCGGCAAATACTGCGATATCGAAGAATGGCTGCAAGTCGATTGTGTAATCACTTCTGGTAAAGATGGCGAAGTCGGCGCCGTGCGGTCGCTTCGCAATGGCGCTGTGATAGAGATTCTGGTCGCGAAAACGGGTATGTCGTACACCTACACGCAGCCAGTGCGGGAAGGCCTCCGGTACAACCTTTATCACGGCACTGTGGAAGCAGTTCCGGGGAGCGCGACCACGTCAAAGCTCCTTTACACATTGGTCTTTGACAACTCGATGTTGGCCGACGACGCCGCTCGGGAGAAGGATATTCAGCAACGGACCGCCCAGTTTACACGTGCGCTGAACAACATGAAGACGCTCGCCGAAGGTGGCACGATTCCTCCTCCCGCAGCCCGTGGTCCTGGGCGATAGCCGCCGTTACTGAGACAGAGATGGCTGGGTTCCGGACGAATAACGCGACCGGCCTAGCAAGGCCGTGCCGTGGAGCAACGAGGTGACACTTGATCGAAAGCGCCCACTCAGGCTATCCCATGCGATACGGTCCGTTAAGAACAATTATCGGAACCTTAGTTACTTCCGAATGCGCCGTCACACGGGACTTGAGGCTTGGTTGGGAACGACAATCGCTCATCCTCGCCAAAAATCCCATGGGGAGTAAAATAGGCGGATGTTTTTCTAGACGCGAACATGCACGCGCCACAGGCCGATGCCCAGCAGTCGCGCCGGCAGATTCCGGATCAGCGGGACCTTCAGAAAGGCAGGTGGAGCGAAGTCGTCACTCAGCGCTGGAGTAACCACCTGTTTCTGAGCGATGCGCTGATATGCCTGGATGACCGCAACAGGCAGCAGGCGTCTACGCTGTATCGCAGCCAAGTGTTTCGCAGCAAGGCAGTGTTCCCGAAGAGGCCCTACCAGTACATTCGCCGCCACCACGGCATCCTGGACAGCGACGTTGATGCCCACCCCGCCCACGGGAGTCATTACGTGCGCAGCATCGCCGATCAGCAGGAGACCCGGGCGGTGCCAGCGCTTCACGCGGCTCGATTCCACCGACAGCGCAGCAATCTTCTTCCAGTCGTTCAGTTCGTCGAGCTGCCCGGTGAACTCCGGAGCGGCCGTCTCAATCGATCGGCGGAACGCTTCGAGCCCCGCCGAGCGCACATCGCGGTAGTTCCCCTTGCGGATCACGTAACCAGCCTGCCAGTAGTCGCCGCGGTTGAACAGAACCATCATGTGGCCATGCTGGATCAGGGTGCGGAACCCGGCTTGATTGTCGCCGGGCCGCCGCGGAAGGCGGAACCAGAGCACGTCCATCGGCGGAGTGTTTTTCACTAGTGCGAACCCGCCCAAGCGTCGCATTGCCGAGCCGCGGCCGTCGGCACCCACCGTTAACGGCGCCCGAACCTCCTGCTGCATGCCAGAGCCGTCGCGATAGCGCGCTCCCTTGATTACGCCACCCTCTTCGATCAATTCCAGCACGTTTGCGCCCATGCGCAGTTCGAAGCTGGGAAATTGCGCGGCCTCCCGAGTCAGGAATTCTAGAAAGCGTGCCTGAGGGATCATCGTGATGAATGGATAGGCTGTCTTCAGCCGGCTAAAGTCGTACAAAATGACGGAACCGCTGGTCGTTTCCACGGTGGCTTTCGTAATTCTGGCCAAGCTGAGGTTGAGGACACGTTCCGAGAGACCCAGTTCTTCCATAATTTCCATCAGGCCCGGATGAAACGTGTCACCTCGAAAATCGCGGTCAAAATCGTGGCAGGCTTCGAGTAGGGCCACCCTGAGACCGCGCCGGGCAAGCAGATAGGCGAGCACCGCCCCAGCCGGCCCCGCACCTACTATGCAGCAGTCGGCGAGCGATCCCTGCTGGACAGGCATTTCCGTCACGCCGGACCTCCGCGCCAATTGTACTAAACCATCGGGAACAGAATGCGTGGGGCGCCCCACTCTGGACAGAACGAGCGATCGCACGCTCGCCCAACTTGCACACCTATCTCGTGAGCCGAATTTCCCCATTAACTCCGCGGCGTTGATCGAACGATCTCAGGGCCTGAGTTGTCGCGCATCCGGAAGTAATCGGCCTGGGAACTCTGTAAACTGTCGAGGTTGGCCGCGGGTTTTGCCGCCCCGATAACCGCTTCCATACGACAAAAGATCCCAGCGATTGGGTACTAGTACGGCGCGACCACAACGTCCGAGAGAATTTGGCCGCAACCGAGGCGATTAGATGTATACTCTATTGTCCAGGACTCCTGAAGGGAGGCGTGCAGATGAATAGCACTGCTTGCGATCAGCGACGTGTTTGGGGTTCGGGTTTGCTCTCGTCGATACTCCGGCGCTCCTGGTTTTGCTCTTGTTACTTGGTGCATCAGGAGCACGAGCCGATACGATCTACAATATTACATTTACAAGCGGCGGTCTCACGGTAGGAACAGGAACCCTCTCCACAGATGGAAGTTGTACGTCGTGTAGCCGAGGCGCCGGATTGCTCTCGTTTACAGCATCCTTTGGTGCTTCCCCGAACCCGAACTTTATTTCCCTATCCGACTTTGGGAGCAGCTCTCTCTACTTCGACCCCGGGCCTTTGGCGTTCGAGCCATTTTCTGGTATTACCAATTTTCCTGCCGTAGACACCTGTCCGTGTTACGATCTGTTTTTCAATGAGAGCCCTGGGAACACTTGGGAAACAGATCTCTTTGGAACTGGATTATACGCTTCGGGAACTTACACGATAGCATCTGCCGTCCCCGAGCCCAGTTCGGTCATTCTCCTCGCGACGGGGGTTTTGTTGCTGGGATTCCTGGGACGCCGGAAACTCATGACAGACGGTCAGTCCAGGAGTGCGCCGGGCGAAACTGCCTAAGCCTAAATCGGCCTTGTCATGCCACAGCGTGACCCTTGTGTCCTGACAACCACCATTATCGGAACCCAACTGGCGAGCGCGCTAGAATAAGTAGCGTTTCAGCGAGTGATCGTATGAATCGTTCGGATATACCTAAAAAAAGAGAGCCCAAACCGAAAGGTGCATGTTCTGCGACAATCAAACCGAACTCTATTTGAACGGAAAGTCGGTTTATCTAGAGCGTGAGGAAAAGCATCACCGCCCCGAACTAACGCTGCTAGATCGTCGTCAGATCAATAGCAGCGTTGCTGTTGCCGAACTTGTCCAGGTTGACGCCGTACCGATCCGTGATGCCCAGCATCAGGTTCGCCAACGGAGTGCCCTTCGGATATCGAACGTGGCGGTTGCCGCGGAGGCCGAGAGACTTGCCGCCCACCACGATGGCCGGCACGCTGTAGTTATTGTGCACGTTGCCGTCGCTCATGCCGCTGCCCATGAGCACCGCGGTGCGATCGAGCAGCGTGCCATCTCCATCCGTAATCGAATCCAGCTTCTTGAGGAAGTAGTTCAGCATCTGGATGTGATACGTGTTGATCTTCGCATATGCCGCGAGCTTTTCGGGGTTGTTGTCGTGATGCGAGATCGCGTGATGCGCTTCCGCAACACCGATTTCCGGATACGCACGGCCGGTATTCTCGCGCGCCATCATGAGGGTGCTGACACGTGTAATATCAGCCTGGAACGCCAGCGCCTGCAGGTCGAACAGCAGTTCCACGTATTCCTTGAACGTGCCGGGCACTCCCACCGGCTGATCCGGCACGGAGAAGTCACTGTTGGTCGACTCCGCCTTTGCGATGCGCTGCTCCACGTCGCGGACGGCGTCAAAATACTCGGTTAGCTTTGCACGGTCGCGCGCGCCGACATTGCGGCGGAGGTCGGCGATCTCCTCCGTGAGATCGTCGAGGAGGCTGCGATCTTCCTTGGCACGGGTCAACCGCTCTTGCACTGTGCTGCCCACGCCGAACATCCGCTCGAAGATGAACCGGGGGTTGGTCTCAGAAGGCAGCGGAGTCGTCGGCGTTCTCCACGACATGCAATTCATATAGGCGCACGCATAGCCGTGATCGCACGCGCCGACGACGTCGATCCGATCGACCGTTGTTTCCAATGACGGAAGCTTGGTGTCGGTGCATATCTTGCTGGCGATGATCTGGTCGATGGTTGTGCCGGCCTGGAGGTCGGCGCCTTCAGTCGGTTTCGCATGAACGGCGCTCATGAACCCGGGCGCAGAGCGCGGATGCTGTCCCCCTACGTCGCCCTGGTCCGTCCCCGGAAAGTTATCGAGTCCTGTAAACACGGTCAGGCGGTCGCGGAAACCCTTAATCCCGCTGAGCGTCGGCGACAATTCGAAATTGGCGCCTTCAGCGGACGGAGTCCACTGACTCATGTTGGCGCCGTTCCCGATATAGACCGTCGCAAACCGGGGCGCGCCTTTCGATTCGGCACTGAGTGCGGGAACCATCGCATCCAAAAACGGCAGGGCCACCGCTGCACCCATACCGCGGAGGAACGTCCGCCGTGGCAAAGCTATCTTTGTAATTATCATTCCAACCTCCTTGACCCTTCCAGCTTAACGCTTCCCGGCTCCGGCTTTAGCTGAGCCTAGTTATCGCTACTCATCTCCACCGACATTCTCTCGGTAAACGGAACGCTCACCACGATCTGCTGAATCAGGGATTCGAAGCGGTAATTGTCGCCCGCCGAACCTCGTTTGATCGCGCGTAATGCAGGCGTGTCGGACGCCTCAAGACCACGACCTAGCGCATAGGTTAGCAGCTTTTCCGCTGCCGTGGTTACGAATTGATCCGAGTGCTCCCGGAGCACTTTCCGAAGCTCCACCGGGCCGTCAAACTTGGAGCCGTCAGGCAACTGGCCCGAGGCGTCGACCCGCGTCCCGGACGGATAGATGTCTCTCCATTCGCCTATCGCATCGAAGTTCTCGAGGGCGAACCCCAACTGATCCATCTGGGAATGGCAACCGGCGCACACCGGGCTCTTGCGATGCGCCGCCATTTGCTCGCGCATCGGGAGCACTTTCCTCGGATCTCTCTCTTCCGCCAGCGAAGGGACGTTTGGCGGCGGCGGCGGGGGAGGCGTGCCGAAGATGTTCTCGAGAATCCACTTTCCGCGGATGACCACGGAAGTCCGATTCGGATACGACGTGGACATCAGGATCGCGCCTTTGCCGAGCAGACCGCCGCGCACGCTGTCCGCCGGCAAGGTCACGCGGCGGAAATCCTGGCCGATGATACCCGGAATCCCGTAGTGCTTCGCGAGGCGCTCGTTCAGGAACGTGTAGTCGGCGTCGAGCAAGTCCGTGATCGGACGGTTTTCGCGGATGATGCTCGCAAAGAACAAATTCATTTCCTGCTCGAGAGCCTTTCGCAAGTTGTCATCGAAGTGGAACAAGGTCTCGGGACTTGGCTGGTGCGTCTGCACGTTACGGACTTGCAGCCACTGACCCGCGAAGTTGTCGACCAAGGCCTGCGACTTCGGGTCGGCGAGCATCCGCTTCACCTGTTGCTGCATCACCTCTGGCTGATGCAGCGTTCCTTTCGCCGCCAGGTCCAGCAGCGTGTCATCCGGGATACTGCTCCAGAGGAAGAAGGACAGCCGTGACGCCAAGTCGATGTCGCTCACTCGATAGGGCGTGTTGGGCGCTGACGGTCGGCGGCTGGCTTTCCAATCGGAAAAGGAACTTCGGGCTCAACAGGACTTTGCGGAGCGCCATTTCGATGCCCGAATCGAAGCCACCATCCTTAGCGCCGGAGCGATAGCGGAGCAGCAGGACTTCGAGCTCGGCGTCGGTCACCGGATGACGATAGGCGCGGCGTGCGAGCGTCGAGATGATCCGCTTGGCACACACCTCGTCGGTTGCCGAAGAGGGGCTGCAGATCAGCACACGCCGGCGGCTCTCCGTGTCGGTGCTGATGGAGGCCGTGCCCTTCAGCGGTCCGGTGATCCGCAGGTACGAAAGTTTGGGAACGCCGCCCACCGGTCGATACGGCTCGCGTCGAACCGACGGGTCAAACAGGTCTTCGACGACAGTCGCTGTCTTGGAGACGAAGTACGCCTGAACCAGATGTTCGCCGCCTTTAACGTGCACCACGACCTTCATCTTGTCGAGCACTTTCTGCTCGCGCTCTGCTCGGCCCGCCGCTAGCCGGTTACGCGAAGTCCACTCTGGTCCTCCGAGCCCCGCCGACAATATGTTCACGCTGTCGATGGCGATATCGAGCTGATGGATTTCGGTCGAGAAGTTCTCGAACCCATCGTTGGCGCCGTTCTCTTTCGGATGCGTCTCGATCAGGTAATCGCCGTCGGCAGGAAAGACATAGTGAATGGCCAGCCCGCCGCGAGTGCCGAATGGCATGTCATCGCTGAACCGGCCAGCTTCGCTGCGATCGGTCGGTTCGAAAAACGTCTCGGGCGTCGGCATGCCGCGGGGACGTTCCATTGCGATCTGGCTGATCTTGGCGGCAGCATTGAGGTACCGTTCCGTCAGCGCGGGAGAGAGCGTCAGCGCGTCGGCGTTGTTGTCGAAACCGTAACCGGCAGTGTCGGCCGGCAGCAGGGACGCCACGTCGATGTCCAGGGCAGCAGGTCGCGGATTGCGTTCTGGTATTCGGTGCGGTTCAGACGCTGAAGACCGGGACGTCCTGGATTAGGATTGGCCAGCGCGGCGCGGTCGAGCTCCGTTTCCAGGTATCGCACCAGAGCTGTCCGCCGTCGCCTTGTCCGGACGCGGCATTTTCGCGGGCGGCATGGCGCCGGTCCCCAGCTTGCGAATAACCTTCTCCCATGACTCGATGTTCTTCGCCGGCGCGGAGATGTCCAGAGCGGTTAACGCGAGGCCGCCCGACTTCAGCTTGTCGTTGTGGCATGTATAGCAGTACTTCCTGACCACCGCCTGCGAGGCCGCCGCCGGCGAGGCCGGATCTGCAGCGGACTGTGGCGCGGCCGGCTGCGACGCCGCGGGTGCACGGCGAAGCCGGGGCCGTCGGCTGCTGCGCTTTGCCGCGCACACCGTACCCCACGACAAAGATCGCGTACGTGGCGGCGATGAGAAAAATCAACCTGCGTTTCATCGAACAGTATCCTCCGGCGCCTTTGCCTTTTTAGGATTATCCTCCGGCGGCAGTGCTTCTTTAGGAATCATGTTGGGACACAAACCGGGACAGGGAATTTCTTTCGCCCCAAGCTTCCGCAGCAGCACCGCTGTTTGCGGTTGGGCAGCGAACGAATTGCCGTATTCCACGCCGTCGGCGACGGCCAGCGGCGTTCGGCCGCTTTTGTCGATCACGTCGAGCTTCGCCCCGTGGTCGAACAGATACTGCACCACGCTATTGGCTCCCCGATAGGCGGCGGCGTGCATCGCCGTCTCGCCCGTATCGGCCACGAAATTCACGTCGAGATGCTGCTCTTCTACCAGCAGCTTGACCGCTTCCAGCACATCGGCTTCCGTCGCCCTGTCCTGGTTCGATGCCCATGCGATGCCGGCCGCCGCCATCAGCGGCGTGATGTTGAGGCCGGTGTTGATTTTCGGATCGGCGCCATGGGCCAGCAGAAGCCGCATCACTTCGACGTCAGCCGAGTAAGAGGCAAGCAGCAAGGCGGTGGCGCCCACCAGACGACGCCGGTAGCGCGCGCCCTCCCAGCGAGGCTCCATGTCGGTGTTTCGACCGTTCACGTCAGCTCCGTGCGCCAGCAGCGATTTGATGATGCGAATCCGGTCGATGTTGACAGTAATAAGGATGTCGCTGACGTGCCAGTTCGCGACATGCACCGCGGCCTGAAGCGGACGGCCCCACGAGTTATTCCGGCCGTTGTCCCCTTTGCTTCCGACGTCGCGAAGCTGCTCGCGGAAGGTCGGTGTCTTGAGTGTGAGCTTCACTTCGCGCGCCTTGCTGCCCGTAACGGTCACCTCTGTGGTGCCGCCTTCAGCGTTTGGATCGGCGCCCTTGTCGAGGAGCAAGTCGACCAAATCTGCATGGCCGTTGATGATTGCGATCAGCAGCGGCGTCGCGAAATCCCCAGATCGCTTCTCGTTGACGTCGGCGCCGGCCGCGAGCATCGCCTGCACGCTGCGCAGATCTCCTTTTCGTACGGCGAATAAAAACGGCGTGGTTCCGGCGTGGGACTTTGCGTGGAGATCAGCGCCCAGCTCCAGCAGCGCCGTCACCATCGCGCTATCGCCATCGGCGGCTGCCCACATCAGCGCCGTTTGACCGTTCCAGTTCTCCTTCGCGTTCACGTCGGCGCCGGCCCGCACGAGCAACTTGACCGCGTCGATCTTCGCCGATCGCGCCGCGTGCATCACCGGCGTCTCGCCAGAGTTCACGAAGTTGATAGGGTCGTTCGGGTTTGCGCCCGCCTTCAAAAGGAGGTCGAGCACGGCCGTATTGCCCTGATCCGCTGCGAGAGCAAGTGGCGTGACGCCGTACTTGTTTCTGGCATTGACATTCGCGCCCGCGCGAATGAGGGCGGCCGCCGACTCGGCGTCGCTCTTGTAGGCGGCCCAGTGGAGCGCAGTCGCTCCGTCGGGCTGCGACGCGTTCACATCGACCTTCTCTTTCAGTAGCGCCTGGACGCCCTGTACGTGGCCGTGCTCCACCGCATCGGCGAGCGGCGACGGTTCTGGGCTTTTGACTACGACATCGGCGGCGCCCAATCTGACCGCCAGCACAGCCAGCAACACTCCGAACCACCGTCGTTTGGATAGCATAACTAAAGTCCCTCAGCAACGTTCCTTATATAATAATAGTGTTAGATCAAATCTTCAATGCCCGGCTGTGCAGAGCCAAAGGCAGATCCGCCTCGACGCTCACTTTCATGATTGCTTCGAGCCTCTGCTCTGCTGATTCGATCTGGATCTCCAGGAAGTCGAGCGTAGTCAGCTCCTGCTCGACAGCCTCACGGCTGTGCTCTGGCAACTCAGGCAGCCGCGTGCCGAGTTCCAACCGTGCTCCGACGCCGAACAAGTCCGCCTCCCGGCACTTGGACGTTATGACGAGATAACGTTCCGTGAATGCGATTCTTCACACGCGTGCGTAGCCTCACCAGGAAGATGCGCAGCCGAAGCAGTTCGCGCTGATCGCGCAACTCGCGGGGCGGAATCCACACCTCCGGTAGAGTGCCGTTGGGCAGCAGGATTGCCAGGCCTTTCGCATCCAGAGTATCGGTCTTGTTGGTCAACCCCATACGCCGCTTGGCTTCATGCGGGTTGCATAGCCTGGGCTGATGGCCCGACCGCTCCATCTCATCTACCAGCCAACTGTAGCTACCGCTGGCTTCCACCGCGATCGTTGAATGCGCAGGAAGCCGCGCCAGAAACTCGCGATAGACCTGGCGATCGTGAGCCACACGCAACGCCTCGCCGGCCTGTCCTTTCTCGTTCACCGCTACAAACACGGAAAACTTCTTGTGTGCGTCACATCCGATAAACTGTTCCATACTGCTGCAGCACCTCCTTGTGCTTGGGGTTTCGCTCGCAGTCTACGCAAAACCCCGCTGCAGCGCTTTCATAGCATCATTATCGGAAGCTGCTTACTTAGCTCAGTCTGGCAGGCCTCACACACCACGGAAATTGGCAATTCCGATAATGGCAATTATCTGGCATCCCGAAAGCCAAGAACAAAACCTTGAGGGGGTGAGCTCAATGGAGCTGCACCTCAATCGCGGCGTAATTCACTGTCGATCTGAGCAGGAGCACTCCAAAACGGATATGGCAGTCCTGCGAGCCGATTGATCGCGAGAGCCTGGGCAACGAGCAGGAACACTGCCACCTCGATAATGGCCAATTCGCTCGGTCTCGAAATAATTCCGAGGGAAACGATCAGCGTCGTCGCGCCGGCCGGTGGATGGCTAACGTCGAGGATAACCATGAGCGCGCCTGTCGCTGAAAGTGAAAGAGCCGCTGCTAGTACTCTTGGCCAGAAAGGTCCCGGATGCTCTCCGAATGGCAGTGCTCCGGCGCCGGTGGCAGCGAATGCTGCATATCCGCAGACGAGGCCAATAGCATGGCCGAAGACGGTATTTCGCGGACTTGAGGTCCTGCCAAGAGGGGTAAAGAACAGAAGATACGCCGTGGGTCCCAGTGACGGAAAGACAAAGGGGTTCCGGCTTACGAGCGCGAGAACTGCCAGCAAGCCGATGGTGACGAACCCGTTCACAAACACATAGACAGAGCGAACAAGTCGCGGCGGAAAGTGAAGCAGCAGCCAGTCGAGCCTTAGTTTTCGGAAGAACGAAATGATATGATCGGCGCTCGCGTGTTGCTGCTCGAAAGAATCGCGGTTCTGCATCAAATATTGGGCAGCAGGTCGAAATACTCATCGTCTTCGTTTTTGCCGCCTTCCCCTTTGCCAAGCGATTTTTCCGATGCAATGAATTCTATCCGCTCGATCCATTTGACCATCTTGTAGCCAAGCTGGTTTTCCACTCGCAGCCGCAGAGGTGCCCCGTACACCTCCAGAAGCGGTTGCCCGTTCATCCTTGAAGCCAGCAGACATTGAGGCTTTTGCACGTTCTCCAGGCTCTGAGTGTCGTAATAGGGTCCGCCATAAAGAGCTTCGCCAAAGGAAAAAAAAGCGACGACTTTCGCTTCCGCTTTTGGCTGCACGAGCTCAATCAGCTTCTGCATGGGAATCCCGCCCCACTTGGCGATACCACTCCACCCCTGAATGCAATGATGCATCGTGATGTGTTCGACCTCACCCATGCGCTCCAAATCGGCGATAGAAAGCTCCACGGGGTTATTAACCAGCCCTCCCACCTTCAAGCGGAAAGAGTCAAAGCCACTCTCTGCCATGTGCTTCCAATCATCCCGGAGCGGCATCTTTCCGTTCGGCCAGAAGTACGGAGAGATTTCCTCCTCCGTATACCTCTGTTGTGGCAAGAGCCGATTCAGCGTAAAAAGCTGCATTGGATACGTCACTGACTTCAGGGCATGCTGCACTCCCCGCGGATGGCGCCAGGAAATGTAGTGCGCCACGATCCAGGAGAGTACGACCACACCGATTCCGACGAATCCGAGGTATATTCCGATAGTCTTCTGATCGTCGGTGCCCATCACAATGTGGTTCATATTGCGCGTAAATCCCGTCATCACGATCAGCGTCACGTGCACGACCAAAAATGCAAGGAAGCTGAACATCGTCAGGAAATGGATAGAACGAGCTGATTGCCGACCCCCGAATATCCGCGCGTACCATGGAAACCTGTTGACTACCGCCGGAGACATCGCTATGCCCGTCGCAATCGCGAGCGGTCCGAACACAAACACAACCGTGAAATAGGCGATCTGTTGCAACGCGTTGTAGCCATAGAATCCGTTTGGCTCCGGCGGCAAATGAAAAGTCGCGTAGTGCACGAAGGTGTTCCATGCTTGCAGGAGAACCAGCGGAGAACTAGGCACTATGCGTTTCCACTGTTCCGTGGTGAAGAGCATGGCGATAAAAACAATGCCCGTGGCAATAAAGCCGTGCACGTCAATGAAATGCCACACTCGGGCCAGGCCAATCGTGTGGCGGTAGCCCGGCGTGCCAACGAGAGGCGAGATGTAACGCGCATCATCTTTCGCGGTCCAGATGCGGTCGCGTGGAACCTTCAAGGGCGTAAACCGAATCCATTCGCTCCCCGGTGTGCAGCCGTCATTGAAATAGAGACGGGGGTGGTCCATCAGGATCGAAAGCCCGCTGCGAATCAGGATTGCCACAAAAAGAAAATTGAAGAAGTGGCAGTAGCGTACCCATGCGGGAAAACCGTGCGGCCCAGCGAAATCGTTGGGGTATATCTGAGGAATAGCCGGAACAGCAGGCATTCCCGCTACTGCGACCTCGATCCAGGCCGCTGCAATCAACGCCAGAATCGCACAAGCGGCGCCGATCAGGATTGATGGCTGAATCCAGATACGAAATCGGCGATCGGGCGGATAGTGGACAGCTTCGTGTGCTGCATCGAATGCGATCATAGTGATCCCATCAACTCCTCTTCGAGGCGCCCCGCCATTGCGAAAAAGCCTTTATAAACCATGACACCATCTCCGAGATGCGCGTTAACTGTCAGAGTGCGATAACTAATGGGATGGTCTGCCCGCCTTTCCACAATCAACAGCGGTGTTCCGACCTGTGATCCTGGAGAGCACGTTCCAAAGCCTTGGCTTTTTCCCAAGCCGAATCCTTCAGCGCGGTAAGGCTCTCATAGTTTCGCCCCGGTGTTCCCGGATGTGATAACTGGTATGCTAATTCACGAAATTCCTGGTTTGCGTCACGAAGGTTTCGCTCAAGAATTTCTCTTTGCTCGCATGACATGGTTGATTCTGATCCTACCGCCATTCGTGGGCGTCAGAAACTCCATCGTTTTCTGTTGGTGCCCCTTGATGCCATTTAACCAGGCGCTCCGGATCCAGCATGAGCCGCCCGGAAAGAAATGCGGCGATTCTTGGTTGTTTCTCACGCTCGTTCGAATTCGCAATATCACGCTGGCAACCTCTGCATCGGATAAGTAGTTCACGCGGCTTGTAAGGTCCACACGCCTTCATAGTCCTTACGTAAGCGATAGCAACGATGCGCTAAGGTGGACTTGCCCCCATTTTTGACACAACCAGTTAAGACTCAAAATCCATCCAAAGGAGAATTGAGTCATGGGGTTGTCGAGAAGGATGTTCACGAAGGAGTTCAAGCTGGCTGCGGTGCAGCGGCTGGAACGCGGGAGTTCGATTGGCGAGGTGGCGCGGGCGCTGGAAGTGAACCCGAACGTGCTGCACCGCTGGCGGCGTGAGATTCGCCAGGGGCCGGGCAACGTGTTTCCGGGCCACGGCAAGCAGCGCTGGGCCGACGGGCGCATCGCCGAGCTCGAACGCAAGATCGGCCAGCAGGCCCTGGAGATCGATTTTTTGAAGGGGTGCTTGCAGCGCATCGAGGAACAGCGGATGCTGCAGGCGTTGACTGGAAATCCGCCGTCTACCAAAAGGTCCAAGAAGAAGTGAAGGCCGGAGGCAGACTGACCGTCGAACGCATGGTGAAGCTGGGCCGGGTTTCCCGGTCCGGCTTCTATCGCTTCGACGACGCCGATCCGGGTCCAGATCCCGACATGGACTTACGCGACGCGATTCAGAAGATCGCGGTGGAGTGGCCCGCTTACGGGCGGCCGCGCATGACCAAGGAACTGCGCGAGCGCGGCTGGAAGGTGAACCCGAAGCGCGTCTACCGGCTGATGCGCGAGGACAACCTGCTGTGCGTGCGCAAGCGCAAGTTCGTCGTCACCACCGATTCCAACCACACCCGCAAGGTGTATCCGAACCTGGCGCGGGACATGGTTCTGACCGCGATCAATCAACTGTGGCGGGCCGATATCACCTACATCCGGCTGCGCGACGAGTTCGTGTTCCTGGCCGTGATTCTGGACGCGTACTCGCGCCGCGTGATCGGCTGGGCGCTGGATCGCACGATGGAAGATGCGCTCACGCTGACCGCGCTGCGCATGGCGCTGTCGCGCCGCGCCGTCGAGCCCGGCCTGGTGCATCATTCCGACCGCGGCTCGCAGTACGCCAGCAACGATTACACGGATCTGCTCAAAGCCAACGGCATCGAGATCAGCATGTCGCGCAAGGGCAATCCGTGGGACAACGCGGCCTGCGAGTCGTTCATGAAAACGCTGAAGTACGAAGAAGTGCTGCGCAACGAATACCGCGACCTGGCCGACGCTCGCGCGTCCATCCGCGAGTTCCTGGAAAAGATCTACAACCAAAAGCGGCTGCATTCGGCGCTCGGCTACATGCCGCCGGCCCGCTTCGAACGAAATCAAAAGGATGCCGCTGCGCGGCAGCTTTCTGTATGAGTTTTCCCAGGCATCGGGAAATCTTTCCATCCGATGGAGGCGCCAGCCCTGCGGCCAACGCCCCCGCTCATCGTCTGGATGAGTTTCCGGCTGGCTATTCCTTGGCGGGTTGCTCTCCAGCAGAGCCCGCCTCCGCTTCACCAGCCGGGTACGAGTATGCTGTAATGTCGTCTTGCCGGTCGAGAACTTTTCATCGAACGGCCAACTGTGTCTTAACTGTTTGTGTCAGCCCAGGGGGCAAGCGCAAGGGAAGCAAGAGGAAGGGCCACTGTTAGTGGCCGGAGTGCTTATCTTCTGATTGATGGCCTCTCCACCTTGGCTCTTCGGTCAGGAATTTCCGTTCCGCGAGTGATCACATCAACAGCAAACATCCTAACTTGTCGGTCTTCCCACAGCACGGCTACCATTTGGCCGCCGTCATCTGGCCCTGAGATCACTTCGAGGATCGTTCGACTGGGAACGGTGACGCTGAGCTGGTGGCCATTGACGATCTCAATCGCGAGCGCCGATTTCCTCAGTTTGAATCGTTTTCCAGTTAACATGAAACCCCCAGCAGGGAACTTGGTTGACCTGGGCGGTGACGCTTTGTCAAGATCGCGTTATGGACTGACTGATGAGAGTGAATCCACGCTCATTCATTACCAGCATAGCCATGTCGGTTACGCACGCGAGGAACGCGATGACTTCTCCGCGTCGTGCGTAACCCCTTTCGCGGTACTGGAGAGCAACTCGCCCGCCGAAGCGTGCAAGTGGCTCATTTGTTGCAGAAGGGCGCGGTCCCCGTGTGAGCTCTTTAGCCGCATATTTTCCGAAGACCGGCAGTTTTGACCGGGCCGTATACTACATTGGAGGTGCTACTCATCCTTCCGATAATGGCTGATAACGGTCTTCAACGCGATAACGGCACTCCTCTTACCCCACAGCACCCCATTCCCGATTACGTGCAGCCGACAATCGAGGCGATGCTCCGCGAGCGTCACCCGCACGATGTAAGCTAAAGCTTCCAGATCGAGGTTAGGGTACTCCTCTACACGCCGCTTCCCGCCGGTCCCTTACGCCGAATTAGTCGGATACGTGCCGAGCCCGAAGTTAGCCCGAAGCCTCTGCCAGATTCACCAACTAAGGCGTAGACCGAACCGGGTCGCTCTCTGCTCTTCGCCGTCGCGGCCGGTATTTTGGATACTGGTCACCTGCATGAACGAGCTGCTGTTAACGGACGTATTGCCGCTCGGCATCGCGAAATGTGGTGTGTTCGAGACGTTGAACATCTCGGCGCGGAACTGTAACGCAAATCGTTCTGTAATCCGAAACTGGCGTATTAGGCTTACATCCGCGTTGACTAACCCGGGACCAGACAAGCCGTCCGTCCCGCAGGTCCCGAAGGTGCCGGCCGCTGGCACTCCGAAAGTGGATGTCTGGTACCACTGATAGAGGTTTCCAAGCCTTTGGGGCGAGCTGAGACAATTCGCGAACTGACTGGAGAACGGCGCATTCAGCGACGCGCTGGCAGAACCCCACGACCGGCGCGTTCACCCTCGGTAACATCAAGATCGCCACCCATGGCATTTACCTGCACAGCTTCGCCATCAGCATCGAGCTGTCCGTATTCGCGTCGGTGATGCCCGGCATCTTCGGGTTCCTGATCGCCTACGCGATCTTCACGGCCAGGCGGGGTTCGGTGCTGCGCCGGGTGGCCATCACCGCCTCAGGCGTGTTCGCGAACTTCGGCGGCGTGCCCCTGGCGTTCCTGTTCATCGCCACCCTGGGCAATACCGGCCTGGCCACGCGGTGGCTCACCGGCCTCGGCTTCAACCCATACAACAACGGCTTCGACCTGTACGAGCTCGGCGGCGTCGCGCTCGTCTACATGCACTCCAGATACCGCTGATGGTGCTGGTCATCCTGCCCGCTTTTGAGGGGCTCCTGTCCGCCTGGCGAGAGGAGCCGCAGAACATGGGCGCGCGCACCTGGCAGTACTGGCGCTACGTTGGCGGGCCAGTCCTGCTGCCTGCCGCTCGTTCTTCGGCCGCGTGCTGCTGCTGTTCGGCAGCGCGTTCTCGGCCTACGCGACGGCGGAGGCGCTGACCAGCGGCTCCATCCCGCTGGCCTCCATCGAGATCGCGTCTTTCCTGAACGGCAACGTCTTGGCTGGCCAGGAGAACGTCGGCAAGGCGCTTGGCCTCGGGATGGTGGTCATCATCGCGGTCGTCATGGTGTTCTACTGGGCTGCCAGCAGCGGAGGGCGGCGCGATGGCTGCGGTAGTCGGCGAGGACCTAGCCGAGCTGGCCGAGCCGGGCCATGCAGCGCCCGGCACGCGCAGGCTGGCGGCATTTCCCGGTATGGCGGTGGGTCATTTTGCTCGCCGCGGGCGCTTATTTCGTGATACCGCTCTACTCCGCGCTGCGGTTCTCTGGTTTTGGCACGTTCCGGCAGGTCATTCATCAGACCGGCTTCTCCGCTGCCCTGACTGACGCTGAAGGTGATGGTGACGATCTTCGGGCGCTCCACCCCGGTAGAGCTGGGGTTCGGGCAGGTCGAAAAGGTCATTACATAAACACGGCAGCCGCCGACGCGTAAGCGCGGGCTGCGGGAACAGTAGGGATTAAGCAATGGCAAAGAAAGCTACAGGTTCGGTGAAGCTGCAGATTGCGGCGGGCAAAGCCACTCCCGCGCCGCCGGTCGGCCCGGCGCTCGGCCAGCCGGAGATGAACATCATGGACTTCTGCAAGCATTTCAACGCCAAGACCAGGGCGAAAGAGCTGGATGGACTGATTATTCCCGTGGTGGTGACGGTTTACAGCGACCGCACGTTTTCCTTTATCACCAAGACGCCGCCGGCTGCGATTCTGTTGAAGCGGGCGGCGGGAGTGGCGAAGGGATCGGGCACGCCGAACAAGAACAAAGTGGGCAAGGTGAGCAAAAGCAGGTGAAGGAAATTGCCAAGCAGAAGATGCCCGACTTGAATGCGGCATCAATCGATGCGGCGATCAAGAGCGTCAAGGGTACAGCGCGTTCGATGGGCATTGAAGTAACGGCGTAGTACAGGTTTCGCGGTCGCCAGACCGCAGTCGCAAATACCACGGCTGGTCGGCGGCAGGAGCGGCGGTGGAAGACGAGGAGTGCAATGAAGAAGTCCGGAAAGAACATCGAGAAGGCGCGCAAGGCGGTCGAAGCCCGTTCGTACACGCTGCAAGACGCGGTGCCGCTGTTGCAGAAGGTAAAGTTCGCCAAGTTTGACGAGACGGTGGACCTGACCATGCGGCTGGGAGTCGATCCCAAGCATGCCGACCAGATGGTCCGCGGCACGGTGGTTCTGCCGCATGGGCTGGGCAAATCGAAGAAGGTGCTGGTGATCGCTAGCGGCGAGAAGGTGCGCGAAGCCGAAGCGGCGGGCGCGGACATCGTTGGCGGCGAGGACATGGTGGAGAAGATCCAGAAGGAAAACTGGACTGACTTCGACGCCGTCATCGCCACCCCCGACATGATGAAGTCGGTTGGCCGGCTGGGAAAGGTGCTCGGCCCGCGCGGATTGATGCCCAACCCGAAGACCGGGACGGTGACCTTCGATGTTGCCTCCGCGGTGAAAGAAACCAAGGCCGGCAAAGTGGAGTTCCGCACCGATAAGACCGCGCTGGTGCATGTGCCCGTGGGCAAGATTTCGTTCCCGCCGGAGAAGCTGGTGGAGAACGCGGCCACGGTGATTACCAGCGTGATCAAGGCCAAGCCCAGCGTTGCCAAGGGCAAATACATCAAGGGTTGCTATCTCAGCTCGACCATGGGTCCGGGTGTCCCGATCGATACCTCGGCTGTGGAAGCTGCTGCGCGAGCTTAGTCGCGCGTTTGCTGACCCGAAAAATCGGCTGGCGCCACTGAGCGCAGCAGAACAAGGATTCGAAGATGGCTGTCACGAAAGCAAAGAAAATCGAGCAGGTCGAGAAGCTTACGGAAGAGTTCCGGAGCGCGAGCCACGCCATCGTGGGCACGTTCAGCAAGCTGACCGTGGAGAAGGATTTCGAGCTTCGCAAAACCGTGCGCAGCGTGGGCGGACGTTATCGCGTGGTGAAGAACACGCTGGCCGAGCGCGCGGCGAAGGGCACCCAGGTGGAAGAGGCGATGAAGGAACTCGCCGGCGTCACCTCGATTGCTTACACCAGCGGCGACCCGGTCGCGTTGGCC
Organism: Bryobacterales bacterium; assembly: GCA_963794595.1. GTDB lineage: Bacteria > Acidobacteriota > Terriglobia > Bryobacterales > Bryobacteraceae > Palsa-187. The sequence goes on along the minus strand of CAWCER010000016.1, from coordinate 2,812 downwards.
AAGGCGCTCAGCAAGTACGCCAAGGACAACCCGGAGTACACCTTCAAGGCCGGCATCGTGGAAGGCCGGGTCATCGCGATCAAGGACATTGACGCGTTGGCCAGCATGCCGTCGAAGGAAGAGATTTACTCCAAGCTGCTCTTCCTGATGAACGCTCCGGCGCAGCGCCTGGTGACGGCGATGAACGCGGTGGGCCGCGACCTGGCCGTGGTGATTGAACCAGGGCGTCGAGCAGAACAAGTTTGCCTCGGGCGAAGCTGCCGGCGCGTAAGCGCTGGCGCTGCACCTCGATCGCGAGTGAGAACAGGTTTGGAAGCGCGCAAGCGCTGCCGAAGAGATTGCGTTATCCGTTGTGAGGCGTGCTGCCTGCGTGAGTCTGGCATGCGGCGGCACATTGGAAGCCTCGGAGACCGATAACGAAATCAACGACAACGAATAACGAACAGGTGGAGAAACACATGGCGGATCTGCAGCAGTTGGAAGAACAAATCGTAGGCCTGTCGCTTTTGGATGCGGCGGCCCTGGTGAAAAAATTGGAAGAGCGCCTTGGCGTCTCGGCGGCGGCTGCGGCCCCGGTCATGATGGCGGGTGCGGCCGGCGCGGGCGCCGGCGCGGCAGCGGCCCCGGCGGAAGAGAAGACCGAATTTGCGGTCGTCCTGACGGCGGTGGGCGCAAACAAGATCAACGTGATCAAGGCGGTCCGCGAGGTCACCAGCCTGGGTCTGAAGGAAGCCAAGGACCTGGTCGATGGCGCCCCGAAGACCGTCAAGGAAGGCGTCTCGAAGGAAGAAGCCGAGAACATCAAGAAGAAGTTCACCGAAGCGGGCGCGACCGTCGAGGTGAAGTAGAGTGATCCCGCCCCGTTCTGGCGACGGAACGGGGCAAGTTCACTCCGGGCACGCTGACCGGAGTTATGGCTGCTGCCGCCTGCGGGATTACGGGGCGGCGGCTACGTTCCTCTTCACGTTGGAGCGGCCGTGAAGAGGCGCGATGAAGCCGAGGAAGCGAAGCGGTCCTCTTCAGCAGGGACCGCGGAATTCCCGGGCATCGTTGAGGCCGGATCCCAGGTCGGATCCGGACATCAAACAGGTGAGTGGCAGGCGGCAAGCCCAACCGCAGTCGCGTCAGCTCAGATGCGACGGTTCGGCTGGCCGAGGACAAGGCCTGAAGATACTGGCGCGGGAAGCTAAGAAACATCGCGGCACGAACCGATGCCGAATTCCCGGATCGAATGGTCATGGGATTGCACGACGCCTCGAACGGCGCTTGCGGGGACTTCTGTCTCTGCGGGCGCGGTCGTGTTTTTGCGTGCGAGCCCCGCTGCGAGTCTTTCTAAGGTCTCAAACCTGTCTCGCGTGCGACGACAGTCATCCGCGTCGCATTTCCGCACAAGCGGCTTGCACGGCCCCGCGCGAGCGGGCTGGCCGGCACTGACTTAGGAGCTTTATACATGGCGCAACAGAAAACTGCCAATCGAAATCGTTTTGATTTTTCAAAAATTCCGGCAACCATCCAGATCCCCAACCTGATCGAGGTGCAGAAGCGCTCGTACGACCGCTTCCTGCAGATGGATGCGCTGCCCAGCGAACGCGATGACGCCGGTTTGCAGGCGGTCTTTCAGTCGGTGTTTCCCATCACCGACTTCCGCAACGTTTCGCAGCTCGACTTTGTCGAGTACGCCATCGGCAACTGGGAGTGCAAGTGCGGCCACCTGAAAGGGCTGAACCACCTGCGCACCACCTGCCGCAATTGCGGCGCGACGGTGAAGACCGACCCGTTTCATCTGGGCGATGTGCTGTGCACCAAGTGCGGCACCTACAACGCCAATACGCCCGACTTCTGCAACAAGTGCGGCGACCCTGTCGGATTGCAGCTGAAGTATGACGTGGCGGAATGCGAGGAGCGCGGCATGACCTATTCCGCGCCGCTGAAAGTCACGATGCGCCTCACCATCTACGACAAGGACCCGGACACCGGCAACCGCTCCATCCGCGACATGAAGGAGCAGGAAGTCTTCTTCGGCGACATTCCGCTGATGACCGCAAACGGCACCTTCATCATCAACGGCACCGAGCGCGTCATCGTCAGCCAGTTGCACCGTTCGCCGGGCGTGTTCTTCGAGACCGCCAACAACCGCACCTACTTCCTGGGCAAGATCATTCCCTACCGCGGCTCGTGGGTGGAGTTCGAGTACGACCAGAAGAACGTCCTGTACGTGCGCATCGACCGCAAGCGCAAATTCCTGGGAAGCATCTTCCTGCGCGCTCTGGGCCTGCGCTCGGACGAGGACATCCTGCGCACGTTCTACACGGTGGACCGCATCGCCCTGCACGATAAGAAGCTGTACTGGACGCTCGACCCGGCGTCGAGCAGTCCGACCAACCTGGTGGGCATGAAGCTGGCGCACCGCATCGCCACCAAGAGCGGCGAAGAGATTGTCCACTCCGGCCGCAAGGTCACGGCCGCGGTGCTGAAGGAAATCCAGAAGCACCGGATCTCCGAGATCGAAGTTGACCTGAGCGATCTGGAAGGCGCTTTTGTTGCCGCCGATGTGGTTGACACCAACACCGGCGAGGTCCTGCTGGAAGCCAACTCCGAGCTCACGGCCGAGAAGCTGTCGAAGATGATGGAAGCGGCGTGGCCGAATTGCACGTGTTCTTCCCCGAGCGCGACGACGTAGGCACCGTGATCAGCGCCACCTTGCGCCGCGATTCGGTGAAGACCCCGCAGGAAGCGTTGATTGAGATCTACCGCAAACTGCGTCCCGGCGATCCGCCGACCCTGGATACGGCGACCTCGCTCTTCCACGGCA
>CAWCER010000015.1:0-37394 GCA_963794595.1 Bryobacterales bacterium | reverse complement strand
TCGCCTGATTTTCAGAGGAGATAACTATGACCACTCGACGCCTATTCCTCAAGAGCTCCGGACTGGCCATGTTCGGGATCGGCGCCGCACCCATGTGGCTGGCGCGTGCGGCCGATGCTCCGAGCGCGCGCAAGAAAGTTCTGGTCGCGATCTTCCAGCGCGGCGCGGTGGATGGGTTGAACGTGGTGGTCCCGTTTGGCGAAAAGAGCTACTACGCGCTGCGGCCGACGATCGCCATCCCGGCGCCGAAAGCCGGCACTGAATCCGGCAATCGACCTCGACGGCTTCTTCGGCCTGCATCCGGCGCTCGCGCCGCTCAAGCCGATTTACGACGCCAACAAATTGGCGATCGTCCACGCCGTCGGTTCGCCCGATCCGACGCGCTCGCACTTCGACGCGCAGGATTACATGGAATCCGGCACGCCGGGACGCAAGGCCACCACCGATGGCTGGCTGAATCGCGCGCTGCCGCGCGTCCGCGGACGCTCGCAAATCGCCAGTGCGCGCGGTGAGCCTGGGGCCGGCGCTGTCCAGCGCGCTGCGCGGGCACAACGAAGCCGTGGCCATCAACAACCTGAACGAATTCAAGGTGAGCGATGCCGACGGCGCCGCGACCTTCGAAAGCATGTACGCATCGACGCTCGATAAAATGCTGAGCGGCACCGGGCGCGAGACTTTCGACGCCGTGAAGCTGATGCAGTCGATTCAGGAGCAGCCCTACACGCCGGCGAGCGGCGCGAAGTATCCGAGCGGACGGCTGGGCCAATCGCTGATGCAGATCGCGCGGCTGATCAAGGCGGACGTGGGGCTGGAGGTCGCGTTCACCGACGTGGGCGGATGGGACACGCACGTCAACGAAGTGGGACAGACTCCCGGGGCCGGGCAACTGGCGAACCTGCTGGGGAATTTCGGCCAGGCGCTGGCGGCGTTCTATCAGGACCTGGGCGACCGCATGGAAGACGTGGCCGTCGTCACCATGAGCGAGTTCGGGCGCACGGCCAGGGAGAACGGCAACCGCGGCACCGATCACGGCCACGCCAACGTGATGTTCGCCTTCGGCGGCGCGATCCGCGGAGGCAAGGTTTACGGCGATTGGCCCGGCTTGGCGCCGGAGCAGCTCTACGAGAACCGCGACCTGGCGCTCACCACCGATTTCCGCGACGTGCTGGGCGAACTGGTCGCCAAGCATCTGGGGAACAGCCAACTTGCAGGCGTATTTCCGGAATACACTCAGCCGAGGTTCCGCGGACTCATCGGGGTTTGAATCGGCTGGAAGCGCCAGTGGGGCGTCTACTCTGAGTGCAAACGGGAGTACGGAGGTTCTAGTACTTTCTCTTACTTAGTACCCTACACTGGCGCGCCACTAAGCCGATAGATGCCTTAGTGACCTCGCGCTGTTCCTCATTTCCAGCTCCAGCAAGCTGACTGTCCAGAAGTCCGGAACTCTGGGTGTATCTGCTTGGTCTGTCAGTACTTCTGGTGATCGCCTTGCGCCGTGTCAAGGCCCAGCAGAATCCACTCAAAGACGAAGTCTACAGCAGGACCGTGGCGATCGAGCACGTCCAAAGCGGAGTGGCGTGGATACGGGCCGATGGGAAGATTCGGTCGATTAACGCCTCCTTCGCAAAGACCTTGGGCGGGGAGCCGAAGAAGCTTAACGGGCGGGACTGGTATGAGCTATTCGCGCAGCAGGACCGCGACAAAATAGAGGAAGCCTATAGCCAGATGCTGCTGCTCGGCCGCGCCACCCTGGACGCTCACGGACTCCGGCTGGATGGCGAGCAATCCGGTCTGGAAGTGCTGATGGTGGCGATTCACGACCACAAAATGCGCTTCGTAGGGCACCACTGCCTGGTGGTGGATCGCACACACGAGAAATTGCTGGAAGCTCAGGTCGAGGAACTGACCAAAATCCTGCAGCGCGCGAGCGCGGTCCGGTAAGATTCAATATTCCCTTGTGGTGTCTTGAAAATACCACCCAAACGGTATAGGTTTGCCAGGCTCGCCGCAATATAATCTTGATAATTCCCCGTTACGACACGACGAACGCCTAAGTCGCTCTCCAGACTGTGGCGTTCGTCTTTGCTTTTTTGGCAGGATTTCGGCCTATTGGCGAGGCTGGAGCGATGGAGGGCGGGGAGCGGTATTCGCGGCGGCCGCGAGCAGCACGATATTGTTCCGCAAGAATGCGAACTTCCTGCCGGTTTCATCGATCACGTTCACCTGCGAAATGTATTGGCCCGGCGGCAACTTGGCCAGCGGAATCTGGAACGTGAACTGTGCCACCCCGGGCCGCGATGTCGCCAGTTTGTTGAGCCGCAGCGGACGCGATGTGTAAGCCGTCTGTCCGCCTCGCAGCAACGCGAAATCCGCCTGGATGTCGGGGACCTTCCGATCCGGGTCCATGGCGGGATCATAAACTTCGCCATAAACGTACAAGAGTCTGGTCCCCGCGGAAAACGCGAGTGATGCTCGGCACCGTTTTCTGGCCGTTTTCGACTAACGGGTGCGCGGCCAGCAGCTTCTTGTTGCTATCGGCGCTGCCCACCGCCGACGAAACCGGTTCCTTCTGATTGCTCAGGACCACCGAACTCACGCGCAGCGATTTCGCGGCGCTCAAGATCGGGGACGGTGAACTTCGTCTCGAAGGTGCCCATCTTGCCGGTTAAATTCTCGCGCGCCAGGAAGCGCAGGTCGTAGGTGCCGGGCGCGAGCGTCAGCACCGAATCGTATTGCAGGTAGCGGCGTCCGATCTTCGCGGCGTCGGTGTCGTTCAATTTCACGGTGATGTTGTCGCGCACGCCGCCCACCAGCTTTCCGGAAGCGTCGCGCACCTGGCCGATGAAATCGAAATCGACCGTCTGCTTCGCGCCCTTCTTGGTCAGGCCCACGGCGGAGCCGGGAATTTTCACTGAGATCGGAACCGAGTAGCGCTCCTTCGCCACGCGGAAGTAATCGACTTCCAGCGCCAGCGGAAGTTCGCTCACCGGATCGCCCAGCGTCAACGCTTCTTCCAGTTGCCGCTCTTTGTCCGAAGCGTTGAAGTTCTTGAACTGCTTCCCCGCGTAATAGCCGGTGCGGTAATCGAGCTTGGCGGAAATATTCTTATCGAGCAGATTCACTTTGATGCGGCGGAATTTCCCGTCCGCGGCTTCGTTCTTGCTGTAGTAGCCGATGATGTAGTAGCTGCCGATATCTTCCTGCGCCTGCCGGATGCCCATGGTCAGATCGTTGGTATCGAGCATGGCCTTGCCGCCGGTATCGGAAGCGAGCGTGACCAGCGTCTCCTGCGTATCTTGAAAACTGGCGCGGAGGCCAGCCTGCTTGGTGCCGGTGATCATTCCCGTGCCCCGCGGCGAGGCCGTCGACGCATCTCCGCCCGGCGGCAGCGCGACCAAGCCCCGCGCGTCCACCGGATAGAACGACACGTTGGCGCGCACCGCGGCGTTCACGGTCGCCTTGATCTGGGATTGATTCTCGACACCGGTCTTGCCGATGCCGCTCGAGAAATACACCAACGCCTTCTTTTCGGGGAAAATGCTCAGCTTCCTGGCGGCGTCTTCCAGCGCGCTCAGTTTGCGGTCGGTGTTGAAGATGTTGAACTCGGTCTCGTCGGCGGCGAAACTGCCGCTATCGTCGCCCTCATCGGCCGTCGTGTCGGCAGCATCCGCCAAGTCGCTGCCCTCGCCGAGATTCAGTTTGCGCAGCGTCTCGATCAGCAGCGGGCGATTATCGGTCCACTCCTGAACCACCTTGATCGCGGTCGAATAAGTCATGATCTCGACCAGGTCCGAGCTGGTCATTTGCGATTGCAGAAACTTGATGGCGGCCTCCTGCGCGCGCAACTGCTCGGGAGGGTCCATCGAAGTCATGTCGAAAAACAAACACAGCAGCCGGCGGTCCTGATAACGGATCGGGCTGTTGGGAGTGGGCGCGACCACCGCTCTCCCCGCCGATGCAGCCGCGTTTCTCTCTTCGATCGTCGGCGTCGCGGTGGCGCCAAACGAGACCGGCGCGAGCGGCTCTCCCGCTAACTTCTGAAATTCGAAAACGCTGATCTCCTGGCGAACGCCGTCTTCGAGAATCTCGACATCTTCTTTCTTGAGATTCGTGATCGGCCGGCCGGCCTTGTCTTTCGCGCTCAAATTGACGATCACCAGGTTGGTTTCCGTCCGGAACGTCGGGGTTTGAGCGAACAGCGTGATTGCGATCAGCGGCAAGAGTCTTTTCATCTCAAAACCTCAATCTCACTGTAGCCGTGACCTGCCGCATTTGGCCGGCGCTGGTAATCAAGCCGTATTGGTTGGAGTTGACCACGGTGATCGAGGCCCGAGGGATTGACGTGATTCAGCGCGTTGGTCGCGTCGATGCGGATTTCGAGACGCCGCCGCTCGGAGTGGAGATTGATGCTGCGGGCAAGCGACAGATTGAGCCCGAACGTTCCCGGACCCGTAATGGTATCGCGGCCGGCAGTGCCGAACTGCCCGGCCAGCGGGACGGCAAACGCCGCCGGATTGAAATAGCCGGAGCCTGAATTTACCGGCAGGCCGGTGGCGTCGGCGCGCAGCGGGCCAATGGAAGCGGTGCCGTCCAGATTGCCAGTGACCGTCGCGGTAAGCGGCGCGCCGGTCTGCGCCGTGATGCTGCCCGATATCGTCCAGTCCTTCAGCGCCTTCGCGGCCCACACCGGATGCGACAAGAACCCGTTCGTCGCGTCCACCGGCGAAGCCAGCACCCAGTTCAGCCCCAGCACCTGGCGGTGGTCGAACGAGGACAGAGCCTTCTCCGCGCTCTGATCGTAGAAATTCTGCGCCAGCACAGCATCGTCCAGGGCCTTGGAATAGGTGTAAAGAAGATTGGCCGAAATGCCGCGCTGGAAGCGCCGGGTGAGCCGGAGTTGCAAAGCTTCGTAGGTGGCATCGCCGATCGGCTGATCGAAAATGAAATTCCCGGCGTTGGCGATGGGCAGCCGTTGCTCGGCGGTGAGCGAGGACCCGAGCGGCGCCTGGTTCGGCGCTTGCTGAACGTTCATGTTGGTGGTCTTCGATCCCGAGTAGAGAACTTCGCCCACCAATCTTCCGGGCAGATCGCGCTGCACCGAAAAATTCCACGATTGAATGTAGGTATCGTTGTAATTCAAAGCCACGCCGAAGGTATTGCGTGATGGTTTTCCCGGCTGGCACGGCCAGCAGTCCATTCGAGAGCGTCAACACGTTCGCGCTGCTGGTGGTGATGTAGTTGGTAACCGCAAACGGCGCTTGCCCGGCGAGGCTCGACTCGAACTGGTTGTACTGGTTGGGAGTGTAGTAGATGCCGTAGCCGGCGCGGACCACGATCTTGCTGCGCGCGCTCGGCTTCCAGGCAATGCCGAGGCGGGGCCCGAAGTCGTGGCTGATCGGGACGGATCAAAGTCGCTGGATAGACCGCTCCGCTCAACGGTCCGGTCTGCCCGGGAATCACAGGCGCCACTGCGGAGAAGCCCGATGCGATATCGAGGTTGGTGATGTGCCCGTACTTTTCCTGCCAGGGAGTGAAGTATTCGTAGCGCACTCCAAGATTCAGCGTGAAGTTGCTGGCCACGCGCCAGTCGTCCATGACGAAAGCATTGTAGAGATTGCTGCGGAAGTAGTCGCTCAAGACGCCCGAGGCGCCGTGGCTGATCGAACTGGTTTCCGGCAGGCCGAGCAGGAAATCCGCGAAATCGTTGCCGGTATTCGCCACCGCAAGCCCGTTGACGTACTGCGCCGTGGCGAGGCCCGAGAAGCTGAACGCGCCGCGGCCGTTCGAGTCGCCGATCGTGTTGTTCAGATAGTGCGTGTAGCCGCCGCCGAAGCTCCAGTTATGGGTGCCTCGATGAAGCTGAAACGTATCGCTCGCACCATAGTTCCAAGTAGCGGTCTTCGACCAGTTGCTGTCCGACAACCCGGAGAAATTCGCGAAGCTCAAGTTGGGCGGGCCGAAATCGCGGGGATCGGCCGACGCTCCTTCAATCGCGATCTGGGACGCAACGTTATCCGTGAAAAACGGGACGCCCGTGGTGGTGTTGCGATTGAAGGCCAGCCTCACGTTATTGAAGCTGCGATTCCCGAACCTGTGCCTCCAGTTGATATTGGTGTTGATTCCCTGGCCGTCTGTCGAGTTGCAGCAGCCGTAAGGTTCGAAGGTCTGTGAGTTGCGCTCCTGCAGGTTAAACGCGACGGCGAGCGTATCCTTCTGCGTCACGTTGGTATTCACCCGGGTATTAAGATTTTCCGTATTGCTCGGGTTCGACGCGATCAAGCGGTAGTTCCGCGTAAGGCCCGGCTGATTGGGCAGAGGAATATATTGCAGCATCTGTTGCGCCAGCGGACTGATGCAACTCGTCGGAATCGTATTGCCGGAGACAGCGGAACAGCCGCCCGATTGGGGCGCAAACAATTGCACACCGGGAATCCCAGCGAAGTTGCCGGCGCGTTCCGCCGCGGTGGGAACCGTGTACGACTGGTCCACTCCGTTGCGCAGCCGAGTGCCGTTGTAGTTGATAAACCAGAACACCTTCTCAGCATGGAACAGCTTGGGGATGAACAGCGGTCCACCCGCGCTGAATCCGAAATAGTTTTGGGCGTAGGACGCTTTGGGCTCCAGCAGCCCGTTGACCGAAAAGGGCCGCGCATCGATCGCTGAATTCCCGATTCTATAGAACACGGAACCGGTAATCCGGTTGTTGTTGGGTCGCCGGTTCCCAATGAAAGCCGGATTGCCGTTCCGGTCGCGGGGCCCCGCGTCCACCACGTCCTCCCGGCCCTCCGCCGAATCCTCCTCCGCCGCGGCCGCCAAAGCCGCCACCACCGAAACCGCCGCCTCCAAAGCCACCCCCGCCGCCGGGTCCACCGCGGCCGCCAGATGCGCCGCCCGCCTGCAGGCCACCCGCTCCGGGTCCTTCGGCTGGGTTGCCTCGGGGGCCCAAGGAGCCCACCTGGGCCGCCCAGTCCGCCGAAGTCCTGGCGCAGGTCGCCCGCCTGGGTCTGCAGGCCCTGGCTGAGGCTGCCGTTCACCAGGAACGACTCGTTAGATCCATCCACCGGCACTTGGGGAATTTCCGGAGGAGCGGCCGCCGCAGCGCTCGGAAGCGTCATCGCCCCTTCGGCCTCTGCAGCCTCTTCCTGAATCCGGGCGCCGGGACGAATGCGCTCCCGCAGGGCCAGGGTGAAATCGACCTTGGTCGGGTTGGCGCCGATCTGTACCTCTTTGCGCGCATGCTCGAAGCCGAACATGTCCACTTCGACGATCCACGACCCCGGCGTCATGCGGTCAAAATGAAAAGTTCCGCTGTCATCCGTCAGGGTCATCAGAATGCGGTCTCCCTGCGTCGCCTTGACCGTGGCGCCTTCAATCACCTGGCCTTCGGATTTCACCACTCCGGTCTGGGCCAGACACGCGGAACCATAGATAGCGAACGCAATCGCCGCTATCGAAAAATTACGCACGATACAACCAATGTCCTCTTCGTTATGGTGGCCGATCCGGTTCTCAGGTTACAGCCACCCCCTGCAGCCATCGCCTAACGGGCGGCCCGGGCCCCAAATTGATCGAAGAAACGCGGGGCCGCCGCGTCTTATACTATCGCGAGTGAAATCAAAACGGGCGCGCGTGAAAGGGAACGGCTCCTATGAATCGAATGGGACTCGGACGACTGATACTGACGGGGATTCTCCTCATGCAATCGGTGCTGGGCTTCGCACTGGACTGGAGCGGGAACCACTTGCTGAATCCGCTATGGCATCCGCATGCGCGCTTCCACGGCGCACTGCTTTTGTTTCTGCTCACGGGAGTCTCGTTGATGGGGATCTGGCTCCTGTGGCGGCAATCGAAAGAACCGGAGATCGCGATCGTGGTTGCAGCGGTTATCTCCCTGTCATTTTGGACGCCCTTCTTCTACATCACGTTTCTTCTGCCCAGCGCGACACTATGGGCCGGCGATCCCGCCAAGGTTCCGCATCTAGGCGGTTCTGTCTTCTATCCCAACGTCGCAGTGGCCGGTTTGTTTCTCGCGCTCACCGCGGCGGCCTGTTGGATCTACGGTGGGCGACGTTCGCCATCCAAGGGGCCGTCCCTCCGCTGAGCTCGCGAAACTTCGCGCAGTTGCAGTTTTGGCTCTTGGCTTGAGTGACAGTGCTGTGCTATCAAGGTAACTAAGCATTACCAATCCCCGTCTCAGTTCTAAGGAGCGCTCCCATGGAGCCCGCGAACCGAAAGTTAATCCGTCCCTCATTCAACGAAGCCAAGGCTGAAGTCAAGAGCCAGCGGCCGCAACCCCGGGGCGGCCCCAAACGGACCTCGCCGCCGGAACAAACCAACGCAGAAAATTTTTACTACTTGAAGCAAATGCAGTCGAAGACGCCCATGTCGATCGTTCTCCGCGATGGCGAGATCCTCAAGGGCGTAATCGAGTGGTATGACAAGGACTGCTTGAAAGTGAATCGCGAAGGCGCGCCCGAACCTGCTGGTTTTCAAGTCCAACATCAAGTACATGCATAAGGCCTAGCGGCGGCATCGCACGCAGATCAGACGCGGCCGCAGATTCGGCGTGGCGAGATCATGAGCGGCATGCAAGCTAAGGTCGTCGTTCTCACCGGCGGAACCTCGGGAATCGGTGAAGCCGCGGCGACGAAGCTGGCCAGCATGGGCGCTCGCCTGGTGTTGGTGGCGCGTGACGCCAGCCGCGCCGAAGCAACTCTCAAACGCCTTCAGAAGGTGTCGCCTGGGATTGCGCAGGCCACCGCCGTCCACACGGCGCATCTCGCGGATCTTTCGCTGGCCGCTGAGACCAGGCGAGTCGCGCGCGAGATCGCGGCGGCCGAGTCCCGCATCGACGTGCTGATCAATAACGCCGGACTCATCTCCGCCAAGCGTCAAGTGACCGCCGAAGGGTATGAGCTGACACTCGCCACGAATCACCTGGCGTATTTCGTTCTCACACACGGGCTGCTCCCGCGCTTGCTCGACTCCGCCCCCGCGCGCATCGTCAATACCGCCTCCGAGGTCCACCGCGGCGCTAAACTCGACTTCAGCGATCTGCAATCGGAACGCGGCTACAGCGGCTTCGTAGCCTACGCGAAATCCAAGCTCGCCAATGTTCTCTTTGCCAATGAGTTGGCCCGGCGCTTATCGGGCAGTGGCGTCACCGCTAGCAGCCTGCATCCCGGCGCGGTCGCCAGCCGTTTCGGGATTCCGCGCGCAGGGGAAGGGGGAGATCCATCCTCTGCCCGCTTTCTCTCCGCCCACGGCATCTCGCCCGAGGAAGGCGCCGAAACCATCGTCTACCTGGCCTCATCGCCGGACGCGGCACAGGCGAGCGGCCAGTATTTCAACCAATGCCGGGCTGTGACGCCCTCCAAAGAGGCGCAGAATCGGGCTGTGGCACTGAAACTATGGGAGGAATCGGAACGGCTGGGGGAAATCGAATACGGATTGAAGGGGTAAGGTTGGGCGGGCCAAAGAAGGCCCGCCCGAAGGGTTCAACTACTTCTTGTCGTCGTTAGCCTTCTTCTTCTTTTTCTTTTTCTTTTCCTTCTTCGGGGCGGGATCCTGAGCGAAGCTAACAGTCGCCACGGTTCCCATGAGGAACGTCAGGGCGAGAGCCATAATTCCGAATCTTTTCATGTGTGAAAACTCCTTGGGACCAATATACCCGAAACTCTCGATTTTGTTTCGCAAATTGTTGTATCTAAACCATTAAAGTTAATTCACATGGTTAAATTTAGTTCACATTATAGAAGCCCAGCGCGTCCCGCAGAACATCCGCAAAGTTAGCCCCGCTTTCGGACCACACCTGGCGGCTTTCGATATCCAGCACCCCCTCCAAATCGCTTACCAGGTGCAGCAAGCTCTTCAGATTCGACTGGCCCATGCGCAAACTGCCTTCTAGACCGGCAATGGGCAAAAATAGCGCGTCCAGGCCGAATTCGATCCGCAGGTGATCGCCATGCTCGGTTTCAAACTCCGGGCCGAAACAGGCCAGCGTCAGCGGCGCGGGCCGCAGCTTCCAATCGCCGTCATACTGCCATAGATCCCAGAAAGTGTCGATTTCGCAGGCGCAATCCGGGTGCAGGAAGTCGCGCATGGCGTCGACCATGTCATCCACCCCCGTTTCCACGGGAAATTCACGCTCGAATACCGGCGGTTCCACCATCTGGATGGCATAAATGCGCAGCGCCGGGCCGCGTTTCGCGAGCTTCGAAAACGGGAACACGCGCAGCAGCTTTCCGAACTGATCGAGTATTTGGGCTTCGCTAGTCGCGCGCAGGCGGCAAGAAAAATATAGACGGTCAGGCACGCTGTGATTGTAACCTGGAAGCAGTGATAACCGACCTGGTGCAGATCAAGCGGCTCGGCGAGAAGAAGCGCGATGAAAACGGGCGCTTCCGCAAGTACATGAAGTCGCGGGTGTTCGTCGAGCGCCAGTTTCGCAAGGCGGCGGAAGAAGTGACCGACGCCATCGATTGCCGGCAGTGCGCCGAATGCTGCCGGGTTACCGAAGTCCAGATCGTCGAGCGCGACATCCAGAAGCTGGCCCATTTTCTGGGCCTTTCGGAAAAGGCTTTCCTTGACAAACACACGGCCCGGGGTGAAGATGACGCCTTGATCCTGCGGCGCGACGGGCAAGGCTGTGAGTTTCTGGATGGGAACGACTGTACGGTCTACGAGGCGCGTCCCGGCAACTGCGAACGGTTCCCGCATTTGCTAAAGGGCGCCGGGTCGCTCGAGAGCAGAATGTGGACCTTAGTCGACCGTGCTACCTACTGCCCGATCGTTTATAACTGGATGGAAAAAGTGAAGGCGCTCACAAAGTTTAGGCCGTCTAGCAGCGGCTGAAGTAACCCTATGGCCCGGTTCCCCCGTCAAGTAGTGTGAAGGAGTTCTAAGCACCAGATGAAAGTACGATATCTAGTTCTGCCAATGATTCTCGCGGGAGTTCTCAGCGCTCAGGGCCGTCAATTCCGCGGCGGTGGCTCTCTGACGCCCCCGACGCCAGCGCAGCTGGTTGAGCGGGAGGTCAATTTCCTGACTAAATATTTTAGTCTTACGCCGACACAAGTTACTGATGTCACTGGTTTTTTGACCACCGAACAAACTTGCCTCGCCGGCGATACCACCAATGCGCAAAGCGCGCGCGAAGGCTTGGTTACCGCGATTAAAGCGGGGAACCCGACAGGCATTTCCACGGCGATTGGTACGCTCAGCGCCGTGCAAGCTGCACAGGAGACGTGCCGCGCGACGGCCGCCGCGGCCATTTATGCTGACTTAAATCAGCCGGGGCAGCAGGCGAAAGTGGGAGCCGGCCTTGGTCCCCTGATGGGTGGCGGAGGTGGTGGCCCTCACTTTGGTCGGCATCCGGGTGGTCCGCCTCCGGCTCACTAAAGGAATCACCCGCTAGCCATTTTCTCCACGGCGGCTTCTAGCCGCTGTGGACGTTTCAGGACTCCTTCAAACAAATCGCCGACCCGGTCGAAGCGGGCAAGCGCGTTGCCCAAGTGAAACTGCTCGGGGCGCAGACGGGGCGTCACTTCATCCCATGCTAGCGGAGTAGCGACCGGAGCGCCCGGGTAAGCGCGCAGGACGTAAGGCGCGGAAATCGTTTTGCCCTCGGCGATCTGCTGCCAATCGAAATAGACTTTGCCTTTTTCACGGCGCGATACGGTACGCGGCGTGGTGAAGAGGTCGGGCCGCTCGGCGGCGCCTAGCGCGGACAACGCCTCGGCGAACGCGCGGACTTGAGCATAGGTGTAGCGCGCTTCCAGGGGTACGAAGATGTGCATGCCGTCACCGCCGGTGGTTTTGGGGTAGCTCACCAGCTCGATGCGATCCAGGCGGCTGCGCACCCACAACGCCGCTTCGACGATCTTGTCGTAGCTGCATTCATACGGGTCGAGATCGATCAGCACATAGTCGGGGTGTTCCAGCGAGCCCACGCGGCTCATCCAAGGATTGTGGTCGATGCATCCCAGGTTCACCAGAAACAGCAGTGCGGCGCGGTCGCCGCCAACCGCGTATTCGATGCCCTCGGCGACGGCGGTGGGCAGCCACTTCGGGAAGCTTTCGGCCACCTGCTTCTGAAAGAAGAATGGCTTTTCGATCCCGTTGGGATAGCGTTTGAGCGAGAGCGGCCGGTCCTTCAAGTGTGGCAACAGCAGTGGCGCGACGGCGTCGTAGTAGTTCAGCAGGTCGCGCTTGCGATATCCGTCCTTGGGATAAAACAGCTTGTCGAGATTGGTGAACTTCAGGCGATGCTTGTCGATGGTAGCGTGGCCTCCTTGAGATCGGCAGCCAGGAGCGCGAGCATGCTCATGTGCCGGTGGAGGGTCCAGATCCTCGCGCAGCCCCAGGAATACCGGCGCGCGAAGGCGGCCTTCTTCGGTCCAGTTGGCGAACCTCACTTCGCAGACCAATTCCGGTTTGGTCCAGACCACTTTGCGCGGCAGGCCGCGCGCCGGCTCCAGCGGAGATTCCTTGGTCACCAGCGGCGCGAGTTTGGCGAACAGCGTCTTCACCATCTTGGCGTCGAAACCCGTGCCCACGTTGCCGGCCCATATGAGCTTGCCGCCGGGCTTTCGCTTGCCCAATACCAGCGCGCCCAAGCCGTGGCGCTCGCCCTCGGTGTAGCCGCAGACCAGGAAATCCGCCGAATCGACGACTTTCCATTTCACCCAGTCAGAGGAGCGCCTCGATTCATAGCGGCTCTGTGCGCGCTTGCCGATGATTCCCTCCAGGCCCTGCTGCTTCGCCGCGGCCAATAGCTCCGTGGCGCTGGTGGTGAAGTGCTCGGAATAGCGGATGACGTCGTCGGGCTTCAAGATCTCTTTCAAGCAGTTTTTTTCGCTCGATCAAGGGTTCCGAGCGGAGGTCGCGGCCGTCCAGATACAGCAGGTCGAAGGCGAAGAACACCACCGGATGGCTGCGCGCTAGCCGGGCGATGGCGCTCGCTTCGGCTACGTTGATGCGCCGCTGCAACAGCTCAAAGCTCGGCCGGCCCTGAGGGTCGAGCGCGGCGATCTCCCCATCGATGATGGCCTGCCGGGCGCGCACTTGATGCGGCAGAATCGAAAGCTCGGGATACTGTTTGTCCATCGCATTGCCATTGCGCGAAAACATCTTTAACTTGCCGGACTCGATGAAGCAAATAGCGCGGACGCCGTCCCATTTAATTTCGTAGACCCAGTCGCCGCTCGTTGGAGGCTCGCCCTTGCCGAGCTCCGCCAGCATCGGCGTGATGATCTTCGGCATGTTGGCCGGCGTTTTAGTGGCGGCCTTCGCTGTGCGCTGCTTAGTTCGCGATGTCGCGGCCGGAGCCGGATCCGCGTCGAGCCCCCGTGCGATTTCTTCCTGCGTCCGGCCGGTGAGAACGCTTTCCGCATGATCTTCGGGGTCCCAGCCAGGGCGCGCGGCCGCATCCTTCTTCTTGATCAGCAGCCACTCGTTGCCCTTGCCGCGCTTCATGCGAACGATGGCAAACTCGCCCGTCAGCTTTTCGCCGGCGAGGCGGAACTTGAAATCGCCGCGCGCGAGTTGTTCCTCGGCGGTGGCGTCCCCCAGCAGTTCATAGGTCCCGCGATCCCACAGCATCACGCTGCCGCCGCCGTAATTGCCCTTGGGAATCACGCCCTCGAACTTGCCGTATTCGAGCGGATGGTCCTCCACCATCATGGCCAGGCGCTTCTGGTCGGGATCGAGCGTCGGCCCCTTGGGAACCGCCCAGGACTTCAGCGCGCCGCCGACTTCCAGCCGGAAATCGTAATGCAAATGCGATGCGTGATGGCGTTGGACGCAAAATTGCAATTGGGAATGGGAAGCGTGGGCGTGCGGCGGCTTGCCGGGAGCAGGCTCCGGCGTCCGGTCAAAATGGCGCTTTTCGACGTACTTTTTTAAGCTCATGAGGCCGATACAAAACTACAGGGTAATGTTTGAGGTATAGTGAGAACTCGCGAGGTATAAGCAATGGCTTCCACAGTTTGGAAAGGGCACCTCACATTCGGGCTGGTTTCGTTCCCGGTTAAATTGTACAGTGCCGCGCGCAGCGAGAGCATCAGCTTCAATCAGCTCCACAAGACCGATGGCTCCCGGGTGCGGCAGGTTTTGTACTGCGCGGCGGAGGACAAACCCATCCCGCGCACCGAAATCGTCAAGGGCTACGAGTACGAAAAGGACCGCTACGTGGTCATCGAGGACGAGGAGATCAAGAAAGTAGCGCCGCAAACCGCCAAGGTGATGGAGATTCAGGAGTTCGTCAAGGCGGACGCTGTCGATCCCATTTACCTCGAAACTTCTTACTACATGGCGCCGGATGAAGCTGGCGAGAAGCCTTACGCCCTGCTGTTCGACGCGCTTAAGAAGTCGGGCTACATGGGCATCGCCAAGGTGACCATGCACAATCGCGAGCACGTGGTGATTCTGCGTCCCGGCGCCAATGGCGTGCTGATGCACACCATGTATTACAACCATGAGATCCGGAAAGTGGACGAGTTCCGCACGGATCTGAGCCTGGTGAAGGAAAAAGAACTGGCGCTGGCGCAAAGCTTGGTGGAGGCGCTGGCAGCCGAGTTCGAGCCGGACAAGTATAAGGACTCCTACCGCGAAAACCTTCTGAAGATGATCGAGTCCAAGAAGGAAGGCAAAGAGGTAGTGGCCACGCCTGAGCCGCGGCAGGAAAAAGTGGTGGATATCCTCGAAGCGCTGAAGGCGAGCCTGGCGGTGGCGAAGAAACCGGCGGCCTCGGCCTCGGCTGTGAAATCCATCGACGAAGCGAAACCCGCCAAGCGCAGAGCGCGGCGGCTGAGCGGCTGGGCGAGGTCGCCCGGTTCCCCGCAGTCCTATAATCTAAGTAACTCCGATGCGGAAGCGGTATCTTTTCTGGTCCGGCCTCGCGCTGCTGGCGATTTTGCTTGACGCTGGTGGTCTGGCAAGTCTCCTTCAGTTTCGGCGAATACGGGCCGGCCGACGCTCCCCAGACCTTCGTCTTCTGGGCGGTCTCGACGCTGATTTTCCTGCTCACCGTCACGCTCGGCTTCATGCTGTTCCGCACCGGCGTCAAGCTGTACCTGGAGCGGCAGGCCAACCGCGAAGGCTCGCGCATCAAGACCAAACTGCTGGCGGGCGCGCTGGCGCTCAGCCTGCTGCCGGTCGTGTTCCTGGGACTCTTCAGCTATGTGATCCTGAACCGCAACGTGGAGAAATGGTTCAGCCGCCCAGCGGAGGGCATCCGCACCGACCTGGTGCAGAGCAGCCGGGCGCTCTCGGCGGAAGTGCAGGGCCGGGCGAACATCATGGCGCGCTGGATCGCGTCGCTGCCGGAAGTGGACGCGGATGGCGTCAACTACGCGCAACTGTGCCGCGAAAACAATATTGCCTCTCTCGAAATCCGCAGGCCGGGAGCGCCACCCAACATCGTATGTCCGCTGCAACCCGGAACCACCGACGTCTATATCGCCACGCGCTCCGCTGCGCGATGGAACGCTGGTTCTGGCGGTGCGCTCCGCGATCGATATGCAGAAGACGCAAAGCGAAATCGACCGCTACATGGCGGAATACAGTCAGCTGGCCGCGCAAAAGAAAAATATTCGCACGCATGTATCTGCTGTTCATTCTGGCGATCGCGCTGTTCATTCTGTTCGTCGCCACCTGGATCGCGCTGCTGCTTTCGCGGCAGATCATCTCGCCCATTTCCGCGCTGCTGGTCGCGGCGGGCGAAGTGCGCAAGGGCAATCTGGGCCACCGCGTGCGCGCCAAGGCCATCGACGAACTGGCCACGCTGGTGCGCGCCTTCAATGAAATGATGCAGGAGCTGGAGGCCAACAGCCGCGAGCTCGAGAGCCGCCGCCGCTTCACCGAAGCGATTCTCGAAAGCATTCCCACCGGCGTGATTTCGCGTGAGCGCGGACGGCCGCATCCAGCGCGTGAATCGCGCCCTGCACGGGCTGCTGCCGCAGGAACAGGTGGAGCGCGCCGCGCACCTGCAGCGATCTGTTTTCGCGCGACGATGCATCCGAAATCCAGTACCTGATGAAGCGCGCCCGCCGCACCGGCATCGCCGCCAGCCAGATTGAAGTGCATACTCCGCGCGCAGGTGCTGCACTTGGCGGTTACCGTTTCCGCGCTGCCCGCGCAGCCTCCGGCCGAGCAGAGTTTCGTGGTGGTTCTCGAAGACACCAGCGAACTGTTGCGCGCGCAGAAAGCCGCGGCCTGGCACGAAGTGGCGCGCCGCATCGCGCATGAATTGAAGAATCCGCTGACGCCCATCGCGCTGAGCGCCGAGCGCATCGCGCGCATCCTCGACCGCATGGGCGAGCGCTGCCCGGGCCGCCGGACTCGCAGCGCATCCTGCGCGAATGCGCCCGCACCATCTCGCGCGAAGTGGAATCGGTGAAGACGCTGGCCGACGAATTTTCGCAATTCTCGCGTTTCCCGGCCGCGCAGCCGGTGCCCTGCGATCTCAATGAAATCGTCAAGAACGCGCTGGCCGTGTTCGCTGGGCCGGCTGGATGGAATCGACCTGCGCGTCGATCTGGCCCCCGGTCTTCCGCCGATTCACGTCGACCCCGAGCAGTTCAAGCGCGTGGTCGTGAACCTGGTCGACAACGCCGCCGAGGCCATGCGCGATTCGCCTGGTCAAGCGCATGCTGGTTGCGCACCGCCGCCATCCTCGCACGATTCGATCGAGCTGCTGGTGGCCGACACCGGCTGCGGCATTTCGCCGGAAGACAAGGAAAAACTGTTCCTGCCCTACTTCTCGACCAAAGGGCGCGGCACCGGACTGGGCCTGGCCATCGTCAGCCACATTCTTGTCCGAGCACGGCGCGCGCATTCGCGTCGAAGATAACCGTCCCGCCGGCGCGCGCTTCTACGTGGATATTCCGGCCACCGTGCGCCGCCGAGGCGGAGGCTCGCGCGTGAAGAACACGCGCGTCCTGATCGTCGACGACGAACCGGGCATTCGCGAGTCGCTGCGCGGCGTGCTGGAGGACGAGGGCTATTTCTGCGCACGCCGTCGAAAGCGGCGAAAAATGCCTGGAAGAGCTGGCGCGCGCAGAGCTACGAAGTGGTGCTGCTGGACGTCTGGCTGCCCGGCATGGATGGCCTGGAAACGCTGGCCCGCATCCAGGAAATCCCTTTCGCGGACCGGCCCGAAGTGGTCATCATCTCCGGCCACGGCACCATCGAGACCGCCGTGAAGGCCACCAAGCTGGGCGCCTTCGATTTTCTGGAAAAGCCGCTGACCATCGAGAAAGTCACGGTGGTGCTCAACAACGCGGTGCAGCAGCGCCGGCTGGAGCTGGAACTGAACCGGCTGAAGGAATCGGGCGACGCCAAGCTGCGCATCATCGGCGAGAGCGTGCCCATGAAGGCGCTGCGCCAGCAGCTGAGCCTGATGGCCGCCACCAACGGCCGCGTGCTGATTTTCGGCGAAAGCGGCACCGGCAAGGAACTGATCGCGCACGCGATTCACGCCGCCAGCCCGCGCGCCGCCGAGGCGTTCGTCGAAGTGAACTGCGCCGCCATTCCCGAAGAACTCATCGAAAGCGAGTTGTTCGGCCACCGCAAGGGCAGCCTGGCCGGCGCGCTCGATGACAAAATCGGCAAGCTGCAAAAGGCCGACGGCGGAACGCTGTTTCTGGATGAAGTGGGCGACATGTCGCTGAAGACCCAGGCCAAGGTGCTGCGCGCGCTCGACGAGCAGCGCTTTGAGCCGGTGGGCGCGGCGCGAATCCATTCAAGTGGACGTGCGCGTGGTGGCGTCCACGAACAAGAACCTGGAAGAGGAAATCGAGCGCGGCAATTTTCGCGAAGACCTGTTCTACCGCCTGAACGTAGTTCCGTTCCACGTGCCGCCGCTGCGCGAGCGCATCGAAGACGTGCGGCTGCTGGCCGATCATTTCCTGAGGGATTTCACCACCGCCTACGGCCGCAAGCCCAAAGAACTTACCGAAGATGCGTTTCGCGTGCTGGAAGAATATCCGTGGCCCGGCAACGTGCGCGAGCTGCGCAATCTGATGGAGCGCATCGTGATCATGAATCCGCAGACCGGCATCGACGCGCGCCACATCCCGCTCGACCGTTCACGCCGCGCCGTCTTCGACCGGCCCATGGAACGCTTCGGAAGCCTGCAGGATGTGCGCGAGGCCGCCGAGCGCGATTACATCCTCAAGAAGCTCGAAGAGGCCAAAGGCAACGTGACCCGCACCGCGGAACTGCTGGGCCTGGAGCGCAGCCACCTCTACCGCAAGATGAAGGCCCTGGGCATCGCGCCGAAAGAGTAACGTGCCGGCGCCCACGCTCAGAAAGCTCACCGGAGTGTTCCTGCGCATCGGCAACACCACCTTCGGGGGCGGGCTTCCCACCATTGCGGCCTTGCAACGCGAGTTAGTGGACCGAAATCGCTGGCTCTCGTTGGAGGATTACGCTCTCGCGTTTTCGCTGGCGCGCATCACGCCCGGCACCAATGTGATTGCGTTCTGCGCAGCCGCCGGCGCGCGGATCATGGGATTACGCGGCGCTTTGGCTGCAACCCTGGCCGAGACCGCACCTTCGGCCGTTTTGGCCGTACTGATGACGCAAGGCTATGAGACCTGGCGCAGCAACGCGTGGGTGATGGCGGGCGTAGCCGGGACCATTGCGGCGGTGGCCGGCATGATGTGGGCCAGTGTCTGGTACATTGTGAGGCCCTACGTCGGTGACATCCGCAGCGCCATGCGGGGAGTGCTTATCGCTTTGAGCGCATTCTTCGCTTTCTGGAAATTGGGGCTCGGCCCCGTCACCGTAATTGGCCTGGCCGCGGTTGTCGGCCTGTTATGGAAGGAGCCTTCCAGCAAAGGCGCACTGCCCCCGGAAACCGAACTATGAATCTCGTCCTGCTCTACCTGCTGTTGCTCAAAGCCGTCACCACTTCGTTCAGCGGCATGGCCTCGTTACCGGTGGTCCGCAACGATTTTGTGGTGAAGCGCCATGTACTCACCGATCGCCAGCTCAATACCGCCATCGTCGCCGGGCAAACCGGTCCCGGTCCCAACGGCTTGTATTTGGTAAGCGTGGGCTATTTTGCCGCGGGGCTTCCGGGGGCTGCGGCGGCCTTGATCGCCCTGATCACGCCCTCCTTCGTCATCATTCCCTTGATGAGCTGGATCGGCAGATACGCCAAGATTCCACGCATCCGAAGCGCTATCCAGGCGGTGATCCTGGCCAGCGCCGGGCTCTTGATGGCCGCTTCGATTCCGCTCTCCCGCGACGCCGCCACGACGCCGCTGGCCGCCGCCATTCTCGTCATCAGCTTCATTGTGTTGGCGTTTACGCGCGTCGAAACGTGGTGGGTGATGCTCGCAGCCGCGGGAGTGGGGCTCGGCGCGAAATTATTCGGTTAGTAGAGGCTGCACTGCGTTCCACACCGTCTGCGCAACTTCAGCGGCATCGCGCGATCCGTCGATCAGCTTCACCCTCTTCGGCTCGTCTTCGGCGAGCTGACGGTACGCCGCGCGAACCTTACGGTGGAACTCCAGGGACTGTTCGTCGAGCCGCGTTTCCACATCTTGGGTCCGCTCATTGCGGTGATGCGCGCGCGCCAATCCGGCTGCCACGTCGATATCGATCGCCAGGGTTAGGTCCGGCACCAGCCCTCGGCAGGCGATCCGATCCAGTTCGTAAACCACTTCCGCGCCCAGGCCTCGCGCCGCCCCTTGATATACCAGCGTCGAGTCGGTGAAGCGGTCGCAGAGAACCAGTTGCCCGGCAGCCAGCGCCGGCAGTATGGCTTGCTCCACGTTCTGTGCACGGGCCGCGAACATCAGCAGCAGCTCGGCAGTGGGGCACAGTTCCTGATTTTTCGTGTCCAGCAGAACGCGGCGAATCTGCAGGCCGATAGGCGTGCCGCCGGGCTCCGCGGTTTCGAGCACCGCGAGGTTCTGGCCGCGCAGCCTCTTGCCCAGCATGCGCAACTGCGTGGACTTGCCGCTGCCTTCGGGGCCCTCGAAGGTGATGAAGAGGCCCCTCTTGGTGATCGAAGGCTTAGTCATACACGAAGTGCAAGACTTTTTTCAGATCGTCCCACGCCTCACGCTTGGCGTTTTGATTGTAAGGGCGGAGAAGATAGGACGGGTGATAGGTAACCATCACCGGGATGTCATGCCACTTGTGCCAGTTTCCGCGCAGGCGCATCACGCCATCCTTGGTTGCCAGCAGTGCTTTCGCGGCGGTAGAGCCCAGCGCGCAAATCGCCTTAGGGCGCAGCGCCATCAATTGGCGGAACAGGAATTGCCCGCACATTTCCATTTCCTCGGGCAGTGGTGTGCGGTTCTCCGGAGGCCGGCACTTCACCACGTTGCAGATGTAAACGTCCGCGCGGCTGATGGGTATGCCTTCCTTCGATGCCGTGCCGTCGATCATCTGTGTGAGCAGTTGTCCCGCGCGGCCCACGAATGGCAGTCCCTGCGCGTCTTCATCGGCGCCCGGACCTTCACCCACGAATACCAGCCGCGCGCCTTCGTTGCCGGAGCCGAAGACGATCTTATTCCGTTTCTCGCACAACCCGCAGCGGCGGCAATCGCCGATATCTTCACGGATTTTGGCGAGGGTGTCGCCGGCCGGCGCCAGCGGTGGAAGTTCGATAGGAGAAGGTGCGGGCATAGCGGGGGCCGAAAGTTCAGGAACAGCGATTGCGGCCGCGGTCGATATTGTGCCCGGCGTGCGCCGGTAAAGGTTTTTCACACCGAGATCCTGATAAAAGCTGAGATATTGACGGAGCTGTTCGGGGGTCATCGAGAAACGTGCAGAGCCAGTCGCAGGCGCAGCGCTGCATCGAGGATCCGACCGGCGACCACGCGTTTAGACGCGCGTTCCACTGGAATAGTCTCGCCCGCGCGTGTTACAAGCACCACTTCGTTTTCGTCGGACTCAAATCCAGTACCCGGCCTGGCAACCAGGTTGCCGACTACCATGTCGCAATTTTTCTGCTGCATCTTGCGGCGAGCTTCCTCTATCATGTTATCGGTCTCGGCGGCGAACCCGATCAGCAGGCGGTCGCCTTTCTTAGTGCCTAGCTCGGCCAGGATGTCGGGCGTAGGCTCCAGATCCAGTGACAGGCGCGCGGCCGTCTTCTTCAGCTTTTGCTGCGACGGATTCGGAATGTAATAATCCGCCACCGCCGCGGCCTTAATCACGATAGTCGCTTCCGTCAGGTGAGCCATCACGGCCTGGCGCATTTCGGCAGCCGTGCGAACCGGAATCACCGCGACCTCGCGAGGCAACGACAAACTAACGGGTCCTGACACCAGCACCACGCGAGCACCCCGCGTTGCAGCTTCCTCAGCTAACGCATAACCCATCTTGCCGCTGGAGCGATTGCTCAAATAGCGCACGCCGTCGATGGGTTCCTGCGTCGGCCCCGCGGTGATAAGGATAGTCTCGCCTTCGAGATCCCGCCGGATTTTCTTCTTGCTAGCGTCGAGCACAGCGTCGGCGATCTCCGCCGGTTCCGCCAAACGCCCCGGCCCGATCGTTCCGCAGGCCAGCAGCCCTTCGTCCGGCTCGACGATCACGTGCCCGCGCTCGCGCAGCGCTTGCACATTAGACTGCGTAGCCGGATGATTCCACATATTCGTGTTCATCGCCGGCGCCAGCACCACGGTTCCAGTGAACGCCAGATAGGTGGTGGTGAGCAGATCGTCCGCCAGGCCATTAGCGAACTTGGCGAGCAGGTCGGCGGTCGCGGGCGCGACTACCAGGAGCTGATTCTCTTGCGCCAAGCGGATGTGTTCGATGGCACTGGCGAGCGTGTCGTCCGCGCTTGCGGCCGAAAACAGGTGCGTGTGCACCTTGCGGCCGGTGAGCGCGGCGAACGTGAGCGGCCGGATAAACTCTTCGGCTCGCACGCGTCATGATGACGTCCACCGTGAAGCCACGCTCCATGAGCGCGCGCGCCAGCTCCGCCGCTTTGTATGCGGCAATTCCTCCGCCAACGCCCAGCGCGACGTTCATAAGTCCCCGCTATTCTTCGGCCAGCACCGGCAGCGTCTTTTGAATCGCGGTGTCTTCGTACGGCACCAGCCCGCGCCGCACCTCTTCCATTGCCGCCACCGTGGGTTTCTTCGAAGTGGTAGGCAGCATGCTGCGGGAGCCGCCCTGCAATTGGCGCGCGCGTTTCGCGGCCACGATGATAAAGCGGTAGGCGCTGGCTTCCGGATCGTCCGGAATCACGTTTTGCGCCACTTGCTTCAGATTTGACTCTGCCATTTTTAGACTTCCTTTTTAACCTTACGAAAATGTTTCCAATATCGGACGAATCTCGTCTTCCATCCGGTCGCGCCGGCTCCGGGTGGCCTTCACGATTGCAACCAGAGTCTCGACCGAAGCCGCTACTTCCCGGTTCACCAGCACGTAATCATATAGAGAATAATTGCGAATTTCTCCAGCCGCATCGTGCAGACGGCGCAGGATCACAGCTTCCGAGTCCTGGCTGCGCGCCCGCAGCCGCTCTTCCAGGATCTGCCGGCTGGGCGCCAGAATAAAGATGGATACCCCGGCCGGAATTCTCTCTTTTAATTGTCGCGCACCCTGCACGTCGATGTCGAGCACCAGGTCGTAACCCTCGGCGGCGGCGCGGTCGAGCTCGCTAATGTGCGTACCGTAGTAATTTCCGAAGACTTCCGCGTGTTCCAGGAACTCCCCGCATGCTGATGCGGTCCTCGAATTCATCGCGCGAGATGAAAAAATAATCCGCCCCGTCGTGTTCGTCGCCGCGGGGGTAACGAGTGGTGTAGGACACCGAAAAACGCAGCCTTGGAACCAGCCGCATCAGCTCGCTGACCAGCGTCGATTTGCCCGATCCGGAGGGCGCTGAGATGATAAAGATCGTCGTCATTCCGGTTTCATTCGAGGTTGAGAGATTGCTCGCGTATCTTTTCGATGGCGGCTTTGGCGGCCAGCGCCAGGTCCGTGATCTTCATGGCCGGCTCTCCCGCGCCGCTGGTCTTCGAAAGAATGGTATTGGTTTCCCGATTCATCTCTTGTAGCAGAAAGTCCAGCTTCTTGCCTACTTCGCCGCCCGCATCGAGCAGCGCCGCCAGTTGCCCGGAGTGAATCTTCAAGCGCGCCAGCTCCTCGCCGATGTCGCTGCGGTCGGCCAGGAGCGCCGCTTCCTGCGCCAGCCGCTGCGGGTCGATCTGGATTCCTTTAACGACTTCCTGCAGGCGCTCGGCCAGCCGCTTCTGAAAATATTCCGCGGCGGCCGCGCGAAGTTTTTCCATGTGCTCAGCCGCGGCACTTAAGCGCTGGTTGTGGCCGCGCAATTCGTCGGCGATTTCGCCTCCCTCGCGGGAGCGGAATTCATTGAGCTCGTCGAGCGCCGCGGCGAGCGCTGCATCGAGCGCACCCTCGACTCCTTCTGGAGGGCTCGCACTTTCGGCCGGGGCGAACATACCGGGGATGCGTAGCGCCGCGTTGAGATCCGGCTTCGATTCGAGATGGTGTGCCGCGGCCTCTTCGCGGAAGATGCGCAGGTAGTCATGCAGAAAGTCGCGATCGACGGTCAGCACCGCGTCTCCCGCCGCCTTCTTCGGAACCGACACGCGCACTTCCACGTGCCCGCGTGCTACGCTCGATTTCACCTTGGCCCGGATGGCGCTCTCTAACGGCTCCAGCGCCGGTGGAACCTGGATCACCAGGTCGAGACTGCGATGATTCACGCTCTTGGCGCTGACTACCAATTCGCCGTCGCCCAGTGGATAGCGCACGCGTGCAAAGCCGGTCATGCTGCGCAACGGAGGAGGCATCAGAAGATCTATCTATTATGGATGAGAACTCGTTGACCGTAGGACAGGTCCATGACCTGTCGTCACGCGCCGGGCTTCTTCGAGCGCCGGATCTGGATCACCGGGATCAATGAATTGGAGGGCTCTTGCGCGGGGGGGCGGGCCCGCTGCGAGGTAATTTCGGTATTGAGACTCGATACGAACGCCTCGATCTGGCGCTGCATTTCGGCCATCTTCTCCCGCATATTCAAGATGATTTCGACGCCGGCCAGATTCACGCCCAAATCGCGTGTCAGCTTAAGGATCACTTCCAGCCGCTCGACGTCGTCCTCGGTATAGAGGCGCGTATTGCCCTCGCTGCGCGACGGCTTGAGCAGTCCTTCGCGCTCGTAAAGGCGCAGCGTCTGCGGATGAATCTGATATTGCTCGGCAACCGCTGAAATCATGAACGCCGCGCGCTTGGCCTTGGAACTTCCCTTGGACATAGGATTACACCTTGCTCCAGATTTCGGCGCGCGGATCGGCGGGGTTGAGCGTCGCGTACTCGCGCAACAGTTCCTTGGTGCGCTCATCGTGCACCTCCGGCGCCTGGACGACGATTTCGACGATCTGGTCGCCGCGGCCGGCGGTTCGCGAATTCTGCACGCCCTTTTCGCGCATGCGGAACTTCTGCCCATTTTTGGTGCCTTGCGGAATCTTGAGCTGCGCGCGGCCATCGATGGTCGGCACTTCGATCTTGGTACCCAAGCCCGCCTCGTCGATACGCACCGGTACAGTGATCAAGATGTCGTCGGCGTCGCGCCGGAAGAAAGGATGCTCCTCGACCCGCACCGTGATGTAAAGATCGCCCGCCGGCGCGCCGTGTGTTCCCGCGTTGCCCTTCCCGGCAACACGCAGACGGGAGCCTTGCTGCGCTCCCGGGGGAATGCGCACTTCCACCGTCTCAGCATGTGAAATCCGCCCGTCGCCATGGCAGGTCGGCGCACTTGTTGGTTAGACGTCCGGTGCCTTCGCAGCTTGCGGGCACTTGAGGCTGAAGCGCATGGCGCCCGCCATCTGGGTTACCGTGCCGCTGCCGTTGCATTCGGGACATACTGTATTGCCGCCGGAGCGCGCGCCGCCGGTGCCGTTGCAGGTGGCGCAAACTTCCTGGCGATTGATCTTGAGACGCACCTGGGTCCCGCGAATGGCCTGCCAGAAATCGATACTCAGACCGTATTCGAGATCCGAGCCCTTCTCGGGAGCGGTCTCCTGAGGCTCATGCTGGCGCCCGAACCACTGGCTGAAGATATCCTGGAAATTCGCCGATTCGCCGGCACCAGCGCCACCGCCGCCAGATCCCGAGGGACGGGTGCGGCTGCCCGACCCGGCCGTTCGCGTGAAGTCCGAGAAATCGAATCCGCCGAAGCCCATGTTCGGACCCGCGCTCGGACCACCCGGGCCCGGACCGCCCGCCGGCATTCCGTTTTCCGAATAGAAGCCGTACTGATCGTACATCTCCTTCTTCTTCGGCTCGCTCAGAATGTCGTAGGCTTCCTGAACTTTCTTGAAGCGGTCCTCGGCGGACTTGTCGCCGGGATTTAAGTCCGGATGATGTTTGCGCGCGAGTTTGCGATAGGCCTTGCGGATTTCATCCGCACTCGCGGCGCGTTCCACTCCGAGGGTTTGATAGTAGTCGTTCTGCGGCATACGCAGGGTAGGCCGGGCCCACGGCCCGACCCCTCTCCCCGACCCATTTACTTCTTGTCTTCAACGTCGACGAATTCTGCATCGACCACGTTGTCCTTCGGCTTCTCGGCGCCTGCACCGGCTCCCGGACCCGCCCCATCGCCACCGGGCGCGCCGCCCGGAGCGCACTCGCCGGATTGCGCTTTGTACATCGCCTCCGCCAGTTTGTGGCTGGCCTGGGTGAGCGTATCGGTCGCCTTGCTGATCTCTTCCACGGTGCCGCCGGCCATGGCGTTGCGCGTGGCTTCCAGCGCCTCTTCCACGTTCGCAGCATCCGTCGTCGCTGATCTTGTCGCGATGGTCCTTCAGCATCTTCTCGACCTGGTAAACCATCGAGTCGGCGCGATTGCGCGCGTCGATTTCGTCCTTGCGCTTGCGATCCTCGGCGCCATGCGATTCGGCGTCCTTGGCCATCTTGTCCACTTCCTCTTTGCTGAGGCCGGAGGAAGAAGTGATGGTGATCTTCTGTTCGTTGTTGGTGGCCTTGTCTTTGGCCGTGACGTTCAGGATGCCGTTGGCATCGATATCGAACGTCACTTCCACCTGCGGGATGCCGCGCGGAGCCGGCGGAATGCCGATCAACTGGAACACGCCCAGCATGCGGTTGTCCTTGGCCAAGGCGCGCTCGCCCTGGTAGACCTTGATCTCGACCGAGGTCTGCGAATCGGCCGCCGTCGAGAACACTTCGCTCTTGCGCGTCGGGATGGTGGTGTTGCGATCGATCAGCTTGGTGAATACGCCGCCCAGCGTTTCGATGCCCAGCGAAAGCGGCGTGACGTCCAGCAGCAGCACGTCCTTCACTTCGCCGCCCAGCACGCCGCCCTGCACCGCCGCGCCCACCGCGACCACTTCGTCGGGGTTCACGCTGCGATTGGGATCCTTGCCGAACAGGTTGCGGACCATCTCCTGCACTTTCGGGATGCGGGTCGAACCGCCCACCAGCACCACTTCGTCGATCTGCGCGGGCGTTACGCCGGCATCGCGTCAGCGCCTTCTTGCAAGGCTCCACCGAACGCTCCAGAATGTCCGCCACCATCTGCTCGAAGCGCGCGCGAGTCAGCTTGATGGCCAAGTGCTTGGGGCCGCTGGCGTCGGCCGTCAGGAACGGCAGGTTGAGTTCGGTCTCGAGCAGCGTCGAGAGCTCGATCTTGGCCTTTTCCGCCGCTTCCTTCAGGCGCTGCAGCGCCATCTGGTCTTTCGAGACGTCGATGCCCTGATCGCGCTTGAATTCCTGGATCAGCCAGTCGATGATGCGCTGATCGATGTTGTCGCCACCCAGGTGCGTGTCGCCGTTGGTGGACTTCACTTCCACCACGCCGTCGCCCACTTCGAGAATCGAGATGTCGAAGGTGCCGCCGCCGAAGTCATAGACCGCGATGGTCTCGTTCTTCTTGCGATCCAGGCCGTAGGCGAGCGCCGCCGCCGTCGGCTCGTTGATGATGCGCATCACTTCCAGGCCCGCGATCTTGCCGGCGTCTTTGGTCGCCTGCCGCTGGGCGTCGTTGAAGTAGGCGGGCACCGTGATCACGGCCTTCGTGACCTTCTCGCCCAGATAGGCCTCGGCCGCTTCCTTCAGCTTGCCGAGGATCATCGCCGAGATCTCCGGCGGCGAATACTTCTTGCCCATGATATCGACGCGGGCGTCATCCGTGTCGCCGGCCACCACTTTGTAGGGGACCAGTTTCATTTCCTGACTCACTTCGTCGAAGCGCCGTCCCATGAAGCGCTTGATCGAATAGACCGTGTTCTCCGGATTGGTGACCGCCTGCCGCTTGGCCACCTGCCCGACCAGGCGCTCGCCGCTCTTGGCGAAGCCGACTACCGACGGAGTCGTGCGCCCGCCCTCCTGGTTAGGGATGACGACCGGCTGGCCGCCTTCCATCACGGCAACCACGGAGTTGGTGGTACCCAGGTCTATCCCAATGATTTTACTCATGATATTTCGTCTCTCTCCCGTCACTTAGCATTAAACTCTCGGCTATTAACTTAGCCTGTGACCATTATGCAAGTTTAGTGCGTTATTGTCAAGTATGGTATAAACCTTAGAGCAGTAACGCCCCAAGCCACTTGACGGGAAAATAGGCAGCGGTGGCGTTCGCCAGCTTCTCGTCCGCGGTGACGAGAGTGGCATCCCGGGAGACCGCCAGCGCAACGTAAATGCTGTCGTAGAAAGAGCGGCCGTATCGGCGGGCAATATCGAAGGCCCCTTCAATCAACTCGGCGGACGGCACGGCCAGCAATTCCAGCTTCTTCGCTTTGCGCAGGGACTCTTCGGCGTCCTGAGCAGTAGACCGGCCCTGCCCCACCGCTTTGCAGAGCACGTTTCCTAATTCGGCCCAAAACAGATCGGGGATCACAAAGTCTATCGTGCCGTTCTGGCTCTGTCTCAGAAGCTGCATCGCCCGGTCCTTGAACGGCTCCTCGGCTAACAGGAACCATTTGACGGCTACGCTCGCGTCGAGGACCAATAGAGTCAACGCTCGCGATCCTCGCGTATCATTTCTTCAGCGGACGGGAAAGGTCCCGAAGACGGGGGCTTGCGACGCTGGAGACGTTCCACGTATTTGAAAAACTCCCGGCGCTTTTCGAGGACCGCCGGAGTTGGCACGTTTACTTCAAGCAACGAAATGACTTCGCCCGCGATCGACTTGCGATTCTGCTTGGCGCGGCGGCGCAAAGCTTCGTACAACTCGTCGGGAACGTTTTCGACGTATAGGGTGGCCATAGGGAATCCCTAGGGTTATCCTAGCACACGCCAAGATCCGGTCAGGCAGTAGAGTGTAAAGATGAGTCGCGGCCAAGTGTGGTTGATCCGGCATGGCGAAACGGAGTGGAGCGCGTCGGGCAGGCACACGTCATCGACGGACTTGGCGTTGACCGCGGAAGGCGAGCGCAAGGCTGCGGCCGTTGGGCGGTTGCTCGCCGGCAAAACGTTTGCGATGGTGCTGGCGAGTCCGCTACGCCGTGCGCTCGAAACGTGCCGGTTGGCGGGATACACTCCCGAGGTCACGCCGGATTTGCGGGAGTGGGGCTATGGCGCCTATGAAGGACTGACGACCGCCGAGATTCAAGTCCAGAATCCGGGATGGACCATCTGGACCGGCACTCCGCCGGGGGGTGAATCGGCGGCAGAAGTAGGCGCGCGCGCGGATCGCGTGATCGCTGGCACGGCATCGGCGAACGGCGACGTGGCACTTTTTGGCCACGGTCATATGTTGCGTGTGCTGGCGGCCCGCTGGCTGGGATTGGAGCCAACCGGCGGACGCCTGCTGGCTCTCTCGACCGGTTCGGTGAGCGTACTCGGCTATGAACACGAAACTCGCGTGGTTCAGGGGTGGAATCGGATCGCGTAGGCTGCCGGCGGCCCGATTCCCGCCGCTAACGGCCAACCGCCGCTTTGATTCCGGCGAGGTGGTGATAGCTGTGCCGCACCGCGTGATCCTCCAGCATGAACTGGCAGGTGAGCGGAGCGTCACTATTGAGCGACACCGGCGCGGCGCGATCCAGTTGTTCATCGCTCAGAGCGCGGATCGCCGCGGCCGCCGCGGCGCTGTTGGTTACCAGCAACGCAAGGGTGGCTTCCTTTGAGGTGGCGTCATGCTCCTTCGCGTGGTCCCGGTTCATATTTGCGACAACGTCCCAGGTCACGCCCGTGATGGGCTGGCCGGAAGCGAGCAAACTCGCCAAGTGGATTTCGATGGGATACACGCTGGCAACGTGATGCACCACCACGCCAACCTTCCTTCCGTCCTTGGGAAGGCGCGCGTGCCATTCTGTTTCGGAAAGCGTGCCCGCGAAGGCAGCCAATGCAGCGGAGCCGGCCTCCAGGCGGGCCGCGAGGGCTTCTGATCTTTTGTTCATGTGTTCCTCCTGTCTCTGTCTCTTGTAAAAATCGAACCTCAAACGGAAACTGTAACCTGCAGGAATGTGGCCGGAATGCAAGCACCACCGCTCTTGCCCCGGTTGTGTGCATTCGCCAGTCCCAAAAGCTGCTGATGGAGCTCTTCCACCTTCCCGCTCTTTTCGGCCGCATCAAACGCGTTCATAGTGGGGCCATAGAATCGTCTCAATGTTTCGATCACATCCGCCGGGCTCTTATCAGCCGATGCGAAGTAAAACGTGTCCTTGTTCATGGAGATCTTCTCCGCGGGCACTCCGGCCTTTCCGAACCGCTCAATGATGTGAGTGTCCACTCCCCATAAAACCGGGCTGATGAAGCCCTCCGGCGGCGGCGGCGTAAACGATGCGCTGATCTTGAGCAGTTGCGATACGAATGAAGGATCGTTGGGTATCCAGTTGCCCATCACGATGCGGCCGCCCGGCTTTGTAACACGGACCATCTCCTTCGCGACATCGAATGGCTTGGGGGCGAACATGGCGCCGAACACGCTAAGTGTCAAATCGAACGAATGGTCGCCGACGCCTTCCAGGTTGCACGCGTCCCCTTCCTGAAACTTCAGTCGTTTGAGACCGGCCTTCTCGGCGCGTTTGTTTCCGGCTTCCACCAGGTTCCTGGCGATGTCGATTCCCGTGACATCGGCCCCCAACAGAGCGAGCGGCAGGGCCGTGGTGCCGTCTCCGCAGCCGAGGTCCAAAGCTCGCAACGGCGGCGTTATCCCGAGCGACTTCACTAGGGCTTCTCCAGAATCACGCATCAAGGCGGCGATCTCTGTAAAGTCGCCTTTTTCCCACAAGGCCCTATTTGCGTTTATTGACGGGTTTGGATTTAGAGCTTGGCTTGGACTCATGGTCTTCTCCTCTATTCATGGCCATTATGGGCCAATGGAGCTTAAGATACTTGATCCATCGTTCGGCATGCTTGGCACAAACGCCCAATTCGGCGAAAATATGCGGGATGGACGTGCTGTCCGAGGTATTGAAAGTCGTCAGGCTACAGGGGGCGCTGTTTTTTAACGGCGAGTTCTCTGCGCCCTGGTGCTTTGACTCCTCCCGGTCGGAAGCGATGGCCACGTATCTCGCTCCCGGAGCGGAACACCTGATCACCTACCATTTCCTTACCGAGGGGCGGGCCTACGCACTGCTGCAGGAGGGGCAACGGGTGGAGTTGACGGCGGGCGACATCGTCATCTTTCCACACGGAGATGCTCACCGGTTAGGCAACGGGTTAACCGACAAGCCAGTCGACGGCAAAGCAATGTCCGCGCATCTGGCCGACGGCCTCAAGGTCGCGCGCTTCGGCGGCGGCGGCGAAGTCACGCGTTTCGTGTGCGGATACATGGCCTGCGATCCGCGGCTGTGTGAAATTTTTCTGTCTGGGTTGCCGAAGATTCTCAAGGTGAATGTCTCCGGCGAGCCGTCCGGCCAATGGCTCCAAAACTCCATCCGCTTCTCGGTCGATCACGCCAATGGAGGTGGCGCCGGCAGTAGCCTGGTGCTGGCCAAGCTTTCTGAGGTGCTGTTGGTAGAAACCTTGCGACGCTACATTGGCTCGCTGCCTCCCGATCAGACCGGATGGATGGCTGGCGCGCGCGATCCCATCATCGGGCAAGCACTGGCTCTGCTGCATAAGGAGCCCGCTCATCCGTGGACAATCGCGGAACTGGCAAAGCGCACGGGCCTCTCACGCACGCGGCTGGCCGAGCGCTTCCGTCATTTCCTGGAAGACTCCCCGATGGCCTACCTGGCACAGTGGCGTCTGAAACTGGGGGCGGAGATTCTCCGCTCGACCGAGGACAGCGTCGCCGAAATCGCCGGTGCGGTGGGCTACGGCTCGGAAGCGGCATTCAATCGCGCATTCAAGCGTGAGTTTGACTGCCCTCCCGCACAATTTCGCCGCGATCATCGCGCTCGCAAGGTTCCATCGGCCCAGCAATCCGGGGCGAGAGCCCGTCACGCTTAAATCGCCACGAGCCGGTTGATCGAATCTTTTTAGATCCCGGCGTACCAGGCATAGCCTGCTTCGGGAGCGGCGGAACCCAGACCTTTGCCGAACTCTTTCAGACTGTCCGTGACAGTCAGGTGGGTGATGAACTTCACGCTCTTATAGCCGAGCTGGCGGGGGACCCGCATGCGCAGCGGCCCGCCGTTCCCCACGGGAATTTCACCGCCGTTCATCCCATAGGCGAGAAAAGTTTGCGGATGCACTGCATCGGCCATATCGATGCTATCCCACCAGTCGGGTTCTATCGAGGAATAGACCACATATTTCGCTTGCGGCTGGATCCCCACGATTTCCAGGACGTGGGACAGAGGCACGCCGATCCACTCGGCTATATACGACCAGCCCTCTTCGCACGCCAGTTGAGTGATCTGGCTGCGCGACGGGTAGCTCTTCAGCTGGGCAAGCGAAAACGAAGCGGGCCGTGCGACCATGCCGCTGACGGAGAGCCGCCAGTCAGCGAACCCTCCAGCCTGAAGGCGTTTGAACGCTTCCGTCGGGGGCGCGATTTCGTTCGCGACCGGGATCTTCGAAATCTGGCTCGGAGGGAACTCGCGGGCAAGCGAGTGCCTGGTCAGCAGCCGCTGGGAAGCGTAGTTCAGCGTTTCGCCGAGGCCGTAGATTCCGCCGTGATCGGGCGGGACCAGTCCATACTTTTGCGCCATGCGCGCGGCCACGCCCAAGCCCGTTACGCCCGCCGCGGCGGCGAGTCCGGTCGTGATCAGTTTGCGGCGGGAGAGATCGGTCATGTGCGCTCCATAGGTGTACCGGCGGCCCGTGATCATTGCTCGCATGCGGCTCCTGAATCCGGCACGGCAAACCATCACGATGTGAACCAGCAGGAAGAGCAGGAGTGCCAGCGAGACGAAGAAGTGAATCGTGCGCGCGGATTGCTGGCCGCCCAGCAGAGTGACGGCCGCCGGAACCGCGGAAACAAACGCGGGCGACATGGCCAGGCCCGTCCAGATGACCAAGGGGAACAGAACAAAGATCACGAACAGGTAGGTGAGCCGCTGCAGCGCATTATACGACCAGGCCTCCGCCTCACTCGGCCGCTCGAAGCGCAAATGGTTGGCGATTGCGGTTGAGAATGCCCGCCACGAAAGATCGGCCTGGTCCGGGAGCAGATTCTTCCGGAAATGCCCTGTAAACAGGCCGAAGATTACGTACAGTAAGCCGGTCAACACCACGACCCAGGCAGATTGAAAGTGGAGATACCGGCTCCATCCGTTCTGGTCCGGCAGCACGTACCCGTAGCCGGTCGGCACAAGGTTCCGCGAGGCCGGGATCGGCAGTTTGAACAACGTCGGAGTATGTATATTGCCGGTTTCGCCCCAATAGAAGCGAGGGTGAGAGACCACAATTTCAGCTCCGCTGACCAGCAGGGCAAGAAAGCACAGGGCGGTGATCCAGTGAGTGACGCGGACCAGGGCAGAGTGCCGCGAGGTGACCGTCGCGGCCGGGAACGGCGGAGGCAGAACTTGGGACGCAAGCGGAATCGCCCACACGGGAATAGTAGCAGGCGACGCGTTAGTGCGGCAGGCTGCCTGGAATCGTCGTCCTATACTGCGGCCACTTCGCGACCAGCTCATCGACCACGATGTGCCCCACGCGCCAAGCGGCTTCGATCGACGGCAGGAAGCCGGTGAACGAGCCGCGTACGTTACGCGCCAAGCCTTCGGCGGCGGTCATCGATCCGGCAGGCGAATCGAAATCGCTCGCGGTACGTAGCACTAACACCCGGTTTAGATCGGCACGTCCGGCCTTCGCAAGAAACGTAAGCGATTGCAAGGTGCCCGTGTCCTCCATGCCGGTTGTGACGTAATTGCCTTGACCGCCAGTGTGATACTTCACCCAGTCGTTAGCCCACTGGTTCATCAGCTTGCCGTGCCAGAAGGTGCTGGAGGAAAGCGTATCGCCCTTGAGGACGAAAGGCGCGCGCTGCGCGTTGGGCCCGGGATACAAGGCGCGCTCCTTCTGCATGGCCTCGGTGTCCATCAGCGGCACGTGCTCGGTCAATCGAAACGCCCAATCGACCAGGGCCGCATTTAGGTGATACGCTTCGCCGTTGTTGGGCGTGATCAAAGGCAGCTCGTAAGGCGTGGACTTGCGCAACGGAACATAGCCGGTTTTCCAATCCTTGGGAATTTCGCGGGCGTCAATCTCGTAGCCGATATCGCCGTCGACCACCCACTCGGCCCACGCTGCTGAGCCGAGGCTGCCATCGGCGGGATCGATGCCGGCGATACCTGCTACCAGCCAGTACGCCTTCGTTAGATCAAAGCGCGGGTCCATGCCCAGCGCCATGATGGACGCCGCGGCTTTCGCCGTGCCCATGCCCGTGAGCACTGCCAGCACCCCATCGGAATTCATGCGCAGATCGTGATAGCCCTGCGGAAACGGGATCACGCGGTCGAGTTTGTCGCGCTCCACCCAATACTGGAGTTCGCCGGGCCGGTCGCCGGTATCGGCGCCGATCTCAAACATGGTTACGACCACAACCTTGATGGGAATGGGACGGTCTTTCGCCGGAGCCTCAGCCGCTGCCGCAAGCAGCGCCACCACTGTAAGCAGGATTCGGAAACGCATGCGTTCATAATAAAGGGGTGGAGAGCGCACTGTCAGCAACCGCCGCGCCGGCGCGCTTGTGGCTATGGCCCAATCTACTGAGCCTGGATGCTCCGATCGTCGCCGTGCTGTGGCAGATTCTGTTTGCGCGCTGCTTCCAGGTGCCGGTGGATCCGCTAGCGGCGCTTCTGCTGCTTGCGACAGTGTGGTTGATCTACGCGGCCGACCGGACGCTCGACGCATGGCGAGGCGATGTCCACTCTCCGCGGCATGAATTCTACCGTCGCCATTGGCGCGAGCTGCTGCCGGCGTGGATGACGATCCTCGTATTGACCGCCTGGCTGGCGGCGGAGGGATTGCCGGCAGGACTCTTTCTGCACGGATTAATTTTGCTCGCGGCGGTAGGCATTTATTTTGCGCTGGTGCATTCGAGCGTCCTGCGATTGCACAAAGAGGCCGCGGTCGGAGTGCTGTTCGCGCTGGGAGCTTCGCTGGTAGCTTGGGGAAAGGTGAAAGCTCCCGCCGATGTGGCCACCATTCTCTTATTCTCCGGCTTGTGCTGGATGAACTGCATCGCGATCCAGAAGTGGGAGGGCGAGAAACTGAACTGGTCGCCCAGCGTTGCCGCGATTGTCCTGGCATGCGCCGCCGGAGCCCTGCTGTACGCGCACCGTCCGGTGCTGGGGGGCGCGGAACTGGCGAGCGCATTCGGATTCCTGCTGCTGGACCGGGTGCGGCCAAGACTTTCGGCGGACGCCGTGCGGGTGCTGGCCGACGTGGCTCTGCTGAGCCCCGTATTTTTCCTTCCAATGGTGCGCGGGTAGCGTGGACTGTGACAGGATCGCCCGCTGGTATCGCTGGTTCGAATATGCAGGCTTCGGGCGAGCCCTGGAACGGCGGCGAGAAGCGTTTCTTGGCGATGTAGCCCATGCTCGGCGCGTGCTGGCGATGGGCGATGGCGACGGCCGTGCGCTCGCGGCATTGCTGGCGGCCGCACCACATTCATGCGTCGATTACATCGACGTAAGCCCGCGGATGCTGGAGTTGGCTCGGGCACGCGCTGGCGCGGAACGCGTTGCCTATCGCTGCCAAGACGCGCGCACTGCGCCGCTGCCTGCTACTCAGTACGACGTGATCGTCACGCACTTCTTTCTCGATTGCTTCGATGAGTCCGATTTAAACCTGCTGGTCACGCACTTGGCGGACGCCGCTGCTCCTCGATCCCGCTGGCTGATCTCGGAGTTTCGCGGGAACGGCTGGCTAGTGCGGGCTCTCTACCTGTTCTTCCGCATCGTAACAGGGCTGCGCACGCGTCGTCTTGTGGATCACCATCCTCTTCTGAAGCGTCACGGCTTCCGCTTGGCGCGCCACGAAAAAGCCTGGCGCGGACTGCTGGCCTCGGAGCTTTGGGTGAGCGATGCGGTCACGTCCGCGACCGTGTAGGCTAGTTCGCCATGCGAATCCTGATGCAAGTAAAATTCCCGATCGAGCCTTTCAACTCTGATGTGAAAGACGGCTCCATCGGCGCCAAGATGCAAAAAATCATGGCGGACCTCAAGCCCGAGGCGGCGTACTTCACCGAGATCGAAGGCCACCGCGGAGGGGTCAACATGGAGAATGCGTCCCAGGTACCGTCGCTGGCCGAGCCCTGGTTCCTGGGCTTCAACGCCCATGTCGAATTCAAGGTCGTGATGACGCCGGAAGATCTCGGGCGCGCGGGCCTCGAAGCGCTGGGCAAGAAGTGGGGCTAGCAGCCGGCTAACGATACCTATCTCTGTCGGATTGCCTGGATCAGCAGTACCACGCCAACGCACACCAGGCCGCCGTAAACATATTTGAGGAAGGTATCTCCGCGCAGGCGATGATTGATCGCCCTGCCCAGAAAAATAGTAGGAAGGGCCACCGGCAGCGACATCAGGAAGTATCGGGTTACTGCCGGAACCCATAATCCCGCGAACCAATATCCCACAATGGCAATTAAGCTCGCGGGCAAGAAATATCCTTGGAGCGTCGCGCGGAAGTGTTGCGGAGACCAGCGGCGCATAGCTCCATAGATCACTAGAGGAGGCCCGTTCATTCCGTACGCGCCTCCCAGCACGCCTGCTAGGAATCCGCAGCCCAGAAGCCACGCGCGATTGTCATTGTGCAAATGGAGCGGACTCTTGCCCGCCAGAAAATATCCGGAGAATACCACGATCACGAGCGCCAATACGCCTTTGACGAGGTGCTGATGAACGCTGGTCAGCAGCACGATGCCCAACGGAATCCCCACGAATGTGGGAGCCAGCAGCCAGCCGGTGCTGCGCACGTGGATTTTTCGCCAGTCCTGCACCACGACCACGGCAGCGATGATGATCGATAGGAGGACGGCGACCGGAGCGGCGATCTCAATCGGAATAGCTGAGCGCCAAGAGCGGGACGGCAATCAGCGCTTCGCCAAAGCCAAACGTCGATCGAATTAATGTGGCGAAAAACACCACGAGAAGGACATGCAGAGTGGTAGGGTCCAATTCCCTACCTTAACCCCTGAACCAGCGGGTAATCGCAGGTGTGTATGATCCGCGGTCTCACGCGTGGTGTATACTGGGGTCAGTTGGCGAATAGTTGGGTGGGCGCAAGCCCACTTTTTTATTGGTCGGCGCTATTTTGATTGGACGGCAAAGCCAGATGGCGGACCGTGAGGCTGTCATAGACAAAGTGATCGAGATCGCAGAAAGGGTTGGCGCCAGCCAGGGCATCGAAATCGTCGATGTGGACTTAGTGGGCGGCGGCCGCAATCGAGTTCTGCGCATTTTTATCGACCGCCCTCCGGTTCCGGGCCAAGCGGTGGATCCGGCGGCGCCGCAAGGGGTTACACTCGCCGATTGCGAATTTATTTCGCACCACGTCGGGACCATCCTGGATATCGAAGACGTGATTCCGGGCGCGGGCTACCGGCTGGAAGTAAGTTCGCCGGGTGTCGAGCGCAAGCTCACCAAGCCGCGCGAGTTTGAGCGCTTCGTAGGGCAGAAGGTCAAGGTGGTCCTGCGCCAGCCCGTCGAAAATCAACGCCATTTGACCGGCACGCTTAAAAGTTTCGCCGCCGGCGTCATCACTCTTGAGCCCGGACCGGGCAAGAGCGTGCAGTTCCCTCTCGAACAGGTGGAAAAAGCCAACCTGAAGTTCGAGTGGTAATTTTCTCACCACTAATAATGGAAATCATATGAGTCTGGGACCTATTGTTCAATCCATCGAAATTCTGAGCAAGGAAAAGGGCATCGATCCGAAGATCATTCTGGACGCGGTGAAGGACGCCATGCTGGTGGCGGCGCGCAAGCATTTTCATACCGATGAAGAACTAGCGGCGGATCTGGATGAATCAACTGGCGCAATTCTTATCTTTGGCGTGAAAAAGGTAGTGGCGGAAGTGGCCGATCCGAACAAGGAAATTT
>CAWCER010000014.1:0-30945 GCA_963794595.1 Bryobacterales bacterium | reverse complement strand
TCTGCCGCCGCGCATCGCCATGGGATCCGGATTCTCGATTTATACGCTGCGCGCGAGCGCCCGCCTGCGCCGGCCGGATGGCTCTTATTCCGAAGTGGTGCGCACCGCTGCGGCGACCATCAAGCTTTTCGATCCGCAGAAATCTCCTCAGTCCATGCACATCTTGCGCTGGTACGATGACGCCTGGTCGCAAGCCGCGCTTCCGCCATATCCGGGCATGACGGTTCGCGGGGGCAACGTTCCGGGGCAGCCGGGTTTTTCCGGAGACTCGCAGCCATGAGCCTGCTTCGCACGCTGATCCCCGACGGCCTGAAAAAATGGCTGGCGTTCGGGCACGGCGTGGGCATTGAAGTTGTAGGACCGCACGGCGGCGAATCGCTGCGCGTAACCGCGGTGCGCGTGCATCCCGGCGGAGCGCGCGTGGTGGGGACGCTCGCTTTCGAAGACGCCATGCATCATGCCGCCGGCGTGTGGGGCACCGAATATGCCGCGTTCGTGCGCAAGCACGGCTGTGAGCATGTCGCTGCGACGGTTCTGTTGCCGCGCCGTGCGGTGATGGTGCGGCACTTGGCGCTCCCCGGCGTAACCGACAAAGACCTGCCTGCGGCCATCGAATTTCAACTCGACGGCCTGCACCCTTATCGCGAAGAAGACGTGGCGGCGAGTTGGGCGCGCATCCCCGGCACTTCCTCGGTGCTGATTGCGATCACGCGCCGCGCGGTGATCGAGCGCTTCGTAACCTTGTTCGGGGAGGCCGGCATTCAAGTGGGCGCGTTCACTTGCTCGGCTGCCGCGATCCATTCCGCGCTGCGTATGTTTCGGGAGGCGCCCTCGTCTTCCGGCCTGCTGGCCTACGAGCCGGCGGAATCGGGCGTCGAGATCTACGGCGAAAGCGCCAGCCGTCCGGTGTTTTCCGCCACCTTCGACGTTCCGCTGGAGCGCGCCGCGCCGATGGCGGCATCCGAATTGCGCCTGGAAGCGGACACCGCGCCCCACGGCCTGGATACTTTGTTTAACGCGTCCCCCGCGCTGCCGTATGCCGCAGCGCTGACTGCGGCGTGCCCTTTGATGGCGCTGCCGCTCAACTTGCTTCCGGCTGAATTGCGCCCATCCGGCGCGCGCTGGCTGTGGATTCCCTCGGCCGCTTTGGGCGCCGCGGTTCTGTTGCTCGCGATTGGACTGGCATTATTTCCGCGCTATGACAACTCGCGCTATCTGGCTTCGCTGAACGCCGAAATCGCCAGGGTAGCGCCGGTCGCCGCCCGCTCGACGGCGCTCGACCGCCAGATCGAAACCGTTCGCCGCAACACTTCGCAACTGGACGCTCTGCGCGCCCGCACCAAGAGCGATATGGATGTGCTGGCTGAGATGACCCGCATTCTGGCGCCGCCCGCCTGGCTCAATTCTCTCGAAGTCACGCGCACCCAGGTAACCTTGGCCGGGGAAACTCCACAGGCGGCCCCGCTGCTGCAGACCATAGACGCCTCGCCGCTGTTCCAAGGCTCGGAATTCGTGATGCCGCCCACGCGCGTGACCAACGCCGAGGCGTTTCGCATTCGCACCAACCGGGAGGCCGGCCAATGAATCTGCGGCCTCGCGACCGGCGCGCCTTGGCCTGGCTGGCGGTATCCGCGCTGCTGGGATTGGTGATTCACTTCTGGCCTGCGAACGACAGCACGGCTGCGGTGGTGGCTCCCGTGGGGGATCCGGTGAAGCTGGCGGAAACTCGACTGGCACGTTTGCGCGAAGCCGCGGCGACGGTTCCGGCAAAAGAGAGCGTGCTCAAGAAAGTATCGGCCGAGCTCGCCGTGCGCGAAAAAGGAATCATTCGCGCCGACACCGCCGCGCAGGCTCAGGCGCAAGTGATTCAGATCATCCGCCGCTTGGGCGCGGCCGAGAATCCGCCCATCGAAATTCGCTCCACCGAACTCACTCCGGTCCGTCCCTTCGGCGATTCCTATGGCGAAGCGGGCGTGGCGGTGCAGATCGAA
Organism: Bryobacterales bacterium; assembly: GCA_963794595.1. Taxonomy (GTDB): domain Bacteria; phylum Acidobacteriota; class Terriglobia; order Bryobacterales; family Bryobacteraceae; genus Palsa-187. The sequence continues at coordinate 28,954 of CAWCER010000014.1, read as the reverse complement.
TGCCGCATCGATCAGCTCGTGAACCTGCTGGCAGCGCTGCAAGCCGAGCCGGAGCTGGTGGCCACCAGCGATCTGCGCGTCCTTTCCTCGAACGCCAAAGAGAAGACCGTGGCCGTGCGCCTGGCCGTTTCGGGCGTGGTGCCGCGCCGCCTGGTGCCTGAAAAATCGACGGCTTCGAAGAAAGCCGGAGGAGGCGCGTTTTGAATCGGCGACTCGTATTGTTGAATCTGGCGCTGCTGGCTCTTGCCGGAGCCCTAATCTGGACCCTGCGTACGAATTGGCTCCAAGCCAAGGCGCGCGAACGTGTGGTGCTGCAGCGCAAAGTCGCGGCGAAAGCGGTGCTGGCTCCGCCGGCTCTGCCCGCCGTGAAAGCCGTGACGCCCGCCGAGTATATCGATGTCGCCGGCAAGATGCTGTTTTCGAAAGACCGCAATCCCACCGTGGTCGTGGAGCCTCCCAAGCCCGCGCCGGAGCCGGTGATGCCTGCGCTCCCCAGCTATCACGGGCAGATGTCGATTGGCGAGCCGGTGATTTTGCTGAGCATGACGGCGAACGCCGTCCAGCGCAGTTATCACGCGGGAGACCAGATCGGCGATTTCAAACTGGTGAGTTTCGACCAAGACCGGGTCGACTTCGAATGGAAGGGCAAGAATGTCGAGCGTAAGCTCGAAGAGCTAAAGCCGAAGGAAACTGGTACCCAGGCAAGTGCGCAGGCCGGCGGACAAGGCGGCAGGGCCGCGGCGCCGGCTTCCGCCTCTGCGGCGGCTGCCACGCCCGTGCGTTCGGTAGCGTCGCTGGATCATCCGAGCCCGGTTGCACCCGCCGCATCGGCGGCGAGTAGCACCAGTGCCTCCGCCACTCCGGCGCCTGTTAAAGGCGTGACTTCGCTGGGCGGCACGGGCACCGGTTCCAATAGCGCGAGCGCGGGCGATACCAGCGGCGATTCCACATTCGGGCCGTTGTTATCGAGCGGAGACCGCGCTTGCCTCCCCTCCGAAAATTCGCCCGTGGGCACGGTTCATTCGGGATTCATGAAGGTTCAGTCGGTGGGTATATTCGGCGCGTCCTGCAGTTGGACGGCAGTCAAATGAGAGTGAGTGAAATGAAAATGCGTTCTATCGCGGTAAGAGGAATTGCGCTATTGCAGGTGGTGCTGCTGGCCGCGGGAGTTGCCTTCGCGCAAGCTCCGCCGCCCGCCCCTCCTGCTCAAGGTGCCCCGGCTCAGGGTGCTCAAGCGCAAGCGGCGCCTGCACCGGGGGCTCCCGCGCAAGCCACTCCAGTGCAACCCGCACCGGCCCAAACTACTCCGGCCGACGCCAATCCGGCCCCGGCCGCTCCTGCCCAAATTACCCCTGCGCAAACCACGGCAGCCCAAGAAACCCCGGCCCTCGCGCGGGTGCCCATCGGCAACCTGACGCTGACGAATGCTTCGCTGGTCGAAGTGATCAATCAACTGGCTCGTCAGTTGAAGATCAACTATATTCTGGATCCCGCAGTGAAGGGCAGCGTGGTGCTGAATACCTACGGCAGCACCGCCAACATGGATGCCCGCGGACTGCTGGACCTGATCCTGCGCATCAACGGCGCGGCCATGATTAAGGAAGGCGAGGTCTACCGCATCCTGCCGCTTAAAGATGCTCCCAAGATGCCGCTGCGCCCGCAGGTGAACGCGCAGGATATTCCCGAAGACGACCAGATCATGCTGAATCTGGTGTTCCTCAAGTATGTGACGGTGGATGAGCTCACCAAAGTGCTGGGTGAGTTCATAGGCGAGAACGCCACCATGTATTCCTACGCTCCGTCGAACCTGTTGTTTATCCTGGACAGCCGCCGCAATATGCGCCGGACCATGGAACTGATCCAGTTGTTCGATAGCGATACTTTCGCGAACCAGCGTGTGCGCTTGTTCGACGTGAAGAACACCAAGCCATCGGACCTGGTGAAGGATCTGGAAAACGTACTAAAAGCCGCCTCGCTCGATGGCAAAAGCGCCACCGTGCGGTTTCTGCCGGTGGATCGTATCAACACTCTGATTGCGGTGGCCCCCAACCCGGGCGTTTTCGATACTGTCGAGGCCTGGCTGAAGCGGCTGGACGTTCCCGTCAAAGTGAATCTCGGCGGCGGCAGTGAAAATCATGTGTATCGCTTGCGCTACGGGCGCGCGGAATGCGTGGCTATCGCCCTGAACCAGTTGTATGGTTACGGCGGCGGCTATGGCGGCGGCTATGGCGGAGGTTACCCGGGCGGCTACGGCGGTGGTTATGGCGGTGGCTATGGCGGTGGCGGTGGCTATGGCGGTGGCGGTGGCTATGGCGGCCAATCCAACGGTATGGGATACCCCAACACCTACGCGGCCAGCGGTGCCGGGGCTGGGATGAATGGCAGCACCTACGGCGCCGGGAACAATTTCAATAACAACTTTGGCGGGATGGGGGCCTGTCCCGGTTCCACATCGGGCGGGGGTTATGGCGGTGGCGGCGGATATGGCTATCCGGTGTTTGGCGGATATGCCGCTCAAGTGCCCGCGGCTGCGGCCGGCGCTGCTCCCGCGGCTTCGATTGTAGGCTCGGCCGCGCCCGCGGCGCCGGCCCCGGGACAAACGCCGGACGGCAAATCGGCCGTGCGCGTGGTTGCCAATCCGCTCGACAACGCCCTGATTATCCAAGCCACTCCGGAGCAGTATCAGGAAGTTTTGCGCATCCTCAAGGACCTCGACGTCCCTCCCCGCCAGATTCTGCTCGAAGCGAAAATCTACTCCGTGGATCTCAGCGGATCGTTCGCCGGCGGAGTTTCGGCGCAGTTCCAGCGTGTGAATGGCGCCGACCGCGGATTGCTTGGCAACGCTGAGTACTTCCGCCTCCGGTATAGCCGGGGCCGCACTCCAGTTCGGTTTTCTGGTGGGCAAGAGCAAGCAGCTTCTGGCTTTCCTGAATCTATCCGAGAATCAAAGCCGCACCACGATTCTCTCCGAGCCCAGCCTCATTGCCACCGACAGCATTCCAGCCACGCTCAATGTCGGCACGCAAGTTCCCGTGCAGACTTCCTCTTCAACCACGGTAGCCGGATCCAGCACCGTCACCAGCAGCATCTCCGCCCAGAACACCGGTGTCACCTTGCAGGTGAATGCGCGCGTCAATCCCAGCGGCGTGGTCACGCTTGGTGATCAACCAGGAGGTCAGCTCGCCGGGCGCGGGCGCCGGCACCCTGACGCCTTCCTTCAATCAGCAGGTGGTGCAGACGCAAGTAACGGTGCAGGATGGCGACACGATCGCCATCGGCGGCCTGATCAGCGATACAACGATCAACGGCACCAGCGGGATTCCTTACTTGTCGCGCTTGCCCGGAATCGGCATGCTCTTCGGCAACAAGACTACTTCACACGATCGCAGCGAACTCATTATCTTTATGACGCCTCACGTGATTCTCGACGAAAGCGACCTGATTGAAGCCAGCAACGAGTTGCGCGACCGGGTCAAAAAGCTGCGAAAATACGTTAAGCTGCTTTAATATGCGATCCGCCCAAAATCGCCCCTCCGGCTGGCAAAATCGCCAATAAACCCCTAAGGCTCGCCATTCCCTGCAAAATACTACACTTTCGGGGTCGCATATAGGGCCTAACTGAACTTGTGTACCGGTACTTTTGCCTTGACGAAAGCCATTCGTCAATGTTATCTATAGAGTCTGACTGCGTCCGAGGATTCCAGAGCAGTTGTTAGTTGTACATCAGGGCAGGGCGGTGTATTGCGCCGTCATTCCCGCGAGCACAGAACGAATAAAAAGAAGCAAAAAGAAGTCCATCAAGATGAGCTGGAGTAAGACAGTAGTCGAGCGGAGATCAGCCAGAGTGAAGTGCGGCTGGGAAGCTCGGTTCCCGAGGTTCTTCAAAGCTAAGGGGATTGCAGATTGAGGCTCAGGTTGAACAAGAGAACTTCCATCAATTCAATTCCAACAATTCACAAGGAGAAGGAAATGGCAGATTTTCGCAAATGGCTTTACGCGTTTGCTGGAGTGACGCTCCTGGCGGGGCTCTCAGCCCCGGCAAGCGCACAGTCTACGCTGATGCAGTGCGCAGGCTCAGCGAACAACCCTTTGATTCGGGCAGAGGAATATACCGCGCTCGCCGGTGATGTTTTCGTCACCTGCACGGGTGGAATCGTCACCACCGTCGGTACCTCGGTTCCGAAGGCAACCATCACGGTATTCGTCACCAACACCGCGATCACCAGCAAGCTCACCCAGACCACCGACGATCCCAATTGGGATGAAGCTCTGTTGATCATAGACGAAGCTGGTTCGTCCACCAGCGGCAACGGGATGCTGAATTGTGGCAGCGCGACAGCCCCTTTTGAGACCACCCCAGCCGACCTTACCTGCAACATTACTTCGGCAAACGGCGATGGGACCGGTGACTATGACGGCAGCGCAGGTCGCCCGAACGTGTTCCAGGGACGCTTGGTTGATGGCTCGTTTGGACAGGCCATTCAGTTTATTGGCGTGCCGATCGACCCCCCGGGTAGTGTGGTGACTGCCGGCGTGGCGGCCTCTCGCACCATGCGTATTACCAACCTGCGTGTAAATGATGTTGCATTGAACGTTTATAATCTGGGCAACTCGTTCAGCTTGACCACCATCAACACCACCGTGTCCTTCAACGGCACGAACTTTGGTGGTAACCAGATCGTGAACGTGCAGAACGGTACCGTCCGCATCGGCTTGCTCGTGAGCCAAAGCACCGGTCAAACTGACCTCCTTACCGGCCCAGCCACCTTCCTGCAGTGCAACGCTGTATCGGGCTACACCACCAACTCGATCTTGCTCACCGAAGGTTTTCCGACCGCCTTTAAGGTCCGGAACTTCGCGCAGATCATAGCCAATGGCACGCCACCGGGAATACCTGGCCAGTTCTATCAGTGGAATGGCGGCACTAGCCTTACAAGCCCGGATATCAATCAGAACGTGCCCAATGCGCTGTATAACACCGAAACGGGTATCAACTACGATCCCCTCCTCCTGCTTCCTGCGCCCAATCCCCCTGCTGGAACCGCTTCCAACGGTGTGGCGCCGGTGGGCACGGCATTCAACAGCTCGACGGACGTTACGGGGATAACTAACGCTGGCGAGGTTTCGCAGGGCACACGGTTTGCAATCCGCTTCTCCGGGATTCCTCTCGGCACCAATCCGAGCGTACCGCTCGCCGTGGATCTGGAGACTGGCGCTATCGCCGCCGACGTTGACACAGGCACTATAGTCCTGGTCTGCGGTACGGATGCCCATGGACAGGGTGGAACCACAGCCGCTTGCCCGGCCACCGGTATCGGTGGTACGAGCCCCATTACACTCGATGCGAACGGCAATGGGATAGTGATCTACGAGGTCGCATTCGCCGATCCCAACGCTCTCGAATTCGCCAACGTCGTGGTGTATGTCAACCCGACGGTTAACCTGAACGCCAATCCGCCGGTGGGCGGGACGCCGCAAGTGGGCGTGACTGGCTCGGCGAATGCCAGCTTTGCTCCGTTCTATGCCACCAGCTTTGCGGGTGTGGGCGCGGCTCAGAAATTGACCTCGACCTATCCGATTCCGCGCTTCGTGGATAACCCGCTGCCGACACCTCCCGTCAGCCTGTTTACCTATGGCAAGTGCGCTTGCGATATGCTGTTCCCGTGGGTGGTTGGCAACTCAGCCATTAACACCAGCATCGTCGTAGCCAACACTTCATTGGATCCTTGCGGTGGCACCACCTGCGCGGCCGGCTTTACAGCCCAACCGCAGGCCGGGCACGTGACCTTCTGGTTCTTCGGAACGGCGGACTTCAACTTCAATCCGTCGACCTTCGGTAGCGCCACGGACGCCAGTACGGTCATTGCACCGCAGACGTCAACCGCGTTGGTTCCCCCCGGCTCGTATATGGCGTTCGTGATCAGCCCGTCCTCGGCAGTCGCCGGCGGTCAAACCGCAGGCAACGGCCTGAAGCCGATTGCTGGTCCGTTCGCGGGCTATGTCATTGCGCAGTCTGAATTCCAATACTGCCATGGCATCGCTTCACTCTCGGGCGTGGGCCTGAATCCGCAGACTTACCTCGGCCTAGTGCTCGATAAGTCAGCAAACAGACTGCAACACCTTGACTCCGATCGTTACTGGCGGTGCGGAACTGCAGCGCACCAACCAGGCATACGCTGACCAGCTGGAAAACTAACAAGAAGTCGATGTTAGAGAAAGGGAGGGCTTCGGCCCTCCCTTTTTTATTTGGCCAGCCCTATTCAATAACTCCTTCCGATGCCCAAACCACCCATCCACTTTCCGCCGATTGACTGAAACCAGGGGGTGAGACGCCAAGTCGTCCTCCCAATTGGAACCACGGCTACCCCGCCCCATGTTCCCGCCAGACTGGAAGACGGTCCGCTTACGCTGGTTCCGAGAGTGCCAAAAGTATAAATGTCGATCGGCCCCACTTGTTTCAGCGGTATCGCTAACCCGGTCGAGGTGGTGCTGGTGAACGTCAGGCTTGCCCCGCTGCCCTTCGGAGTCAGATTATTCATCGTGATTGAATATGCCTGGAACGCCTTCTCACATTTCGTAATCGGGACGGCGATTGCATACCAGCCTGCGAGATTAGGCGTCGCCTGCGGGTTAAAGCTAGCGCCTGCCGCATAAAACGAGGTAGGGCAACTCGCGGCGGTTACCACCGGCAAAGCGGCGGGCGGCGCAGTCTGCGCCACTACGGGCAGCGAGAGAGCCAGCGCCAGCGCCAAGCTCCCCGTCATTGGTAGTTCCCATTGCACGCACATACTGTGTGACTCCCTTCAGCTCCGCGGGACGATCAAGTTATAGAGAGCCGTTACCTTGACTTGGATATCCAGCAACACCGGGTCGGTGCCGCTTCCGCCGGAAGCCGGCAAGGCTGCCGGAATCAGGTCCGTCCGCTGAATTTGCGTACTCTGAAACCCGAGGCCGCCGGCCAGAGAAGTCGTCAGCTTTTCATTCGGCAGCAATTGACGGCAGGGCACCGGGAGAGCGGATGCCGCGCTCGCGCTCCCGTCCGGTACCGGTGTCGCCTGCCAGCTCAATCCGCTGCTCTGCGTGGCGTCGGCCACCCAAGCGCCAGGCGCTCCCATACCCGCGCCATACTTTCCGGCGAGCGCCTGCCCCACATTGAAAAGCTTGCCGCTCGAAAGGACCACGGCGAATAACCGGCGAGCATCGTCGGCGGGATACGTCACCGGGAATACGATCTGCCCGATATTGGGCAGCGTGACTGAATTGGCTCCAATATCCACGATGCTGGTTCCGCCCAGCTCCGCTAGAAGCGCCTGCGCCTGCGCCGCCGTGCTCAGGTCCTTCGGATCCACCGGGCTGTTGGTACTCGGCGCGGCGTGATTGTAGACCGCAAGCGTTGCCGCTGGAGTCCACTTCGGGTAATTTGGCAGGGCCTTGAAATTGGGTGCAGCCATCTGTGCGGCCGTCTGGGTGAAGCTGCCGATGGCCGATGCGCCGCCGGCGCCCGATACCACCGCGCTATAACTTGCACTCTTCGTGGGCGTAATAGCGGCGTAGGTGTCGTCCCACCAGTCTTGCTCCGGACGAGTCGGATCGAACGGAATCAGCGGGCCGCCCGCGGCTTCAAATTGAGCGCGCGTATAGGTCTCGAAAAGATTCAGCACGTCCACGCCATAGAATTCCTGGTTGGGTTGGGGTTGCTCAATCGGTAAAGAAGTCAGCATGATGGATTGCTCCTGGCTCTCCTGACCCATCCTCCAGGGTCGGAGCAGGCGCCGCCCTGCTAACCGAAGGCCTACATCGCTGGATACTAAGCGTTTATGGGCGGATGCGGAGCGTCACTCGCAGGACGTCGCGATTCGTGGCGCCCATTAGGAAGCTCAGCCACTACCGCGCCGCTGGTGCGGGTGGGGTAGGGGTCGGTGCGGCCGGAGCGGGTGCAGCCGGAGCGGTCGCAGCCGGAGCGGCGGAAGCCGGAGCGGCGGAAGCCGGATCGGGTGCAGCAGGGGTGGCAGCAGAAGCGGCAGGACAGGCGCGGCGGGCCTCCGAGTTTGCCCTTCGCGCCCAAATCTCACCGGCAAGACGAGACGCTGCCGAAAGGCTCTAACGTAAACAGCACCCCCCTCGCAGGGACGATTCCGGGTGGGGCTTGTAGGTGATTTTAAACTGCACGTCTGCCTGTGGATTTACCATGACGTCGTTGGGTTCCACGGTGATGGTGTCGGCGACACCCCGGACCTCGGCGAGCACACGGACATGTCCGTTGTTGCTGTTGTGGAAGATCACTTGTTCCGTCCCATCCTTGCCCAGGGTGAATGCGACGAACTTTTTGTCGATGGTTGCCCTGGGGGCGACGATATTCTTCGCCACCTCCCGCTCGCCGCATTTCGCTCAGATCCTTTGGAATCGGCGACTCGGTAGTTGCCTCCACCGGGGCGGCCGGGAAATCGCCTATGATGGTCTTGGTGACGTCCTTGGATGGATCGTGATACCAAACCCATTCTCCCTTTTCAAGTTTAAACTGCGAGATCAGCAACTGGGGTACGTCCACTGGATGCCCCGCCAGCATCATTTGGCGCCTCATGGTCGATTTGACCGTCGCCGTGGATAGGTCAGGCCCGTATTGAACCTCGTCGATCGTGAACGACGTAGCCTTCTCCTTGGTGGCGCCAAAGTAATAGTCCTTGCTGTCCTCGGCCACTAAATCGTACGCTTTACGAAAATCTCCCTTGCTCTGATAGCTCGAGGAAGGCGTTCGCGCGGGCGCGCAATGCCTGGTCCACTTCAGGGGGAGCTTTGGGGCCTGCGGGAATCTGGACCGCTGAGGGCGCCGTGGCAGCCCCAGGCACTTGGGCAAGACACGATAGCGGAGCAGCAAGGAGCACAAAGGCGTGGAATCGCATAGGGTTTGCCGTCTGGAGTGGCTGGGAGGCAGGGATTCGAACCCCGATACGCGGCTCCAGAGGCCGCAGTCTTACCGTTAGACGACCTCCCAACTTGATCCAGTTTATCAGACGCGCGGGGAGCGGAAATAGTCCGCTCTGATAGCACTACCGCGGTGAACTTTCATCGATCACGGGATTCCGCAGCTCCCCGATGCCCTGGATGCGAATCACAACTTCGTCGCCGGCGCGCAGGTAGCGCGGCGGTTTGCGCGCAAAGCCGACGCCCGCCGGAGTTCCCGTGGCGACAACATCTCCCGGCTCGAGCGTCACCACCGAAGAAATATATTCGATCAGCGCGGGGACTCCAAACACCAGTTCCCGGGTATTGGAATGTTGCAGAATCTCGCCGCCGATTTCGAGCGAGATGTCTAACGCATGCGGGTCGGCGATCTCATCGCGGGTGACGATCCAAGGCCCCATGGGCGCGAAGGTATCGAAAGTCTTGCCCATCAGCCACTGCGACGTGACCATCTGATAATCGCGCGCGGTGACGTCATTCACGATGGTGTAGCCGAAGACGTGATCCAGGGCGTCGGCGGCGGAAATGTGGCGGCCGCCGGTTCCGATGACGAAAGCAAATTCGGCCTCATAATCGGGCCGCGTCGAAACCTTGGGCAGCACGATCGGCGCGCCGGGACCAATCACCACGTTCGTAAATTTGTTGAAGATGGTGGGGACGGTGGGGATCTCCATGCCGGTTTCGCGGGCATGATCGCGGTAGTTCAGACCCACGCAGATGAACTTCGGCGGACGCGGAATGGGCGCCAATAGTTTCACATCAGCCACGTTGTAAGACGCGCCCGCAACGCTCGACGGCGGTCCGCCGGCAATCACGGACAGCATGTCTCGACCTAAGCCTATGACCGTGCCGTCCGGCATCGCGATTCCGGCTTGCGGCGGCGCACCCGCGGGTTGAAATGTAACCAGGCGCATGAGGTCCAGCATGCCACATTCGCATGCGCAGCCGCATGTGAGAATGGATAGTTCATGTCTCATATACAGCGCGCGCTGATCAGCGTCACAGACAAAAGCGGAGTCGTGGATTTTGCCCGCGCTCTCACCAGCCTCGGCGTCGAGGTGCTTTCGACCGGCGGAACCTACCGGGCACTCAAAGAAGCCGGAATCGCTCCGCTGCGCGAGGTGGCCGAGGTCACCGAGTTTCCCGAGATGCTGGATGGCCGGGTGAAAACCATTCATCCGCGCATTGCCGGAGGCATTCTGGCGATGCGCTCCAAGCCCGAGCATATGCGCGCCATCGCGGAGCACGGAATCCCGCCCATCGATCTGGTGTGCGTGAACCTGTATGAGTTCGAAAAGATCGCGGCCAAGAAAGACGCGCCTCTGGAGGAACTGATCGAGAATATCGACATCGGCGGACCCACCATGATCCGCGCGGCGGCCAAGAACTGGCAGGATGTGGCGGTGGTGACGGCGGCGTCCGACTATGCCGCGATTGTCGCGGAGCTGCAGGCCAGCGGCGGAGCGCTCTCCAGCGAAACGCACTGGCGGCTGGCGAAGAAAGCCTTCGCAACCACGGCGGCTTACGATCGCGCGGTCAGTGCCCGGCTAGCGGAGATTCCGCCGACCGGCGAAGTGCTGCCTGCGATCTTGGACATTCGCGCGCCGCGCAAGCTGGCATTGCGCTACGGCGAGAACCCGCATCAGTCGGCTGCGCTCTATGCGAGCGGCGGCGCGGGAATTGCCGGAGCCGAACAGTTGCATGGCAAGGAGCTCTCCTATAACAACCTGGTGGATCTGGACGCGGCCTGGCAATTGATCGCCGAGTTTGACGCGCCGGCTTCCGCCATCATCAAGCACACCAATCCTTGCGGCTGCGCGGAGGGCGCGACGCAGGCCGAAAGCTACCGGCGCGCATTCGAGGCCGATCCGGTATCGGCGTTCGGCGGCGTGCTGGCGTTCAACCGCACGCTGGATAGCGAGACGGCGTCGGAAATCGCCAAGACCTTTATCGAAGCGATCGCTGCGCCGGATTACAACCGAAGACGCGCTGCGGATTCTCGCAGCAAAAGAAAAATCTGCGGCTGTTGCAGGTTGCGGCTGGGCCGCCGGAGACCGGTCGTGAAGTCCATCAGCGGCGGATTCCTGGCGCAAACGCCCGATGTGCATCGCTTGTCGCGCGCGGAGACGCAAGTCGCAACCAAGCGCGTCCCCGACGGATGCCGAATGGGTGGCGCTGGAGTTTGGCTGGAAGGTCGCCAAGCACGTAAAGAGCAACGCCATCGTGTACGCGCGCGCGATTGACGGACGAGGGCAGGCCATCAGCGCGGGCGCGGGGCAGATGAGCCGCGTGGATTCCGTGAAGTTCGGCGCGATGAAGGCCGTGCTGCCGCTAGCCGGTTCGGTGGTCGCTTCCGACGCGTTTTTTCCGTTCGCCGATGGAGTGGAGGAAGCGGCGCGGCACGGAATCACGGCGGTGATTCAGCCCGGAGGCTCGGTGCGCGATGAAGATGTCATTGCGGCGGCGGACCGCTTAGGGCTGGCGATGGTCTTTACCGGAGTGCGTCACTTCCGGCACTAAGTCTCACTCAACAGCTTCAGCTTGTTGTCGACGCTGGTGACGCCCTTCACCTTTTTCGTGATGCGGGCGGCCTTTTCGCGTGCCTTCTCGTCGTGCACCCGGCCGTGCAGAGTGACCGCGCCTTTCTTGACGACCACTTCGAAGCCCGCGCCCTTGACGTCGACGTCTTCGGCAAGCCTGCGGCGCACCGCGTCGTAGATGCGATCGTCGTCGGGTGTTCCCTGCGCCAGAACCAGCATGGGCGCGATCAAGGCGAAGATTAAAAGCAGGCTGACGAGGCGCATAAGGTACCTCTCCAATTCTACGATTGCCGGCGCGCGCTCAGCGCCAGTCGACGGCGGTGAGGAACTCGGGGTCCTGGCGCCAGCCGGCGCGCACCTTCACGAAAGTCTGCAGAAAAACCTTGCGATCGAACAAGTGCTCCAGCTCCTTGCGCGCCAGCGTGCCGATTTTTTTGAGCGCCGCGCCGCCCGCCCCGATGAGGATCGCCTTCTGCCCCGGCCGTTCGACGTAAATGGTGGCGGCGATGCGCAGCAGTTTGGGCGTGTCCTCCCAGGAATCGATCAGCACCGCCACGGCGTGCGGCACCTCCTGCTGCGTGTGGTGCAGAATCTTTTCGCGGACTACTTCGGCGGCCAGAAAGCGCTGCGGCTGATCGGTCAGATAATCGTCCGGGTATTGCGCGGGGCCGGCGGGAAGGCGCTGGATGATTTCCTGCTGCAGCACGTCCAGGCCATCGCCGGTCTTCGCCGAGATCGGGATATACGCGGCGAAATCGTGCAGTGCGCGGTATTTCTCGATCAGATCGCAGCATCTTCGGCTTCTCTTCCAGCCAGTCCACTTTGTTTAACACCGCGATGACCGGCGCGTCGATCTTCTTCACCAGATCCACGGCCTGCAGGTCTTCATCGCTGAACGCGGCGGTTGCGTCGATCACAAACAGCACCACGTCGGGCGCGCCCGCGGCGGCACGCACGGTATCCATCATGCGCTTGTTCAGCAGCGTATTCGATCTGTGAATGCCGGGCGTGTCGACGAACACGATCTGGGCCTCGGGCAGCGTCAGCACGCCTTGAATCGACGTGCGCGTGGTCTGCGGCTTGGACGCCACGATGGCCAGCTTGGTCCCCAGCAGCGCGTTCAGCAGCGTGGACTTGCCGGCGTTGGGGCGCCCCAGGATGGTGACGAATCCCGCGCGATGTTTGGGTTTCTTCATTCGCTGGCGGCTGTCTTTGCGACCCGGACCTGATCCACGCGCACCTGATTTGCGGCCAGCACCTTGATCGAGATGCCGTCGCGCTCGAGCGTCTTCGCCGACCTCCGGCACGTGTCCCAGCCATTCGGTTACCAGCCCGCCGACGGTGGTCGATTCGGTGTCTTCCGGCGGCCGGAAATCGAGCAGATATTGCAGACGGCCGATGTCGAAGCTGCCGGAGACGACGTAGCTGCCGTCGGGCTGCGCGCTGAAATCGCGCTCCGGCTCATGCTCGTCGTGAATCTCGCCGACGATCTCCTCCACCATGTCTTCCATGGTGACGATGCCGGCGGTGGAGCCGTATTCATCCACCACCACGGCCATGTGCGCGCCTTCTTCCTGCATCTCGCGCAGCAGATCGTTCACCGGCTTGGTTTCGGGAACGGCGCGAATCGGGCGCGCGATGTCGCGGACTTTGCGCTGGGCGCGCTCTTCGTCGCTGAGCTCGAACATGTCGCGCACGTGCACGAAGCCGGTGATCTGATCGATATTGTCTTCGTAAACCGGGATGCGCGAGTACTGTTCGTGGATCACGATTTCGCGCAGTTCCTCGAGCGACGCGTCCTGGCGGATGGCGACGATGCGCGGGCGCGGCGTCATGATTTCGCGCACCGTTGTGTCGCCGAACGCGACCACCGATTGGATCAGCTCGCGGTCGCCTTTTTCAATGATGCCTTCTTCTTCACCGGCTGCGATCAGGGCGTCGATGTGTTCCTCGGGCGTGGGGGCTTCGTCGGCTTGAGGGTGGTCGCCGAGATCGAACACGGATTGCAGGAAGTTGAGCGCCCACGTCAGCGGCCGCATCAAGATCGCGATCACGCGAAATACGGGAACCAGTGGCAGGAGCCCGCGTCCCGTGCACTTGCGGTAGAAGATCTGCGGGATGACATAGGTGCCCACGATGGAATAAAACCCCACCAGCAGGACGGCGACCGTGAGCGCTTGCCAGTCCGTCGCGTTCTGCGCGGTGAGAGCGAGCGTCAGGCACCCGAGCACCGCCAGGCCGAGATGTTTTACCAGCGAAAACGTGAGCGCCCCGAGTTCGGTTTCGAGGCCGATTTTGGCTTCGAGCGTGGCTTTGAAAAATTCCAGCGATGGCAGCTCGCGCGCCCGGATGCGCAGGGATTCCAGATACAGCACTTGAATGGTGGTAGCCAGTGTCACCAGGATCGCTACCATGGCGTCCAAGACCAGGAACAGCAGCGTCATCGCTTGGCCTTCTTGGGGTGGGAACGTTCGATCAGCCCATCCGGCAATCCCAGTCGCTTACGCCAGCGGCTTTCGGCTCGCGCCATTTCGCCGGAGTCCGATTCATGATCCATCCCCGCCAGGTGCAGCGCGCCGTGAAGCATCAAGATTCGGAGCTCGTCGGCGAGCGAATGTCCGTGCTCGGCCGCTTGAGTGCGCGCGCGATCGATGGAAATTGCGATGTCGCCGGCCAGGCCATCGGGTTTTGCCGGCGGAAACGACAGCACGTCCGTAGCCTGGTCCTTCCCACGAAAAAATCGGTTGAGGCGGCGGACTTCCGCGTCATTTGCGATCAGGCAGGTAATAGTCCGGCCGCGTGCGACGCGCCGCGTGAGCTCGCACAAAAAGCCACGCAGCCCTTCCCGATCGACCCGCCGGGAACTCTGGGACGAAGAATGGAAAAGCAGCGGTATTTCGTCGGATGACATGCGGGCGGCCTCAGGCCGCTGTTTCAGGAATCGTCACCGGCTCCGCGGCAGCCTCGGCGGACGCCGTCTCCGAAAGTTTGAGCGACAACTGGCGGTTGACGCCGATGATCTCGTTGTAGCGCTCGTAGGCCTTGACGATTTTCTGCACCAGATTGTGGCGCACTACGTCGCGGTCGTCGAATTGAACGAAGCTGATGCCTTCCACGCTACGCAGAACGTCGACCACTTCCACCAGCCCGCTGCGCATCCCCGGCGGCAAATCGATTTGCGTCACGTCGCCGGTGACCACCATCTTGGAATTGAAGCCCTGCCGCGTCAGGATCATCTTCATCTGCTCCGGCGAAGTGTTCTGCGCTTCGTCCATGATGATGAAACTGTCGTTGAGCGTCCGGCCGCGCATGAACGCGAGAGGCGCGATTTCAATGGTGTTACGCTCCAGCAGCTTGTCTACTTTTTCCGCTTCGATCATGTCGTAGAGCGCGTCGTAGAGCGGACGAAGAAAAGGATCGACTTTCTCCTGCAGCGTTCCGGGCAGGAAGCCCAGGCGCTCGCCGGCTTCGACTGCGGGACGGGTCAACACGATGCGGCTCACGCGCTTCGAGAGCAGCGCCGAAACGGCCATGGCAACGGCCAGGTAGGTCTTCCCGGTACCGGCCGGGCCAATGCCGAAAACCAGATCATGATGTTCGATAGCGTCGAAGTAGCGGCGCTGGTTCATAGTCTTCGGCGTAATGATTTTCTTGCCGAAGCTGCGCTGTTTGCCGCTTTCCACCAGACGCCGGAGACTCGCATCCGGGTCCGCAGTGACCACCCGCAGGAAGCTGTTGAGATCGCCGTTATTGAACACGTGTCCGGCGTGTATCAACGCCACATAGTCGTCTAGGATTCCGGCGGCACGCGCGACAGCCGCATCGTCGCCCTCAATCTCCAGCGAATCATTTAGCAAGCGCGTGCGGACTTGCAGACCGGACTCGATCAGCCGGATATTCTCATCGCGGGTCCCGAACAGGGATTCAATGCCACGGTTGATTTGTACGCTGGATTTCATTCAGGAGAAGTGCAGGAGTGCAACACGAAACCGGACATCCGCGGGCGCGGAGGCAGGATCAGCATCTGCTTCCATAATAGCAGAAATGCCGGATGAAATCTCACCAAAAATATGGGCCGATAGGCGTCTTCAGGCCGCTCCCCCGCAGGCGCGGAGCCGCTCTTAATGCGCTACGGCGTGCTCTACTTTGAGCGATTCCGTCAAATAATCCATCGCTGTCGCCACCCCGCCCTTGCGATGCGGAACGCCGGCGATCTCCAGGCCCATCTCGACGCCGCACAGGGTTCCCGCCAGCATCAGATCGTTGAAGTCACCGAGGTGCCCGATGCGGAAAACCTTATCCTGCAACTTGCCGAGGCCGGTGCCGAGCGGCATGTCGAAGCGTTCCAGAATCACTTTGCGCAGGCCGTCGGCGGAGTGGCCGGCGGGAGTATAGATGGCCGTCACCGAGTCGCTATATTCCCGCGAATCGGCTGTCACGTTTTCCAGACCCCAGGCTTTGACGGCGCGCCGCGTGGCTTCCCCGTGGCGGTGGTGCCGCGCGAATACGTTCTTCAAGCCTTCTTCGCGCAGCATGTGCAGCGCCTCTTGCAGGCCGTACAGCAGATTGGTAGCCGGCGTATACGGGAAAAACCCCGCGGCATTTTGCTTGATCATCGGCTCCCACTCCCAGTAAGCCCGCGGGAGTTTGGCCGACTTCGAAGCCGCCAGCGCCTTGTCACTGACCGCGTTAAATCCCAGGCCGGGCGGCAGCATCAGCCCCTTTTGCGACCCGGTCACCGTCACGTCCACTTGCCACTCGTCGTGCCGAAAATCGATTGACGCGAGCGACGAGATGGTGTCTACCAAAAATAGCGCCGGATGGTGCGTGCGGTTGATGGCCTCGCGAATGGCTGCGACGCGGCTGGTGACGCCGGTCGAAGTTTCGTTGTGCACCACGCACACGGCCTTGATTTTGTGGCCTCGATCTTCCGCCAGCTTGGCTTCGATGACCTGCGGATCGGGAGCGTGGCGCCAGTCGGTCGGCACCACGTCGACGTCCAAACCCAGTCTTCGCGCCATCTCAATCCACAAGGTGGCGAAGTGGCCGCTTTCGAACATCAGAATCTTGTCCCCCGGCGACAGGGTATTGGTCAGCGCGGCTTCCCAGGCGCCAGTGCCTGAGGACGGGAAGATAACCACATGTCCCTTGGTCTGGAAGACCTCTTTCAAGCCCGCGAGTACCTCCAGCCCCAGGCGGGCGAAGTCCGGCCCTCGATGATCGATGGTAGGGCGCGACATGGCGCGCAGAACACGCTCGGGCACGTTGGTGGGCCCCGGAAGCTGAAGAAATTGACGGCCGCTTGAGTAGGACATAGTTTTATTCCAAACGATTATTGTACATCGAGCCAGCAGGCGCCGTGGATTTCAGTAACCGTCCGGCGGGGGCGCACCGCGACCCTGGGCGGGCGAACCGCGTGCAGCGGCGCCCAGATCGGATGCGTGCTTCCGGCGCCACCTGCTATCATCTAATTTCACCCCAACGCATGTCGCTCCCTGCTGAGATTGTTTGTGCCCATAGTCCGGATTCCGATGACGCTTACATGTTTTACGCCCTTGCCACGCGTAAAATACGGTCGAATCTGGTGCAGTTTCGCCATGTCCTGGGACGATATCCAGACCCTAAATCAGAAGGCGCGGGCGGGCGAGTATGAGCTGACAGCGATCTCCTACCACGCCTATCCGTATGTTGCCGACAAGTACCAACTGATGGCCGCCGGATCGAGCATCGGCGACGGCTACGGTCCGATGGTGGTGGCGTCGCATCCCATGTCTGTCGAAGAGCTGAAGGGCAAGCGCATCGCGATTCCCGGCCGGCTCACCACGGCCTATCTGGCAATGCGCTTGATGCAGCCGGACTTTGAACCCGTGGATACGCCGTTTGATAAAATTCTAGGTGCAGTTGAGGACGGCAAGGCCGATGCCGGCTTGATCATTCACGAGGCCCAGTTGACCTACTCCAACGTCAGGTTTTCACAATGTCATCGATCTGGGCCGCTGGTTCAAGGACACCTACGATCTGCCCTTGCCGCTGGGCGCCAACGCGCTGCGGCGCGATCTTAGTCCGGAAATGGCCAGCGAGTGCTGCCGCCTGATGCGCGACAGCATCCAATACGCCATCGATCATCGCGAAGAAGCTCTCAATTACGCATTGCAATTTGCCCGCGATATGGACCCCGCGCTGGCGGAGAAATTCGTGGGTATGTACGTCAATCACTACACCGTGGATTGCGGGGAGGTCGTGCCCAAGGCCGCGCAGAAACTGCTCGATATGGGCTACGAGGCAGGACTGATCCCGCACCGCGTTCAGGTCGAGTTTGTACGGTGAAACTAACATTTCTTCTGTGTTTCGCGGCAGTATTCACGCTCCTGCAAGCGCAGGACGCCGACGTTAAGCAGCGCACCCGCGCGGTGCGCGATCTAGGGAAGCAAGGCGAAGACGCGATTCCGAAGATCGTTCCGTCGCTAAGCGATCCGGACGTGGGAGTGCGCGTCGAGGCGGTCAAGGCGCTGATCCAAATCGGCGGCCCCAAGACGCTCGACGGACTGGTGCGCGCCGCCGGCGACAACGACGCGGAAGTGCAGATCCGGGCGACCGACGGCTTGGTTAACGTGTACCTGCCGGGTTACGTCAAGACCGGGCTCAGCGGGCACGCTTTCGCGCGTCGGCACGTTCGGTGACCGGCAAATTCACCGATACCAACGACCAGGTGATCGATCCCTTCGTGCAAGTGCGGCCGGACGTGATCGTCGCGCTGGGGAAACTCGCGCGCGGCGGAGCGAGCCTGGATGCGCGCGCCAATGCGGCGCGGGCGCTGGGTGTGCTGCGCGGCCGTGCGGCGATACCGGATTTGATCGAGGCTCTGCGCTCCAAAGACGACAAGCTGATGTATGAGTCGCTGGTGGCTATCCAGAAAATTGGCGATCCGGCGGCGGCGCCGCGCATCAGTTTCCTGCTGGGCGATCTGGAGGAAAAAATTCAAATCCAGGCGCTGGAGACCACCGGCCTGCTGCGCAACCGTGAAGCCGCGCCGCAAGTGCGGGATGCGTTGGCGCACGCGCGTTCCGTGAAGGTCCGGCGCGCCGCGCTCGAAGCGCTGGCCATGATCGCCGATCCGGCGGACCATGCCATCTTCCTGCAGAACCTTTCCGACAAAGACGACTCGGTGCGGGCAGCGGCGGCGGAGGGCTTGGGGCGACTGAAGAATCCGATGGATCGAGCAGCGCTGAATCAGGCGTTCAATGACCGAGCACGGCATGAATCCGCGCCTGTCGGCGGCCTTCGCACTGGTTTTGTTGGGCGAGTTGAAGACCGACCGTTACGGGCCGCTGCAGTATCTTCTGGATTCGCTGAATCAGCGCGCTTGGCGGGGCGTGGCCAGCGCGTTCCTGATCGAATTGGCCCGCGAGCAGCCCATACGGCAGACCATTTACGGCATGCTGCCCACGGCCACCAAGGATGAGAAAATTCAGTTGAGCATGGTGCTGGCGCGCTCCGGCGATAAGGACAGCATCCCTTCGCTCGAAACGCTCTCGATGGATCCCGATCCGGATGTGGCGGCCGAAGGGATTCGCAGCCTGCGCATACTTCGCGCGCGGCTGCCGTAGCAGCGGGAAGCGCGAAGTTACTTCGCTTTCTTCTGTTTCTGCTGGCCGACGCGGACCTTGAACTGTTTCGCCTGGGCTTCCTGGTACGCTTTCCAGTCGAACCTCTGCGAGGCTTCCGAGAGATATTTATTGACGTCGATATCTTTGGGGAGCACAGCCATCAGGCTGGCGGACATGGTGCCGTCGGGACTGGTGATGCGGTACCGTTTCACGTTCGGGATGGACATAACGTATCCAGGATAGCATTTCCGCGAAGCGTTTCCGAACTGAGGCGGGCGCACGCGATATACTACTATTCCAGCGGACCAAATGGAGGGTCACCGAATGAAACGCATAATCCCAATCGTTCTTGGCGTGCTGGCGGTTGCGGCCGGCGCGTTCGCACAGACTGACGCCGAAGTCATTGATCGTGCTCTGGCCGCGGCGCCCGCACAGATGCGGGAAGGGGCGACGGTCATCAAATGGAAGCCGGATTATACCTACGACACGATCAAGAAAGGCACCAACCGCCTGGTCTGCTACGACCGGTCCGGCGTGTCTGGACACGCGCCGTTTGCGGTGCAGTGCACCAGCATAGCCAACCTCGAGCGGGTCGCTCAGAACCGGAAGTTCGAGGCCATGCCCGACAAGGCCGCGAGACAGGCGGCGCTGGATGCCGCCGAGGCCGATGGCACCCGCGTGAAACCCGAGTACGGTTCGGTGTGGTACATGCTGAACGGGCCAAGTCAGGCGCAAGCTCGACCGCACACCACCGTCGCGTTACCCGGCGCCACCACCCAATCCACTGGACTGCCGGACAATCCCAAGCAGGGTGGCGCGTGGATCATGAATGCGGGCACCAGCACTGCCCACATGATGACTCCTGGCCATTAGAACGTAATGAAATTCCCCCTGTTGAGTCTGCTGGTCATCGCAGCGCTAGCGGCAGCGCCGGAGAAGCTCACCTTCACCGGCGTCATCACCGACAGCATGTGCGCTCGCGGCGATCATTCCCGCATGCAGATGGGGCCGACCGACGCCGCGTGCACCAAGGCCTGCATCCTGGAACATGGCGCCACCTACGTTCTCTTTGACGGGAAGCACGCCTACGACTTGAGCGACCAGCAGACGCCGGAAAAGTTCGCCGGTAAGAGCGTGACAGTCAACGGCATCCTCGACGCCAAGACCTACACCATCAAGGTGGATTCGATAGCCTCCGTGAAGTAAGAAAGCCAAGTGACCGCCGAAACGGCGCGGCATCGGGCCGCGTCTCAACCTAAGCGCGATAATCAGAAGAAAGCAGTGACGTTCAAACCCTTACTTCCATTGTTGGCGCTCGGCCTCGCCGGCATCTCAACCTTGCACGCCCAGGGCGGCGGCGCGCCCGATCCCGTTTTCTCGGCGGTGCCTTTCGAGCGCTGGCTGACGGAAGGCGAGCCGACCAATCTCCGCTGGTCCGTGCACGTGGGCGCAGCCGCGCTCAACAACCATCAACGGCTCCAGACCAGAGTGGAAATTCAAGTGGATGGCAACGAGCTTGTCAGCCGCCGCGGGCATGGCGAGCTGGGGGTCATGATTCAATTCGAGGATGGCGCCAAGCGTTTATACCAGACACACGGAGGCATCGATTTGCAGGAGGTGAAGGATGAGGCCGGCAAATCCAACGTCCAATACCTTCAGGACGCCTTTGTGCTGCCGGGCGATTACCGCGTGGGCGTGGTGATTTTCGACGCCAAGACACGCGATCATTGGGCCGAGCAAAAAACGCTGCACGTGAATCCGCTGCGCAATGACCCGTTGCCGGGCGCGTGGAAGGATCTGCCGGCCGTGGAATTGCTCCGCGCGAACGGATCCGCCCGATAGCTGGTACATCCCCTACGTCAGCTCGCATTTGCAGCTGCCTGTCGCCGCGCGCCGCCCGGTTCGCGTCGAGGTGCTGATGAACGCCTCGCCCTCCGGCCCCAGCCGCGGATTAAACACCGGAACCGTCAACAACCGGAACCTGGCCAACCTGGTGCCTGCGTTGAAAGTGTTTTCGCAGATGGAAGTGGCCGGCGGGAGCCTGCACATCACGCTGCTGGATATTTCCAACCGCCGCGTCATTTTTGAACAGGACGCGGTGCACCAATTGGATTGGACCCGCCTGCGCGAAGCATTGACCGAGGCCGATCCCAATAAAATCGACGTCCATTCGCTGGAGCATCGCGGGCAAAACGCGCCGTACTTCCTGCAGCAAGTACGCGAGCGCCTGGCCCCCTCAAGCAGCCCGGCAGGGGCGGCGAACGAACCAGTTCGTGTACTGATTGTTCTCGCGGCGCCCATGACGCTGGATTCCGGAGAAAAAATCCGGGTGCCCGAATCGGAAGCGAAGCCGCAGGGCCTGCTGTATTTCGTGCGCTACCATCTGCCGCCGGAGCGGATGCCGCTGGGGTACGAGCCAATGCCGAGAATGGGCCGGCGCGGATACGGGGGCATGCAGCAACAGCCCGCTGGGCCGGCTGAGGCGTTCGATTCGCTCCAGCCCCTGTTAAAGCCGCTGCAACCGCGGCTGTATGACGTGTACTCGCCCGAGCAGTTTCGCAAGGCGCTCAGCAGCTTGCTGGATGAAATCGCGAAGCTGTAAACGCGTGCCGGCGCGTTAAGGCACCGGGGTGGCGAGGGGCTTGCCCTTCTCGACCACATAAATCGCGGCCAGCTTAAGCGGGTTTCGTGCCGGTGTTACGCGCATCATGCTTCATGCCGGCCTTCACCACGAAGCCGTCTCCGGCTTTGAACTTCAGGGGCGGCTGCCCATCGATCAGCAATTCGCCTTCGCCTTCGATGACGTAGGTGATCTCATCGCCGGGATGCGTATGGCGTCCGGCGTTCGCTCCGGGCGCGATTTCGACCGACGCGATTCGGGCTTCGCGGCCCGGGACCGATACATCGCCGGTGTACACGATCGTGCGCTTTATTCCGGGGTTCTGGGCCCACAGACCGCTGGCTGCCGCAACGAATCCAATTGCCACCAGACCCGCGGTTAGCAAGCCGCCGACGGTCCACTTCTGAATCGATTTCATACTTTGCTCCTCAGCACGTTTCTTAATTAACGACAGCTACGATCATTGCATGATTTCGGACACAGCGTTTCTGAGTCCCGCTGCGCAGCCGGATTATTTCGCCAGCGCCGGCAAGGTGGTGAATGTATGCGCGGCTCCAGTGGGAATGCGGATGCCGAGCGCGCCGATGGAGGCGTTGGGCGGCTTGTCGAACTCAATGGTGCCGCGGATGGTCGCGGCCGCCGGATATCTGTCGACACCGAGCGTAAGGGCATAATGTCCGTTGGCGGCCATGGTAAGCGTCTCGGCTGCGATCTGGTTCCCCGCGTCGTCGCGAACCACCACCGGGACATTTACCTCTATCGCCGTCGAGACGCTATTCACCGCGATGCCGGTGGCGGTGCCGTTGGTATTATCGAACGCTAGAACGTAGGCACTGGCGTTGCGGCTCTCCAGCGGCACCACTGCTTCCTGGTTGTTGTGTCGGAAGATCACGAAGCCGCTGACGTTTCCGGGGTGGTGAGTTGCGCCGAGCCCGTGATGAGCGATGGCGCCCCGCTGCTGACGATGATAAGGGTCGCCCCCGCCGCCAGGTTTTGGGTGACCGAGGGAGCCGTCATGTCCGCGATGTTGCCTTGCGGAAATGTCAGGGGCAGAGGCTGCGGGATACCGGTTTGATCGGTGAAGAAACTGAGGGTGGCCGGCGTCGCGGTGGCGCCGGTATTGACCAGCACGAACGTGGTTTGCCAGCCGTCGCCGCCCGAAGCCAGGTGCGCAATGCTGCCGCCGCCGGTGCCGACATTGGCTAAGGCCGGAATCGTCGTGAGCGCATTGTTGGGCGGCGTGAAGCGCAGCCCCAGCACGCTGATCTGCCCGCCTGCCGGTGTATCGAACTCGATGGTGCCGCGCTTGTTTGCCGTGACCGGGAATCCCAGGGCCGGATCCGACAAGACGAAGGCGGTGTGGCCGTTGCCGCCTAGCGAAATGGTAGTGCCGGGAGTGCTGATGACGTTGCCCGCGTCGTCGCGAATGATTACCGGAATGATAGCCGCCTGCGCGGAAACATTCGCCACCGCGACGCCTAGCACCAGGCCGTTGGTGTTATCGAAGGCCAGCAGGTAAGAACTCGCGTTGCGAGTTTCCATCGGCACCACGGCTTCCTGCGCGGTCTGAATCTGATGGAAAATAGCGAAGCCATCCACCGCGCCGGTGGCCGCCAGTTGCGCCGAACCCACCAGCACCGGCGGAGTTTGCGGACCCGCCGGTGGCGACAATCAAAGAAGCGTTCGCGGCAATGGTTTTGTCGAGCGAAGCGGCCAGCAACGGCCCCGCGGCCGCAGCCTGCTGCGGGAACGTCAAGGGCAGCATCAGCGGACCGTTGCCGCTGGGATCGAGCTGCGTCGTCCCGAAAAACTCAACCGCGATGTTGCCGAGGCCGCGCTCTTGTTGACCAGCGTGAACGTGGTGGTCCAGTTTTCCTGCGCCGCGAGGTGCGCCATCGAGCCGATGACGTTCAGGTTCGCGATCGAAGCTGCCTGTTGTTCCACGTCAAAAGAAAGGCCCGCCACCGTGAAGGTACCCGAACGGTCTCCGCCCGCATTGGCCGCCACCAGGAAGCTCAGGACGCCGCTGCCCGACCCAGAGGAAGCTCCGTTGAAGGAGACGAACGGCAAAGTATTGGTCGAGCTCCATCCGCAGCCCGCCGGCGCCGTGATGTTGACTGTTCCCGAACCGCCGGCGGCCGTGAACCCTTGCCCGCCCGGGCTGATCGCATAGGTGCAGTTTGCCGCCTGATTAACCGTCACGGAAATTCCGGCGACGGAAATGTTGGTACTTCTCGGCGCGCCGCTTGCCGCCGCTACAATCAGCGTGACATTCGCCGGACCGGTAGCCGAAGATGCGCCTCCCACTGTGATCCAATCCGGCAGTCCCGACACGGACCAGGAACAAAACGCCGCGGTCTGCACGCCAATGTTGAACGATCCGCCGGTGCCGGGCGCCTGAATCGACGATGTCGTCAGCGTAAAACTGCAAGGCGGACTCATCACGCGGATCAGATTGTTCACGGAATCCGCTACGAAGATCCTTCCCAGCGAATCCGTGGCGATGCCTAGCGGCGCGTTCATCCCAGCGGCCGCAGCGGGACCGTTGTCCCCGCTATAGCTGGCGATCCCATTGCCGGCGATGGTGGTGATGATTCCGCTGGTTACTTGCCGGATCACATTGTTCGCCGTATCCGCGATGAAGAGGTCGCCCGCCGCATCCAGGGCGACGCCCGACGGAGCTGTTCAACTGGGCGCTGGTGGCGGGCCCATTGTCACCGCCAAAGCTGGCCGTTCCGTTTCCTGCGATCGTGGAGATGATTCCGCCAGTCACCATCCGAATGCGATTGTTTGCCCGATCGGCGATGTAGAGGTTCCCGGCGGTGTCCACTTTTACATCCAGAGGACCGGATAACGAGGCGCTGGTAGCCGGGCCGTTATCACCGGCAAAGGTCGCAGTACCGTTTCCGGCAACCGTCGTGATGTGCCCCCCGACATCATGCGGACGCGATTGTTCCCGAAGTCGGCGATGTAGAGGTTTCCGGCTGCATCCAGGGCGATTCCCCCGGGGCCGTTTAGCGTGGCGCTGGTGGCGGCTCCGCTGTCGCCGCTGAAACCCGCGGTCCCGGTTCCGGCGATTGTCGTGATCACTCCGCCGGAGACTTTGCGAATGACGCTATTGCCCGAGTCCGAAATATAGAGATTTCCGGCGGCGTCCACGGCAACGCCCCAGGGAGTATCCAAGGTGGCGCTGGTAGCCGCGCCATTATCGCCGGTGTACCCTGGGAGGCCCGTTCCGGCTACCGTGGTGATGACTCCGTTGACTACTTTGCGCACCAGATTGTGATAGCTATCCGCGATGTAAACTGCGCCGCCGGGACCTGCGGCGGTGGACGTGGGATTAAACAATAATGCGCTGGTTGCCGTCCCGTTATCACCGACATATCCGAATGGTCCGCCAGCCGCTGTGGTGATGATGCCGGCCGTGACTTCGCGGACCACGTCGTTGTAGTAATCGGCGACGTAGAGGTTGCCGGTGGGATCCACCGCAACGTCCACCGGACCGTCGAATTCGGCGTTGGGCGCCGAACCGCCGTCCCCTGTGTAGCCGGCAGTACCGTTTCCCGCGATCTGGGAAAGCGCTCCGCCGGTGGTAATTTCGCCCACGGCAGAAAGGCCGAAGGCTGCAAAAAACAGGTTGCCGCTGCCATCCACGGCAACGCCGACAGGCTCCGCTTCTTGCAGGGCAAAGACCGTGGTGAGAATACCGCTCGATAGGACTACCTTGACGACGGCATTGTTGCCATAGTCCGCAATATACAGATTTCCCAGCATGTCGACCGCGACATCGTATGGAGTGTTTAACTGCGCGCTGGTTGCAGGACCGCCATCGCCAAGCCCGCCGGGCGTCCCGGTTCCGGCCACGGTGACCGTGACTCCGCCCGACACTTTGCGCACCACATTATTTCCGGAATCGGCGATGTACAAGTTACCCGAGGTATCCACGGCGACGCCCGTCGGATTCGATAGTTGAACGCCGACGCCGCCTCCGGACACGGTCGTGATCACGCCGTTGGACACTTTCCGGACTCGATTATTTCCAGAGTCGGCAATGTAGAGATTGCCAGCCGAGTCCAATGCGAGACCCCAAGGCATGTTCAGCTGAGCGCTGGCCGCGGGGCCGTTGTCGCCGCTGTAACCGGGCGTCCCGGTCCCAGCCACCAGCGTGAGGAGGCGAGTAGTGGCGTCCATGCGCAGCACGGCGGAATAGGACTGTAATGCAATGTAGACGTCCCCCGCCGCGTCGGTCGCAATACCCGTGACGGAACCCAAGCTTGCAGAAGGGGCGGGGACACCCTGCGGGACGCCGCCACCCGCGAATGTCTGAATCGTATAGTTCTGGCTGAAGGCCGCCCCGGAATACATCAGGGCAAGGATTACGGTACCTGCAATCTTTCGCATTTCGAACAAGATTCCCTACCGGCCGAGACTTGGCAATGAAAAGTAGACGCGTCCGGCACCCAAAAGATTACCCGCCTTTATCGAGCGGCCGCAGCTAAAAGCTCGGCGCCCACCGCTTGACAGCTAAACTCCAGTGCCCACGGCCCAGCAGCTAAACCCCGGCCCGAGCGAGGGCCGGCCGCTCGCGGACGCCGGCTGCCTGCTCGAACGCGTAGGCCATCTGCAGAACGCCCCAGTCATCTTGATGGCGCCCGACAATCTGCAAGCCCACCGGCAGGCCTTCCGGCGTAAAGCCCGCCGGGACGGAAATCGCCGGCAGCGCCGTGGTGCTGATGAAGTAGCAGGACCGCATCCAATCCACATATGTTTCCAGGCGCTGGCCTTCGATCTCGGTCACGTACTCCTGATCGATATCGAACGGCGGAACCTGCACCACCGGCAACACCAGGAAATCGAAGCACGCCATAAATTCGCCGATGCGCGCAAAAAGTTGTGAGCGCAGGGTCTCGGCCCGCGCGATCTGCGGACCTGTCAACCGCGCTCCGCGCTCGATCTCATCCACCACAGTGCGTTTCATCTGCGCGCGGTGCGGCTCCAGAAGCTCTCCGTGCTGCAGGTAGAATCCCAGCGCGCGAAGCGTCTTGAAGGCTTCGTCTGCGCCTGAGAAATCGGGATCGGCGTCTTCGGTGGCGCAACCGAGGTCCTCGAAAGTCTCGCGGCTGCGCGTTCACCACTGCGCTCACCCGGTGGTCAAAGGGCAAACCTGCGAACTTGCCACACCAGGCGATGCGCAACCCCCGGCAATCGCGCGCGAGCGGCTGTGCGAAGCGCGCGCCCGCTTCATGGATCGACAACGGAGCCCGCGCGATCGGGACCGGCGATCACCGAAAGAAACAACGCCACGTCTTCTACGGTGCGCGCCATGGGTCCGACCACGTTCAGCGTATTCCATCCGTCTCTCGAAGGAACCTTGGGCACTCGCCCCGGCGACGCGCGGAAGCCCACCACGGAACAAAAACTCGCCGGATTGCGCAGCGAGCCGCCCAGGTCGGTGCCATCGGCGATCGGCAGCATCCCGCAAGCCAGCGCCACCGCCGCGCCGCCGCTCGAACCGCCGCAGGTCTTCGATAAGTCCCAGGGATTCCGCGTACGCCCGAAAATGGGGTTGAATGTCTGCGATCCCGCGCCGAATTCGGGAGTGTTGGTTTTGCCGATCGTGCTGGCGCCCGCGCCCTGCGTGCGCTCGGCCAGAAGAGTGCTGAAATTCGGCACATAGTCTTTGAAAATCGGCGACCCAAAAGTCGTGCGCAAGCCGCGGGTTTCGGTCAGATCCTTGAACGCGATAGGGAGGCCGTGCAGCGGGCCCAGGAACTCGCCGCGCGCCGCGCTTTCATCCGCTCGCAAAGCCTGCGCCCGCGCTTCTTCCTCCACAAGAGTTACGATGGCGTTCACTTGCGGGTTCAGCCGCGCGATCTGCGCCAGATGCGCTTCCAGCACCTCACGCGCGGAGAGCTCTTTGTGGCGCATGCGCCGCACCATTTCGGTGGCGTTAAGAAAACAGATGTTGTCGTTCAATCGTCGCGAGTTTAGCACGGCCGCGGCCTCCCCCGATCTGGGCCTCCCTCGCCGGCGCGCCGCGAAAGTGCGGGCGATTCAAGCGAGAATAGAGGCATGCGTTTCGGATTCATCTTGCTTCTCTGCGGAGCAGCCATTGCGCAGGCTCCGGTTTACAAGCCCGCGCCGATCGGGACGCTGAAACAGGTGATGCGCGGAGTCATACTGCCGAATTCCGACATCTTGTTTAGTGTTGCGCAGACGGCTCCCAAGAATGACAAGGAGTGGGCCGTGGTTCAGGACAGCGCGATTGCCATCTCCGAAGCGGCGGCGTTGATCTCGATGCCCGGGCGCCTGCTCTCGAACGGTCAGAAGGTGCCGGTGGATCGGCCCGATTGGATCAAATTCACGCAGGAATTAGTAGACGCGGGTAACGCAACCTATAAAGCGGCGCAGTCCAAGAACCAGGATGTGGTGACCGTGTCGCTCGACCGGCTCAGCAATGCCTGCGATAGTTGCCACGAAGTTTATCGCGACAAGCACTAGACCGGCCGTCGCCGTAGCCGCGCGCTAGACCATCTTCTGTTCGAGCTCCGCCCAGCGCGCGTAAACAGCGTCGACTGCGGCCTGCGCTTCTTCCACTTCGCGATAGGCCTGCTCGAGAAGCCGCCCGTCTCGGGCGAGGGATGGGTCTTTCAACGCCGCCCGCTTTTGTTCCAGCACTTGCTCGGCATCATGAACCCGCTGCTCGATGGATTCATACTCGCGCGCTTCCAGATATGACGGCTTCTTTCTCACCGGCACCCCGATTGGCCCTCCAGCGGCAGAATTAGGCGGCCGAATTTCCGGCTGAGTTTTTGGTTTAGGCTGCTTGCGCTGCTCCTGCCACACATCCCACTGGCTGTAGTCGGCGAATCGCTCGGCTTGGCCTTGGCCGTCCAAACCCAGCACCAGTGTCGAAACGCGATCCAGCAAGTAGCGATCGTGCGTAACCAGCACCAGCGCGCCGGAGAATTCGAGCAGACTTTCTTCCAGGATTTCGAGCGTCGGAATATCCAGGTCGTTGGTGGGCTCGTCGAGCAACAGCACGTCGGCCGGTTCCAGCATCAGATTGGCGATCAGCACGCGGGCGCGCTCGCCTCCCGACAAGCGGCCGACGGGTTGATTCAGTTGCTCGCCGCTGAACAGAAAACGCGCCGCCCACGCGGCCACATGGATCACGCGATCGCGGTAGATCACGGAATCGCTATCCGGCGCCAACGCCCGCCGCA